>NZ_JALKBF010000001.1:1895625-2527500 GCF_023016085.1 Aliiroseovarius sp. F47248L | reverse complement strand
GGTAGCGAAATTCCTTGTCGGGTAAGTTCCGACCTGCACGAATGGCGTAACGACTTCCCCGCTGTCTCCAACATCGACTCAGCGAAATTGAATTGCCTGTCAAGATGCAGGCTTCCCGCGGTTAGACGGAAAGACCCCGTGCACCTTTACTACAGCTTCGCACTGGCATCAGGCACAACATGTGCAGAATAGGTGGTAGGCTTCGAAGCAGGGACGCCAGTTCCTGTGGAGCCTCCTTTGAGATACCACCCTTGTTCTGCTTGATGTCTAACCGCGGTCCGTTATCCGGATCCGGGACCCTGCGTGGCGGGTAGTTTGACTGGGGCGGTCGCCTCCTAAAGAGTAACGGAGGCGCGCGAAGGTTGGCTCAGAGCGGTCGGAAATCGCTCGTTGAGTGCAATGGCAGAAGCCAGCCTGACTGCGAGACTGACAAGTCGAGCAGAGTCGAAAGACGGCCATAGTGATCCGGTGGTCCCGAGTGGAAGGGCCATCGCTCAACGGATAAAAGGTACGCCGGGGATAACAGGCTGATACTGCCCAAGAGTCCATATCGACGGCAGTGTTTGGCACCTCGATGTCGGCTCATCTCATCCTGGGGCTGGAGCAGGTCCCAAGGGTACGGCTGTTCGCCGTTTAAAGAGGTACGTGAGCTGGGTTTAGAACGTCGTGAGACAGTTCGGTCCCTATCTGCCGTGGGTGTAGGATACTTGAGAGGAGTTGCCCCTAGTACGAGAGGACCGGGGTGAACGATCCACTGGTGGACCAGTTGTCGTGCCAACGGCAGTGCTGGGTAGCTATGATCGGACAGGATAACCGCTGAAGGCATCTAAGCGGGAAGCCCCCCTCAAAACAAGGTATCCCTGAGGACCGTGGAAGACCACCACGTCGATAGGCCGGAGATGTAAGCACAGCAATGTGTTCAGTTGACCGGTACTAATTGTCCGATAGGCTTGATTTGATCCAGTAGAAGCCAGACACTTCTACGATCACTCAAAAGCATACACACCAATGTGTACTGACTTGGACAAGATTGTTCCCTGCACCCGCAAAACAATCAAAGCTGCTTTCTCGGTTTGGTGGTCACAGCACAAGTGAAACACCCGATCCCATCCCGAACTCGGAAGTTAAGCACTGTCGCGCCAATGGTACTGCGTCTTAAGACGTGGGAGAGTAGGTCACCGCCAAACCTAGTAAGCAGCTCGTTCTCTCTAAACGATACCAAAACACCAAAACCGCCGCCCGCAACACCGCTGGCGGCGGTCTTGCGTTGGGGGGGTAATGTTCCCGCTCGATGAAGCGAAAACTGATTGGAAGATGCGCCTGAAACGGTGTCGTTGAGCACCACCCCAAGTGCCAATGCACCATATGCAATACCAAAGGATGACAGCGCTTCATAGTAAGCGATCCGGTCGCCTGCTTCAGAATGTTGCGACAGGATGTTCAGTTGGGCTGTGGTGAGCATTTTGGTTCTCTCTATCGTTCTTGTTCAAAATCGGTGGCGCAGGAAAGAAATCGCTCGACATCCTGTTTGATGGCGGCCCAGCGGGGCAGATAGGGGACATGAAAACCTACATTTACGTCAACTTCGGAAGCTCTAAAGCGCATATTACATGTTGGATATCGAGAGACCTCATTCTTGATATGGCACTCGATCGCTGTCACCGGGTTCCCATCAGAACCCGTCCTGAAGTAAACGTTTCTTTCCAGATTCCCCGCGGGCGGCAGCACTTTGGTCAAACCGTATGGACCCGGTGTAACCGGGAACTCTTCCATCGGACGCCTCTCGTCAAAACGCCCACCCATCATCGAGATCATAAGCGAGATAATCTCCCGAAGTTCAATGTAGTCACCGACAAGAAGGCGCCCGTATTGTCGCGCATGGGCGTTGTCAGGTTGGGCGCGATGAATCGCTGATGTCTGAGAGCGCGTTACGGGCAAAAAGTTGTCGAGAATAATGCGAAACAGCTGCGCCGTGTGGTGCACACCTTCCTCGTGATCCGGTTTGTCTTCCAGATAGATCTTTGGAACGCGCATCGGGATCAGCTTGTTTTCAAGATCCATCTCGATGAACCATTCCACCATCGCGTTCTCGCCGCCGAAAAACTGGCAGGGATCGGATGGAGGCGTGTTAAGCAACTCATCAACGGTAAAATTGTTTATGCCTGCCGCGCGCTGTTCCACGCGAGAAACAGGCTTAGAGGATTTGGTTCCAGAATAACCCGCCCCGACCAGCACAAGCGCCAGCATTGATAAGGCAAGAGTTGTGATCAACAACGGGCGGGACAATCTTGAAATGCTCGTGGTTGTCATGTGTGAATGCCTCCGGCCGCAGTCAGCTCGACTAAAGCCATCTTTATCTTGAAGTGCGTCTGATGTGAACGTGGCTTTCCACAACTCCCTCACCCCGCCTCAGCACATCCCAAAAACCGTTCCACCCGTGCCTGAACATCCGCCCAGATCGGCAGAAGGTCGGTGCTGTAATCCAGCACCACGTCAACGCCGCTGGTGCGCAGTTGATGGGTGCAGGTCGGGCGGGGTGTGGTTTCAAGTGTCATGCACTCGATGAAGGCGTGGGGGCTTTGGTCGGGGTGCAAGGCGGCAAAGCTGGTGCGTGGTGCCGGGGTTGTGCCAACAAGGGGAACCAATCCAACGTCGTTTGGTGTTGCTGTCATCGACAAGGTTTCCAGCCGTTCGGAAATGTCAGGGAAGTCGCTGATCAGCATGGTGATGAACGCGGTCTGGGCGTCGTTTCCTTGCCGGCTGGCGGATAGCCGGAGTGCCTGCGCGCGGCTGACGGGCAGGAAGTTCCCAACCATGACCCGCAGCAGAAGTGACCCGTGCCGCAGCCCGCTTTGCTGGTCGGCGCGGTCTTCCAGATAGGCGCGGGGCAGGCTGAGCTGCACCTCGCCCTCGGCGCCCATATCGATATAGAGCACCACAAAATCCGCATCATCAGTGAACATGTGACAGGGATCCATTGCAGGTGTTCTTAGAAGCGTCTCATAGCTGACCGCACGCGCAGGCGGGGTATTGGCGAGCACGACAAGAGCAGCGAAAAACAGGGCGCAACATGACTTCACCCCTTAACTATGCGCCTGTTGCGAGGTTTCGGCAAATCGTGTGGCTGGGCGCCGTCATTCCGCTGGAACAGAGACGCGGAATTGCAACGTCTCCAACCCTGGATTCACGGGCACGATGTCGCCGTTCGATCGATGATCGAGCGATACGCTATAGCGCATCCCATCCGGCCGTTCATACCCGGCGTCAATGCCTGACCTAAACTCGATCGGGTGCCCCATCACAGGGCCGTCGCCGCGCAGCCAGATGCCGGGCATGAATGAGAGCTGTGCAAATGATCTGTCGCCCCACAGATGAAATACATTTACGGCGCCCAGACCGATCCAGATATCGCCCTGACTGTCCACCGAGGCCCCGATTGTCGGCTGAAAAGGTCCATAGCTGAGCGGAAGATCATGGCGATAGTACGCCTCAGCGCCGATGGAATCTGCTTCGAAAATCAACCCACCTGCGGATGCAACATGGCGCGCCACGGTGGATACGGGTTTTACACAGCCGGTGTTGCAGTGGTTGACCCACATATCGATCAAACCTGTCAGCAGAAACAACACTGCGAGTGTGCCATCCATCGTGTATCCTTCCATATTCTCAGATAGTTACCTGTTCAAAGCAGCAATGTCACGAGCCAGTAGAGGTATCGCCATTTGTTCAGATTTTTTTACCGATTGCGCTTGTAGTCCTGAAATCAGCGGCCTATATACACCGCATTGGCGCGGGATGGAGCAGCCCGGTAGCTCGTCAGGCTCATAACCTGAAGGTCGTAGGTTCAAATCCTACTCCCGCAACCAATGAAGCCGAAACCCCGCCCGTAAAATGGCGGGGTTCGTCGTTCTTAGGTGCCGAGAACGACCAATATATCTGCCACGAAGGCTATGCCTACATGCAGTTTTGCCGGATTTGTCAATCCAAAGCCCAATGATACCCAAACGCTGATGCGTGTAAGATCACTGAGAATAATACGAAGACGCCCGCCAGGTTGCTCGCAACATTGCCAAGACCCGTCAGTACGAAATCTCGATGATCCTCCGTAAGTTGGCCAATTCTTCTCTGCATCGCAGCAAGCCCACAAAGCGTGATAAGAAAGGTGCTTGCGCGACACTCAGAACGCACTTTGTGCGCTCGTAACGCGTAGCTTTCACCCTTGAATGGCGAACGCCAACTTTTGCTGCAAATGTAAAACTTCATTCAATATCTGCGGAAGTAGTCCTTCAACAGCGAGGTTGCCCTGCGAACATAGGACAACTTCGATGCTTGTAGATCTGGCACAACTGTCCAGACCTAAGTAGCGATGAGCGACACTTGCGACTGACCTGAGATCAGAAGAGTTCAATTTCTCTTAGAGAAACTGTCACACCTGATGGCGGTCTATTGCGTGTGTTTGGCTGGTATGACAACGAAAGGGGCTTTTTACATCGGATATGGGATGCGTCGAAGATGGTTGCAAACGCGGTTCAAAGTCACAGGAAATCGGTGTTCCAAGCCGAAACTCGGCGTTGATTGACGTGTGGGCAATTGTCCACACCCAACTCTATTATGCAGAGAACGTGAACAATGGTTAATCTGTCTGTTGTTTAGGTAGAGCTTTCTTATTAACAATTCCTAAAGCAAGTAGTTTTTGGCGTGCAAAGGTGTGTTTTGTAGTTGGCCGTCGCCACTACTACCCAGTTGGACCGAAGAGAAGCCAGCAGAAAAACGCGCAGTTTCGAGGTTGTGAGCAGATGAATGAGTCCCGTGATAGACAGACGAGTAATCGGCTTGGACCCGTCATCCGTGCAGCCGCAGCGATAAAGACTGCCCTGCTTGCTATCTTCATGGTCGCGTCGTTCGCGGGTGAAGCGGATGCGTCCGACTTTACCCTTACCTCCGTGCCCAACAACTTCACTGCTATTCTTGAAGACGGCAACGGCAACTCCATCACAGTCACAGTTTCGCCTCAGAACACGTCCTGCGCCAGTATTAGTGGTGCTGGCCGCATTACGCTGTTTCCGAGTCAGTTCAACTCTGCGTGTAACCGTTCCGCGATTATGACCTATACAACGAATGGGTTTCTGCTGGATCGGGCCATCTTCGAAGATATTGACGATATGGACGGCACAGCGCCACGGGATTCCTTTGCAGCAAACGTGCCGGGCACATGGACTTCACCTACCATCGAGATTTACCCGCTGGTCGGACCGCGCCCCCCTTGGCTGTCAGCCGCCGACGATCAGCGCGGCCGATTGATCGCCTCGGGCGCCGTCGGAAGCTTCTTGGCAAACGCCAGCGGTAATAACCCGACAAATGAGTCTGCGACTTTCACGTTGGATACGCCGGCCACATCTTTCTCGATCATCATGGATGATGTTCAGGGTGCACGAAATGCGCGTGTTCAATTTTCGCTCGCGTCCATCACCGTCGATATTTCACCTGAGCTTACGCTCGAGAAGGTTGTTGATAACTCGCTTGGCGGGTCCGCTGTGCCGGGTGACTTCACCTTGTCTTACACAAACGGCAGCACAGCATCCGGCAGCGGTGTCACCGGGTCTGCCGCTGTCACCGATGTCACGGTGCCGGTTGGCACATACACGATTTCAGAAACCGATGACCCGAACTATGCCTTAACGGCCACCTGTTCGGGCGGGGCGGACAGCAATCCGCTGGATGGTCTGGCTTTGGGGGATGCCGAGGATGTGACCTGCGTTCTGACCAACACCTTTGTTCCCGCCCCCGAACTGGAGGTGACCAAGACCGTCCCGGCGACCAATCTGTCAAACCCACCATCGGTGGGTGACACGATTGCCTATCAGGTTGTGGTTGAGAATACCGGCAACGTGGACATCTCGGGTGTGGCGCCCGTCGATACCGGCCCGACCTTTAACGGAAGCGCCCATGCGGGTGCCGACCTGATCTGGGTGGCGGGCGGCAGCACGACGCTGGCACCGGGCGATACGACCACGTACACGGCGACCTATACTTTGGTGGCGGCAGATGTGGCGGCGTTGACCAGTGCGGCCGATCCGACGAACGCAATAGCCAACAGCGCGACAGCAACCGGCACGCCTGCAAACGGAACGCTGCCCCCCGTGACGCCCAGCACGGCCACGACCGGATACAGCGCCGCGCCGGGTTTGAGTGTTGCCAAGTCCGTGCCAGCTACCAACCTGTCGACACCGCCAACGGCGGGCGACACGATTAACTATCAGGTGGTGATTACCAACAGCGGCAACGTGGATGTGTCTGGCGTGGCCCCGGTTGATACCGGCCCGACCTTTGATGGTGCCGCCCATGCGGGTGCAGATCTTAGCTGGACGACGGGCGACAGCACGACGCTGGCCCCCGGCGCCTCGGCGACGTTCACGGCGACCTATACCTTGGTGGCGGCAGATGTGACGGCGCTGACGGGTGCCGCAGACCCGACCAACGCGATTGCCAACAGCGCAAGTGCGACCGGCACACCGACCTCTGGCAGTTTGCCGCCGGTGACGCCAAGCACAGCGACGACGGGTTATGCCGCCGCGCCCGGTATGAGCGTGGCAAAAAGTGTCGCTGCCACCAACCTGTCCACCCCACCCGTTGCGGGCGACACGATTGAATACGAGGTGGTCGTCACCAACACCGGCAATGTAAACATCGACGGGGCAACGCCGGTCGATACCGGGCCGACCTTTGACGGCAACGCTCATGCCGGGACGGATCTGTTCTGGTTTACGGTTGGCAGCACAACGCTGGTGCCGGGTGAGGCTAAGACCTACTTCGCGACCTATACGCTTGTGGCCGCCGATGTCGCTGCTTTGACCAGCGCAGCAGACCCGACCAATGCGATTGCCAACAGCGCGACGGGCACCGGCACGCCGACCTCTGGCAGCTTGCCTCCGGTGACGCCCAGCACCGCGACGACGGGCTATGCCGCCGCGCCGGGACTGAGTGTCGCCAAGTCCGTTCCCGCGACCAACCTGTCCAATCCGCCCTTAATAGGCGATACAATCGACTATCAGGTTATCGTGACGAACAGCGGCAATGTGGATATCACGGGCGTGGCCCCTGTGGATACCGGCCCGACCTTCGATGGCAACGCCCATGCGGGTGCTGATCTGGTTTGGACGACCAGCGACAGCACGACGTTGGCCCCCGCAGGCACCGCGACCTTCACCGCGACCTATACTCTGGTGGCGGCGGATGTGGTGGCGCTGACCACGGCGGCGGATACGGCGACGGCGATTGCCAACAGCGCAACCGCAACCGGCACGCCGGTCAGTGGCAGCCTGCCTCCCGTTACGCCCGGTACGGCGACCACGGGCTATACTGCAGCGCCCGGCATCAATGTCGAAAAGACAGCAGACACATCGGGGTTCAGCACGCCGGTGACAGCGGGCGATCAGATCGTCTTTACCATTCAGGTCGCCAACACCGGCAATACGGCGCTGACCAATGTGTCGCTGAATGACAGTCTAACCCGGCGCGATGGCGCGACGCTGACCTTGTCGGTTCCCGGTACGCCCAGCTCCGGCGATGGGGGTGTGCCTGGCACGCTCGATATCGGCGAGACGTGGGAATATCAGGCGACTTATACGCTGGTGCAGGATGACATCAACGCGGGAGGGGTTGAAAACACCGTGACCGGCACGGCGGATGTGCCGGGTGGCGGGACCGTGTCGGATGTCTCGGACGATGGCGATGATGGGGACGGCAACACCACCGACGACCCGACCGAAGTGTATATTGCGGCAACGCCAACGATCACCTTGGCGAAAAGCCTTGCCGCTGGCAGCCCCAACCCGTTTGATACGGTCGGGCAGGTGCTGGCCTATGAATTCCTTGTCACCAACACCGGCAATGTGTCGATCACCGCGCCGGTCACAATTGACGACCCCCTGATCGCAGGGCAGGGCACCGGACCGGTCAGTTGCCCAACCGGCCCGATCCTACCGACCGCCAGCATCACCTGCACTGGAAGCTATCAGGTCACACAAGACGACCTGAACGCAGGGCAGGTCGTGAACGCGGCCACCGCCAGTGTCACCCAGCCGGTTGTGCCGGTAACCCCCGGCGGGCCAACATCAGTGACCGCGACTGATGGGCCGTCAGGTGTCACAGTTCCGGCAGACACGACGCCATCCATCAGCTTTGGCAAGGCGTTGGCACCCACATCAGCGCTGACCTATGCGGCGGTTGGCGATCAGCTGACCTATGAATTCACCGTCACCAATGACGGCAACATCACTTTGGATGGGCCGTTCACCGTGGATGACGACCAGATCGGCAATGGTCTGGCCTGCGGCACCGGCCCGCTTTTGCCCGGCGCAAACGTGACCTGCACCCATGTCTGGACCGCCGCGCAGGAGGATCTGGACGCGGGATCAGTGACCAATATCGCGTCCGCTGCGACAACGCAGGGTGGCAGCCCGGTTCAGTCGCCAACCGACACGCTGACGGTCAATGCCTCGACCAGCCCCGCGCTGACGGTTGACAAAACGCTGCTATCCGCCACGCCGGACGTGTTCGATGAAGGCACCGTGCTGAGCTATCAGTTCGAGGTGACGAACACCGGCAACGTCACCATCGACGGGCCAATCACCATCACCGACAACAAGGCCACGGGTATCACCTGTGCGCCGTTGACCAATGGAGAATTGCTGCCCACCGAAAACGTCATCTGCACCGGTTCCTATACGATGGTTGCGGGCGATGTGGGCTTTGGGTCCGTCACCAACGTCGCCACCGCGACGGGTGATTATAACGGCACCCCCGTCACGTCGCCGTCTGATGATGCGATTTATCCGGTCAGCGCGACGCCTGCCATCTCGTTGACCAAGGACAGTGACCCGACCGATGTGACCTTTGCGGCAGCGGGCGACGTTATTACCTATTCCTATGAAATCACCAACGGTCCGACCGTCGCCCTGTCGGAAGACATCTCGATTGATGATGACAAGATCGGCGCGCCTTTCGTGTGTTACGATGCGTCGGTCAGTGGTGTGTTTGGGGTGAATGAAACCGCGACCTGTACCGCGCAATATACCGTCACCCAAGCTGATGTGGACGCGGGCGAGGTGACGAACATCGCCGTCGGGTCGACCACTTTCGCGCCGGGCACGCCGGATGAAACGCTGGTATTGTCAGGACAGGCCACCAAGACCGTCCCGGCAGATACCGATCCGTCGCTGTCGATTGCCAAGACCATCTCGAACGGCCCGCAACCTGCCGCCGCGGGTGATGTGATCGAATTCACCATCACCGCGACCAATGACGGCAACCAGACCATCGCAAACGCGGCAGTGAGCGACCCGGATGTGGCCGCGCTGACCTGCACCCATCTTGGGTCGACCGTCACCGGGCCTGTCACCCTGTTGCCGACCGAGACGATCACATGCGTTGGTGACTATACCGTGACGCAAGGCGACATTGATGCGCAAAGCAAGATCAACATCGCAAACGTGTCTGGCACCGATCCCACCGGGGCGACGGTGTCGGTCGACGGGCAGGTGACTGTTGCGCTGGTGGACAATACCGCAGCGCTTGAGTTGGAAAAAACCGTCACGCCTGCAGTGGCCCCCGGCACGCCGGTGTTCACACAGGCAGGCGATACCGTCACCTTCTCGGTTCTGGCGCGCAACACGGGCAACGTGTCGCTGGAAAATGTGGTGATCACCGATGACCTTCCCGTGACGCCCACAAGCTGCGCGGTGGGCGATCTAGCCGTCGGGCAGGCGCTAACCCTGTGCACCTTTACCTATACCGTGACGCAAGATGACGTGGATGCCGTGAACGGAGCCGCCCCGACCTATGGCGGGTTCACCAACATCGCGCGTGCCACGGCCAATGACGTGACACCCGATGCCACGCCGATCACTGCGCAAGACGACGTGTTCGTGCGCGGCCCGGATCAAGCGCCCAGCTTCTCGCTTGCCAAATCGGCAGATGCGGCGCAGATCGCATCCGTTGGGCAGGTGGTGAATTACAGCTATCTTGTGACCAACACGGGCAATATCACCCTGACCGCTTTGCCGGTCGTGGCCGATGACAAGATCGCCAGCGTGACGTGTCCCGCGCTGCCGGGAGGCGAACTTGCACCGGGTGACGAGCTGACCTGCACTGGCAGTTATACGGTGACGCAGGCCGACCTGAACGCAGGCAGCCTGACCAATATTGCGCGCGTCTCCTCGCCCGAGGTGCCGCTGCCTGCCTCGCCGGGGCCAGAGACGGACACCGTGACCTTGCCCGCCAACCGCACTGCGTCGGTGGATTTCACAAAAACGGCCTCGATCACGTCAGGCGCGGCTGTTGGCGATGTGATCACCTATACCTATAGCGCGACCAACACCGGCAATGTGACGCTGACCGATGTGGCGGTCAGCGACCAGCACACAAGCGCGGCGGGCACTGTTGCGCTGAGCGTCGGTGGTGATGCGATTGATACGGATGTCGCACCCTCCGGAGACAGCACGGATGCCGCCGCCAATGGCAGCTGGGATACCCTTGCGCCGGGCGACAGCATCACCTTCACCGCCAGCTATACGGTCACGCAGGCCGACGTGAACCAGCAGGGATCGCTGGACAACACGGCGAGGTTGACGGCCACACCGCCCGCAGGGCTTCCCCCTGTTGACGAAACCGACGGGCTGTCGATCCCGGTCACCGCCCCGACGCCGGGGATCACCGCGCTGAAGACGCTGGCGACCGGTGGTCTGTCTTCGCCCCCTGTGGCGGGCGAGACACTGGATTACACCATCACCGTCACCAACTCGGGCAATCAGGATCTGAGCAACATCAGCCTGATCGACGTGTTCCAACGGCTTGACGGATCGACCATCACCCCCGCCGCCCCGCCGCAATATGTCAGTGGCGATGTTGGCACGGCCAATGTGCTGGATGTGGGCGAGGCATGGACCTATTCCTTCCAACACGTTCTGACGCAGGCGGATATCGACGCAGGTGGCGTTAGCAACCAAGCCACCGCGCGCGGCCAGTCGCCCAGCAATGCGCTGGTGTCGGATGCATCCGACGACGGCAACCCGGCCAATGGAGATGACAACCCGACCGTCTTGCCAATCGCCGTGACCCCGGGGATCGAGGGGCAGAAAACCCTGTCTTCCGGCAGCGGCGTGCTGGGCAGTCAGCTCGTCTTCCTGATCGAAGTGACGAATACCGGCAACGTGACGCTGACCAGCACCGGCATTCAGTCCGACACGCTGACGCGGGTGGACGGCACACCGCTGACGCCCTCGGCCGCGTCGTTTGTCGGGTCCACGCAGGGGTCTGGCGCAGGCACTCTGTTGCCCGGCGAGGTTGCCAGCTACGAGGTTCGCTATACGCTGATCCAAGAGGATATTGACGGCGGCGGCGTGCGCAACAGCGCGACCGTCACCGGCACCCCGCCCAGTGGCGTGCCGATCACCGATGTGAGTGATGATGGCGACGATGGGGACGGCAACACCACCAATGACCCGACCGAGGTTTTGATCACCCCGACCCCGGCGCTGTCGATGGTCAAGACGGTTGGGGCGGGATCGTCCAACCCCTATGACACCGTCGGCCAGCAGATTAACTACGACTTCGTGGTCACCAATGACGGCAATGTCACTCTGACCGACCCGATCACCATCGCGGATGATTTGATTGATGGGGCAGGGGGCAGTGTCACCTGTGATCCGCTGCCAGCCGGTGGGTTGATCCCGACTGCGACGCTGAATTGTGCCGGGTCTTACACGGTGACGCAGGACGATATCGACAACGGGTCGGTGACCAATACGGCGACGGCCTCCAGCGGGGCGACGACATCGGCACCTGACAGCGTGACGGTGCCGGCCGGTCAGACCGATGCGCTGACCTTGTTGAAAGTGGCAGACCCGGTGCCCGGCCCCGAATTCTTCGTCGGTGCCACGGCGACCTATACCTATACGCTGACCAATACGGGCAACACGACGCAGGTCGGGCCGTTCAGTATCGACGATAACCTGGTTGATGCGGGTGACATTACCTGCCCTGTCCCTGCGGGGAACGAACTTGCGCCGGGGGATGATCTGGTCTGCACCGGCACCTATACGGTCACCGCGACCGATGTGGATCTGGGATCGGTGACCAACCTTGCGACGGGCAGTTCGTCCACGACGACCTCGCCCCTGACGTCTGAGACCATTCCCGACCAAGGCGTTGCCGCTTTGTCGATCGACAAGCAACTGGTCGCGGGCCCGGACTTCTCCGAAGTGGGCGATGTGATCGGCTATCAGTTCATCGTGACCAACAGCGGCACCCGGACCCTGATCGACCCGATCATCGTGCGCGACAGCATTCTGGGCGACATAACATGCTGGACCCCGACCCCCCCCAGCGACCCGGATTTCCAAGCCGGGGAAGAGGCGATCTGTGTCGGTGACTATGTTGTGACGCAGCCCGATCTGGATCGTGGTTTCGTCTTTAACGAGGCTTACGCCGAAACGACCTATGGCCCTGGTGACACGCCAGTGGTCAGCCCGCCGGACAGTGTGACGGTGGATGGCGACCTGGTGCCGGATCTGACACTGACCAAAGCGGCGGCAACTTTGCCGGTGACGGCGGTTGGGCAGTCGCTGACCTATACGCTGATCGCCGAGAACACGGGCAACCAAACCCTGACGAATGTGTCGATCTCCGATCCGTTCGTGCCCGGCCTTCCCTGCTCGACGGCAACACTGGCGCGTGGAACAACGCTGCAATGCACCTTCCCCTATACGGTCACGCAGGCGGATATCGACAGCGGCACCCTGTCAAACCGCGCTGATGTCACGGCGCAGAACCCGCAAGGCGCGCCTGTGACCACCTTTGCCACGCTGGACATCCCGATGCCCGCCGCCGCCCCGGTGATGGAGCTTGCGAAGGTTGCGACGCCGTCGCCCTTCGGCGCGGCCGGCAGCACGCTGACCTATCAACTGTCAGTCAACAACACCGGCAATGTGACCCTGTCCAATGTTGAGGTGAGCGACCCGATGGGCGGTGGTCAGATTTGCACCATTGCGTCGATTGCGCCGGGCGACACCACAGGCGGGTGCAGCTTTGATGTGACCGTCACCCAAGACATGGTCGATGCAGGCGAGGTTGTGAACAACGCTTCAGCCACCGCGACCGATCCGTCCAACACGCCGGTAAATGACACGGTCGAGTTGACGACCCCCGGCCCGGCCCGCGGCCCCGCGCTTGAGGCGACAAAAGTTGTGCTGGGTGGGCAGTCGGTGGTTGGAGGGTTGGTGGACTACAGCCTGTCCATCGCCAATACCGGCAACGTCACGCTGCGCAATGTGAATGTCGTGGACCAGATGCAGTCACTGCAAGGTGCGGTTACCGCGCTGGATGCGCCCTTTGCGCTGGACCCCGCCAGCGACACCGATAGCGACGGCGAATTGGATGTGGGCGAGGTCTGGACCTACACCGCCTCGGTCACGCTGCGCCAGATTGATCTGAACCATGCAGGGCTGTCCAACCAGGTCACGGTCACAGCCGATGGTCCCGCTGGCAGCGGGCAGGCGACAGATGTGTCTGATGATGGCGATGACAGCGACGGTAACACGGTCGATGATCCCACCATCTTCGATGTGGTCGTGGACCCGCAACTGACTGTCGTGAAAGCCGTATTGACCCCCGGCACACGCGCTGGCGATCAGGTGGTGTTTGAGATTACGGCGACCAACACCGGCAACCAGGACCTGACCGATCTAAGCGCGAGCGACACGCTGCTGCGCGCCGATGGCACGCCGATCCCGGCAACCGCCACGCCACTGTCTGTGCCCGCGACGCTATCGCCAACCGAGGACGCGGTTTGGCGCGTGACCCACACGCTGACCCAAGCGGATGTGGACGCAGGCGGTTTGCGCAACAGCGCGGTCGTCAGCGGCCTGTCGCCCGACAACTCTCCGGTCAGCGACCTGTCTGCCGATGATGACCCGCTGGACGGCAACAACACCGACGACCCGACCGAGATGCTGATCGCGCCCGCACCGGGGATGGAGGTCATCAAGCGTGAAGTCTCTGCCGGAACTGCGGCAGGTGAGTCGGTTGTTTACGAGGTAACAGTTGAAAACACCGGTAACGTGACGCTGACGGGTATCGCGCTGGCGGACCAACTGACCGCCATTGATGGGACCGACCCGCGCGCCCTGACGCCGGTCTTCACCGGCGCGGATGGCACGCCGCCGTCACCGGCTGGCACATTGCTGCCGGGCGAGACTGCGACCTATGACGTGTCCCACGTGTTGACGCAGGATGATGTAAACAAGGGCGGGGTGATCAACGTAATCACTGCAAGCGCGGCGACTCCGCTTGGCGGGTCGACCTCGGATGTGTCCGATGATGACGGGGTAGGGACGGATGACCCAACCGTCACACCGATCGCCGCCGCCCCTGCGCTGGATGTGACAAAAACCGCCGGAGCGCCCTCGCGACTGTTCCACACGGTTGAGCAATCGACCTTCACCATCACTGTGACCAACACCGGCAACATCACCCAGACGGGCATTCAGGTGGAGGACGATCTGGTGACGTTCCTTGCGCCCGCAACGCTGTTGTCCGCCGACTATCCAGTCACGACCACGGCGGCGGATTTCACCAACGGGGCCGCTAGCGCAACCTTTGATGGGGTCGGCGACACAGCCCTTCTGTCCGGCGATCCGACGCTGGAGCCGGGCGAAACCGGCACGATCACCATCACCATGGTCTATTCCACCGCAAACGGTTTCCCCACCGCGCCGAACACGGCCAGTGCGACCTCGACCCAGTTGACCACGCCCAGCATCGGGCAGGGACCGCTGACGCCGAATGACAATGACGGCGACGGGATCCCGGATTATCAGGATTTTGACCCGACCGGCTATTTCTATTGCGAACAGGACGGGTCTGTTCTGACAGGCGGTCAGGTCAGCATCTCGGGTGGCGGATTCACGCAAACCGGTGTGGGGACCAACGGGCCGATTGTCGTCACAGATGACGGGTCGGACGGGTTCTATCAATTCTTTGTCACTGCACCGGGGACATACACGCTGGCGGTGACCTATCCGCCGATTGGCACGCCATCGACGACGCGCTCGCCCGGCGGAACGCTGGATATGACCACGCTGTTGCCAGCCAACCCGGCGTTCATCGGGTCGGGCACAACGGCCGACGGATTAACGCTGACCGACTATTCGGCCGGGGGCAATCCGTTCTACTTCACTTTTGATATCGAAGCGGGCGATCCCGAGGTTCAGAACAACAACATCCCGTTGATGGATTGCCGCCCCAGCGTGCCGCTTGTCGCCACCAAGGCGGCAGACCGCGACACGGCGGTGTTCGGCGAAACCGTGAATTTCACCCTGACGTTTGAGAATTTGTCCGGCGCGACGTTCCGCGACACGCGGCTGGTGGACGAGCTTCCGCCGGGCTTGCTGTATACCCCCGGCACCGCACGGGTGAACGGCACGGCGTTGGAGCCGAACGTGACTGGCCGCCAGTTGCGCTGGATCGAAACACTCAGCGCGTCAGAGAAGGTGACGATCACCTTTGCCGCCCGCATTGCATCGCGCGGCAACTTCGGCACGCTGACCAACCGCACATGGGCGCAGGATGCCAACGGAAACGTACTGTCGAATGTCGCAATGGCCGATATAGAAATCCGGCCTGAACATGTGTTCGATTGCTCGGATGTGATCGGCAAGGTGTTCGACGACAAGAACCGCAATGGTTATCAGGATGGGCCGGGCACGTTGCCCGAGGCGATCCTTGACGACAACATCTATGACGGCAGCAAAGGCAAGCTTGCCCCGACAATTGAACGCCCCAACACGACCGAGCTGGGCTTGCCGGATGTGCGCCTTGTGTCGCCCAATGGCACAATCATCACGACCGATGATTACGGCCGCTTCTCGGTCCCCTGTGCAGCACTTCCCCGCACGATCGGGTCGAACTTCATGCTGAAGCTCGACAAGCGCAGCTTGCCCACGGGCTATCGCGTCACCACGGAAAACCCGCGGGTGATCCGCCTGACACCGGGCAAGATCGCCAAGCTGAATTTCGGTGCCGCGATTGGCAATGTGGTCGATATCGACCTGACCCGTGCAGCCTTCGCCAACGGAACGACGCAGCCAAGCACGGGGCTTGCGCAAGCTCTGAGCGCGCTGGTCAACCAGATCAGTGACAAAGAAACAGCGATCGAGCTGACTTATGTGCTTGACGCGGGCGAAGATGCGGCCACGGGACGCGCACGTCTGAGGGCCATCAAGCAGGTGCTTGAACGCCAGTGGCACGGAAACTATCGCCTTGATGTGGGCACCAATGTGGTGCGCAAACAATGAGCGCGGTGAGGTATAAGATGATGTATCGATTGACCAAATTCACCTTGGCCTGTAGCGCATCTGTGCTGGCGCTGATTGGAGCTGCACGCGCGCAGGACGGGTTCAGCATCACCATCAACGACGAACAATTCGCAGGCGATCCGGCGGTGCAATCTGCGACCCGAAAGATTGACCAGTCGCTTGCCGCCGCCGATGTGCAGGTCAAGTTCGACGGGCTTGGTGTGGTGCCGCGCCTGACGCTTTTGGTGCTGAACGACACGCCGCCCAAAGCTGGTGAAACCGTCTCGGTGCGCAGCGAGCTGAACTATCCCGCCTTCGTCACCCGTGCCGAAGTGCGCGTGGTCGACCCAAACGCCCTTGGCGGCGCGCGCACGGTTCTAGTGGTGCCGATTGCGCCAAATGGCGACACAGGTTTCACCATGCCGGACGGACGCGATCTTCTGGTCGTGCACCGCGTTTATGACCAGTTCGGACGCTTCGATGAAACCAACCCGATCAACATTGCGCCGCTATCCGACGGCAGTGCGGAAACCACTGAAGCCGAGGCGGGCGTGGACAATGCCGCGCGCCGCCGCATCCCCGTGCGCGGCGGTGCCGTGACCGTCAGCGGCAGCAGCGTTGCCCCCGGTGCCACGGTGCAAACCCTTGGCGAACAAGTCAAAGCCGACCGTTCGGGCAGCTTCGTCATTCAGCGTATCCTGCCTCCCGGCGACCACCCGGTCGGCGTGCGTGTTGAAGGGGCTGCACCGGCGTATATCGAACGCGAAATCTCGATCCCCAACACCGAATGGTTTGGGACGGGGCTGATTGACCTGACCTTCGGGCGCAAGCTTCAGGGTGGGGTAGGGGCCGCAGGTGGCTCGTTTGATCGCGACTATGGCTATGGGCGGATCGCGGGTTATATCACCGGCAAGACCGCGACCGGTTGGGATGTGACCGCGCGGATCGACACGGGCGAAGACGAGTTCAAGAACCTGTTCAGCGGGCTGGACAAGAAAGACCCGCAATCGCGGTTGCGCCGGATGCTGATCGAAGACGGCTATCCGACCTATGGCGATGACAGCACGCTGATCGACGGTGCGCCGTCGGATGGCAAGATTTACCTGAAACTGGCCAAGGATGGCAGCCACATCCTGTGGGGCAATTACAAAAGCCAGATCGAAAACAGCACTTATCTGCGCAATGAACGCACGCTGTATGGCGCGCAGGCGCTGTATCGGTCGCAGGCGCAAACCCGCAACGGTGAAAGCCGTCTGGCCGCCGAAATCTACGCCGCCAGCCCCGACCGTCTGCCCGGACGCGAGTATTTCGACGGCACCGGTGGGTCGATCTATTTTCTGACGCGCGATGATCTGACGCTGGGGTCTGAAACCGTCTCGGTCGAGTTGCGCGACAAACGCACGGGGCGGGTGATTGCCACGACGCAGCTTGTCTATGGCGTGGATTACGAGATTGATTATAGCCAGGGCGTCGTCACCCTTTCCTCGCCCCTGAGCGGTTTTGGTACGTCCAGAAACCTGATCACGGAACCGGGCGGCGATCAGGTTCTGCGCCTTGCCGTGCAATATGAATACACCCCCAGCGCAACTGAGATCGACGGCGTTTCTTATGGTGGCCGGGTGGAAAACTGGGTCAGCGACAACGTGCGCGTGGGCCTGACCGGCATGGTCGAACAGACCGACATTGCCGACCAAACCGCGATTGGTGGCGATGTGCGTCTACAATTCGGCGAAGACAGCTTTGTCGAGGTCGAATACGCCGAAACCAAGGGACCGGGTTTTGGCTCGTCGATCAGCTCGGACGGTGGGTTGATCGTGACGACCTCGACCACCGCTGGCACCGTGGGCGGCACCGGCGAGGCATGGCGCCTGCGCGGACAGGCCGAGTTTGCCGTTCTGGGTGTAGATATGCCCGGCCGCGCAACCGGCTATTATGAAAAACGTAGCGCGGGCTTTTCGACGCTGGACTACCAGATCGTCAATGACGAAGAGCTTTGGGGCGTCACGCTGGAGGTTGAACCGACCGAGCGGCTTGCCTTCCGCCTTTACGCCGATGACTACAAGGACAGCACCGGCAAGACATTGACCGAGGTTGGGGCAGAGCTGACCTTCAAGGCAACCGAGCGGATAACGCTGGATTTCGGGGTCGAGCATCTGGATCAAGTCACCCCCGGTGGCGATGCGGATGAAACCGGAACGCGCACCGACGCGGCGGTTCGTCTGACCTATAAGGTCAGTGATGACTTCAGCTGGCATATATTTGGCCAGCATACGTTAAACCGCGCGGGCGGGCTTTTGCGCAATGACCGGTACGGCGCCGGGGCCAGCCTGCGCTTTGCGGAAAACTGGACAGTCGAAGGCGAAGTGTCCGACGGCACCCTTGGCATCGGCGGCAAACTGTTGCTGACCTATCAAAGCGATGGCTACGACAGCGCCTATTTCGGCTATGAGCTTGACCCCGGACGAGAGCTGACAGGCATTGATCTGAACGGCTCCGACAGCGGGCGGTTCGTGCTTGGCGGAAAGCGCCAGGTCAGCGATTCAGTCAAGCTTTACGGTGAAAATACCTATGACATCTTTGGCCGTCACCGGTCACTGGTCAGCGCGTATGGCGTCGAATACGCCCATAACGAAGCGCTTAGCTTTTCGGCGGGGTTCGAGACGGGTCGCATCAATGATCGCACCGAAGGTGATTATGACCGCAATGCCTATTCCGTGGGCGTGCTGTATGACGACGGCAACGCGCTGAGCTTTGCGGCCAAGGCCGAATTCCGTCGCGACCGGGGCGTCAGCGCGGGCACGATCCGCGATGCGGACGCGTGGCGGGTCGCAGCATCAGGGCAGTACAAGTTCAACGAAAGCCACCGGCTGGTCTTTTCAGTCGATCACACCAATGTGGAAAGTGTCAGCCCGACGCTGGACAATGGCGTCTATACCGATGCAGTGCTCGGCTATGCCTTTCGCCCGATCGAGCATGACCGGCTCAACCTGCTGTTCCAATACCGCTATTTCCACGATTCGCTTGGGCAGATCGTCGACCAGACTGGCGAACGCGGTCAGCGTCAGGAAAGCCATATTCTGTCGTTTGACGTGGAATATGACCTGAACCGGTTCTGGACGATCGGCGGCAAATTGGGGCTGCGCAAGTCGGTGTCATCACCCAGTGCCGGCGTCGCCTTTCAGCAAAACGATGCAGGTCTGGCGGTCGTGAATGCCCGCTATCACTTTGTGCACAAATGGGACCTTTTGTTCGAAGCCCGCCATCTGGAAGCCAAGCAAGCGGGCCTGTCGGAAACCGCATTCCTTGGGGCTGTTTATCGTCAGATCGGTGACAACGCCAAGATTGGCGTCGGGTATAATTTCGGCAGTTTCAGTGACGATCTGACCGACCTGACCTTTGACGACGAAGGTGTGTTCATCAACGTGATCGCCAAGTTTTAACGGTCACAAGTTGCATTGGTTTCCAATGATTGGGTAGGTTTTGCCGTTGCTTGATCAGCCCTTTTATTCGGTCGATTGGATTGGTTTTTTGATCCTAGTCAGGTACGTGGTGACTCGCGATATGCCCGCAAACAAAGGCTCAGGGCGTTTTTGATAGTGAAAATCGACCATTTTTCCGACTTTTCCCCGATACAGTTTTCGCGCCTACCAAGCACTTGTTACGCATAGGCAGCGATGAGCGCGTTCACGAGTGCTTTTATCTTACATTCGGTGTGATGGATGGCTTTGTTGACTGCAATCTAAGCTCGCGACACTGCGCTCAATTCTGAAACAGGCCGCGAGCCACTTTCGAATTTGAAGAGACGGTTGATGTTGTAGAGCAGCGAATGGCCGCTCTTGCGTGTCAGTTGCTTGTCATACCAGCAATCATTGCGCCAAGCGCGACAAGGTGGACGAGCATCAACGCCTTGTCATTCCACAAAGCGCCGACGGCGAACCATCCCAAAACACCAACTAGGAAGAGGTAAAGGTTCCAGGGGGTCCATCCAAATCCTGTCGCTGTGTATCCCATGATCTGAACAGCAGATGCCCCCCATTTTACCAAGAAGACAAGTCGCTCACGCGAAGACTCAATGGTGATAGTTTCAGACGGCACGGGTCAGCCCTCCGTCGATCCGCAGGTTCTGACCTGTCATGTATCCACCATTTTCGGAGGCCAGCCAAGAAACCAATGAAGAGACTTCTTCAGCATGTCCGTAACGCCCCATTGGTATCCGAGCCTTGCGGTCGTCGGTTTCGGGCAGGCTGTCGATAAAGCCTGGAAGGACATTGTTCATGCGGATGTTCTCTAATGCATATTTGTCCGAGTAGAGCTTCGTGAATGCGGCAAGCCCAGCGCGGAAGACGCCCGACGTCGGAAAGAGCGGGTCGGGTTCGAATGCCGCAAAGGTCGAGATGTTGATGATAGTGCCACCGCCTTGCGTTTGCATCATCGGTGTGACGAGTCGTGTCGGACGGATCACATTCATCAGATACACTTCCATACCCTGATGCCAATCTTCATCGCTGATCTCCAGAACCGGACCTTTTGGTCCGTGGCCGGCAGAGTTGACCAAAACATCGACGCGGCCCCAGCGATTTCTCGCGCCGTCGACCAACGCGGTTAAAGCTTCTTTATCGAGGTTGGAGCCTGTAACACCAAAACCGCCGAGTTCGATCGCGAGCGCCTCACCCTTTCCAGAAGATGACAAGATGCCGATTTTGAATCCGTCGCTGGCAAGTCTGCGCGCCGCGTTTGCGCCCATGCCACTGCCGCCCGCTGTGACCAACGCTACTTTTTCAATTGTCATTCTATCCATCCTTCTGAGGTATGACATGCATGTTATGCCTATATTACCTACCATTCGATTGAGATTTGATGTTTCATGACAGTAGAATTACTATTGCATTATGGTTGATCTACCTCCTCTAAACAGTTTGCGAGCTTTTGATGCAGCCGGCCGTCGTCTCAGTTTCAAGGCAGCCGCCGACGAATTAGGTGTCACACAAGGCGCCGTTGCGCAGCATGTTCGTCAGCTGGAAGCCCTTCTTGACGTCACGCTCTTTGAACGGGTGCCTAAAGGTTTGGCATTCACATCAACTGGTCGCAGCTATCATGTACGGATTGCAGAGGCCTTTGCTGCGCTTCGTGCAGCAACAGTCGAGCTTTTGCCGGAGCAAGATAAAGTTGTGATCAGTGTCACGCCGACCTTTGCTGCCAAATGGCTGATTCCCAATCTGCCGAAATTCGCCGAGGCCCATCCCAATATCGATTTGCGGATTATGGCCACTGAGAAGATCTCAAGTTTTCATAGCGATGGTATCGACCTTGCCGTGCGACAAGGAACACCGCCTTTTGGTGCATCCTTGCAGGCGACACGGTTGTTCAAGCAGGAAGTGATAGCAGTCGCTGCGCCAAAGCTTGCGGGTGACAGCCCCAGGCCGCTCGATTCTGAGTTACTGTCTAAACTGCCCAAAATCCATGACACACATGACCTTTGGCCAACGTATCTAGCGACCATCGGTGTTCCGGATCACTCGCCTCGGGGGCTACGGCTTAGCCAGACGGCGCTCGCGGTTGACGCCGCCATCGCTGGACAAGGAATAACCCTTGTCAGCCGCTTCCTTGTGTCCCATGACATCAAATCGGGTCGCCTCGTCGAAGTTGGTCCGAAGTGGGATGCTCGTGGACATGACTTTTATCTTCTTTCGGAACGCTCATCCAAAAACAAGACTTCGCTTTGGGATGTCGCAAGTTGGCTTAAATCACGCTCCAGCGAGGAGAGCTGATATTGCCGTAATGGTTGGAAGCAGACTTGAGTGCCACCAAGCCAACAGTAATTCTGTCCGATCTAAAAACCTAAATGTCCCGAATTGTTGCACTTGGCCAACAATGCCGGCTTCGGGGAAACTGCTCCGCGGCATCGTGAGCCTTCGCATAGGGCCGCTAGTGGCGTGTAATCGTCTCGCGGGACTTTCCACGTTGTTATCAAGGATACCGGTTTCATCGGTAAGCCGAGTAAGTGAAGGCATTCACGTCATTTGTGGATGCCGACACCAATGCTCTTCATGAACATGCGTTTGGTCTATTGAAAAGCCAACCGGTAAGATTGGATCAGCAACACGAGTCCAAACCATGCCAGGTAACACACTTCATTTCCTTTCCGGCAAACTACTGAGGAGTTCCGTCAGTTTGTTACCACTTATGCCTGCGTTGGTTTCGCTATGCGCTGCATCAGGTTAGTCGAGCTTTTTGGGGGCTGTGTACACAGTCTGAAAATCCGCAACATCGCTGTTAGCTCTCGTCTGGTGCGCCCACGGGCATCGTGTCAGGAGGCCTTGCCAGAATCCTCGTTTAGGACTTCAGCGTTGTTGAATACCTCGCGCAGCTCTGCCTCATTGCGGTAGCCGATCAGGATGCCGGCCTTAGCTTCACCCAGACTCGGATCGCGGGCAGCGATCCAGGCGTCTGATCGGGTGGTGCGTTGCGATGTCCGGCGCGCCCAACCGAAGAACAACTTCTCCAGCCGGATGAGTTCATCCGCGTAGGCGGGATTTGCGCCAAGATCAGTCAACTCGTTGGGGTCGGCTTCCAGATCGAACAGCATTGGACGAAACCCTTCGGCGAAGATGTACTTCCAGCGCCCGTCACACAGCATGGTCAGCTTTGCGTCCTTGACCTCGACCCCTAAACGGCGACGCACATCGCGCATCGAATAGTCATACTCGGAAACCGCGAATTCGCGCAGGCTGTCGGCCCTTCCATGCAAGATCGGCTGAAGCGATTTTCCCTCGATGATATGGGGAACGGAATCGCCGCCGAAATAGTCCAGGATCGTCGGCACGACGTCGATCGCCTCGACCAGTGCAGAGGTCTTCAGGCCGCGGGTCGGATCGGCTTCAGGGCGCGGATCGACCACGATCAACGGGATGCGGGACGAGGCATCATGGAACAGCTCTTTTTCGCCCATCCAGTGATCGCCCAAATAATCGCCGTGATCGGAGGTGAAGATGATCATCGTGTCATCGGTCAGCCCTTGTTCGTCCAGAAACGCCATCAGGCGGCCCATCTGGTCGTCAATCTGTTTGATCAGGCCCATATAAGCGGTCAGCACGCGGGTTCTGGTGCCGTCGTCACAAAAGGCGCGTGATACGCGTTCGTCCATGAAGGCGCCGTAAACGGGGTGGGGATCGGCGCGTTCGTCAGCGCTGCGCACAGCGTCCAGATGCGTTTCAGGCCCGTACATATTGTGATAGGGCGCGGGCACGATATAGGGCCAGTGGGGCTTGATGTAACTCAGGTGCAGGCACCATGGGGTGTCTCCGGCCTCGCGGATGAAATCCATCGCGCGGCCGGTGATATAGGGTGTTTCGCTTTCTTCATCGGCAGCGCGAGCGGGTTTGTCGGCGTTATCCATGAACCAACCGCTCAGGATATTGCCATCCTCGTCTTCGGCGCTGTTGGCGACGCTGTGCCAGGGGTTCTCGTCCGGCCAGCCGCGGTCTTTCATAAAACTGTCATAGGCCGCATTGCGCGGATAGCGCGGGCCGTCAGGGTGCAGGCCGTCCTCGCGCTCGTAAGGTTCAAAGCCGCATTCCGACACCAGTGCGCCAATCTTGCTGTCGGGGGCAAGGCCCAAGCGTTTCATACCCTCGGCATCGGCGGTCATATGGGTTTTGCCACACAGCGCGGTGCGCACGCCAAGTGGGCGCAGATGATCGCCCAGCGTCATTTCCCCCACCTTCAGCGGAATGTTGTTCCAGGTCGAGCCGTGCGAGCTGACATAGCGGCCGGTATAGAAAGACATCCGCGACGGGCCGCAGATCGGCGACTGAACATAGGCCCGATCAAACAACACCCCACGCGCGGCAAGCCTGTCGATGTTGGGCGTGTGCAGATGGGGATGGCCCGTGCAGGACAGGTAATCCCAACGCAGTTGGTCGCACATAATGAAAAGGACGTTCTTGGTCATGATCCTGCACCACTTGAAAGGCGGACCGGGGCGCTGACGCCCCGGCCTGTTTCGTTTACATGCGGGCGGCGTCGGGAATGGCCACGCCAAGTTCTTCAAGGGCACGAAGCGCACCGGGATGCAGCGGCATGTTAAGGTCCTTGACCGCAGCTTCGGGTGTCACAGCCGCAAGCCACGGTGCGCTTTCACGCATGTCTGCCACGCCGGCGAAGAAAATCTTGATCATGTCATAGATCATCGCCTCATCGGCATCTTCGTTGGTGACAATGCCAACGGTCACGCCCAGCGTGGTCGTGTCCTCGGCGTTGACCTGATTGTCGCCGTAGACACCTGCGGGCAACGTAGCGAGGCCAAAGCCGGGACGGTTTGCCAGTGCTTTGACGCCGTCTGATTCCAACTGGTCGCCGGGAATGCCCAGAAAGCGGATTGGGTTAGACACGGTGATCTGAGTCAGCACCGGGCTGGGCGCGTTGGTCGGGTTGCAGTAGATATCCAGATTACCGTCCTGGAACGACGCAGCGGCGGCGTCCCAACCCAGCTTGACCGCCTCGTAGTCTTCATCTGCTTTCAGGCCGGTGACTGCCTCGAACAGACGTGACATCGTCGCATAGGCAGCGCCGCCGGGAGGCCCAAGGAAGACCCGTTTGCCCTTGGCCTGATCGAGCGAAGTGATACCCGAGGATTCATAGACAGCGATGTGATAGACGCCCATCGGGAAGTTCAGCACAGCGCGCAGCTTTTTCGCTAGTTCCGGCGCCTGCTCGATCTTTTCAAACATCGCACGTTGGTTGACCATCAATGCATGCAGGGCAGGAGAGGACATGCAGAAAGCAGTTTTGCCCATTGCCACTTCCAGAACATGCCGAGTGGCTGCGCCGGTGGCGTTGATCTGGATCTCGTAGTCAGGCAACTCCCGATTGATGATGTTGGCGAAGGTGGTCATGACCAGGTTCGGGCTGGTGCCCGGCCCCAGTGTCGACATACGCAGCAGGTCCTTGGCGAAGGCGGCTCGCGGCAGCATGCTAAGAGTTGCAGCGGCAGCGGTGCCGGCCAAAAAGCTGCGGCGGTCAAGATTGGTTGTCTTCATGATCAGGTTCTCCCTTGTGTGTTTATGAGATCGTTTCTTTTGAGGTCAGGTCCAGCCGGTCGAAATACAGCAGCCCCAATCCAGCGATTGCGGCGATCCAAGAGACGGTTGGCCCAAAGAAAATGAGTGCGGCAGCCAGCCCTAAACCGACAGGCACCATGTACGTTTTGCCACGGCGTGGATAGCAGGCGCGTGAGATCAGGATTGTGCTGAGTAGCACGAACAAGATTGCCTGCACCGACTCGGTCCAGTCAAATCCGGTCCCCAGCAGCAGCGCTGGCTGATAGATGAATGCGAACGGGATCACAAAGCCCGGCAGCGCCAGCCGCGAGGCTTCAAGCGCCGTAGCCATCGGGCTTGACCCCGCGATTGGAGCGGCGGCAAAAGCCGCCAGAGCAACGGGCGGTGTAATGGCTGACAAAACGCCGAAATACAGCACGAACATGTGGGTATGGACAATCGGAACACCAAGTTTTTGCAGCGAAGGCCCCATTACCAGAACGATGATCAAATAGGCGGGAACGGTCGGCATCCCCATGCCAAGCAAAAGGCAGGCAACAGCCATCAGGATCAGGGAAAGGAAAAGTTTGGTCTCTGCGAGGTTTGAGAGCAAGGAGGCAAAACGCAGCCCCACGCCGGTCAGGTTTAAAACGCCAATGACGATCCCCACAGCTCCGACAATCACCACGAGTTGCGCCGAGATCAGTCCAGCTGAGCGGATGAACTTCAACCAGGCCTTCCCGTTGGTCAACAAATCGGGACGGAGAGCAAAGCCCAGTACTGCGGCGAGAGCGACCCCGACAAACCCGGCATAGGCAGGCGACGAGCCGCCAACCATAGTCACCACGATACCCGCCAGTGCCAGCACGAATATCCCCATTTGCACGAGTTCACGCCAGCTAAACGAGATATTCGGACGCGGTTCTTCCGCCAGATCCATATTCCGCGCAGCGCTTGAAATCGCGACGAACAAACCGCCGTAGTAAAGCAAGGCAGGAACAGCGGCAGCGGCACAGATCGTCAAGTAAGGAACGCTTGTGACGTCCGCCATGATGAACGCGACCGCCCCCATAATTGGTGGGGTGATCTGACCACCGCTGGAGGCAGCAGATTCGACCGCTGCTGCGAAGCGGGCAGAGAAGCCACGTTTCTTGATCAGCGGAATGGTGATGACGCCGGTGCCGACGACATTGGCCACTGCGCTGCCGGAAATTGTCCCGAATAAACCACTGGCCACAGTAGCCGCCGCCGCGGGGCCAGATCGCATCCGTCCGGTGGCAGCCATAGCCAGCCGCACAAGCACCAGATCGATTGCCAGCAGTTCAAGAAGCGCGCCGAAGATAATGAAAATCAGGATGGTGGAGACAACCGTAGCCATAGGGCGTCCAAACACACCGTCAAAGGAATACCACAGAACGGTCATCAGTTCCTCGTTGGATATCCCTGCATGTCGAAGGAACCCGGGCGCCATATGCCCGAAAGCTCCGTAGGCAAGCAGGACACCAGCAACAAGCGCCATTACAAGGCCAACCGATCGGCGAGTCAGTTCGAGCACTGCGAGGAGTCCAAGAAGACCCATCCACATGTCGGTTGAGGTCAGAAAATAAAGCCCAGTTTCGATTTCTTCAGCAGCACGAAAATACTGGTAGACACTTAAAGACAAAGCAACTGCAGCAGCGACCAAAATCCCGCGATCGGCTAGGCCGTCAGACCGCTTTAGGCTGGACAGAATGATCAATAAGCCACCGGCCATCAACATTCCAACGCGTAGATAGGAATCCGAAAACACACCGAAAACAGACACGTAGAAAACCACTGCAATGATCGCGAGCGAGAGCGCGGTCACGGGATATTCCAGGTACGTGTTTTTTTTGAGTTCCGACACGAGTTCCTCCCAAAAGCGGTTGGCTGTGGTCGACTCCAGTCGCTACTTTGTGGAATCGAGTGTCAAAAAACTATTGAACACATTCATTAAAGTCGATTGAGTGTTTCACTAGGTGAAACACTCAGATGATCAAACTCAACCGATCCATTGAACGCGGGCTGACAGTGCTTGAAGTTGTTCATACTTCAGGCGCCAGTTCACTTGCCTTTCTTGCTGCGCAGACAGGGCTTGCGAAACCTACATTACTGCGTATCTGCGCAACTTTGGAAAACAGACGTTGGCTTATCCGCAGAAGCAGTGATGGATGCTATCAGCTTGGTTCGGCCTTTCCTCATGCTTATGGCATGCCCGATCTGGTTGACCGACTGGTGGCCGTCGGCAAGGAAGAAATCGTACGACTGTCTGAGCAGACCGGTCTGGGCGTCGATCTGGCTGCCGCGATTGGCGAGGGCCGCACCGAGATCGTGGACACCACCCGCGTCTTCAAAAAGCACGGCGTCTATCCAGATGCAGTCGGCTTCCGCCCCTCTCCAATACTCTCGGCTTTAGGGTCTGCATACATTTCGGCACTGTCGCCTTCAGCTCGCGCACAGGCGTTGCGGGAATTGGTCGACCGCCTTCCCCGTGAGGATACGGCCGTCCTGCCACAGCTTCTACAGGTTATTAGAAACATCACAGAACAGGGCTATGCGGCCCGGGCGCAGGGCCATTGGGGGCGAGCCGTGGAATACGGTGAACTTCCATCGGCAATCGCGGTTCCAATCCTTGCAGGCCGGGAACCCGTAGGCGCAATAAACCTAGTCTGGAATGCCGGTGATAGATCCGTAGAAGACGTCGCCAAAGACCACCTTGCGCGACTTCAATCAGCGGCAAAGACCATTGGTCAAAACTATCAGGAATTCGCCTGACGCACGGACCATACCGCGAGAGAAAATGCATTTTCCCTGTAGCCTTGCTTCTTGCCAACATCGTTGACAGAGCGCGTCACTCCGCAGGTCGGCACCTATGGCGGAGCAAGATAGTATTTTACGACAGTCCGTTGGGTAACGCTTCATACAAACGTCTGTTGAAATCATCAAGATGGGGTTGCTTTCTTAACCGTGCCCACGACAAGCTAGACTTTCTAGAGCAATGCCAGAGAGAGCCATGGAACAAAGCTGACTAGTAGCAGAACAAGTAGCATCAGGCATATGAAGGGGAGCACCGACACCGTCACAAGGCTGAACTTTTCCTTGAATGCCGTGGAAGCCACCAACAGGTTCAACCCCATCGGCGGGGTCAGAAGTCCGATTTCAAGGTTCAGCACCATGATGATGCCCAGATGCACAGGATCGATACCAAAACTTGCAGCCACCGGCATAAGAAGCGGACCAAAGATCAGCAGCGCAGAGATCGTGTCCATGAACATACCAACAAGTAGCAAAAGCAGGTTCATGGCCAAGATAAACAGGATCACGTTGCCGACATTGGCCTGCAGCCAGGCGCCAAGTGCATTGGGCACACCTTCGGTGGCCAGGAAGACATTCACGCTCATTGCGATGGCGATGATCGGGATGATCGAGCCAAGAAGCGCGACCGTGTCCTGCACGATCACATAAAGGTCACGCAGGCCAACTTCACGGTGAATGAACATCTCGACGAGCAGCGCATATACCAGCGCAACGGCGGCAGATTCCGTCGGTGTGAAATAGCCAGAATAGATTCCACCAAGAAGCAGGATCGGCATGAAAATCGCCGGCCCGCCACGTTTGATCGCGGTGCGCAAGGATTTACGCGTTTCAGCTGTAGGCGTGGGCATATTCCGGTTCAGGTAGAGCGAATAGGCGACCATGATGGCGGTCAGCAACAAGCCGGGGATCAGGCCCGCCAGAAACAGATCGACAATGGATGTCTCGGTCGCGATGCCATAGATGATCAGCGGGATCGACGGCGGGATGATGATGCCCAGCGTTCCGCCAGACGTCAGTGCGCCGAGTGCGAACCGCTTTGGATAGTTTTCCTGCAAAAGCGCCGGATAGAGCACCGCGCCCACAGCCAGTAGGGTGACCGGAGAAGAGCCGGAGATCGCTGAGAACACAGCGCAGCTTAGAATGGCGGCGGCCCCAAGTCCGCCCCGCAGGTTTTGGGTAAACGCGATGGCCACATCAATCAGTCGCTTGGCAATTGATCCGCGGGTCATCACGGCACCCACAAGGATAAACATGGGGATCGACAAAAGCGCCTCTTTGTCAATCGCGATCCAGGCGTCCTCGACCATGTATAGAAGGTCGCCGTCGCCCCATGTCAGGTGCAGATAGGCGACTGTGACGGCAAGAATGATCACGATGTTCTGGCGCAGTGCCAACAGGCCGACAACGATCAGAAGGAGGATTACGGACGCGCTCATCAAATACGATCCTCATGCTTGGGTTGCAGCTCGGGGTCGATGGCGAAGAACAGATAGCGCAAGCCAGCCGAGGCAAACCCGTAAGGAAAGGCAAGCTGCGCGATCCAGATCTCAAGCTTAAGCGGCGGCGTGGTAAAGCCCATTGACCTGTTTTCCAGAACCAGCAGTGCGCCATAGTACGCGCCCGCAAACATGACCGCGGCGCCAAGCAGATGCCCGACACGCACAGTTACCGGATCAAACCGGGCTGGGATGGCCCCATCCAGAACAGACGGGCGAATATGCCGGTTAAGCGCGACTGCGACTGCGATGCCGATCAGGGCTGATCCGTTGGCCAACAAAACCGCGATGCGTTGCCCGCCCCATATCGGAGAATCAAACAGTTCGCGCGCGATGACATCGGCGAACAAGATTGCGGCGGCAATCGTATAGAATGCCCCCGCAACCAATGTCTCGACTGTCAGTAAAGCAGACAGGAACCGTTTCATGGCCGGATCAGTTTGTTGTGCAAGCGTCGCGGGCTGCGACCACAGCGTCATAGACGCGCTGCGAATCTCCGCCTGTCGCTGCGATCAGTTCCTGCATCTTTTCATCTGACCAAAGCGCTGCCCATTCTGCACGCTGCTCATCGTTCAACTCGCTGATTGTGCCACCCTCTTCGACATGCTTGGCGCTGAAGAAATCAATTGCGCCACGAACCGCGGTTCGTAGGGCTTGGGCAGGCTCCATCGCTTCGTTGAACTGCGCTTGCTCTTCCTCGGACATGCCGTCCCAGACTTTTGTGGACATCAGCAGAACAGAGGGCTGGTAGATGTGGCGGGTCCGTGTCATGTGCGGTGAAATTTTCCCGACGCCACCTGCTACATAAGAAATGGTGGGCAGCTCGCCACCTTCGACCAAGCCGGTCTGAAGGTTTGTTGCAATATCCGAGAAAGGCATTGGCACGCCCGATACGCCAGCAGCACGCCAGTACATATCGTGGTTGTCCGACGTTCCAACGCGCATTTTCAGGCCCACGACATCGGCGGGGCCACTCACCGGCTCGTTCGTGAATAGGTTCTGCCAACCAAGCTCTTGCCATTGGACCAATCGCAGACCGCGCGTCTGAAACAGCTCGTCGAAGAGGCCGGAAAGATGGTTGTCCAACGCGCAATCTGCTTGCTCGAAGCTGTCCCAGAAAAACGGAGTCACCAGCATTGACACTTCAGGCACCACGCTGGCCACGGCTGTGATTGAGAAGTTCCCTGCGGCCAAACGCCCGCGTGCCGTCTGTTTGATGGTGTCAGTTTCCGCGCCCAACTGGCTTGCCGGAAAGACTTCCATCGTCATCGCACCACCAGAGATTTCTGCAAGATTTGCAGCGCTCGTCTCAAGGTGCTTGACCCAAGGTGTTCCGTTAGGTGCTGCGGTCGACACTTTCAGTGTCTCGGCCTGCGCCGCACCCACAACAATCATCGAGGTGATTGCAGCCGCAATCATAGTTTTCTTATTCATTAAAGCCTCCCTAAAGCTGGCCCTCCTCCAGGGCGTGCCAGAGACAATACTTGAATTAGAACTCTAATTCTAGTATTTTGTAAATGAGTAAGGGAGCGATTGTGACAGAGCAAGCCGTAGAAATTCGTAAGCCACAGAAACGGGGGGTAAAAACCGTTCGCCGCGTTCTGGATGCCGCGCATATTCTGATGGCCGATGGCGGCTTTGACGCCGTCCAGTTATCGCACATTTCCAAAGAATCGGGCGTATCAATTGGTAGCCTCTATCATCATTTCGGATCGAAAGAGGGCATCATCACGCGTCTTGTTGACGAGTTTAATGCCCGTGCTATGACGGATCTTGCGAATTTGGATCTGACCGGCTTGCCCTTCGAAGAGCGGCTGCGGCGCCTGCTGGACCTTACCTGTGCACAGTTTCGTGACAATCCCGAACTTTACCGATCGATGGCGGAGCGTGTGAAATCGACACCGAACATTTGGGTTCCCTTGCGCGCACTGCGCTCTGCATTCGAAGCGCGCATGAGTGACGAACTTTCAGACGGGTTGAGACAGCACGGCGTATCAGACCCAAAGGCTGCCATCCATCGCATGACACAGACGGTTCTTGGCGTTCTCACCCATTCGGTTGTGTTCGGTTCAGGTCCCGCAAGACCCGACGACCCTCTGCTAGAGGACCAAATCTACGCAATAGGATACGCTGTTGTCCTGCTGCCCACCCCGTAGGAGAGCATTGCCGTGAGCGAAATTACATTCTGGTCTGCCATCAAGACCGCCGAAAAAATCAGGTCCAAGGACGTTTCGGTTGTTGAAGTGGCACAGGCGCATATCGATCGCATGGAAGCGCTGAACCCTGCCATAAATGCAATAACAGAGCCGGTCGCCGAGGCATTGGATATGGCCCGCGCTATGGACGACGCAGGCATCCCGGACAACCCAAGCCCACTTTATGGTGTGCCGGTCACCACTAAAATCAATGTTGATCAGGCGGGTTACGCAAACTCCAACGGCGTTCCAGCCTTCAAAGACATGTCTGGCCCAGACGACGCGCCAGTAGTTTCCAACCTGAAGAAAGGCGGTGCTGTCATTATTGGTCGCACCAATACGCCGGAATTTTCGATGCGTTGGTGCACCTCCAATCCTTTGCACGGTGTCTCGCTCAATCCTTGGGATGCTAGTGTCACACCCGGAGGGTCAAGCGGCGCTGCCGCAGCAGCCGTCGCCAGTGGTATCGGAGCGATTGCGCACGGTAATGATCTGGGCGGCTCATTGCGTTATCCCGCGTTTTGCTGCGGCGTGACGACCATTCGCCCATCGTTTGGTCGCGTGCCTGCGATGAACCCAAATCAACCGAACGAGCGACCTCCCCTTACTCAGACCATGTCGGTTCAGGGTCCTCTCGGACGCAACGTTGCAGATGTGCGCGCCGCGCTTCAAGTGATGTCGATGAAGGATAGCCGTGACCCGTTGCAGGTTATGGCAGCCGATAGCGGCCGTGAACGGGCCAAGACTGTCACGGTCGGATATAGCGTGAACCCGTTTGACGCACCGCTTGATCCGGCTGTGCAAAGCGCAATGGAACGCGCTGTGGAAGGTCTGCGCGCCGCCGGTATCGCCGTTCGCGAAGTTACACCGCCTTTCGCTGACGAAACGGCACGTGTCTGGGGTGATATCCTGTACACCGAAGTGAACCACACCTTCCGCAAGGCGATTGAAGAGCATGGGTCAGCAGAGATTAACCGCATGGTCTCGATGAGTTTTGACAGGTACCCGGTGCTTGATATCGCGGACTTGTTTCAGGCGATGACCCGCAGAATACAGCTGCAAAGGGCATGGTCGTTGATGTTTGACGATATCGACTTGTTCCTGATGCCAACATCCTTGATGCGCCCCTTTGAAAATGATCTTGATTTCAAATCGCCAGACGAGATCCCCGCGATTTTTGACGCGCAACTCCCGCTTCATGCAATCAACCTGCTTGGCCTACCGTCCGCCGCATTGCCAACTCATTTGGAGAACGGTGTTCCTTTGGGCGTGCAACTTGTGGGACCAATGCATGATGATTGGTTTGTGCTGGATGTCGCCGAACAGTTGGAGCGTGAACTGGGAACGCTTTGGCAAACCCTTCCCGTTTGGGGCAGTGTCTAGGGGTATAGGTGTATTTGGTCGCCAGATGTAGGGACTGATCATGATTGAGATCTAACCGAACAGATGGTGTGTAGCGTACTCTCAAAGCAGTAAGCCGAGAAATCGGCTCACGGCAGCCAGTTTGACCACAGTTCCTGCGCTCAGTTGTGCGTAGAACGTCATCGCACATCACCGATCCATAGTTCTAAGAAACCAGCCATATCACGTAGGCCTGTGGCAAGAACAGAATTTGCAGATTCTTGCTTTGATCCAAAAGTTCGGGGACGGTCAGTTATGTTCTCGGATCGGGACTAGGACGGAGTTTGATAGTAGTCTTTCAAAAGCTCATAGTCCGGCTCGGTGTACGAAAGAACGGAAGCTCTTGCGGCATCGGACAGCATATCTAGTTTGATCTTTTCGCCTGCTGTTTGTTCACGCGGCAAGGTGATCCGGCGCCCGGTATGATTGCTTAGTTGCGCTTCTAGTAAAGGAATGTCCTCAATCCTGTAGATCGCGTCAAACCGATCCAGATTGTCACCAATGAATGTACTGATTGGTGCAGTATGATGCCAAATAGAGAAAGATAGCGTCTGGTAACACTGGAGTTTGCAGTAAAAGGAATCCCGATCTGGATAGAGCGAAAGACCAGGGTGACGAATAGGAAAGAGTAGACGTTCGAGCAGGCGCGGTGCTGCATATTTGCGGATGTCGTGATGGTGGTGAACTCGGTTTCCGTAAGCAGAAAGAAGCCGTGAAATGGGATCGCGTATGATAGCGTAACGCCAGAACCCTTCAGTCGCTTCGAAATCTTCTTCTCGTATTTGATGTGTGGGAAACTGGGGGTGCACTCGGTCAGGATCGCCTGTCCAAGGCTTGCCATGCTCAAGTTCGTAAAGGACCATCTTCATGGAGGTGCTTCCCGCCTTCGGGACGCTAAAGAAGGCCAGTTTGTGAGCATTTAGTATTGCTGCCGGCAATGCTTTATCCTCTATTATCTAGGAAATCGGCAAGTCGCGTGTCAACTTGGATAGTGCCGTCTGCCAACTGGTCTTGCAGCATTTCAGCAGAAACGGTGTTCGTATCCACGAATGCAAGTGTGCCAGTTTCCATTAACTCGGTGTATTGCATGCGCCAAGTATTACCAACAGAGAGCGCGAGTTCAGTGTTGTTGGCATACGCCTGACCGCCATTTTCAATTTTCCGAATGTACTGTTCGCGTGAACGTAAAGGGAAATGCAGTATTTCCAAGTCTGACATAAGGATACGAGGCCAGAGAAACCCGGAAACTGCGTGGTTGCCCTGTGCTACCGTTAGCCCAGATTTGGCGCGATGGGCTACCTTTGGGGGTAGCGGTTGACCTAGTGGGTTTGTGGAAAGTGACTTGCGATAGATCATACGCTGCCAAAATGGTGAGTCGTCATTCTCCAGGCAAACAAAATCGTGCCGGTGTGCTGAAACCACATTGTGCCACCTCTGCCCTGAGAACCAACCTTTAAGGTCTGTCTTAGGGGCTACCCAGAACTCGTCGGCATCACAGTGCATCACCCAACTGGCACCGGCATCATGGGCTATGTCAGCCATTCGGCTAACCCATTTCGATTGCGAATAGGTGTTGTCAGTCTCGCGGATGTACGTAGCGACACCTTGATTGACATAAGTCTGAATGATGTCCGGCGAACCGTCGACGCTGAGGTTGTCTGTAACAATTATATGATCAACACCTTGTGCAAGGTGATAGCTCAAATTGGCATCAAGAATGTCTTCTTCGTCTCGGACAAGCAGAGTCATAAACAGAGGCATAGGAACAAAATCTTTCTATTCTTGATTTCTGAGCAAGCTACCCGTTTGCACTTTCGTGTAGAAAGAGGGCGTTTCAGTAAACAGGGGATGCTTAAAGACGCATCGGTCAATGATCAGGTTGATAGTTACTGGCACGGCTGACGACTTTTCCTATTTGTGAAGTGAACGGGTGAGTCTGCGCATGCCTTGCTTCAAGTTTGTTGAACGCGCGCGCTACGGCGGCCTATCTGGCTTGGATTCTGCGGACGTAGGGCCCGTCGATACAAGCTCAGCGCATGTTTGAAGAATTTCAAAGTCAGATCCCTAAACGCGGGTGGTGTATTTCTCGAATTGTGGTCCAAGGCGGAATGTGGATGCCCACCATAGGCTAAGGTCAATTAAGCCACGTTCAACCACATAAATCACAGCACTAAACCAGAATTGTCGGACCGTCTATGTGTTAGCGTATTTGTCTAGCAACGGCATGATGAACTCTGTTCTGCAGCCTCGTCCGCGCCAACGATACCGATGATCATATCCAACTGAATGATCGACGATGTATCAAGTCTATGTACCGCTTCAACTCGGGCAATCAGGCTCTTATCTCCGCGATGGCGACAGACGGCAAATTTGCATCAACGGGTACGTTGATTAAAACGTTGTAATTCGTATTGTGACGGCGCCCTATTCAAACAAATCAATGTCAGCGCAAAATAATCGACCCACACAACGCACAATCGCCGACCTGCTGGGTATATCAGTAAGTGCGGTTTCGCGTGCATTGGCAAACGACGCACAGATGGCTGAACAGACCCGCGTCTTGGTTCGTAAAGCGGCTGATGAGTTGGGATATGCACCGGATCGGGCGGCACAGCGACTGCGTACCGGGCGTACCTTCGCGATCAATCTAATTCTTCCACCGCATAGCGAAATTCTTGGATTTGGAAATCTTCTCGTTGGCGGCATCACCGCGGGTTTGTCCGGCACGCCATTTGACTTGCTGGTTTGGCCCGATCATGGGAACGATCAATCAGTGGATCGGATGGCACAGATCGTTGGCAACAATTTGGCGGATGGGATCATTTTCTCGCGCACCTTTGTCGATGACAGCCGCATCCGATTTCTGTCTGAAACAGGGTTTCCCTTTGTCACACATGGGCGGTCTGAATCTGCCTTGCCGCACGCGTATGTCGACTATGACAACAATGCTTTCGGCGAACGGGCTGCCGAAAAACTGATTGCACGTGGGGCAAGGCGGCTGGCGATCCTTTTGCCAGATGATCGTTACATGTTTCATCATCACATTTTGCATGGATTTATGGCCGCGGTACGGACAGCAGGCGTCAATCATGAAGTTCTCGACGGGATAATACTGGACAGCGAAAGTCATGTGATCTCGGAACAGTTGGGCAAGCGGTTGCGCACCAAGAATCCGCCAGATGGGTTTATTTTTCCGGGTGATGTTTCGGGTTTGGCCGGACTTGCGGCCATTCAGGATAACGGTCTGATTGTGGGGCGCGATGTGCACGTCATGGTCAAGCAGACTTCTGGTGTGTTTGACCATGTTCGGCCGCGTGTGGACAGTCTGTATGAAGACCTGTCGGCGGCGGGGCGGTCGTTAGCCAAAATGATGGTGGATCGGATCAACGGAGTACCTGTGACAGATCTTCAATGCGTTCTCCCATCGATGACCTTGCCGATTCAAACGCCAAGTGCCGTTGACCAGGCAGCAACGGCTCACGTTTTCAATTCGCAGAGGCTTTCATGACATCAGATCACTCTCCTGCAGCCGGGTCCCGGCACCAATTCCGCATGAAGGAGCATCGCGATTTTCTGATCACTGATGCGCAGAGGCAGTTTGCATTCTTCAAGACTAGTCTGCGTCCTGGTGGAGGCTTTTACGTGCTTGGCCATGACGGGGCTCCACTTGCGGATACTGTGCAAGAACTTCACACCACCACGAGAATGACGCACTCCTTTGCGCTGGGGAAAATGGCGGGGTTGGAAGGGTGCGATGCAGTGATTGATGGCGGGATGGACTACCTTTGGGAATATCACCGCGACACAGATCATGGCGGATATATGTGGGCACTGGACGGCAACGTCGAGCATGATGATCGCAAGCTGGCATACGGACATATGTTCGTACTTCTAGCCGGGGCCAGCGCCAAACTAGCCGGCCACCCGGATGCAGATCGGTTGATCGACGATGTGACTGCAGTTCTTGACCAAAAGTTTTGGGAAGATGATGCGGGGTTGTTCGCGGATGAATGGAACCGCGATTGGTCACCCTTTTCGACATACCGTGGCATGAATGCAAACATGCACGGGGTAGAGGCTTTGTTGACAGCCTACGAAGCAACCGGGCGGGATCGGTATCTGGAACAGGCGGCGGGCGTACTCCAGTTTTTCACGGGCAACATTGGCCCAGCTGAAAATTGGAGATTGCCCGAGCACTATTCCCAAACATGGCAGATCGACCGCAGTTATTCCGGCAATTCGATGTTCCGGCCGGCAGGAACGACGCCCGGTCATTCTTTCGAGTTGGCTCGTCTACTGTTGCAGCATTGGGATCTGCGCGGTCGTCCCGACGATGGGTCACCTGACGTCGCATGGGCATTGACGGAACGCGCTTTGACTGATGCGTGGGATGCTGAAAAAGGCGGACTGTTCTACACGTTGGATTTTAACGGCGCGCCCGCGATCCGCGACCGTTATTGGTGGCCAGTGACGGAAGCCATTGGTGTGCTTGCCAGTTTCCTGAAGCTCGGGGGCTCCAAGATGCAAAGCGATTGGTATGCGCGTCTGTGGCAGTTTGCGGATATCCATTTCATCGACCATGAGCGCGGTGGTTGGTATCCCGAAATTGATGAGGCAGATCATCCAACGGTCACACAGTTCAACGGAAAACCCGACATTTATCATGCGGTCCAGGCTTGTCTGTTTCCCCTGACGCCGCACTTGTCGCGTATGGCTGTTAATCTGGGTGGCACTCTTCAATAGTGGTCTGAGAAACCTGACGAACATGATATGTGTCATGGCGCAACTTATACAATTCAGGGCAATGGGTCGAGCCTGACTGGGCTGTAATTGAACGCCCAGATTCGCCTGAAAGAGGATCATATGTATAAAAAAATTCTTGTCCCGATGGCACTGGATCACGGTATCTCGCCCGAGACGCTGGAGATTGCCAGAAACCTTCTGGCAGATGGTGGCGACATAACCGCACTGCATGTCCATGAAGCTCCGCAAGCCTCGGTCAGTGCCTATTTGAATGAAGATGTCGTGAAGGCGGCGCGCGATCATGCCCACGACACGCTGATGAAAAAGACCAAGGGATTGGAGGGGGTTGCGCCCGTCCTTCTGACCGGACACACGGCGCGCACAATCATCGACTATGCGCATGAGCATGGTTTTGATTGCGTCGTGATTGGATCGCACAAACCGGGTCTTAGCGATTTCTTTCTGGGATCGACGGCGGCGCGGGTGGTTCGCCATTGCCGATGTGCCGTGCACGTCCAGCGCACGCGTGACTGATACTCTGACTGCCCGGCGGACCAGCCACCGGGCTGTTCAGGGAGAGGTCGTTAGAGCACCTCGTTAAAGAGCCGGGTCAGATTTGCTTTGGTCAGTTCGATCGGATTGCCGCCGCAGGACGGATCAATCAGCGCGCCTTTCACCAGCGTGTCGATATCGGGGTCGTTGATGCCAAGGTCGCTGACGCGTTTCGGGATCGCCATGCTGTCGTTGAAACTCTGAACGAAGGACTGGAACCCTTCGAACCCACCCTTGATCCCCAGATAGCCGGCGGCCAGATCGAACCGATCCTTGATCGCGGGCGCGTTGAAGCGCAGCACGGCGGGCATACAGATCGCGTTCGTTGTGCCGTGGTGGGTGTGATGCATCGCGCCAATCGGGTGGCTCAACGCATGGATCGCGCCCAGACCTTTTTGGAAGGCAGTCGCACCCATGGCTGCGGCGCTCATCATGTTGGCGCGGGCGTCGATATCTGTGCCATCCGCATAGGCGCGGGGCAGGTTGTCGATGACCAGCTTCATACCCTCAAGAGCAATGCCCTGGCTCATCGGATGGTAATGCGGGCTTGAATAGGCTTCCACGCAATGGGCGAAGGCATCCAGCCCGGTGCCTGCGGTGATAAACTTTGGCATGCCGACGGTCAGTTCCGGGTCGCAGATCACAACGCTGGGCAACACCTTCGGGTGGAAGATAATCTTCTTCTCGTGCGTCTCGGAGTTGGTGATGACGCTGGCGCGCCCCACTTCGGAACCGGTGCCAGCCGTTGTCGGCACGGCGACGATGGGCGCGATGGCATCCGCATCGGCGCGGGTCCACCAATCGCCGATATCTTCAAAATCCCAAATCGGGCGGGTGTGACCAGCCATGAAGGCCACCATCTTGCCCAGATCCAGCCCCGACCCGCCGCCAAAAGCGATCACACCATCATGCCCGCCCGCCTTGTAGGCTTCGACACCGGCCAGCAAGTTGCCTTCGTTCGGGTTTGGATCAACCTCTGAGAACAGACCACGACCCAACCGGGCCGCGTCCATGATGTCCAACGTGTCTTTGGTGATCGGCAGATCGGCCAGCCCCTTGTCCGTCACCAGAAGGGGCCGCTTGATTCCCGCCTGCGCGCAGGCTTCGGGAAGCTCTTTTATGCGGCCAGCGCCAAACTTGATCGCGGTCGGATAGGACCAGTTTCCTTGAAGGCTCATGATGTTACCTTTTTAAGATGATAAGATTTCGGACGGGTCAGGTTTTGATAACCGATCACCGACAAGCCCCCGCCGCGCCCGGTGTTTTTGCAACCAGTCCAGCACAGACCCGGATCAAGATAGTCCGCCCGGTTCAAAAAGACGGTGCCGGTTTCGACCCGATCACCAACGCTTTGCGCGCGTTCAAGATCACGCGTCCAAAGCGAAGCGGTCAGGCCAAACTCACTGTCATTCATCAGGTGGATCGCCTCTTCGTCGTTCTTGACGGCCATGATCCCGACAACTGGACCAAAGCTCTCATCCCGCATCACGCGCATGTCGTGGGTGACATTGGTCAGAATCTGAGGTGTTAGATACGCCCCGCCATCATCTTCCGGGAACGTGTCGATATGGGCCTTCGCGCCTTTGGCCAAGGCCTCCTCAATCTGTGCACGCACTTCGGAGGCAAACCTTACGTTGGCCATCGGTCCAAGCGTGGTCTCCGGATCCAGAGGATTGCCCAGTTTGTATCCCTTAACGATCTTAACGGCCTTCGCGACAAATTCGTCGAACAGGCTTTCGTGCACATAGATACGCTCGATCCCGCAGCAGCACTGACCAGCATTGAACATTGCCCCGTCGATCAGGGTTTCAACCGCCGCATCCAGATCGGCATCATCCATGACATAGCCGGGATCTTTGCCCCCAAGCTCGGTGCCGACACCAGTGAACGTGCCTGCCGCGGCGCGTTCCATCGCCTGCCCACCGCCAACAGATCCGGTGAAGTTCACAAAATCGAACGCGTTGCCCGCAATCAGGTCGTTGGTCACGACATGCGATAGAAACACGTTTTGAAACACATCGTCGGGAATGCCAGCGGAATGAAATGCCGTTGCCATTCGCTCGCCGACCAAAAGCGTTTGGGTGGCGTGTTTCAACACAACTGAGTTGCCCGCGATCAGTGCTGGTGCGACCGTGTTGATCGCAGTCATGTAGGGGTAGTTCCACGGCGCCACGACAAACACGACGCCATGCGGCACTCGCTTGATGTAGCGTTTGAAGCTCGCATCCTCGCCAACTTCAATATCCGCCAGCGCATCAGCCGCGATGCCGGCCATATGAGACGCACGTTCATTGAATCCGCCGAACTCTCCACCATAGCGCACCGGGCGGCCCATCATATGGGCAAGTTCCGGCACGATCTCGTCATTCATTGCCCCCACGGCGGCGACACCTGCCATCACAAGGTCGATCCGTTCCTGCAACGGACGTGCAGCCCACGCCACCTGCGCTACGCGGGCGCGCTGAGCCGCCGCAAATGCATCGTCCTGCGACAGCGTCTCGCGAGTTTCAAAGACCGATCCATCAATCGGTGACACACATTTCAAACCCTGGCCCATACGCCAATCCTTTATGTTTCTTCTGGCCTTAAATATTCCCCGCCGGAGGCAAGAAATCTTTGCCTATGCCCGCTCAAACCCACGCGCGATTTCCCAATCGGTCACCACGCGTTCAAACTCTTCAATCTCCACTTCTGCAGCGCGGGTGTAGTGATCCACGACGTCATCGCCCATCGCCGCCCGCAACATAGTGGACTCATACAGCGCGTCGCGTGCCGCCTGAAGATTGCCCGGGATCATTCCGGTATCGCCCTTATAGACATCGCCTGTGGTCGGGGGCTGAAGCTCCAATCCTTCTTCGATCCCCGCAATCCCGGCAGCCAGCATGCCAGCAATCGCCAGATAGGGGTTCATATCCGAGCCGGGGATGCGGCATTCCACCCGGATCGCCTTGGTGCTTTCACCACACAACCGGAACCCAGCGGTGCGGTTGTCCACCGACCAGATGATCCGCGTCGGCGCAAACGTGCCTTTCATGAACCGCTTGTAGCTGTTGATGTAAGGCGCCATGAAATACGTGTAGTCCGGCGCGTATTTCAAAAGCCCCGCCATATAGTTCTTCATCAGCGTCGACATGCCCAACTTGTCGTTCGGATCGGCAAAGGCGGGCTTGCCATCTTTCCACAGTGACTGGTGCACATGGCTGGATGAACCGACCTTTTCGTGGTGCCATTTCGGCAGGAAACTGGCCGCATGCCCCTGCTGCCATGCGATCTCTTTGACCGCGTGCTTTGCAATCGTGTGATAGGCGGCGGTGTCCATCGCTTGGGCGTATTTGATGTTCAATTCTTCTTGGCCGGTCTCGGCTTCACCCTTGGAGTTCTCAATCGGCAAACCGGCGTTCCAAAGGTGATTGCGGATCGGCCGCATCACGTGTTCTTCCTTGGTGGTCTGCAATATATGGTAGTCCTCGTTATAGCCCGAGATCGGGGTCAGATCGCGAAATCCCCCCTTGCTGATTTCCTCGAATCTTTTTTCGAACAGGAAAAACTCCAGTTCGGTCGCACACATCGCGTCAAAGCCCATCGCTTCCAGCCGGGCAACCTGACGTTTCAGAATGGCGCGCGGTGAATGGGGCACGTCTTCGTGGGTATGGTGGTCCAGAACATCGCACAACACCATCACCGTGCCGTCCAGCCACGGTACCGGGCGCAGTGTGTCCAGATCGGGCTTCATGACATAGTCCCCATAGCCACGCTCCCAACTGGTCGAGGCGTATCCGTCAGGCGTTCCCATCTCCAGATCCGTGGCCAGAAGGTAGTTGCAGCAATGGGTTTCCTCCCATGCGCCGGCAACAAAGTGACCCGCATGGAATCTCTTGCCCATCAGTCGGCCCTGCATGTCGACAAAACACACCAGAACGGTGTCGACTTCGCCGGCGGCGACGTGAGATTTCAGATCATCAAACGAAAGTGTGGGCGACATCTTGTATAAACCTTTTGAGACGGTGCCGGGCAGTGAACTGCCCGGCAAAATGCGTAATGCAATGCTTATCCGTAGCGATACGGACGTCCAGCCTTCTGCATATCTGCGTTGTATTTCTTGATAATGTCCACGACCTTCGCCTTGGTTTCGCTTTCCGCAGCGATCTCGTCCCAAAACTTCACAGCGGCTTCTTCAACTTGTGACCATTCGGCATCTGGGATGGTGGTCAACTCCATCTTTGGTCCGTTCACGCGCAGGCTGGCTTCACCGCCCCAATACCACCACTGGCGATAATAGTGTGACTGGTCGCAGCAGACACGGAACAGCGTTTGCAGGTCTTCTGGCAACTCGTTCCAGCGATCCATATTTGCAAAGAACGACCCGGCCCATGCGCCCGAGATGTTGTTGGTCAGGAAATAGTTGGTCACATCGGCCCAACCAACGGTGTAGTCTTCAGTGATGCCAGACCACGCGATGCCATCAAGTTCGCCGGTTTGTACGGCGACTTCGATGTCCTCCCACGGCAGCGTGACGGGTACGACTCCGAACTGTGCCAAGAAGCGACCAGCGGTCGGGAAGGTAAAGACACGCTTGCCTTTCAGATCCTCAAGCGAGTTGATCGGATCCTTGGTGGCAAAGTGGCACGGGTCCCATGCACCTGCGCTGATGTGTTTCACGCCGACCTTAGAATATTCCGCGTCCCAAATCTCGTTTAGGCCGTATTGGTTGAACAGAACCGGGACATCCAGTGAATAGCGTGAAGCGAATGGAAAATAGCCGCCGAAAACGGTGACCTCGGTCGGCGACGCCATCGAGTCATCATCCGACTGCACCGCATCAATCGTACCGCGTTGCATGGCCTGAAACAGCTCTCCGGTCGGGACCAACTGGTCAGCAAAGAACAGTTCGATCTGCATCCGGTCGTCCGCGATCTTGTTGAACATGTCGATGGCAGGCTTGATCACATGCTCGGCCAGTGCGGGCCCTGCATAGGTCTGCATCCGCCATTTGATCGTGGATTGAGCAAGTGCCGGAGTAGCAAGTGGTGCGGTCAATGCGCCAACACCAGCGCCGGCGATAAACTTACGTCTCGTTGTCATTTGTCGTTCTCCTTGTTGCAAGTTGATTTCGGCTCGTTTTGCCGAGCTCTCTGATTTTAGTTTCCATAGACCCAACCCGGCAGCCAAAGGGCAATTTCCGGGAACAGGATGACCAGCGTCAGGGCCAGCACCATCACCAGCACGAACGGCAGGATCGAGCCATAGATGTCGCGCAGGGTGATTTCGGGCGGCGCCATCGCGCGCATCAGGAACAGGTTGTAGCCGAAGGGCGGCGTCATATAGGCAATCTGAGTCGTGATTGTATAAAGCACACCATACCAGATCAGATCGAACCCAAGTGCCGAAACGAGCGGCACGTAAAGCGGAGCGACGATGACCAGCATCGCGGTGTCGTCCAGAAATGTTCCCATCAGGATAAAGCTGAGCTGCATCAGGATCAGGATGACCCAGGGGTTCAGGCCCAAACGCTCGGTGAACAGTGTTTCGATGGCCTTCACTGCGCCCAGCCCGTCAAACACAGCACCGAACGCGAGAGCGGCCAGAATGATCCACATGAACATGCAACTGATGCCGAGAGTCATTTTGATCGATGTCTCAAACACCTCTTTCGTCATGCGCCCTTTCAGGACCGCAGCCAGAAAGGCCGTCAGCGCTCCGATGGCCGAGCTTTCAACCAGCGAGGTCCAGCCATTGACGAAGGGCACCATCATCGCCGCAAAAATCACCAAAGGCAGCATTCCTGCTCGTAAAAGTGCCAGTTTTTCTGACATTGGGATGTCGCGCTCCTCTTTAGGAAGCGCGGGGCCAAGGGCGGGGTTCAGGTGGCAGCGAACGGCAATATAGATTATGAACATGGTCGCCATCATCAGGCCGGGGACAACGCCGGCCAGCCATAGTTGCCCCACTGGCTGGCGAGCAATCATCGCATACAGAACCAGAACCACCGATGGCGGCACAAGGATCCCCAAGGACGATCCCGCCTGAATGACCCCCGTCACCATCTTCTTGTCGTAGTTTCGTTTCAGTAGCTCGGGCAATGCAATCGTCGCGCCGATCGCCATGCCAGCGACGCTCAGCCCGTTCATCGCCGAAATCAAAACCATTAAACCAATCGTTCCGATGGCCAGCCCGCCTTTCAACCCGCCCATCCAAACGTGGAACATCTTATAAAGATCATCGGCAATCTTCGATTCCGACAGCACATAGCCCATGAAAATAAACATTGGCAGCGTCAACAGCGGATACCATTTCATCAGTTTCATCGCGGATGAAAATGCAATGTCATAACCGCCCCGATCGCCCCAAAGAACAAGGGCTGCAATCACCGCAACAAATCCAATGGCGCCAAAGACACGTTGCCCGGTCAGAAGCATCGCCATCATGGTCGCGAACATGAAGATCGCAATCAACTCATACGACATTGTCGATCTCCTCGCCGCGCAGGCGCAGAATGTCTTTGAAAAGCTCAGAGATCGCCTGAAGCAGCATCAGGGTGATGCCGGTGCACATGATCACCTTGATTGGCCACAGATAGGGACGCCATGCGGTTGGACTACGCTCCCCCCCGTAGCTGAAGGAATAGATCGTGCTGTCGATACCTCCCCAAAGCAGCACACCCAGATAGAAGATCAAGAACATCACCGTGATGATGTCTATCGCGGCTTTGCGGCGCGTGCTCCACCCGCCATACAGAAGGTCCATCCGCACGTTTGATCCCATCTGGATCGAGTATGGGCCGCCCAGAATGTAATAGGCGACCATCGCGAATTGGGCCATTTCCAACGTCCAAAGCGATGGGTTGAGGAAGGTTTTCGAGATCGATGACCACAGCAGGATCGCCATCATGACGAAGATGCCATACATGGTCACCCGTCCGATGCGATAATTGATCTGGTCAACAAAACTGATGAATTTACGAAGTGCGGTCATGTTTTGGCGGTTTCCGATGTGGTGTTTTTTGCCATGACACTTGTCAGCGTGCTGGCGAGGTGGCCGGCCATTGCTTCGGCGGTTGCGGGCGTGTCAATCAGGTCATTTCGGATTTCGATCATGACATTGTTCAGACCGCGCGCCTCGGCATGTTTGGCCAGCGTATAGGTCACACCATCGCGGGCGGCATAAGGCTCGTTGATCGCAGTGCTATAGGTGCCGTTAGCCTGCTCGACTTCAACGGCGGCAGTGGCGATGTCGCTGTTTCTATCGTGCAAATATCCGATGTCCAAAGTCCGGCGTTGACCGTGATAGATGGGCGTGAAGCTGTGAACCGTGACCAGCAGAACTGGCGTGCCCGTGCGCGAGATTTGCTGATCAATCACCTGATCGACGGCGGTGTGAAAAGGCGTATGGACCGTATTGAATCGATGTTGTTTCGCGGCAGTACTCAGGTCTGCATTGCCGGGAATGTCGAACACCTCGCTGCGAGACGGGATGCAGTCGGGTGCCTCCAAAGGGCGATTGCAATCGTAAACCAACCGCGAGACCTGACCTGCAACCAAGGGGGCACCAAGCAGGGTGCTCAGGCATTTGGCGACATCCAAAGCCCCGATATCCCAAGCGGCGTGAGAACGCAGGGCATCATCGGCCACCCCGAGGCCATCATAGCTAGGTGGGATAAAATGGGATGCGTGTTCGCAAACCAGCACAACGGGGGCCGTCCCCGCAGCCCCTATCAGCGCAGCCGCTGGCCAAGCATTCCCGAGCATATTTCTTGCCCCCCCGTTTCGCGATGTGTAATTATCACTACAACAGGTCCGCTTGTGTCAAGAAGTATTCTGTAGCTATTGTTACAGTGCAGTTATTGCTGATTGGAATAGTGACAAATGGGAAAGAAGCCTCTGGTCAAAGATCAGATCCGCGAGAAGCAGGACGAACTGACGGCGGCCGAGCGGCGGCTAACCGCTACGCTTCTGGACGATTCTCTAGTCGCGGGTTTGCAGTCGATTACCAAACTGGCTGAAAGCGCCGAGGTTTCGACCCCGACAGTTATCCGGCTGGCCCGCAAGTTGGGCTATCAGGGCTTCCCAGACTTGCAAGATGCCATCCGGGAAGAGATTGCCGCCCAAATGAAAGAGCCGCTGGCGAAGTTGGAAACGGCAGAGTTGTCAGCGGGCAGGGATCACATCGTCAGCCGGTTTGCCGAAGCCGTATCACGCAACATCAACCGTAGCCTTGAACGGTTGGATCTGGAGGAATTCGACAAGGCGGCAGCGCTTCTATCCGACCTGAATCGGCGTCTGTATCTGTTGGGTGGGAGAATTACCCGGTCCAATGCGCATTATTTCTTCAACCACCTTCAGATTATTCGCCCCGGCGTCACTCAGCTTGATTTCTCGCCCAGTGTCTGGCCGCAATCGCTGCTGGATATGGACGAAAACTCGACCCTGATCGTGTTTGATATCCGTCGATACGAAAAAGAACTGGAGCGTTTGGCCAAGCTTGTCGTTGGTCAAGGCGCGAACATAGTGCTGTTCACAGATCAATGGGGGTCGCCGATCGAACGCTATGCAACGTTCTGTTTCCGCAGCATGGTCGAGGTGCCATCAAGCTGGGATTCCACGCTAGCCATCAATTTCCTGATCGAGGCTTTGGTGGCCGAAATCCAAAGCAGAAGCGACAGTGCAGACCGCATCGCAGCCTTGGAAGACATGATTGGCGAGTCTCGGATATTCCGCAGCAACTGACGCCCTACCGGCGTTTAGGTCATGTTATGGCCATGAATCAATTTGCTTCAGGCTTGTCGATCAGTCCCTGCATCTTGCCAATTGCAGACCGCATGACGTCTTCCAGCCCGACCCGCACTTTATCCGCCAATGCAACGAATTGCTCCATCGCGGGTTGGACGGCGGGGAAGCGCTCACCGATGGTCGGCGCGAAGATATAAAGAATGGCCAGCAAGCATGCCAGAACCACGACAAGAATGAATCCTCGGCGGAATCCGCCTGCCGCCACTTCAGCACCATCTGCAGGGTCGATGACGGTTTCACCCGGCTCGTCTGCAGGCGCATCAAGTGTCGAGTTGATCTCTTCTATATCAGGAAGAACATTGCGTGCTTTTATGTCGTCGGATGTCGGTGCGGCTTCATCCTGCGCTTCATTATGCTCATCCGCCATCGTTTTGCTGATGTTATCGGCGGTTGAAGCTGGGGCATCATCCAAGCCAAGGTCTGGCTGAGTTTCCAGACCTTCCCGTTCGCTTTCGCGGGCTTTGCGTTCACGCTCGGCTTCTTCTTGCAGGATGCTCCGGACACCATCGTCCAGTTGACGTGCAGGCGTTACTTCTTCGGCGTCATCGCCTGCTGGAGTCTCTTCGGAGGCAGTTTGGCTTGGCGCATCGTCCACGACCTCTTCGGTGTCCGGCATCACCTCATCGTCAAGATCATCGATGTTGTCGAAGGGTGATTGCGTTGTGCTCGCCTCTGCGCTGGGCGGTAACTGAAACCACCCATGTCCACAATTGGAACACTGAACGTCACGCCCGCTTTCGGGCATTACACGGTCATCTACTTCGTACTGCGCGCCGCAACTTGGGCAAACAAGACGCATATGCTTTCCTCGATCCCCGGCATTAGACCCGGGTTTTCCCTGCCATTTCCGCTTCAATATGCCAGTTTCACGGCGAAAATCAAACCTTTGCAAGCTGTGCATTGAAACAAATGCATAGCTGAGGCAAAACTGTCGCCAAACAATGGTGAGGGCATCAAGTGATCGAGCTGGAACAAGTGTCCTACGGATATGGGGACAGTACTCTTTTATCCGAGATATCCATGAAGCTTTCGCCGGGTTCGTTTCACTTTCTGACCGGTCCTTCGGGAGCCGGGAAAACGACGCTGATTAAACTGTGCTACGCAGAGTTGATTGCGACTCGGGGTCGTGTTTCGCTGTTTGAACAGGACACGCAGCGGATGACTCGGGATGATGTAGCAAAGGCGCGCAGGCGCATCGGTGTGGTGCATCAGGACTGTCAGTTTCTGGACCATCTGAGCGTCGCCGAAAACGTGTCGCTGCCCCTGACTGTGTCTGGGCGCAGCCTTGAAAACCCGTCTGAGCTTGACGATCTGCTGGCTTGGGTGGGATTGACAGACCAGAAAAACGCGAAGCCTCCGGAATTGTCCGGCGGTGAAAGGCAGCGGGCCGCGCTGGCACGTGCAGTGGTGATGTCACCAGATGTCATTCTGGCGGATGAACCCACCGGGAACGTCGATTGGGATATGTCGCTTCGGTTGCTTAGGCTTCTGGTCGAGTTGAACAAGATGGGTAAGACGGTGCTGATTGCCACCCATGACATGAACCTGATCCGATCTGCCAAGGCGCAGATTCAGGCACGTGTCTTGCGCATTTCGAACAAGCAGGTACAGCAAGCAGGTGCAGACTTATGAACGCCCGACTAAGCACCTTTATGCATTTTGTTGCCGGCGACGCACAGGCAGACCGCGTGGTGCCGCCAACCGGCTATACCGCCCGTTTGACGGTCTTTGCGGCGGCGTCGATGGCGTTTCTGGCGGTGTTCGCGCTTGCGTTGTCTCTGGCGACAGGCCGCGTGGCAGATCGGTGGGGCGAGGCGCTTGCGAAAAGCTCGACCATCCGGATCAATGCGCCAGTTGACCAGATGGACGCACAGGTGTTGGCCGTCATGGAGATTCTGGCGACGACTCCGGGGATCAAGAACGCCCGACCATTGGGCGATGACGAGCAACGTGCTTTGCTAGAACCATGGTTCGGCCCTGACCTGCCGCTGGACCAACTGCCCATTCCAAAGCTCATCGAAGTGATCGAAGATGCTGATGGTTTTGACGCAGAAGGGTTGCGCGCGCGGCTGGCCGGAGAAGCACCGGGCGCCATCCTTGACGATCATACGCGCTGGCGCGAACCGCTGGTGCGGGCGGCCAAACGCCTGCGAGCGCTGGGCATTGTGGCCATCGTTCTGATCGCGGCCTTGTCGGCTGTGGTAATCACGTTGGCAGCGTCGGCAGCGCTGGCGGCAAACGAACAGGTGATCCGTGTTTTGCGCCTTGTTGGTGCGCGCGACAGATATATCGCACACGCCTTCGTCCGTCGTTATACACTCAGGGCGCTGGGCGGTGCTTCGGTAGGCACAATGTTGGGCATGTTGGCAATCTTTTTGATGCCTTCGGCAGGCGATCAAGGGAGTTTTCTGACGGGGCTTGGCTTTGATGGGTGGCAATGGTTGTGGCCATTGCTGATCCCGCCCCTTGCCGCGCTGGTTGCTTTCGGGGCAACACGTCAAACCGCTCAGACCGTGCTGCAGGAGAAACGATGATGCGCCACGCAATCCAATGGCTTCGTTCACTTGTGTTTATTTTTCAGATGTATGTCATGTTGGCACTCATCGGTTTCGGTTTCGTCCCCTTGATCTGGTTCAACAAAAAATACGCGATGGTTGCCATTCACGCTTATTGCCGTTGGGTGCGCTGGACGGCATCGTGGATGATCGGGCTACGCTCCGAGATTCGTGGCGAACCACCCACCGACGAAGTCATCATCGGCGCAAAGCATCAAAGCTTCTTTGATATCATCCTGATCGCCAGCGCGCTTCCCGCACCCAAATACATCATGAAAAAGCAGCTTGTCTGGGCGCCCGTGATCGGTATCTACGCCAAGTATACCAATAGTATTCCGGTTGATCGCGGCAAACGCGGGCAGGCGATCAAACAGATGGTTGAGGCCGTCCGCTCTAGCCCCACGCCCGGGCAGTTGGTGATTTTCCCTCAAGGCACACGCGTCGCTGCGGGGGCCAAGAAACCTTATAAGGTAGGAACCGGGGTGCTTTATCGCGAAACCGGGCAGCCTTGTGTGCCAGCCTCGACCAATGTCGGGGTGTTCTGGAAGCGGCATGGTATCATGCGTTATCCGGGTCTTGCAGTGGTCGAATTTCATCCCCGGATCGAGCCTGGTCTGGAACTGGCCGAGTTCATGGAACGCCTTGAGGACGTGGTGGAAAACGGATCGAATGACCTGATGCAAGAGGCGGGTCTTAAGGTGGAGCTATGGTAGATTATCTAAACTCGGTCGAGGACCTTGAAGAGCTCTATGGTGCCCCCAGCAAAGGATCGTTGATCAAGGTCGCAGATCACTTGACGCCAACCTATCGCAAATGGATCGAGGCATCTCGTTTCTGCGTACTGTCGACTGTTGGACCCGAAGGCACGGATGGCACACCGAGAGGCGATGACGGCCCCGTAGTCGCTATCCTAGACCCACAGACGCTTGCCCTTCCGGATTGGCGCGGGAACAATCGTATTGATAGCCTGCACAACATCGTTCGTGACCCCCGTGTATCAATTATGTTCATGGTGCCGGGATCGACGAATGTGGTGCGGGTAAATGGTGAAGCCCGAGTGACCGCAGACGACGCTATGCGCGCGCTGTTCGTTAAAGAGGACAAGCAGCCCCAAACAGTTACCGTGATCCGAATACACGAGATCTATGTTCAATGTGCAAAAGCGGTCATGCGATCACGGCTTTGGACCGCTGGTGATGAAAGCGCAGATCTTCCTAGTATTGGAGATATGTTGAAAGAAATGAGTGCGGGGGAATTTGGCGGCGAAGCCTATGATAAAGAATGGCCAGATCGAGCCAAGTCGACGATGTGGTGAAGGCCAGCGGTGCGCTTATCCTGCGCTGAACTGCTCAAACGCCTCGCGTGCCTTGGCACTATAGGTGATCGACGGACCGCCGCCCATGTAAGATGTCATCGCCAGCACCTCGTTCAACTCGTCCAGCGTTGCGCCCAGCCGCACGAGCGACCGCACATGAAAGCCGATGCAACTGTCGCAGCGGGTCGAAGTGGCGATGCCAAGCGCGATGAACTCTTTGGTTTTTTCGCTCAGTGCGCCGTTCGTCTTGGCCGCTGTGCCCATCTGGGCAAAGCCTTTCATCGTGGCAGGCACATCCTTGGCAAATTGATTTATGTGGCCTTCAGTCTCGGCAAGAAATGCTTTCCAGTCCATCGGATCCTTCCTTTCGGAAACGCTTAGGCTGCCAAACCTTTCGATCCCATTTTCAGGAATTTCTCGCGGCGTTCCTTCAGTAGTGCGTCGCCTTTCTGGCGTTTCTTAAGTGCCTTCAACTCAGCTTCGATGGCTTTCCCGACTGCTGCGATTGCTTCGCTGCGCCCGCGTTGTGCGCCGCCCAAAGGCTCGGGGATGATCTGGTCAATTACCCCCAATTGTTTCAGGTCTTGCGCGGTCAGGCGCAGGGCCTCGGCGGCTTCGCGCATCTTCTCGGCATCTTTCCACAGAATTGAAGCGCAGCCTTCCGGGCTGATCACTGAATAGATCGAATGTTCTAGCATCATCACGGTGTTGGCGGTCGCCAGAGCAACAGCGCCGCCCGAGCCACCTTCGCCAATGATCACGGAAATTACTGGCGATTTTACATTCAAGCTACGTTCGGTCGACCGTGCAATCGCTTCGGACTGGCCACGTTCTTCTGCACCCTTGCCGGGATAAGCACCGGGGGTGTCCACCAGCATCACGATTGGCAGACCAAAACGGTCGGCCAAATCCATCAGGCGGATCGCTTTTCGATACCCCTCGGGTCGCGCCATGCCGAAGTTTCGTTCGATCCGCGATTTCGTGTCGTTGCCTTTTTCCTGCCCCATCACGACGACCGGAATGTCACCTAGGCGGGCAAGTCCGCCCATTACGGCGTGGTCGTCTGCGAAGTTGCGATCTCCGGCAAGAGGCGTGTATTCGGTAAACAAAGCCTCGATATAGTCTTTGCAGTGCGGACGCTCTGGATGTCGCGCAACCAGGCATTTCCTCCACGGTGTCAGGTCTTTGTATAGTTCTTTTAGAAGGGTGTCTGCCTTGGCGTCCAACGCCTTGGCCTCTCCTTCCACGTCCATCTCGTCGTTTGAGCGGGCAAGGGCGCGAAGCTCCTCGGCCTTGCCTTCGATTTCAGCCAGCGGTTTTTCGAACTCAAGATAGTTGGTCATGACCCTGCCCAGTTGCACAATGTTCATGCCTATATGCCGCTTGCCGCGCGGCAATACAACTGTTGCTCGTTTCATGCGGAGGTTAAATCGGCAAGATTTATGCACGATAGTCAAGCTAAGACAGGCAGGACGAAGCCAGAGGGATATGTCATGCGCTACGAAGATCGATTGTTGCGGGTGCTAACCTATATTCACGACAATCCGGATGGGAATCTGTCACTGGATCGGTTGGCCGATGTCGCCGCCATGTCGCGGTTTCACTGGCACCGCGTGTTTCACGCGATGACCGGGGAAACCCGCGCACAGGTGGTGCGCCGGATGCGTCTGCATCGCGCTGCGGGGCGACTGGTTCGTGAGAAGACAGCAGTGGACGTGATCGCGCAGGGTTGCGGCTATCCCAACCCGCGCAGCTTTGCGCAGGCGTTTCGTGCATCGTATGGCATGACCCCGAATGCGTTTCGTCAGAAGGGTCGGTTGGACGCCTCGGTGCTTTTGCAACGAAAAGGAGATATAACCATGCATCCCGTAGAGATACGCAATCACGACACCCGGCGCGTCATCGGCTTGCCGCACAAAGGTGCATACATGGAGATCGGAGAGAAGTTCGAGGCCGTGGCGGCGATGATCGCCGCACGCAACCTGTGGGGGCAGTGTGGGCCCATGATCGGGGTCTATTTCGACGATCCCGATGCGGTCGACGAGAAAGCCCTGCGCAGTTTCGCGGGGGCGGAGTGGCGCGGGGGCGAGGTGCCGGACGGGTTCGAAAGCGTCGACATCAGCGGTGGCCGCACGGCAGTGATGACCTACAAGGGGCCTTATGCGACGCTGAAGTCGGGATATGATGCGCTTTATGGCGTTTGGTTGCCCAAGCCGGGGGAAATACCAGCGGATGCGCCATGTTACGAGGTTAATCTGAACGACCCGCGCGACACCACGCCAGAAGAATTGTTGACGGACCTTTGCATGCCACTGGCATAAAGCGATCATGGGTGGCGGGGTGATCCCCGCCACACTTGCCAGACGTGAATCAGCAGTTCGCGATCAGTTCAGCTTGCGCCACGATGACTTCGGCCTGCTTGATCGACGCGATATCGACCAGGCGCCCTTTGTAGACCGTCGCCCCTTCACCATTGGCTTTGGCTTGCTCCATTGCTGCAAGGATTTCGCGGGCTTCCGACACGGCTGCGTCTGATGGGGTAAACACTTCATTCGCCAATGCAATCTGGTTGGGATGGATCGCCCATTTGCCCACCATGCCCAGCGTGGCCGAGCGTTTGGCCTGCGCAACGTAACCCTCGTCATCCGAGAAGTCGCCAAACGGGCCATCAACGGGCAGTATTCCATGGGTGCGGCAGGCGGCGACAATCGCGGCCTGCGCCCAGTGCCACGGATCGGACCAGTGCTTTTCGCCCTCGCGCAGCATGTAGTAATTCTCCTGCGTTCCGCCGATACCCGTGGTTTGCATTCCCATTGACGCCGCGAAATCTGCCGCGCCCAGTGACATGGCTTGCAGGCGAGGGCTGGCGGCGGCGATGGCTTCGACATGGGCGATGCCGGCGGCGCTTTCGATAATCACTTCAAAACTGATCGGTTTGGTGCGACCTTTCGCGCGCTCGATCGCAGTGACCAACGCGTCCACAGCATAGATGTCCTCGGCGCAGCCCACTTTCGGGATCATGATCTGGTCAAGCCGGTCGCCTGCTTGCTCCAGCAGGTCCACAACGTCGCGATACCAATAAGGCGTATCCAGTCCGTTGATGCGAACAGAAAGATGTTTGTTGCCCCAATCGACGGTATTGATCGCCTCGATCGCGTTGGCGCGTGCCACATCCTTGTCCGACGGGGCTACGCTGTCTTCCAGGTCGATGTTGATCACATCGGCGGCCGAGGTGGCCATTTTGGCGAAAAGTTTGGTGTTGGAGGCTGGGCCAAACAGTTGACAGCGGTTCGGGCGGGCAGGGGCGGCGGGTTGGATGCGGAAGGACATATGTCGCCTTTCGGTAATGAAGTTGCGATTTCTTGAGCGCAATCGTTATTAAATTACCGAACAGTTCGCAAGTTCATTTTGCAGTCGCAGAATAGTTGCTCTGCGGCGGCGCGGAAACGCGGGGGAACAAGCGCTTTGCAAGCATGGGTGAAAGATTATCCGGCAAATATAATTTTTCATGCAAGAACGTCCGAAATATTTTTGTCGTTCCGCTAAGTTCGCAAGAAATTTGATGCAATCCTAGTGGATTATCCCTCGGACAAGATTCCACGAGGGCGCGATCATGATCAAGACACCATATCTTCTGTTTCTGGGCGATGCGCCCGATCAACTGGCGGCAAAAGTTGCACAGGGCATCAAAGACTGGCGGCCTGAAAACGCCGTTGGGCAGTATCGTATGGACGGCTGCAAGGCGGATCTGGGTCTGACGGATATGACCCTGCGTGAAGCCAAGGCGGCGGGCGCCAAGACGCTGGTCATCGGCGTGGCCAACCGTGGCGGCGTGATCTCGCAGGCGTGGAAAAAGGTGCTGGTGATGGCGCTTGAGGAAGGGTTTGACTTGGCCTCTGGTCTGCACAACCTGATGCGCGATGAACCCGATCTGGCTGCCGTGGCCGAAGCCACCGGGCGTGCGCTGCACGACGTGCGCCTTCCGGAAGTCAAATATCCCATCGCCAATGGTGTTAAGCGCACCGGCAAGCGGTGTCTGGCAGTGGGCACGGATTGTTCGGTCGGCAAGATGTACACCGCGCTGGCGATGGACAAGGTGATGCGCGAACGCGAGATGAAATCGACCTTCCGCGCCACCGGGCAAACCGGCATCCTGATCACCGGGGATGGTGTGCCCTTGGATGCGGTGGTCGCGGATTTCATGGCGGGATCGGTCGAATATATCTCGCCCGACAACGACCCTGACCACTGGGATTTGATCGAGGGGCAGGGGTCGCTGTTCCATGCCTCGTATTCCGGGGTGACGATGGCCCTGATCCATGGCGGTCAGCCCGATGCACTGATCCTGTGTCACGAACCCACGCGCGAACATATGCGCGGGCTGCCCGATTATCAGCTTCCAACGTTGGAAGACCTTCGCGATGTTGCCTTGACCTTGGCAAAGGTGGTCAATCCGGCATGTCAGGTGATCGGTATTTCGGTCAACACACAACATATGGCTGAAGATGCCGCCACGGCCTATCTGGCAGAACTTGAAGCCAAGATGAGCCTGCCGGCCACCGATCCGTTCCGGTTCGGGGCCGACAAGCTGGTGGATGCGCTGGCGGCGGTCTAAGTTGCCGTTCAGGCTAAACAGGGGGCGGACATGAAAATTTCGGTCACGGCAGATGTGTTCAAGCTGGCGCAGGTTTTCACCATCTCGCGCGGGTCACGGACCGAGGCGAAAGTGCTCACAGTTCGGATCACGGACGGCGATTATCACGGCTGGGGCGAATGTGTGCCCTATGCGCGCTACGGCGAAACTCTGGAAAGTGTCACGGATCAGATCAGGGATCTGCCCGCTAATGTGACGCGTCAGGCGCTGTTGGACATTCTGCCAGCAGGCGCCGCGCGCAACGCCGTGGATTGCGCCTTGTGGGATCTTGAGGCCAAGCGCGCGGGCAAACGTGTCTGGGAACTGGCAGGCCTGACCGAACCAAGGCCGGAGATCACCGCCTACACCCTGTCGCTGGCCGAACCCGCCGAGATGCGGGCGCAGGCCGAAAAACACGCCCACCGCCCACTGCTAAAAATCAAACTGGGCACCGCGGACGACATGGCGCGGCTTGAGGCCGTGCGCAAAGGTGCACCAAACGCGCGCATTATTGTGGACGCCAATGAAGGTTGGTCAGCGGAAGCTTATGCTGATCTTGCTCCGCATCTGGTGCGTCTGGGCGTCAGCCTTGTCGAGCAGCCCCTGCCTGCAGGCGAGGACGAAGCCCTGATTGGGATGAACCGACCGGTGCCGGTCTGTGCTGATGAAAGCTGCCATGACCGCGCCAGCCTGCCAAAGCTCAAAGGCAAATATGATGTGGTGAATATCAAGCTGGATAAAACCGGCGGCCTGACTGAAGCCTTGGCCTTGCACGACGCAGCGTTGGCCGAAGGTTATAAGGTCATGGTCGGTTGTATGGTTGGATCCTCGCTGGCGATGGCGCCTGCAACGCTGGTTGCACAGGGCGCGCTGGTCACAGATTTGGATGGGCCACTCTTGCTGGCGGAAGATCGGGACATGCCGCTCTTGTTTGATGAAAAGGGGGTTCATCCGCCCGAGGCAGCATTGTGGGGGTAACCGTTAGCTTCGCCCCGCAATCTGCGTCAGGAATACGCCCAGACCCATGACTGTGATCCCAGCACCGCGCCACAAGGAAAGAGGGCTGGCTTGTGCGCCAAATAAGCCAAAATGGTCAATGGCCGCAGCTGAGATCAATTGACCCAGCAGCACGAAAAACACCGCGTTGCCAACGCCGAAACTGGGGGCCACCCATGTGATAGTCAGCACGTAGAAGGCGACAAGACAGCCCGCTAAGAACAGATGCGGTGGCGACCCAATGGCACCTTTCAGAGAACCACCAGAGAAGAGGAACACAACCAACGTGGTCAGAAGCGCCACCAGAAACAGGATTACGCCCGCCGCGATAGGCGACCCCATCCGCTGCCCCAGTGCTGCGTTCAGAGCGGCCAATATGGGAATGCCAATCCCTGCGGTCAACATGATGGCAGCGGATTGTGTCGCAGATGGCATTGGAATTCCTTTTTGACTCTTTCGAAGACCCGAGTATCAACAGCCAGAACAGGAAACGTCGCACGGGTCAATGCGCCCGCTGCGCGTCACACCAAGGAGATATGACATGACCCGCACCGTTTACGTGAACGGAGAGTATTTGCCTGAAACCGAGGCCAAAATCTCGATCTTTGACCGTGGCTTCCTGTTTGCCGATGCGGTGTACGAGGTGACCAGCGTTCTGGGCGGCAAGTTGATCGCTTTTGACGGTCATGCCGAGCGACTAAAGCGCTCGCTGAGCGAGCTTGATATGCAGAACCCGATCTCGACCGAGGACTTGCTAGTGGTGCATCGCGAGTTGGTACGGTTAAACGATATCGACGAAGGGTTGATCTATCTGCAAATTTCGCGCGGGGCAGCATCGGATCGTGACTTTGCGTTTCCTGACCCGGACGAAGTGAAGCCGACGGTGGTTTTGTTTACGCAGGCCAAACCCGGGCTGGCTGAAACCGTGAAGCCGATGAAAGTCATTTCGATCGACGACATCCGCTGGGGTCGTCGCGACATCAAGACAGTACAACTGCTTTATCCATCAATGGGAAAAATGATGGCAAAGGCTGCCGGGGCAGATGATGCCTGGATGGTCGAAGATGGCTATGTGACCGAGGGCACGTCAAACAACGTCTATATCGTGAAGGACGGAAAGATTATCACGCGCGCTTTGTCGAATGACATCCTGCACGGGATCACCCGCGCCGCTGTGTTGCGCTATGCCGAAGAGGCGCAAATGGAGGTTGAGGAGCGCAATTTCACCATCGAAGAAGCCCAGAATGCGGATGAAGCCTTCTTCACGTCGGCGTCGGCTTTCGTGATGCCGGTGGTGCAGATTGACGACAAGGTGCTGGGGGATGGTGCGCCGGGACGGGTGGCGCTGCGCCTGCGCGAAATCTATTTGGATGAAAGCCTGAAAACGGCGATATGATTTGACCGCGTCAAAGCAACCAGAAGAAGGCCGAGGGATCGGCCTTCTTCTACTTCCGAATCACAACAAAACAGCGATCGGCAGATTGCCATTGTGCTGAACCCAGATCAAAGTCGGTCATAAGCTCTGGCCGCTCAAATTCGGCACATAATCGATAGGTCGTTTCCGAAAGCTTCTCGTATTTATATGATTCGCCTGTAACCGGATTGCTTAAGGGAGCCGCATCGTCGCAAAGGGAAGCAGCGGTCAGGTCATCTGGCAGCCCTTTATCCTGATCAGTGCGGCAGGTAACGGCGGCCTGAAGCTTCCGAAGATCAGCCAGTCGTGCCATGTCGCGTTTTTCAGCGCGCGCAGACAATGGGCCGCCGGTGATTGTCAGACCGGCAGCAATCGCCGCGACCACAAATGCGCCAATCGCCATAGGGGCAAGGGCGTCACGCTCCATCCCGCGCCTCGTCTGCTTCCTGCCGGAAATAGGCGAAGATTGCCCCTGCAACCCCGGCCACGACCAGTGCTTTCAGGATAAAACGCAGCGTAAGATCACCGCTCAGCAGCGCATAGATCACTGCCATCAGATCACCGAGCAGCGAGATTGAGGCCAGAAACAGGGTGACATAGCCGAACCACTTTCGCACGCCTGACCGACGCTTTCCCGGGTCCGCCTTGGTCGCCTGAACGGTTCGTCGGTTCAGCAACAGAAAGGTCGGGGTAAACACGATCAGTGCTGCGATGGACCACCGAGTCGAACTGAGCGCGTAACGACCTGTATTTTCGTCAAGAGGGTCGGTAATCCAATGGTCAATCAGATTGTGAAACAGCGCAACCAAATGCCATGCCGTCATCGCCAGCGCGACGAACATGATGCCATAAAAGAACGCCTCGCGCGCCGAGACATAGGGGCGAGGGCGTGGCACGGGTGTCGGAAAGTCGATGTCGGCCCAGGCGTCCAGCGCTTCGGACACCTCGTTTGGGGCCCAGCCCGACTGGATCAGCGCCGTGCGAATGTCATCCCGGTTTTTGCCCGCCGCCAATGCGTCACGGGTAAACTCCGCAAGTTGGTCGGACGGACGCATCAGCTTTTCTCGTCCAGCACGTTTTCCTTGAACGCCACCTCGAACGCCGCCTGCTTTTCAGGGCTGGTCTCTGTTTGGAACTTGGTTTTCCAGGCGTCATACGGCATGCCATAGAATGCTTCGCGCCCGTCGTCTTTGGTCATGTCGATGCCGCGCGCATTTGCGGCCTCTTGATACCAACGGGACAAACAGTTCCGGCAAAAACCAGCCAAGTTCATCATGTCGATATTTTGAACGTCCTGCCGGTCTTCCATCAGGTGTTTTTGCAACCGACGGAAGGCAGCGGCTTCAATTTCGATGCGGGTCTGGTCATCCATGGCGGATCCTTTCGGTCGATTGGGATACTTCATCAGGTGGGGGCGAATCCTGCAAGGTCAAGCGAAGCGCCGACTAAGAGTCTTTTGCAATCAAAGCCCGGTCTTTGCCAATGTCTCGGTCAGGATCGGGGCCAAACGCTCTGCCCAGCTTCGCTGCTGGTCTTCTGTTTTAATCAAATCGTTTCGAATTTCGATCAGCACATTGACCCGCCCCGTCAGCACCGCGTGGCGATCAATACTGTCACCATCCAGATGCCCGCCATAGGGTTCATTTTCGCCAACGCAAATGTCAGGCTCCTCTCTGAGTCGTGCAATCAGGGGGGTGGCTAGACGACTGTCGCGATCATGCAGGATCGCGATGTGCCACGGACGTTTTTCGCGACCTTGCAGTTGCGGCGTATAGGAATGCATAGCAAGGATTACGCTGTTGTTCTGCCGGGCGGCTAGGCGCGCGACCGCCCGGTGATAGGGGCGGTGAAATGCGTTCAGCCTGCGGTCACGTTCGGCCTGATCGACATTGCGGTTTGCCGGGATGACGGTGCCATCATAGAGCTTCATCACAAGCGTCGGATCGTCCTCGCCCCGGTTGGGGTCGATCACGAGCCGAGAGAAATTTGACAGAATGGCGGGGGCGTCTAAAAGTTCGGACAAATGGCGCGAAACGCCGGCAGCGCCGACATCATAGGCGATGTGGCGGGCCATATCGCCGGGTGCGAGGCCCAGATCGCCATTGCCCACGCAGGGTGGCACAGTATTGGCCGCATGGTCGCATGTGATCAGCCAACGCGAAGGTCGATCCTCGCCAAGGATAGAGTAGGGGTGATATGTCATATGTGTGTCATTCATGTTTGCCAGACCCGTTTATGCGAGGCGTCAGGCAAGCGCCAGTTGTCAGCGCTAACATTATCGGGCATAGAGCAATCAACCCGCTAAAAAGACCAATAACAAGGAGAGGTGCTCCGTGAGACGCCATCGGAACGTAAAGATTGTCGCCACTCTCGGCCCCGCCTCGAGTGATTACGATACGATTCGCGCGCTGTTTGAAGCTGGTGCGGATGTGTTCCGCATGAACATGTCGCACGGCACCCATGATGAACAACGAGCCCGTCACGCACTTGTACGTCGGGTTGAAAAGGATATGGAGCGCCCGATTGCGATCCTTGCGGATTTGCAGGGGCCGAAGCTGCGCTGTGGTGTCTTTTCTGCCGGAGCGACTGAAATCGAAGAAGGTCAGGATTTCCGATTTGATCTGGATGACACGCCCGGCGAGAGCCACCGAGTCTGTCTGCCGCATCCCGAGATTTTTGCCGCCCTGAAGCCCGGATCAACACTGCTTGTGAATGACGGTAAGCTGCGCCTGAAGGTCAAGGATTGCGGCGAAGATTTCGCCGATTGTGTTGTCGAAGTTGGCGGCACGATATCTGACCGCAAGGGTGTGAATGTGCCGGATGTGGTGCTGCCGCTGGCTGCCCTGTCGGATAAGGATCGCGCAGATCTGGAATTCGCGTGCCAATTGGGCGTTGATTGGCTGGCTCTTAGCTTTGTGCAACGAGCTGCTGATGTTGAAGAAGCCCGTGATCTGGCACAGGGTCGTGCGGCGATCCTGTCGAAAATCGAAAAGCCGGCTGCCGTGGACGCATTTGAAGCCATTCTGGAAGCGTCCGATGGGATCATGGTTGCGCGCGGTGATCTTGGCGTTGAACTGCCCGTTCACGCCGTTCCACCGATCCAAAAACGCCTAATTCAACTGTGCCGCCGTGCGGGTAAGCCGGTGATCGTCGCCACGCAAATGCTGGAAAGCATGATCGAAAGCCCGATGCCGACCCGGGCCGAGGTGTCGGACGTCGCCAATGCCATCTATGACGGCACAGATGCGGTTATGCTATCGGCGGAAAGTGCTGCGGGACAGTATCCCATAGAGGCTGTGGCAACGATGAACGCCGTCGCGATCGAAGTTGAACATGATCAGACCTATCTGGATCAGGTCGATGCGCAGCGGGTCGCGACCAGAAGTGGGGTTGCCGACGGGATCGTTGCTGCCGCACGCGAGATTGCAGAAACGACGGATATCAAGGCGATCTGCTGTTTTACACAGTCGGGAACAACCGCTCTGCTGACTTCGCGCGAACGGCCCAGTGTGCCGATCATTGCGCTGACCCCGCTTCGAGGCACCGCGCGGCGGTTGTGCTTGTCCTGGGGTACCAATTGCTTTGTGACACCGGATGAGGTTTTGCGGTTCAAGGCCGCCGTTGTTTCAGCCGCACGTGCGGCACGTAGTGCTGGCTTCGCAACAGAGACCGATCAAATCGTCGTCACAGCCGGTGTGCCCTTCAATGTGCCGGGCACAACGAATATCCTTCGCGTTGCCCCTTGCGATGAACGGCAAATTTTTGCCACAGATCAGGAGTAACCTATCTTCATCGCACCAGGGTGGGTGTGGAGGAGAGAGTTATGAGGGAAGACACGTTTCTGGTTGTCGGGATCATAGTGCTTGCGCTGTCGATCCCGTCGTTCTTGTCCGCAATCCGGGAAGGCCGGGCGCCACGCGTGCCGGCGATCATGTTCATGATTGGAGGAGCGCTTATCGCGCTTGCGATGATGAACCGCCCCGGCGGTTATCAGATCGAAGACATCTTCACCGCGTTTCGTACGGTTTTTGGCCGTTTGAAGGTGATGCTGGCCGCTTAACGAATTTGCCCGCTGCACAAGGCAAAAACCACTTGCCAGCCTGAACGATTCCGCCTATACGCCGCACTTCATGCGCGACCGGCTCAAGTGGCATGCCGAGTCGTGCACATAATACCGAACCTACGAAGGAGACGGAAATGCCCAAGATGAAGACCAAATCGAGCGCCAAAAAACGCTTTAAGGTGACTGCGACAGGCAAAGTCCTGGCAGGTCAGGCCGGCAAACGCCACGGCATGATCAAACGTCACAAGAAATTCATTCGTGATGCCCGTGGCACCACGACCCTATCCGCCCCCGACGCCAAGATCGTCAAGGGCTTCATGCCCTACGACCGCTAAGAGGAGATACGCATATGTCCCGCGTTAAAGGTGGAACCACAACCCACGCCCGTCACAAGAAAGTCGTCAAGGCCGCAAAAGGCTACTACGGTCGCCGCAAAAACACCTTCAAGGTGGCACGTCAGGCCGTCGACAAGGCGAACCAGTACGCAACCCGCGACCGCAAGAACCGCAAGCGCAATTTCCGCGCGCTGTGGATCCAGCGGATCAACGCAGCCGTGCGCTCGCATGACGAGGCTCTGACATACTCGCGCTTCATCAATGGCCTGAACCTGGCTGGCGTTGAAGTGGACCGCAAAGTTCTGGCCGATCTGGCCGTGCACGAGCCCGATGCTTTCGGTGCGATCGTGGAAAAAGCGAAAGCCGCTTTGGCTGCGTAAGCCGAGTTGCAATTGAATTCGGGAAAGCCGCTGGGGAAACCCGGCGGCTTTTTTCATTGGGTGAGGGGCGGATGGCGGGTATGCGGGACCAAGCCGACCTTCTACTTTTTGACTTTGCTGACGCAGCATTTTTCGCACTTGCAGAAGAGACCCCTTAGCAGTGCAGCAAACTTCATCAAACCGGCCATTCAGCGGGCCAATGCACGGCAATTTCAATCTGACCTTTCGCTGCGAGCCGGTCCAACAATCGAGTCACCGACAAACCTGCGCTTCGCTGTGACTGCGCCATTGGCCGGTCGCTTTATTGAAATTGCGTTAAGTGAGGTGCAGCTGCAGGCGGTTATCGCGGCCCCATGGTGTTTCGGGTGGAGTTCTCGGTTCTAGGATTGAACCGATGGTTGCTGTCGCATTTAGCTCAACAACCATCGGCCCAAAAGCCAACGTAACTTAGACGTCTACGACGACTTTGCCGATGGCTTGTCCGCTCGTCAGGTGGTCATAGGCGGCACCAACTGTGCTTAGGTCGAAGATCTGCTCGTCCAGCAGAGGTTTCATCGCGCCAGCATCGACGATCTCGGCGAGTCTCGCGAGGATCGCGCCGTGGGCTTCACGGTTCTGGTTGGTAAGCATGGGCAGCAACATAAAGATGATGTGCAGCGACAGCCCCTTGAAGTGCGCGGGCGACAGATCGATTTCCAGCAGGGCAACAGTGGAGGCGATATTGGCGTTCAGGGCTGCTGCCTCGAACGAATTGGTCATGTTGGCACCGCCAACGGTGTCAAAGATAACATCAAAACCAGCACCATCGGTGTGTTTCGCAACGTAGTTGGCGATTTTTTCGGCGGCAAAATCGATAGGTGTCGCGCCGTAGCCAGCGATCACGTTCATCTGTGCGTCGCCCGTGCCGGTTGCATAAACGTCAGCGCCGAAATGTTTGGCCAACTGAACGGCAAGGTAGCCAACGCCGCCCGCACCACCCTGCACGAGAACCTTTTGGCCCGCCGCGATGCCAGAGCGCTGAAGGCCCTCAAAGGCCGTGATGCCAACCAAAGGAATGGCAGCCGCTTCGCGCATGGAGAGAGACTTCGGCTTGTGTGCGATCAGCTTCGCATCGGCCAGCATGAATTCGGCCAAAGCGCCTTGCAGATCGGCCAAGCCACCTGCGCAGCCATAAACCTCGTCGCCCACGGCGAAACCGGTAACGCCTTCGCCCACCGCGTCAATAACGCCGGCGAAGTCCATGCCAAGAACCGCTGGTAGCGCAGGCGAGAGTGGCAGATCAGCGCCCATGCTGCGGATCATTGTATCAACCGTGTTCACGCTGCTTGCCGCTACGCGGACAACAACGTGGCCGGGTTTTGCTTCGGGCTTTGGCAGGTCGGCAGCCTCGAATGTGGCGTTTTCGCCGTAGGCTGTGATGGTCGTAGCTTTCATTGCATCGTTCCTTGAGAGTGTTTGATGGCCATGAACTATATTATTCTGTAGCGGGGTAAATTGCGCCAAACATGAGCTCAGTTTCTTTGATTTGAATAGAATGACGGGACGGACAAACCTCTGTGGAATTGGCCGCGCATTATCAACCCTGATTTGTATCCGCAAAACTGTCTCAAAGCGTCTCAACCTGAGACAGTTTACGACTTCGCCAACCCGCCGCTGATCTTGCGTCTTGCGGAAAAGAGCCCCGAGACCGCAGTTTCCGCTCAGAAGCCACGCAGCATTGCCGCTGCAGTTACGGGAGGAACACATGGCACCTACACGCGATGAACAACACTGGATGTATCGCAACATGGTCACGAGCCGAAAGTTCGAGGAGACCATTGCGAGCATCTATTTTGAGGGGAAGACACCTGTTTTCAGCATGGCCGATGGCCCGATCCCAGGTGAGATGCACCTGAGCGACGGACAAGAGCCTGTTGCAGTGGGTGTCTGCGCACACCTTAACGCAGACGATATTGTGACGGCCACGCATAGGCCTCACCACCAAGCGATCGCCAAGGGCGTCGATCTGGACAAAATGGCCGCCGAGATTTTCGGTAAGGCGACCGGCCTTTCGGGCGGGCGCGGCGGGCATATGCATCTGTTTGATGCGGACGTGAACTTTGCCTGTTCGGGCATCATTGCACAGGGCATGGGGCCAGCCGTTGGCGCAGCGCTGTCGCGCAAGATGCAGAACAAACCCGGTGTCGCGGTGGCCTTCCTTGGCGAAGGTGCGGTGAATCAAGGCGCGTGGCACGAGGCGATGAACCTCGCGGCGACGTGGAACCTGCCATTCGTGTGCATCATCGAAGACAACGACTGGGGCATTTCCGTTTCGAAGGAAGATTCGACCGCCATCGCCAACAACGCGGACCGTGCGGCGGCCTATGGCATTCCGGGCAAACGCGTGGCCGACAATGACCCTTATGCGATCTACGAGGCCGCTGGTGAAGCCATTGCAAGGGCGCGTGCTGGTGAAGGTCCGTCGCTCATTGAGATCGAGACCTATCGTTTGGCGGGCCACTTTATGGGTGACGCAGAGGGCTACCGCCCAGAGGGCGAGAAAGACGCGCTCTTTGCCAAGGATCCCATTCCAAAGATGCGCGGCAAGATGATCGCTGATGGCGTCGCAACTGAGGCCGAACTGGATGCTATCGAGGCAGAAAGTGCTGCCCGTGTCAAAGCCGCAATCAAATTTGCCCGCGAGAGCGCAGACCCGGCGCCCGAAGACGCGCTGACGGCTGTTTTTGCTTAAGCTGACGGAGGATATCATGACTAAATCAAACGAAAGAAAACTCACCATTGCCCGCGCCATGGCGGAAGCCGTGCAGCAGGAAATGCAGGTTGATCCGTCGGTCTTTGTGATGGGCGAAGACATCGGCGCTCTTGGCGGCGTTTATGGCAACACACGTGGTTTGCTAGAGGAATTCGGGCCAGAGCGCATTCGCGACACGCCGATTTCCGAGACCGCCTTTATCGGGGCAGCTGTTGGGGCTGCACAAGACGGGATGCGCCCTGTCGCCGAGCTGATGTTCGTCGATTTCTTCGGCGTGTGCTTTGATGCGATCTATAACCTGATGGCCAAGAACACCTACTTCTCGGGTGGGAATGTTAAGGTGCCGATGGTGTTGATGACGTCCACGGGGGGCGGCTATTCTGACGGTGGGCAGCACTCGCAATGTCTCTATGGCACCTTCGCGCACTTGCCGGGGATGAAGGTGGTATGCCCCTCCAACGCCTATGATGCCAAGGGGCTGATGACCGCCGCCATGCGCGACGACAGCCCCGTGGTATATATGTACCACAAGAGCCTTCAGGGCATGGGTTGGCTGGCAACTGAACCCGGCGCAACAGTGCATGTTCCCGAAGAGAGCTACACGCTTGAGATCGGCAAAGCAAAGGTTGCGCGCCAAGGCGAAGACGTCACCATCGTGAGCCTTGGCCTTGGGGTGCACAACGCGATCAAGGCAGCCGAGCAATTGGAAGGACAAGGCGTGAGCGCCGAAGTCATTGATCTGGTGAGCCTCGTGCCGCTGGACCGCGATACGATCCGTGCGTCTGTCGCCAAGACGGGACGGCTGATTGTTGTCGACGAGGATTACATGTCCTACGGCGTTTCGGGCGAAATCATCGCCAGCGTAACCGAGCATGACATTTCTGTGCTGAAAGCCGCGCCCAAGCGGGTGGCTTATCCGGACGTTCCAATCCCCTTCGCACGGGTGATGGAGCAGTTCTGCCTGCCCAACGTCGACAAAATCGTCACGGCCTTTGACAGCATGAAAGCTGCCTAGGGCAAAGATCAACGGGGCCGCACAGGGTTGCGGCCCCAAACATCACGAGGAAAAGACATGACAACGAATATCATTATCCCGACTGACCTTTGGGAAGAAGACGAAGAGACAGTGATCACCACTTGGCTGGTCAGCGATGGCGCAGCCGTCGAAGAAGGAGCACTGCTGGCCGAGATCATGACCGCTAAGGTGCAATACGAAATCAACGCGCCCGCATCGGGAACCGTGAGCATTACCGAAGAGGCAGATGCCGTTGTGCCCAAAGGGGCCGTTATTGGTACGATCTCATGAGCGACGGGGTGCGCACAGTTCCATTGAAAGGCGTGCGCGGCATGATCGCGGACGCCATGGTCAAAAGCCTCGCCACAGCGGCGCAACTGACGCACCATGGCAGTGCGGACGCATCCGCGCTCCTGGCCGAAAAGGCGCGTCTGACAGAGGCTGGCACCAAGGTTTCTGTCGAAGACCTGCTGATGCTGTCCGTTGCGCGCGCACTTAAGAAAAACCCTGACGCGAATGGCCGTGTGGAGGGTAAAGAGGTCAAGTTGCATGACGCGATTGATCTGTCCGTGGCCATCGCCCTTCCAGGAAATCTGCTTGTCGCGCCTGCCCTTTTCGGGGCCGGGGATATGGACGTCACAGAGCTGCGCGCCGCGCGTCAGGACTTGGCGGCGCGCGCAAAGATCAACAAACTGTCGGTGACCGAGACGACGGGTGGGACGTTCACCGTCACCAACCTTGGGCTCACGCGGGTTGAGCATTTCACGCCGATCTTGAATGCGGGTCAGATTTGTATCCTTGGCATTGGTCGCATGACGGATCGGGCCGTACGCTCTGACGATGGGGGGATCGAGCTCAGGCCGCATATGGGCCTGTCTCTGACGTTCGATCACCGCGCCTTGGATGGTGCGCCAGCGGGCGATCTACTGACTACGATCTGTGAGGAAATCGAAGGGATGGCGGTGTGACAACCGCCCTTCGCCTTGTCCGGTCTGCGGCGGAGGGTCTTGCCTATGAGTATGACCTGTTCACCGCGAAAGGCCCACAAGTCGGGATATGGACGGCGACGGATAATGCATTGGTTTGTCCGCGCGCGTATCGCCGCCGCGACGGGTTTGATCGGGCTTGCGAGGCCTCTGCCGCGCGCGGTTGGCCTGTGTTTCAGCGGCCCACAGGTGGCGGGGTTGTGCCGCAAGGCCCGATGGTCTCCAATCTGGCCTTGGCGTTCGATGCGCCCAAAACCTTCAAGATCGAGGACGGCTATCGCCTGTTGGTCGGCGTGATCAAGGCGGGCTTGGGGGGGCACGGCGTGGCCCTTGAAACGGGGGAAACGCCGCGCAGTTTTTGCAATGGCACGTGGAATCTGTCTGTTGGCAGCCAGAAAATTGTCGGCACGGCCCAAAGGTGGCGCCCCGTGCCCGGCGGGCTAACGCGGGTCTTGGCGCATGCCTTGATCTTGGTGCACGACACGCACGACGTCGGAGCTGATGCGGTGAGCGCCTTTCACAACGACCTCGGCCTTGCCCCCGTCGATGCAAACGCACACACGAGCCTTGAGGCAGCATTTGGCCTGCCTGCGCTCCCCGACACCATAATTCGAAATGCCGCCACCTCTGCGCTGAGGTCACTGGGCACGATTACCACAACCAAGGGCACAATCACTGGGAGGAAACCATGTCCAACGAAACAATCCACGTCCATCTAGAAGTCACCGTACCGGAGCCAAACCGAGGCGGCTTTCACGGGTTAATGTCCGAACTTGTTGAACAAGCGGGCAAAGAAGCCGGGACCCTTGTTTACGAATGGTACGAGGTTGGTGACACCGGCACGTGGCACATCCTTGAACGCTACGCCGATGCCGAAAACGGCGATCTTCACGTGAAGGGCTTTGCGGAAAACTACGCCGGTCGCTTCTTTGACTTGGTCGATAGCTGCACGGGCATCGTTTCAGATAACGCGACGCCCTACATCAAAGGCGTGCTTGAAGGTATTTCACCACTTTATATCACGCAAAAGGGCGGGTTGAACCGGTTCTGATATCGCCACCGCCTCTCGCCTCTGCATCGTTATGCGGGGCGGGAGATGCCATAGGCCTTCATTTTTCGATGGATCGTTGCCCGCCCGATGCCTAGTGTTCTGGCGGCCTTTGAAATGTTCCAACGCGCCCCGTTGAGGGCATCCACCAGCATCTGTTCTTCGTTGTAGATCGGCTGCGCGATTGCAGGGCGTGCCGGAACGGGCTCGCCCATATTGGGCAGGCCCAAATCAAGGCGCGTAATGCGCGCGCCGTCCCCTTGGATCAGCGCCTGCCGCAGGACGCTTTGCAGCTCTCGCAAGTTTCCGGGCCAAGAGTAATTGTTGATCGCATCGCAGGCTTCTTGGCTGAGCTCGATCTGTTTGCCTGACAGGCGCGCGGCGACGGATTTGGCCAGTTGCTTTGTATTACGATTGCGCAGGGGAGGAAGTACCTGGGCAGCGCCTGATAGCATGAAATAGAGATCATCGCGGAAAGTCCCTGCTGTAACAGCTTCTTTTAGTGGTCGACGGCTGGATGCGATAATCTGCATTTGGACATTTTGAGCAGACGGGCTCGCGTCTGCAGCATCCAATGCGTTCCTGAGAGCGGCCTGAGCGAATGAGGGCATTTCGTCGATATTGTCGAAAACCAACACTTCCTTTTTCCGCGTTGGCTCCCTTAAGGCACCGGCGATGCGCGCTTGTTCGATCAAGGATTGAACATAGGCGTGGTTTTTGTCTGACGCGTCCAGTGCGGCGCAATCGACGGTTACAGAGTGCGTGTCTTCGCCGAGCAAGGCCGCGATCAAAGCGGTCTTTCCGGTTCCCGTTTCCCCCTCAAGCAAAAGCGGTAAGGCGTGCTCAAGCGTGACCTTTGCCCGCTCGCATAATTCGCGCAAGGCGGGGCTTCCGATGGCCAATTCTTTCAAGAGCGGCCTGTCAGGCCTTTGCCCAATCGCGCGGGTAGGAACGGGCCGCCAGCCAGCGACCGAGCGTTTGCTTTGCAACGGCTCACGCGCCCAGAGATCAAGCATCGGGCCTTGGTCCCTGCGCACACTCAGAACCCTATCCGGGACGTGATCGAGGCTCGGCACGTCTGTGCCAAAGGCGTCTTCAAACCGCAGGCCAGCCAGCAGATCGTGGGTGTCGAAGCCCGCCAAACGATGCGCGGCGGCGGTCGCGCCAAGGATTGCCCCGCTTTCATCTACAGCGATCAGCTCAGAGCCCTTTATCAGGTCTCTACGCCCGGGCATGGCGACGGACACGATGGATTGATCCTTAAAGGCGCGTTCAAATAAGGTGTGTTGGATGCGGCTTGCGGCGGCCCCCAGAAGTTGCTGCGCGAACAGGGAATTGGCAGGGTTACCGTTGTCGATCGAGACCACGTTTGCGACGCCGATAACCTTGTTTGCCGCGTCGCGCAACGGAACGGCGCAACAGGCAAAGGATTTGAGTTGCGCGTAATAGTGGTCTGTTCCTCGCACGGTGATGTCGCGACCTTCCGCCAAGGCCATGGACACCCCGTTTGTCCCTGCGATGCGTTCGTCCCACACAGAGCCAAGCGCAATGCCGTTCCACGGCTCGCCCGCGTTTTTGCTTTCCAGCCGCACCAAAATGCCGTCTTTGTCGGTGATCACCAGGCAATGGCCCGCATCTGCGGCGAGTGTCGCAAGCTGGCGAAAGATGCCCTGCTTGCCACCGGTGCGTTCGGTCATTTCTTCAAGGCGCGGCGCGACTTCAGAGGACTGTAGCCTTAAGATGGGGTGGGCCGCGTTGCGCTCAAGATTGTAGTCGCGTTCGCATCTTTCCCAAGATGCGTTGATCGCGGTCTGTTTGCCGAGCCTTGTTTGTAGATCGGTCATCAAAATCCCCTCCCAAAGACTTCGTTGCGCGATGTGCCCCTAAGATACTGGTTTTTTCTAAGCGAGTCTCGCTGGATGATGTTGGGACCTTTGAGGCCAAGCGTAAGGGCAGGATTCCCCGCCCTTACGTTTGTTATCGGTTGAGGTTCTTTACCCCTTAGAAGGGCGCAAAGCCGTCGCTTTGGGCCGTCGGCACGCTCCAGCGCTCACGTGGGTTGAGGTTCTTCTCGGCGACGCCAAAACGTGGCACCTGACCGTGATCGCCGTAAAGCCAAAGCACGAAGTTTGAACGCTCGCCTTCGGTGATTGGCATGGATTCGTGCGGTACGCTGCCGTGGTGGATCAGGGCTGTGCCCGGTGCGAATGTCAGTTCTTCCACCTGACGTGTTTTTGGATCAAAGAACCGAACGCCAGAGCCAGAGAACTCTTCACCGGGAAGGTTCAGGTTGATGTTCAACGTGACCGAAGAGGCGTCCGTATGAGCGCGCAAAGACGTATCGGCATCCGCCTGCCACTGGATCGAGAACCCGAATGTCTGGGTGTCAAAACCCACGATATCGGGGAACAACAGACGCGAGATCGGGCGCATGTAGGCGTCCATCAAGCTGCGATAGAACGTCTGGAAATTCGGTGCCGCGAGAAAGCCTTCGGAGCGTTCGTCAAGCATCGCCCCGCCACGGTTGAGCGAGATCCCGTATGGCGGGCGCAGCGGGATTTCCGCATCCGCGACGTTTTCCATGTAGTCGCGCAAAACAGACAGGCGCTCGGGGTCGAAGAACTGTGTTTTGTACACACCCGGGAACACTTCTTCCCAAAGGTCTTTCACCGCGGTCTCCTTGGTTGGATCTTCCCAAGCCTGCTCGACGGCTGCGCGCAATTTGGGATCGTAAAGGCTGCTGTCCAGAGCAGGCGCATTGCTGTTGTCGCCTTCCCAGTTTTTCCAAGCGTCCTTGAACAAGTCCCGGTTTTGATCCCAGAACTGTTGCACGGAATAGGTCCGCTGAAGCATTTCGTCACGCGTGGGGCGTTCAACCGCGCGGGCGCGGTCTAATGATGTGGTTTGCATGATGTATCTCTCTTTTCAGTGTGTGGTACAAATTGGCGCGAAGGTGTTAGCCCAGCTTGGCGACGGCATCGGTGATGCCTTGCATCACGGCTGCAACGTGGCCCGCGTCTTGGGCGGCGGCTTGGGGTTGGGCGAAGCGGCGGCTGTCATTATCGAAGTATTTGCCCGACGCGTTGGCAAAGGTCTCTCCGAGGGCGGCCTCGATCAGGATGTCGGCGCCGATGCTCAGATCGTTGCCCGAAACGCCAAAGCCTTCTTTGACCATCTTGGAGGCCAGCAAAGACCCGGGGTTCACCGCGATGACGGCGGGGCCTTCCGGCAATTCGCGCGCCATTTCCTTCGACCAGATCGTGATGGCTAGCTTGCTTTGGGCATAGGCGCTCATGTCATCAAGCGGCATGTTTCCGTTCAGCGCTTTCAGATCGATTGGCGCCTGCGCAGCCGACGACAGGTTCACGATGCGCCCGTCCTTGGCGATGACCGACAGCAACTCGCGGGTCAGCACATAGGGGGCGAAGGTGTTGACCATGAAACGGATGTCATATCCGTCGGCAGTGACCGTCTTCGGAGCTTTGAGGATGCCCGCGTTATTGATCACGGCATCAAGCTGCGTGTGGTTCTTGCGGATTTCGGCGGCCATGGCGTGAACATCGGCCATCTTTGTCAGATCGGCGATGTAGGTTTCTGTCTTGCCGCTGACCTGCTTTGCAGCGGCGTCTAGCTTGGCTTCGCTGCGGCCATGCAGCAAAATTGTGTGCCCTTCGGCGGCCAGCTTTTCTGCAGTCAAAAGGCCGATGCCGTCAGTGGAACCTGTGATGAGAATTGTCTTGGTCATGTGATATTCTTTCGATGTGTTTCAGCGTGTTCAGGGGGTCAGTACCGCACGAGCGTTCGGCTCTCGATGCTTTGGCGCACTGTGTGAATGTTCGGATCCTCGATCATATCAAGCGCGCTGTGTCCGATGGACGCGCGGCCCTTATTGTCGAAGATGTTAAAATATGCGACGTCGTCTGGTGTCATTTTGGACATATAGACCCATTCGTGATCCGCGTTCGCGGCCAAGCCCATGATCTGGCCCTTGCGATCCGGATATATCAGGTCGAGCAGGATCCAGTCTTCGTCGGCGACGCTTTCGGGAAGGATAAAGCCCAAAGGGGCGGAGTTGATTGGCGCGGCAACTGGGCGCCAGACGTTGATGAAAGCGTAGTGGCCTTTGGCCCATTCCGCGGCTTTTTCTACGCCCAGAATGTCGATTAGCCGCTGCTCCGCACCATGTTTGCTGTAGTCGCTATGGACGTTGCGGGCGGGCTTTCGCGCCGCATCTGGATCATCAATGCGAACCGTGTGATCGAAAATGATGACTTCTTTGACGTCGATTTCATCTGCCAGAAGTTTGGTTAGCTCAGCATCATAGGTCGGTTGCCAACCATTGTCGTTGTCGTAAGACCTCACCTGCGTCGGGACGGTCGCGAACCCGACAGAGGCCTTTTCAAAGGTGGTGGAGACGCCCACGGCGCGTTCGTCAAAGACCTGCACCTCAGTCGGGGCCAGCTCTGGTGATATAAGGTTCCCAACGATACCGCCTGCGTCCAGTTCAAATGCCTGCCGCTCTGGTTTGTGCACGTGGTAATTTACTGTGGCGAGTTGGGTCATAAGAGCCTCCGTTTGCGTCTGTGCATTTGACTTATCACTCTCAAAAAATATAAAAAGGAGACGGAAGTGATTTCAGTTTTTTGAAAATGGATATAATGTGGACGCCCAAAGCCTTCGCCTATTTGTCCTGACCTGCGAGACGCACAACATCAGTGCGGCGGGGCGCGCACTTGGTATGGCGCCAGCCGTCGCCAGCGCGCGGATCGCGAAGTTGGAGCGTTTTGTCGGGGCGGACCTAATGCACCGCTCGACCCGCAAACTGTCCCTCTCGCAGGAGGGTCAAGACTTTTTGCCCTACGCCAAAGAGATGATCGCCCAAGAGGAGGCCGCGCTCGCAGCCCTTGGCAAAGGACAGACCAAGATCAGCGGAACGCTGCGCTTTGCGGCCCCCAGCACATTTGCGCAGCTATATATCGCGCCACTGTTACCGAAGTTCATGGACAAATATCCGGACCTGATCTTGGATCTGCACCTCTCGGACGCTCAGTTTGATCTGATCGAGGGCAGCTACGACCTTGCCCTGCGCAATTCCGTTCTTGAAGACAGCAGTTTAACCGCGCGAAAACTAGCGGACGACATTCGCATCCTTTGCGCTTCACCGGACTATCTGGAGAAGTATGGCACTCCGGTCGAGCCCGCCGATCTACATTCCCATCGGTTGATTGCCTTTCGTGATCTTGAGCCACGTAGCATTGTTGCGACGGACGGGACCATCGACATATTTGATCCACGAAAGGCCGAATATCGTCTTCTCCTAAACGACGGCTCGACCCAAAAGAAGCTGACGCTTGATGGGGGAGGGATTTCGGTTAATTCACTATGGTTGGTCCATGATGCCTTGCGTGACAGCACCCTTCAGCGTGTACTGCCGAATTTCCGGATGGAGGAAAGCCCTGCGCTTTGGCTGATCTATCCCAAAAGCAACGTGGTGTCCGCCAAGGTTCGCGCACTCATAGACTTCCTGATCGAACACGTAGGCCGCGCACCGAAATGGCAAAAGCCATCTTAGGCAGACACCCTCGCCAATAGTAACCCTATACGCTTTGGGCTCTGAATTCGACCCATAGCTCTCGCTGCGCTCTGCGCGAATGGCCGGTTTTTCCGCTGCGTGGTAGCATCTGATTTTGCGCGTGCGCAGAAATATCCGTGCTGCGAGCGCATGCAGCGAAAAAATCCAAGGTACGGGTTGGGCTCAAACCTGTCTATCTAATAACTTTCGCCCCGTATGTCGATTTTGCCGATCTTCAATCGTCTGGTACACAGAAAGGCCTGAAGCCTTTCCCAACAGATGAAAGGAAAGACCATGCAATATATGTGTTTGATTTACGCCCAAGAAGGAAAAGAACCGCAACCTGGCACTGATGAATTCGGCCCCTTCATGCAGGGCTACATGGATTTCACCCAACGTATGAAAGAGTCTGGTAAACTCGTTTCAGGCGATGCGCTGCAACCCACCGCAACCTCGACTACGGTGTCTGTGCGTGGTGGCAAGGCGGAAACCGTGGACGGCCCGTTTGCCGAAACCAAGGAGCAACTTGGCGGCTATTACCTGTTGGACTGCGAAGATCTTGATGATGCGTTGAAATGTGCCGAGCAGATCCCGTCAGCCGCGTTTGGCCGTGTTGAGGTGCGCCCTGTGGTTATCTGGGACTGATTCCACATGCTGCCCCCGGTTGAGGTTCCCACGCTTGTCACGCGATTGATCCGCGAAGACTGGGGGCGCATTCTGTCGTCGCTCGTCTCCTCGATCGGGGATTATGGGCTGGCAGAAGACAGCTTGCAGGATGCGGTTGTGTCGGCGTTGGAAGAATGGCCGCGCAAGGGCGTGCCCCGTCACCCGGATGCATGGATGATCACTGTGGCGCGCCGTAAAGCGCTGGACCGGATCAGGCGAAACCAGACGGCCATGCGCAAGTCGGGCGAACTGACCCTTTGGCTTGAACAGCACCGCAATGATCCCGAGGACCGTCCAATGATGATCCCCGACCACCGGCTAGAGATGATTTACACATGCTGCCACCCAGCGCTTGAAGAAAAGTCGCGTGTCGCCCTGACCCTGCGCGCGCTTGGCGGGCTGACCACCGCCGAGATTGCCGGGGCATTTCTGGACAAAACCGAAACCATGGCGGCCCGCCTGACGCGGGCCAAGAAAAAGCTGCGCGCGGCAGGTATCGCCTTCAAACTACCCGAACCAGAGGACTTGCATGACCGCACGGATGCGGTGCTGCGGGTGATTTACCTGATCTTTACCGAAGGCCATTGGTCTTCGGACGGGCAAATGTCGCGCACCGATCTGGTGAACGAGGCGATCCGGCTGGGCCGTATCCTGACCGGGCTATTGCCGGACCATGCCGAGGCAAAGGGGCTGCTGGCCCTGATGCTGCTGGGTGACAGCCGCCGCCTGGCACGCAAGGGCGACGATGGTGCCTTCTTGCCGCTAGAGGCGCAGAACCGCGCCCGTTGGGATCGCGCCAAGATCCGCGAAGGCGGCGCGCTGGTCGAAACGGCGCTGTCTATGGGACCGGCTGGCCCCTATGCGATACAGGCGGCAATCAGCGCACTTCACGCCAATGCTGCCAGCTTCACCGCCACCGATTGGCCACAGATCGTGGCACTTTATGAGGTGCTGGCCCAACGCCAACCCAACCCGATTGTGCGGATCAATCAGGCCGCTGCCCTGTCTTATGCCAAGGGGCCACAGGCTGGGTTAAGCCTGCTGGACACGCTGTGCGTCGATGACAAACTGAACGGGTATCAACCCTATCACGCCTGTCGCGCCGATCTTCTGGCGCGGCTGGGGCGCAGGCAGGACGCCGCTGCAAGCTACCGCACCGCGATATCCCTTGCCGTCGCGCCGGAAGACAAAGCGTTTCTTTCAAACCGCCTTCGCGCCTTGACCGCCCCCTGAGCACCCGCGCCCGCTTGCCATTTTGCCCTGCATTCGCTAGCTGGAAGCGGTGCGACGCAAAGGGGCTGACATGGACGACCTTAGAACAAAATACCTTGATGCAATCGGCGGTGCTGCGGACGAAGCGACACTGGAAGATATCCGCGTGCAAGCCGTCGGCAAGAAGGGCGAAGTGGCCTTGAAAATGCGCGAGCTGGGCAAGATGACGCCGGAAGAACGCCAAGTCGCTGGCCCCAAGCTGAACGCACTGAAGGACGAGATCAATTCGGCCATTTCCGCCAAGAAATCTGCGCTGGCCGATGCCGCGTTGGACGAACGCCTGCGCACCGAATGGCTGGACGTGTCCCTGCCGGGCCGACCCCAGCGCCAAGGCAGCATTCACCCGATTTCACAGGTCACGGAAGAGATTTCCGCGATTTTCGGCGACATGGGCTTTGCCGTCTCCGAAGGGCCGCAGGTCGAAAGCGACTGGTATAATTTCGACGCGCTGAACATCCCCGCCGAGCACCCGACCCGGACCGAGATGGACACGTTCTATATGACCATGCCAGAGGGCGACAACCGCCCGCCGCATGTGCTGCGCACCCATACCAGCCCCGTGCAAATCCGCGCGATGATGGATCAGGGCGCCCCCATTCGCGTGATCGCGCCGGGCCGCGTGTACCGCGCCGATTACGACCAGACCCACACCCCGATGTTCCATCAGGTCGAAGGGCTGGCGATCGACAAAGACATCTCGATGGCGAACCTGAAATGGGTGCTGGAGGAGTTCTGCCGCGCCTTCTTTGAAATCGACGGCATCGAACTGCGCTTCCGCGCCTCGCACTTCCCCTTCACCGAACCGTCGGCCGAGGTTGACATCCGCTGTTCGTGGGAAGGCGGCACTTTGAGGCTGGGCGAGGGCGACGACTGGATGGAAATCCTGGGTTCCGGCATGGTGCACCCGCATGTGCTGAAATCGGCAGGCGTAGACCCCGACGAATGGCAAGGCTTCGCCTTCGGCATGGGCATCGACCGTCTGGCCATGCTGAAATACGGCATCCCGGATTTGCGCGCCTTCTTTGATTCAGACCTGCGCTGGCTGCGGCATTACGGGTTTGCGGCTCTGGATGTGCCGACCATGCGTGGGGGGTTGAGTAGGTGACGCAGGACCTTCTAGCCACTGCGATAATTGGTCTAGGTGTGGCTATCATAACCTATGCAGTGCAAAAGCTGTTTGATCGTCGTGAGTTGGTGAGGTCACGAAACTATTCGGCCTATGTCGAAATGGTAGAAGCGATTTGTGAACTTGCGAATGCCCACAATCGCGATGGTATCGGCAAAGAGGACGCACTATCAAACTATGCGACTGCGAAAATGAAGTTTGCAATTGTGGCTTCGGATGGAGCAATGCGCCGTTTTGTAGAGTTCGATAAGCGCATTACAAGTGGAAAACCTGTCCCGCATGATGTGTTTGATGGAACTCTGGCAGAGTTTATGCGCGAAGTTAGAGCTGAGAACATCGGCAAATCTAAACTAACAAATCAAGAATTGATCATTGTGACCCCATACGGTCGCTCGATTGATCGGGAGAATATGCAATGAAATTCACCATCTCCTGGCTGAAAGACCACCTCGACACCGACGCGAGCGTCGATGAAATTGCCGAGGCCTGCACCGATCTGGGGCTGGAGGTTGAGGGGATCTTCAACCCTCTCGACCGTCTGGGCGCGTTCACGCTCGCCAAGGTCAAGTCTGCCGAAAAACACCCAGACGCCGACCGTCTGCGCGTCTGCACGGTGGAAACCAACGAAGGTGACAAGACCATCGTCTGCGGCGCACCCAATGCGCGCGAAGGCATCACCGTGGTCCTTGCCAAGCCCGGCGACTACGTGCCCGGCATCGACGTGACCCTGTCGGTTGGCAAAATCCGCGGCGTCGAAAGCCACGGCATGATGGCGTCCGAGCGTGAGCTGGAGCTGTCGGAAGAACATGACGGCATCATCGAGCTGCCCTCGGGCGAGGTGGGCGAGAAATTCGTCGACTGGCTGGCCGCCAATGACCCGACCAAGGTCGACCCGGTGATCGAGATTGCGATCACCCCCAACCGCCCCGATGCACTGGGCGTGCGAGGTGTTGCGCGTGACTTGGCCGCCCGTGGTTTGGGAACATTGAAGCCGCTCAAGGAACACAAGGTGCCCGGCAACGGCCCCAGCCCGATCAATGTGACCATTGACGACGGCACCAAAGACGCAAACCCGCTGTTCATGGGCCGTCTGATCAAGGGCGTGAAAAACGGACCTTCCCCCGCGTGGCTGCAAGCGCGCCTGCGTGCGATTGGGCTGCGCCCGATCTCGGCCCTTGTCGATATCACCAACTTCTTCACCTATGACATGAACCGCCCGCTGCACGTGTTTGACGCCGACAAGGTCAAGGGCGATCTGCGCGTGCATCGCGCCAAGGGTGGCGAGACCCTGATGGGGCTGGACGAGAAGGAATACACCTTCGCCCCCGGCATGGTTGTGATTTCCGATGATGAAGGCATCGAGTCCATCGGCGGCATCATGGGCGGCCTGCCCACCGGCTGCACGGAAGCGACCACCAATGTCTTCCTTGAGGCTGCGTTCTGGGAAACCACCCAGATCGCCCGCACGGGCCGCGCGCTGAAAATCAACTCCGACGCGCGTTATCGCAACGAACGCGGCATTGATCCGGAATACAACGCGCAAGCAATTGAAGCCGCGACACAGATGATCCTCGATCTGTGCGGCGGCGAGCCGTCGGACGTCGTCGTGGCCGGTGAGGTGCCGGATACACGCCGGGCCTACAAGCTGGACACCGACCGGGTGCAGTCGCTGGTCGGCATGGACATTCCGGCGGATGAACAGCGCAAGACCCTGACCGCGCTGGGCTTCACAATCAAGGACGGCATGGCCCATGTGCCAAGCTGGCGCCCGGACGTGCAAGGTTCGGCCGATCTGGTCGAGGAGGTCGCGCGGGTGGCGTCCCTGACCAAGCTGGTCGGTAAACCGATGGCGCGTGCCCATGTGGGTGTGCCCAAGGCGATCCTGACCCCGATGCAGAAGCGCGAAGGCATGGCGCGGCGCACCGTGGCGGCGCTGGGATACAACGAATGCGTGACCTACAGCTTCATTGATGAGGGCAGCGCCAAGCGGTTCGGTGGTGGGGCAAATGTGACGCGCCTGCAAAACCCGATCTCGTCCGAGATGAGCCATATGCGCCCATCCCTGCTGCCCGGTCTGCTGCAAGCCGCCGCCCGCAACCAGGCGCGCGGTTTCATGGATCTGGCGCTGTTCGAGGTTGGCCCCGTCTTCCATGGTGGTGAGCCGGAGGAATACGAGCAAATGGTCACCGGCATTCTGGTCGGCCATACCGGCCCGCGCGACCGCTTCGGCGCCCGCCGCCCGGTCGATGCCTATGACGCCAAAGCGGATGTCGAGGCGGTTCTGAATGCCATCGGCGCACCTACCAAGCTGACCTATGTGCGCGACATGAATGCGTGGTGGCACCCCGGACGCTCTGCCAAGCTGGGGCTGGGGCCGAAGAACATCCTTGGCGCATTTGGCGAATTGCATCCGAAAGCCATCGCCGACATGGACGTAAAAGGCCCCGTTGTGGCCTTCGCCGTGCATCTGGCGAAGGTGCCGTTCCCGAAAGCCAAAGGCACAGGGCGCGGCGCGCTGGGGGCCAGTGATTTGCAACCCGTCGAGCGCGACTTAGCCTTCGTGGTGGATGCCGACGTGGAAGCGATCAACTTGGTGAACGCAGCCGCCGGGGCGGACAAGGCGTTGATCGTCGATGTGAATGTGTTTGACGAATTCATCGGCGGCAGCTTGGGTGAGGGCAAGAAATCGCTCGCCATCACCGTGCGCCTGCAACCGCGTGACGCGACCCTGACTGACAAGGACATCGAAGCGGTCAGCGCCAAGATCGTCGAGAAGGTGGGCAAGGCCACTGGCGGCACATTGCGCGGCTGATCCGATACGCGCGGCCTTTAGAGGCCGCGCCCAAACTGGAGGAATGACATGACCCTGAATGTATACCTGTCCGGCGAAATCCATACCGATTGGCGCGAACAGATCATCGACGGCGCGAAGGGGCTGGATGTCACGTTTTCATCGCCCGTCACCGATCACGATGCCTCGGACGATTGCGGCGTTGCCATTCTGGGCGCCGAGGATAACAAGTATTGGCACGACCACAAAGGCGCGATGGTGAACGCCATCCGCACCCGCAAGGCCATTGAGGACGCCGATGTGGTTGTCGTGCGCTTCGGCGAGAAATATCGCCAGTGGAACGCGGCGTTCGATGCAGGCTATGCTGCTGCAAAAGGCAAGTCGCTGATCGTGTTGCAACAGCCAGAACACGACCATCCGCTGAAAGAGGTCGACGCTGCAGCCCTTGCCGTCGCGCGCGAACCTCATCAGGTGGTCGAGATCCTGCGCTATGTCCTGACAGGCAGCCTCAGCCGCTAGTCTCAAGTGAACAATCTACGGGTATTTTGCGACTGTTTTTCCCCACGAAACAATATGCAAATGTGAATTTTTTGCGCTACGCTTTGTTCAGGCTGGTGGGAACACATCAGCACAAGCGTGTAGTGAGGACAGTATGCTTCAAGAATTTAAGGATTTCATCGCCAAGGGCAATGTCATGGACATGGCTGTTGGTATCATCATCGGTGCAGCGTTCACCGCCATTGTCAGCTCGTTGGTGGCTGATCTTATCAATCCGATTATCGGCTTGTTCATGGGTGGGATTGATTTCACCAACATGTATGCAACCCTGTCCGGCACCGTGCCGGAAGGTGCATCGCTCGAAGCTGCTCGTGAGAGCGGCGCAGCGGTCTTCGCCTATGGTTCGTTCATCATGGCGATTATCAACTTCCTGATCATTGCGTTTGTGGTGTTCATGCTGGTGCGTTTTGTCAATAAAGCCAAAGATGCGGCCGCAAAAGAAGAGGAAGCAGCAGCGGAAGAACCCGCAGGGCCGTCCGAAGTCGATCTGCTGGTCGAGATCCGCGACGCGTTGAAGAAGTAAACGCGCCAGCGACAAGGTTTGAAGGGTGCCCCAAAGCGGGCACCCTTTTTCTTTGGCCTTTTTCCAACTCGGGCGCGAAATTTCTATGTTTTTCGTTTGACACCGGGGGCGGGCCGGAATATCTGGACCTCCGATGTGAGATGGCGTGGTAGCTCAGCTGGTTAGAGCACAGCACTCATAATGCTGGGGTCGGCGGTTCAAGTCCGCCCCACGCTACCACATCCAAACGGTCACGAATGACCATGAAGAAAAGCCCTGCCATGTGTGGGGCTTCTTTCGTTTCTGGTTTATTTCAGATGATAGGTTAGGGCGTTTTTGATAAATAACCGCAGAGGGTCGACTGGCAAAGCCTGCCCCTCCTCAAACAAGATCGCACGATTTCCATCATACGCAAAGTCATCGGGGAAGAGGCTGCGAAACTCGGATATCAGGGTGGTTTGGCAGTGGACATAAACCGCAAAACCACCGGATTTGGGCACGCCAAGCCGGATTGTTGTGCCAGACTTGCTGTCGGGCGTCAGATAAGCTGGCTGACCCCATTTCAAAGTTTCTTCAATGCGACCAACACCGGAGGTTTCATTTGCGGTGGCGAAGATCAGATTGCGAAAAGTCAGAAGGCCTGAATGCGCATCTTCTGGAAAGCTGGCAAACACGTCGGCAACGGCTGTATTCGGGAAGGGAGGTGACGTGTCAGGCATGGTGGTAGCGTGCTGTGCACAGACGCCGCTGTCAAAGAAAAAGCCCCGCCAGATGGCAGGACTTTTACCGTTTCGTGTGGGCCGATTAGATTTTCAAGGCGTCTTCTGCCGAGATGTAATCAAGCCCAAGCGCTTCGCCAACAGCGGCATAGGTCAGCTTGCCTGCATGCACGTTCAAGCCGTTCAGCAGGTGTTCGTCATCCTTGCAAGCTTGTTTCCAGCCTTTGCCAGCCAGTGCCAACATGAAGGGCATCGTGGCGTTGCCAAGCGCGATGGTCGAGGTGCGGGCAACCGCACCCGGCATGTTGGCCACGCAGTAATGCACAATGCCGTCCACGTCGTAGATCGGTTCGGCATGGGTGGTGGCTTTTGACGTTTCAAAGCACCCGCCTTGGTCGATGGCAACGTCCACCAGAACCGAGCCGGGTTTCATCAGCGACAATTGCTCGCGGCTGATCAGCTTGGGCGCTGCTGCGCCGGGGATCAATACGGCACCTACCACCATATCAACGCGCGGCAGCAACTCGGCCACCGCCGCCATGTCCGAATACTGCGTGGTCAGCCGCCCCATGAACACATCATCCAGATATGACAGACGCGGCACCGAACGATCCAGAACCGTGACATTCGCGCCCATGCCGACAGCGACACGTGCTGCAGCTGCGCCCACCACGCCGCCGCCGATGATGGCCACGTTGGCCGGGCGCACGCCGGGCACGCCACCCATCAGCACGCCGCTGCCGCCATTGGCCTTTTGCAGCGCCCAAGACCCGCTTTGCGGCGCCAGGCGACCGGCAACCTCGGACATCGGGGCCAGCAGGGGCAGGCCGCCACTGCGGTCCGTCACGGTTTCATAGGCAATCGCGGTGCACCCGCTGTCCAGCAGGTCTTTGGTCTGTTCGGGGTCCGGGGCCAGGTGCAGATAGGTGAACAGAAGCTGCCCTTCGCGCAGCATCTTGCGCTCAACGGCTTGCGGTTCCTTCACCTTCACGATCATGTCGGCCTTGGCGAACACTTCTTTCGCGGTATCCAGAACGGTGGCGCCAACCGCGACATAGTCGTCGTCCATGAACCCGGCGCCGACGCCAGCGTTGGTCTCGACGATGACGCTGTGACCGCGTGCAATCGCTTCGCCTGCAGCAGCGGGCGTCAGACCAACGCGAAACTCCTGCGGTTTGATTTCTTTCGGGCATCCGATCAGCATGGGGTGTCCTCCTCATTCCCTGTCGTCGGTTAATTCGATCTTTCAGGGGGGAAGTTTGCGCCTCTTATCGTGCAATTGCTTTGAAAATAAGTGTTGCTACTGCTAGAGAGTATCGAAGAAATTATCAATGAATGCGCCAAGTGCGCAAGAAACTTGTGAGATTATGGAACTGGACAGCATAGACCGTCGTATTCTTGGGGTGTTGCAGCGCACCGGGCGCATGTCCAATTCGGACCTGTCCGAGAAGATCAATCTGTCACCCTCCGCCTGTCATCGCAGGGTGCAACGACTGGAGGCTGAAGGTTACATCCGCGATTATGTTGCCCTTCTGGACGCGCGCAAGATGGGCTGCCCTTCAACAATATTTGTCGAGATCACATTGTCCGGCCAAGCCGACGAACTGTTGGACGCGTTCGAGCGTGAGGTGGCACTGATTCCCGATGTCTTGGAATGCCACTTGATGGCGGGAACGGCAGATTACATCTTGAAGGTCGTCGCCGCCGATACCGAGGATTTTGCCCGCATCCACCGCCAACATCTGTCGCGCTTGCCGGGCGTGCAGGGGATGCAAAGCTCGTTCGCGCTGCGGACTGTCTTCAAAACCACAGCGCTGCCCGTTTAGGCGGCGCGTGCGGCCAGCGGTTGTTCTTTCACCGGCAGGTGGACAATAGCCGAAAAGGCACCGACACCGACGCCGATCCACCAAACCATTGTGTAGTCGCCAAACGCATCATACATCCGCCCACCCAGCCAGACCCCCAGAAAGCTGCCCAATTGGTGCGAGAAGAAGACAATCCCGTAAAGGGTGCCCATGTAGCGAAGCCCATAGATGTGCGCGACGAGTCCCGAGGTCAGCGGCACTGTGGCGAGCCACAGAGACCCCATCGCGATAGAGAAAATGATAACCGATGTGGGTGTGATGGGCATCAGGATGAACAGTGCGGCCACTATGGTCCGTGCGGCATAGATGCCTGCCAGCAGGTATTTCTTGGAATAGGTCTTACCAAGATAGCCAGCCAAAAGCGTGCCCGCGATGTTGGCCAAACCGATCAAAGATATCGAGATCGCTCCAAGCGCCGAGGTGGTTGAAACACCGATGGTTGCCAATGTGCCTGAGGGGTCAATCGCGCCGCACATCTCGGTCACGAACGCGGGAAAGTGTGCCGTGATGAAGGCCAACTGATAGCCACATGAAAAGAAGCCCAGAAAGATCAGCGCGAAGCTCGGATCACGCATCGCTTTGGTCAGGATCTGGCCCATGCTGTCCTCAAGCTCGGACCGGGTAGCGACGGCTTCTGTCTTCATAAGCGGCAACAGTGCCAGCGTCGCAAGGATCGCAGCGGCAAACACGATGAACACGTTTTGCCACGACATGAAGCCCAGCAGGTATTCCGCAAGTGGTGCGCCGAACACCTGACCTGCCGATCCGGCAGCCGTTGTTATGGCCAGCGACATAGATCGGTTTTCATCGCTGGCTGCGCGCCCCACGACCGCAAGAATAACGCCAAACCCAGTTCCAGCGATACCGAAGCCGACAGCGATTTCTAGAAGTTGGTGCGCGCCAGGCGTCACGGCATTTGAGGACGCTACAAGCCCCACCGCATAGATCAATGCGCCCATGATGATTGCCTTGCGATCACCGATTTTTTCGGCGATGGCCCCAAAAATGGGCTGCCCGATCCCCCACGCCAGGTTTTGGATGGCAATGGCCAGCGAAAACTCGGCGCGTGGCCAGTTGAACTCAGTCGCAATTGGAATTTGAAACACGCCAAAGCTCGCGCGGATCGCGAAGCTGACAAGGATGATCAAACAACCGGCCACAAGGACAGGTGTGACAAGAGGCGCGCGTGTCTCACTCATTCACGTACGTTCCGTGAATTCGACCGATGGGTCAATTCTTCGTTTCTGATCTGCCACTTCACCTTTCTTTATGTGTGGAAGCGATTTATTCCTCGGCCATGGCAAACCTGATCGAGATCTACGAAAACTTAGCCCAGAAGGGCGATATCACCCGCGACCCGGCGCAACAGGCTTGTTTGCCCGCGCTGGAAGACATCCGTGCTCATTTGGATACCGCGCCTGTTCGCAAGCGTGGGATATTGGGCGGCCTGTTTCATGCCAAACCTGAAGAAGTGCCGCAGGGGCTTTATCTGTGGGGTGGTGTGGGGCGTGGCAAATCCATGTTAATGGACCTTTTCGTGGACAGTTTGGATATCCCTGCCAAACGCCGGGTTCACTTTCATGCCTTCATGCAGGAAGTGCACGAGGGCATGGCGGCGGCGCGCAAATCCGGTGTTGATGATCCGCTTAGCCCGGTGGCTCAACAGATCGCCGCGGACGTCCGTCTTTTCGCATTTGACGAGATGCAGATCACTGACATCACCGATGCGATGCTTGTGGGACGCCTGTTCGAGAAGCTGTTTGATGCAGGTGTCGTGGTGGTGACAACGTCAAACCGGCATCCGGACGAATTGTATAAGGACGGATTGAACCGACAGCTTTTCCTGCCGTTCATCGAACTGATCAAAGAGCAGATGGTCGTTCATGAACTGGTCAGCCCGAATGACTATCGGCAGGACCGTCTTGCGGGCGAACAGGTTTACTTTACCCCGGCAAACGTGGATGCGCGCAAGGCGATCGACGCGATATGGCGCGATCTGACGGGCGGGGAAGCCGAGCCACTAACCCTGACCGTCAAAGGGCGGGATGTGGTCCTGCCTGCCTATCGCAATGGCGCAGCGCGGGCAGGGTTTCACGACTTGTGTGGCGCGATGCTGGGGCCGGGCGACTATCTGACCATCGCGAAAAACGTAAAGCTGCTGGTGTTGGAGAATATTCCACGCCTCAGCCGTTCGAATTTCAACGAAGCAAAGCGCTTCGTCATACTGATCGATGCACTGTACGAAGCGAAGGTGCGGTTGATTGCCTCTGCAGCCGCCCAACCTGAGATGCTCTATGTCGAAGGCGAGGGATCATTCGAGTTTGAACGCACGGCTAGCCGTTTGCGCGAAATGCAGGATAAGGATTGGGGCGGCGATTGAAACGGGGCCGCCATTGGCGACCCCAAGGTCTTGTCCTGCCCGCTTAACTTAGCGCATCGCGACCAAAACCCGAACTCAGCCACCCGCGTTCAGGACCAACACAATCGGGCGCGACAAGCGTGCCTAGAGTGGTGAACCTGTGCCGGAAGCGGAAATGGCAAGGGTGATCTTGGTTTCAATCGCGGGTGCAGGCAAGTTTGTGATCACAAAATGATCCGTTCTATACCGCGCCAACCGAAACATAAGACCCCCTGGTCAAAGTACTGCTCGACAAGCCGTTCACTTGTTGTGAACTTTACCTGAAGAATACCCTATTTGTAGAGACTAACTGCTTAATCTGTCAACATATTGTGGTGAATCATATGGTGATTCGCTGAAGTCCAAAAAAGTGATTCTTTTCGGGGGGTTGGTGGTCGAAGTGAATCCTGCTGGGTGGAGTTCGTGAAATTTTATTTGTGATCACGGACGAAATTTCGACCTTTCGGTGACTATCCGTTCCGTTTCAAAACCGAACCAGCCAGATAAAGCGAGCCGCAGATGAGGATACGACTGTCGGGTGTCGCTTTTCGGATCGCTGCAATTGCATCCGCGACCGAGGCTGCCTCGGCCGCATCAAATCCCACAGCGCGGGCTTCGCGGGCCGTGACATCGGCAGGCAGCGTATTGGCCTCACCAGGGATAGACACAGCTATGAGACTGTCGGCCACTTGTGCTAAAGGGCGCAAATACCCGGCGATGTCCTTGGTGTTCAACATGCCGCAGATCAGGTGGGTAGAGCGTGTAGGCAGATCCGCCAACACCTTGGCCAGTGTCTCACCTGCCGCTGGATTATGGCCGCCGTCCAACCAAAGTTCGGCATCCCCGGCCGCTTCGACAAGTGGACCGTGGCGCAGACGCTGCATCCGCGCTGGCCACGTTACGTCCCGCATAGCGGCTTCGCAGGCCGATTCGCCGAACCCCAACTGGCGCAGGGCGGCAATGGCGGCGCCCGCATTTTGCAATTGATGCGGGCCGATCAGCGCGGGCATCGGAAGATCCAGCAATCCGGTTTCGTCCTGAAAGATAAATCGCCCACGCTCCTCAGCCATATGCCAGTGCTGACCATGGGCGAACAGGGGGCAACCCAGACGGGCGGCGCGCTCTTCGATCACCTCAAGGGCTTCATCTGGTTGTGGGCCGACGATGCAGGGCACGCCACGCTTCAGAATGCCCGCCTTTTCGCCTGCGATGGCGGTCAGCGTGTCGCCCAAAAACTGAGTGTGATCAATCGAGATTGGTGTGATGATGGTCAGCGCAGGTTTATCAACCACGTTAGTCGCATCCAGTCGCCCACCCAGCCCGGTTTCAAGCAACGTATAGTCCGCGGGCGTTTCCACGAATGCCATCAGGGCGGCGACGGTCGTAATCTCAAAATATGTGATGGTATCGCCACCATTGGCGGCATAGGCGCGGTCCAGCACCTCGGTCAGAGACTCTTCGCTGATCAGTTCATCTGCCAGCCGGATACGCTCGTGAAACCGCGCCAGGTGCGGTGACGTATAGGCATGCACGCGTTTTCCCGCGCCTTCCAGCCCGGCCCGCAACATCGCAAGAGTCGAACCTTTGCCATTGGTGCCCGCCAGATGGATGACCGGTGGCAGTCTGTCTTGTGGGTCGTCAACCGCGTTCAACAAGCGCCAGACACGATCGAGCGTCAGATCAATGATCTTGGGATGAAGGGACATCATCCGGTCAAGGATGACGTCCGAACCGTTTTCGCTCACGCTTTCTTCGCCTTCACCTCAGCCTCGGTCGTCGGCTTGGAGGGTGTCGTTTTGGCGTCATTCTGCGGTGTTGCAACGTCTTCGGGCTTCGGTAGATCGCCTTTGATCGCCGGGCCTTGGCCGGTCAGCATGCGCAGGATCGTGACAAGCTCGTCTTTCATGTCCTTGCGATGGGTCACGCGATCCAGCATCCCATGATCCAGCAAGTATTCAGCGCGCTGGAAACCGTCCGGCAGCTTTTCGCGGATGGTCTGTTCTATCACGCGCGGACCGGCAAAACAGATCAGTGCGTTGGGTTCTGCAATGTGAACGTCGCCCAGCATGGCATAAGATGCTGTAACACCACCCGTGGTGGGGTGAGTTAATACAACGATGTAGGGCAGCCCGGCTTCTTTTAGCATCTGCACCGCAACCGTGGTGCGCGGCATTTGCATCAGGCTCAGGATGCCTTCCTGCATCCGCGCGCCACCAGCAGCAGAAAACAGGACAAGCGGGCGCTTGGCTGTGACTGCGCGTTCTGCCGCGGCAATGATGGCGTTGCCCACATACATGCCCATCGACCCGGCCATGAAGCTGAAATCCTGCGCCGCGGCCACAATTGGGGTGCGCCCGATCTCGCCTTCGGCGACCAGCATTGCCTCACGCTCGCCGGTTTCCTTGCGGGCGGCTTTCATGCGTTCTGGATATTTCTTCTGGTCCTTGAAATGCAGTGGATCATCAACCGGGGCTGGAACGTCCACCTCGGTGAATACACCGGCGTCGAACAGTGCTTGAAACCGTTCGCGTGGGGTGATCGCCATGTGATGGTCGCAGTTCGTGCAGACGTTCAGGTTCTCGGCACTTTCGCGGTGAAACAGCATCGTCCCGCATTCCGAGCATTTGGTCCACAGGTTCTCGGGCACCTCGCGGCGTGAGAACAGCGAGTTGATGCGGGGGCGGACGTAGTTCGATATCCAGTTCATCGCCTGTCTTCCTTGGTCGTTTCGTTTTAACTAGTCCGCCTGTGCGGCATTTGCAATTGGCTGGTTGTGCTGGGTCAACTTCCACCAAAGGGCAAACGCGGCCAAGACAGCGAAGGTCTGGGTCAGGATGGACCATGTCATCTGCGCGCTGGTCAGGTCCATTTCGGTCAGGAACAGAGAAAAGCCATCCAACGTGCCCTTGGTGCCGGAAAAGATCAGCATGGCATTGTTGCCGAAATGCAGACCAGCAGCGGCACCGATATTGCCTGTGCGCAAGGTAACGACCGCCAACAGGATCCCAATAACCGCCGTGTGCGTGACATAGAATACACCGTTGATGCCATAGGTCACAGGGTCGTAATGCAAAACCCCAAAGGCAAGCGAGGGAAGGATCGCCCAGATCCAGATTGACCGAAATCGTGCGCGTAACTGTTGCAGGACATAGCCCCGAAATACCAGTTCTTCGGCAAATACCTGCATTAGTACCAGCATCAGCGCGGGCACCACCAACAGCGCCCAGTCGACGAACCGCATGGATTGCTGGGCCGAGGTTTCCGGACCCGGTGGCAAGAGCAGGGATTGAACGAGTTGCAACAGGATGGCCGCGATGCTGATCCCGATGGCCACCATCAGACCCCGCTTGAAATGATGCCAATTCACGCGAAGAGCTGGTCCGAACAGGCTGCGAAATCCGCGTTTGTGCAGCATCCTGACCGTCAGCCAAAGCCCGATGTGATACCCCAGAAAGGTCAGGAAGAACACCGTCGCCTCGGCCGGGGTTGAAGCTCCTAGCATAAGACCCGGATCGGTGCCAAGCAAACGGGCGCCGACGATGAAAACCAGAAAAGTCGCGGCAAAAAACAGGGCATGGATGACAAGTATGCCAACGATCGTGCGCCAGAGCTGAATACGCGGATAAGCAGGGGACCAGAAGGTTTGCTTGGCCAAAAGGTCGTCTTGATGGTGGGAAGCGGGCACTTGGATACCTGACGATGTAAACTGATTTGCGGTATGATGAGGGTGATCTGATGGATGGACAACCGGGAAAAGTTGGTGGACATGTGTCTGCGTTGAAGTGGTGCCCGGATTATGTTGCCTCGGGTTGGGGGGGAAGTAATGGTCAATAAATGGAAGTGCTGCGGCAGGGCAGCGTTGCGCGCCGGTATGGTGCTGAGTGTCGCACTCGGTCTGACAGGATGTTTTGGTGGCAGTGGTAAGTCTGGCCCCAATCTGTCAGAAAGCCCGATATTCTCGGACGAGCGGGCGACGCCGCGTGAGAGCCTGATGCGCCACAAAGCGGTCATGGGGGGGGCTGTAACGATCGCGGCACCGAAGGGGTTCTGCATCGACGCGTCGTCTTATCAGGATACCGAGACAGGCGCATTTATTCCCATCGGGGCCTGCGCAGCCCTGACCAAAAACCCAGCTGATCCCAAGCCGCCTAAACCGGCATTTCTGACAGCAACGGTGCTGCCCATGCCTCTTCAGGCTACAGCGATATCAGATGACCCGAACATCCGACTGCGCGAGGCGCGCGAATTTGTGCAAAGCGATGTAGGGCGTGCCGCGTTGAGCAGGGTGGGTAAGGCGGATACTGTCAAACTACTGGATGTTAAAACAGCATCCGGTGTGTTGTATGTCCGACTTCGGGATACCTCGGAAGGCTTGCCCGCGGCGCTTTCCAACACAACTTGGCGCGCGTTTCTCGAGGTGAACGGACGGCTGGTCACTGCCAGTGCTACGGCGTTCGCGGAACAACCATTTGGGCAGGGCAAAGGTTATGAACTGCTGCGCGAATTCGTCGCCCAGATCCGCAAGGCAAACAAGATCAGCAAGGGCGCTGGCGGCGTCAAAGGTTGGCTAGACGGTTTGCGCAACTGATCCGATTCTGTTCTAAGAATAAGAGCGGGCAGGCGGACGAATCTAAGCAGGGCGACACCACAGTATGGCGCGACGTGTGAACGGCATCCTTGATCACTGGCTTCAGCGACGCTCACTGCTGCGCTGGAATTCTGTTCTGCAGCGCGCTGAAGCTCTTGATCTTGCGGCTTTACGCAGTGTCCGCACACGCGCGCGCATGTTGCGGCAGGCGTTGGATCGGGTTCTCCACGTCGCGGATGGGCGACTGACACTGCCGTTGATCGGCTCAGGCGCGATCCAAAAGCCTTTGCACAGTGATTGGGCTTATCGCCCAGAACTGTGGCGCGGCCCGTTGTCTCCACCGGGGCGGGCAGCTGTTGAAAGCAAGTCGAACTTCGGTAGCGAGGCGACCGTATTTCACGATTGTCGGGTGTCGGAACTGACGGTCCGGCAGATCCGCAATACCCGTGAAAGTGACCTTGCGCCCTTTGGTCTTAGGATGGATGTGTTTGGGTTTGACGGATCGTTTCTATCGCTCGTGGTCGAACTTCCGCAATCTGCCGTCGATGGGCTTAAACGCAACCACCTTGTGCGTCTGACCGCATTGGTCGAGATGGAGAAGCCGCTTGAAGTATATGCACGTCTGAATATCCAACATGGGCCGAACACAGAACAAATCGTCCGCGCCTTACCGGTCGAACAGACCGAGGCGATAGTCGAATTCGACCTCGCCTATACAAACTTGAACGAAAAACGGGTCGACCGGATGTGGGTCGATCTGGTGTTCGAGAACCCCGAAATGAGCCAAGTGATCCTGCGCGACGTTACATTCAGCCGACGTCCGCGGGCAGAGGTTTGATAGGAGCGTGAAGTGACAAAACCCCAGCTGGTAAAAGCGCGCATTCAAGCGGGCGTATGGGAAGGCGTTCTGACAATTGCAGACACGCAGGGCACGCCGCCCGAGCTTCAGGTAACACATCTTTCCCAGAAGATTGATGGTTTGACAGCGGTGCCGCAGCCGGATCAGCCCGGCAGATATGCTGTCAAAGTGCCGATCCCGGCAGAACTGCTGACTGATGGCGTCCAGACCTTTCTGATCTCCGACAAGAACAGTGGTGCAACCCTGAATTCATTTTCGATTGTGACCGGGCAACCGCTTGAGACTGATATTCGGGCCGAGGTCGATCTGTTACGGGAAGAGCTGGACATGCTCAAACGCGCGTTTCGGCGGCACTGTATGGAAAGTAGCTGATTATGTCCCGTCTGTTGGTTAGCGCGTGCCTGATGGGACAGAAGGTGCGCTATGATGGGCAAGCCAAAACGCTTCTGCACACGTGTTTAGCGCGCTGGAACTCTGAAGGTCGGGTTGTTCCATTTTGCCCGGAGTTGGCAGGAGGTCTGGCCGTTCCACGTCTACCCGCCGAGATCGAACCGGAACAGGACGGTGATGACGTTCTGGCTGGTCAGGCAAAGGTTGTGGACCGTGCCGGGGGTGATGTTACGGCCGCCTTTCTTGCAGGTGCAGCTCAGGCCGTGAAGATAGCCCAGTCTCGCGGCTGCTCCCACGCTTTGCTGACCGAAGCCAGTCCGTCCTGTGGATCAAGCTTTCTTTACAGTGGGCATCACAATGGCATGCGGCGGACAGGGTTCGGGGTAACCACGGCTGCGTTGCGGGCGGCAGGGGTGGCCGTTTATGCTCCGCATCAGATCGACGCCTTGTCCTTGGATTGCGCGTGGTAAACCCATCTGGTTACGCAGCGTTTGGGGTGACAGCGCAAAGCCGCTCGTCCAGATTTGCCCGACACCACAGGAGACCGCCAGCATGACCAGCTATCCGACCCTTCTCGCCCCCCTTGATCTGGGCTTCACCACCCTGAAGAACCGCGTGCTGATGGGGTCCATGCACACCGGGCTTGAGGAACGTGGCGACTGGCCGCGCGTGGCCGAGTTCTATGCCGAACGCGCCCGTGGTGGGGCGGCGTTGATCGTGACCGGCGGGATGGCCCCGAACCCCGAAGGCGGTGTGTATCCCGGCGCGGCAGGTCTTTACGCCGACGAAGACATCGCCAATCACCGCATCGTCACCGACCGCGTGCATTCAGAAGGCGGCAAAATTGCGATGCAGATTCTGCACGCGGGGCGCTATGCCTACGGTCCCGATTGTGTGTCGGCCAGTGCGATCAAATCCCCAATCTCGCCTTTCCCGCCGAAAGAGCTGGACGAAGACGGCATCCAGAAACAGATCGCCGATTTCGCCACCGCCGCCGCCCGCGCGCAAGAGGCAGGTTATGACGGGGTCGAGGTTATGGGGTCGGAAGGCTATTTCCTGAACCAGTTCCTTGTCACCCACACCAACAAACGCGAAGACCGCTGGGGTGGGTCGTATGAAAATCGGATGCGCCTGCCCATCGAGGTCGTGAAAGCCGTGCGCGCCGCTGTTGGGCCTGAGTTCATCATCATCTATCGACTGTCGATGATCGACCTTGTGCCTAACGGATCGACCTTCGACGAGGTTGTCCAACTGGCCAAAGAGATCGAGAAAGCGGGCGCCACCATTATCAACACAGGCATCGGCTGGCACGAGGCACGCATTCCGACCATCGCGACCTCGGTCCCGCGCGCGGCCTTTACGTGGGTGACGAAAAAGCTGATGGGGCAAGTGTCGCTGCCGATCATCACGTCAAACCGGATCAACCACCCCGACGTGGCCGAAGAGGTTCTGGCGGGCGGCGCAGCTGACATGGTGTCGATGGCACGGCCTTTCCTTGCCGACCCGGACTTTGTGGCGAAGGCCGCCGAAGGGCGCGCAGGCGATATCGCGCCTTGCATCGCATGCAACCAAGCCTGTCTGGACCATACGTTCGGCGGCAAGATCTCGACCTGCCTTGTGAACCCGCGCGCCTGTTACGAGACCGAGCTGCGCTATGACATGACCGACACGCCCAAATCCATCGCCATCGTGGGCGCTGGCCCCGCGGGTCTGTCCACCGCGCTGGTGGCAGACGAACGCGGCCACAAGGTCACGCTGTTTGATAGGGCCGATCAGGTGGGTGGTCAGCTGAACATGGCCAAGAAAATCCCCGGCAAAGAAGAATTCATCGGACTGGTCGATTGGTATGACCGGATGGTCGCGGCCTCGGACATCGACCTGCAACTGGGCAAAGAGGTCACGGCGGATGACCTTGATGGGTTTGACGAGGTGATCATTGCCACCGGTGTTATCCCACGCGATCCGGGGATCGACGGGCAGGGGTCTGACAACGTCCTGTCCTATATAGACGTGCTGCGCCACGAGGTTCCAGTGGGCGACCGCGTGGCCATCATCGGAGCCGGTGGCATCGGCTTTGATGTGGCTGAATATCTGACCCAGGCCGGGGACAGCCCGACCGAGAACCTTGACGAATGGCTGGCCGAATGGGGCGTGGTCGATCCCGCCACCGCGCGGGGCGGGTTGTCGCCCGACGGGCCGAAGCCCGAAGCGCCCGTGCGCCACGTCACCTTGATGCAGCGCAAAGCCAAAGCGCTGGGCAAAGGGTTGGGCAAGACGACCGGTTGGATCCATCGGGCAACCCTCAAGATGAAAGGCGTCGAGATGGTGGGCGGCGTGAATTACGAACGCATTACGGATGAAGGCCTGATGGTCTCGAATGGCGAGGCGCGTGAGAACCCGCGTCTGGTCGAGGTCGACAATATCATCATGTGCGCCGGTCAGATCAGCGACCGAAGCCTAGCAGATGCGCTTGAAGCGCGCGGCAAGTCTCCGCATGTGATTGGCGGTGCAGATGTGGCGGCCGAGCTTGACGCCAAACGGGCAATCGACCAAGGATCGCGCTTGGCGGCCTCGCTCTGATCTGATCATGTGATCTTGGGTTCGGCCCGGAGGTCACATGGTTTTCATCGCCGTCTTTTTCGGAATTGTGCCCAGTTTCCTTTTGGTTGGACTGGGTGGGCTCTTGCGCAACCGCTTGTCTGAGAATGCGTGGCAAGGTCTGGATCGTCTGAACTTCGAGATCCTGTTTCCCGCCCTTCTGTTCGTCGCGGCCGCAAGTCGCCCCATTGATCCCGAAAAGTTGTTCGTCATGGCACCCATTGTCTGGGGTATCTTGTCCATGGGGTTGGTTCTGGGGTGGTTTTTGCGCCGCGTCGGACCCGAGAGGTTTCTGGACTTCGCGGGGGCTTGGCAAGTGTGTTGGCGTTTCAATACCGCCCTTGGTCTGGTCTCGGTCGGATTGCTGACCCATGGCGGAGTGGGCGAGATGGCTGTAGCAGTCGGCATGGGTGTGCCCGTCGCAAACCTTTTTGCAGTTTCTGCCTTGTCCCGCGGCGGTGCGTTGGGGCTTGGTGCGACGGTGGCGAAGATCGCCTTGAACCCATTTTTGCTGGCCAGCCTAGGTGGCGTAGTATTTGGCGTGATGAGTTGGCGTTTACCCACACCAATCATGGCCCCGATCGAAATGCTCGCGCGTGCTGCCATCCCCATTGCGCTTCTGTCAATCGGTGCGACGATGAATTGGGGCGCACTGGCGCGGTTGGACCGCTTCAATGGGGCGATCTGTGCGATAAAATTGGTGGCGCTGCCTGCATTTGCTTTGGGTGTCAGCTTGGCTCTGTCGCTTGATCCAGCCATCGCATCGGTGCTGATCGTGTTTGCAGCCCTTCCGACCGCCTCAGCGGCGCATGTGTTAGCTTCGGCCTTCGGGGCAAACCGAAATCTGGTCGCAACACTGATCGCGCAGACAACTTTATTGGCCGCTGTCACATTGCCAATTTGGATCAGTGTCGCAGAGCTAATCTTTTCAACACGATAGCCGACCACCACCGTTTCCAGAGCTGTAACGATCCCTGCAATTACCCCCGTATTGTCGGTTGTTCTTCACAGTCTTGCCCCAATTGGCCCGGATAAACGACGGCACTGGGGAGAACTTGTTGGAAAGAGTGAAATGGATCGACTGACCGAAATGGAAGCCTTCGCCACTGTTGTGGATCAAGGCGGTTTCACGGACGCTGCCAAGAAGATGGGGATCTCGAAATCCGCGGTGTCCAAACACGTGTCTAGCCTTGAGGCACGGCTTGGAGCGCGGCTTCTAAACCGCACAACGCGACGGGTCAGCCCGACCGAAATCGGTCTTGCCTATTACGATCGCGCACGCCGTGTTTTGAACGACGCAGGCGAAGCGGATGCGCTTGTCACGTCCATGCAATCTGCACCTTCGGGAATTCTGCGAATTTCAGTTGCGACAGATTTTGGCGTCAATCACCTTAGCCCGGTTTTGGGCGAGTTTCTGCATGATTTCCCCGATGTGCATGTGAATATGGATCTGGCCAACCGTTATGTGGAGCTGATCTCCGAAGGGTTCGACATGGCCATTCGTGTGGGCGAGCTTGAAGATAGCTCGCTGCGCGCCCGCAAGATTTCGACGACCACGCGTCGAATGGTTGGCAGCCCTGAGTACTTTGAACAGTATGGCCGTCCGTCCCGAATTGATGACCTGAACGAGCACAAACTTCTGCATTACTCGAACCAAAGTTCAGGCAATGTTTGGAAGGTGCCGGCCCCGTCAGGCGAAGTGCGGCAGGTCCGCTCGGCCGGATGGCTGAGCGTCAATGACGGGCAATCGCTTCTGAACGCGGCTATTTCGGGTCTTGGCATCGCCTATCTGCCCAGCTTTCTTTATGCTGACGCGCTGGAACAAGGGCTGGTCATCGATGCAATCCCCGATCTGCCGCAAGACGTGCAGGGCATTTATGCGGTCTATCCTCCGGGTCGGTTTACTCAGCCGAAAGTGCGCGCCTTCATAGATTTTCTGGTGCATGCCTTTGCTGACAAAGGCCCGGACAACTGGTGATCTGAATGGCGCCTAGTCCGTGCTGATCAAGACAGCTTCAACCCGCCGGTTCGCCTCTCGCCCCTCGGGTGTCAGGTTCGGAGCAAGCGGCATCAGATATCCTATGCCCTCAGCAGACATCTGTGCAGGGCTAACCTCATAAAGTCGGATCAGGCTGTTCATCACAGCGGCTGCGCGTTTGCGGGATAGCGCGACATTGCCTGCAAGGCTGCCCTCGGCGTCTGTATGGCCCACAAGTATCACCTGCCGGTCAGGGTTTTGGTTCAGATAGGTCGCAAGTTCAGTCAGAATCGGCACGTTTTCATCGGTCAGTTCGGATGATCCCGTTGCGAAACTCAACCCGTCCAAAACGGTACGCCCGCTGTTTTCCAACTGTGCTCCTACGGGTCCCGACGCCGGGGTGCGCACCGGTGATGGGGTGGTGGTCGTCTGTATTGTAACGGTGGGCGGGGTGCTGCCTTCAGGGCTGACCTGCAGCGTTTCGATGAATGCAGACTCTTTCGAGCGACTGACCAGAACACTGGTCAACAGGTCTCCCTTCTGTGCGCTTAAATAGTGATAATCGCCAAGATCGACAAACATGACCGGCGCCTGGAAATGGCCGATTCCAAAGCGAAAATCATAACCGCCGCAAGACACGGACTGACATTGAAATAATATATCGAAACCGTCCCGCTCCAACTGGTCGCGTAACCCGGTCAGGATCTGAAAACTGGTTTGACTGGTGCCATCCACCTTCCAAGCCTGCCGAACTATCTGACCTTCTGCAAAGAAGGATGGTACCGTTTCGCCGTTATAACGATCTGTCGCAAGGGATGCACGGTTTGCATCGTCCCGCTCTTCTGCGCGCAGCTTCGCACCGGCTGGCAGGTCAAAGGCACGGGCAGGGTGCGTCGCAATGGTCGCGCACACCAGAAAGACGGCAATCCAAAGTTGTCGTGACGGGCAGATCATCGGTTTTTGGCGTGGTATTCGTCGTTTGGTTGCATGCCTACTGCCGACGCCATGCGGTTGGACATCGAGAAAAAACCCACGGTTGCCGCGATATCCCAGATGTCGCGATCTGAAAAGCCGGCTTGTCGCAAAGCCTCTCGATCCGGCTCGGAGATTTCGGACGAGGTTTTGGTGACCTTTTCGACAAACTGCAACATCGCACGCTGACGCTTGTCCAAGTCAGCCATTCGCCAGTTCATGACCATCGCTTCACCCAGCTGCGGATTGCCCGACAGGGCTCGCACGGCGGCGCCATGGGCGACCTGACAATACCAGCAGCGATTGATCGAGCTGACCACCACGGCGATCATCTCGCGCTCCAGCTTCGACAAGCCACTGTCACCCAACATCAGCTCGTTATACATCGCCGAAAATGCGCGTAGTTTTTCCATGTCGAACGCATAGGCTTTCAGCACATTCGGCACGAGGCCAAGTTTCTCGTCGCAGATGTCGAAATATTTCTGAATGTCGTCGGGCAGTGGATCGACTATCGGCAGGTCAAGCGCTGTCACGCCATTGTTGTTATGCGGCATGATGGTTCCCCTTATTGTGGCTTGGTGCGGTAATGGTAGTGCCCGATCAGGTGCATCCCGATATTGGCATAAAGGGGATTGGCCGCATGGTTGCCCTGTGTGACGATCAAAGCAACATATTTAGCCCCTTGTGAACTGGCCCAAATTGCCGCCTGCTTCAACAGGTTCAACCCTGTGCCCATCCGACGCATATCCTTGTCCACATGCAATGCATGGACCATCGCGATTTCGCCGTGCAGTCCGACAAACCCAACGCCTGAGGGTGCGTCATCGGTGCGGGCCAGCAGGCCCGTTTTGGGGCAGTCAGCCCGCTCCATCACGGCGCGTCGTTCTTTGCCAACGCCACCTGCGTCCCATAGCTCATGCATGATGGACAAGGTTGGCCAGATCGAAAAGGCAGATACTGGTGGTGGTGCGTCTTGGATCAGTTCCTCAACTTCGATCACCCAGAAATTGACCGGATCAACGATGTGATAGCCATGCTTTTCCAGCATTTCATCCAGATGCTCATCGCCATGACGGATCTGAAACAACGGGTCCATCCCAAGATCGCGCATCGCTTTTTCTGCGACCGGCAGGTCTGCTTCTGTGGTCGGCCAGTTTTCGGTCGCAGCCGAGACACGCTTGCCTCCGCCCGCTCCATCACGGATGACCCATGCGCCGACACGTTTGGTGGCGGCAGGTGGCCAAGTCACTTCGCAAGCCTCTATAACTTGGTCAACGCTGGGAAGAGTGTGTTTCATATGTCCTCCGAAAATAGCTGGGACAGGCTTCGGGCGGCTGCATCAAGTCGGGAGGAATCTGTACCCCGGATCACAATATTCGCACCAAAAACGCCGTTTTGAATAAATGGATATGACCCGAAACTCAGGTCTGTGTACTCGTTTGCCAGTTTCCCCAAGGGGCCAGCGATCTCGCCTTCTCCGCGTTCGATCCGGATCGAATGGGATTGCAGGGGCGCGCCGCCTGTCAGGCTGGGCAAAATGCTGTCGACCATAGCCTCGAAGACGGATGGAACGCCTGCCATCACATGCACATTTTCCAGCGTGAATCCGGGTGCAACCGAGATTGGGTTTTCTATCAATGTAGCGCGGTCTGGGATGCGGGCCATACGCTGGCGTGCTGCGTTGAACTCGTGCCCTTGCCGCGCGTAATGGGTGGCCAGAAGGGCACGTGCATCGTCTCTGATGTCGATGTGGTCATCAAAAGCGCGCGCGATGCAGTCGGCGGTGATGTCGTCATGCGTGGGGCCAATACCGCCCGATGTGAATACGTGGTCATAGCTGTTGGAAAGGGCTTTTACCGCAGCTTCGATGGCGGCAGCATCGTCGGATACGATGCGCACTTCTTTTAGATCAATGCCATGCTCGGTCAGTTTGCCCGCCAGGTGATGCATGTTTGCATCCTTTGTCCGGCCTGACAAAATCTCGTCACCAATGACCAACATGGCGGCGGTTGGGTTTGGCATTGCTTGCTCCTATCCTACTTCCGGTATAGGCCCGCTCCATGCAATTTCCCAGCCCTCTTGTGCCCGCCAGACTTATTCGACGCTACAAACGGTTTCTGGCTGATTGTCGGTTGGAAGACGGTCGTGAGGTGGTGGCGCATTGCGCCAACCCCGGATCGATGATGGGACTGGCAGAGCCGGGCATGAAAATCTGGCTTGAGCCGAATGACGACCCCAAGAAGAAGTTGAAATTTGGTTGGCGATTGGTGGATCACGAGAATGGGCATCTGACAGGTGTGGATACTTCGGTGCCAAACCGTGCCTTGCGCGCGGCGCTTGAAGCGCGATCTGTACCGGGTCTAGCCAACTATCATTCCGTCCGACCCGAGGTGAAATACGGCGATAACAGCCGCATTGATTTCCTGTTGGAAGGTGATGCGCTGACCTATGTTGAGGTGAAGTCGGTGACTCTATGTCGGCAATCTGGTCTTGCCGAGTTTCCCGACAGCGTGACCGCGCGCGGCACCAAACATCTGGGCGAGCTTGAGCATATGGTTGCGCAAGGCCATCGCGCGGTGATGCTCTATCTGGTGCAGCGCACCGATTGTGATCAGTTCGATCTGGCGCGGGATATTGATCCAGCTTATGGCGCCGCCTTCGATGACGCCCGCGCTGCTGGGGTGAAGATCATTGTGCTTGGCACCCGGATCAACCCCGAGGGCATTGAAATTGCAGGCCCTCTGGTGTCTTTGGCCTGAACACCTTATTTAGGGGCGAAGCAAGAGGACCAAACCGTGGACGACACCATGCGCGTGACAAAAGAAGGCATCCGCCTGTACGACACTTCCGACTTCGCCGGGATGCATGCGGCGGGCCGTCTGGCAGCCGACATTCTGGATCGGATCGCACCGATGGTGAAACTTGGCGTGACAACAGCCGAGCTTGACGCCGCGATCGAGGCGATGGTTGATGAGGCTGGCGCCGTGTCTGCAACGATTGGCTATAAAGGTTACAAACACGCGTCCTGCATCTCATTGAATCATGTGGTCTGCCACGGCATTCCCGGATCAAAGACGCCCAGGGGCAAGAACGAGAAATCATCCCGCAAACATGATGAGTTGATTGATGGCGATATTCTGAACGTCGATGTGACGGTGATCGTTGATGGCTGGTATGGCGACACAAGCCGCATGTACAAGGTTGGCACGCTGAAACCTTTTGCGGAACGCCTGATCCAAGTGACCCATGACGCCCTGATGAAAGGGGTCGAGGCTGTGCGCCCCGGCAACACCTTTGGCGACATCGGCCACGCGATCCAGTCCCATGTGGAAAGCCAGCGTATGTCGGTTGTACGCGATTTCTGTGGACACGGTCTTGGCCAAGTTTTCCACGCCCCGCCCAACGTGTTGCACTACGGTCGACCCGGAACTGGACCAGTGCTGGAAGAAGGCATGTTCTTCACTATCGAGCCAATGGTCAATCTGGGGCGCCCCGAGACCAAGATACTTGCCGATGATTGGACCGCGATCACCCGCGACAAATCACTTTCAGCGCAGTTTGAACACTCGGTCGGCGTGACGGCGGATGGCTGCGAAATCTTCACGCTGTCGCCTGCCGGTAAATTCCACCCGACTTGGGGTTAAGCTGTTGAAAACGTACAGATGGTGATGGTTGTCGCGCCATAACGACGGGTGTCTAACTGTGACACACCATCGGGCAGCATAAGCGTCGTGTTATCTTCCCAAACGATCAATGCATCTTCGGCCACCCAGCCACCTGCAATGGCTGCGTCCATCGCTTTTTCCCCCAACCTCTTCCCGTAAGGCGGGTCCAGAAAAATAAGATTGTGGGGTTGGCCATCCCCCAACCGGGTGGCATCGCGCTTTATGATCGTGGTTTCCTCAGCGCATCGACATTTGGCGATGTTTTCACGGATTAGGGACAGAGATTTGCGACCGTCATCGACAAATGTCGCATGAATAGCTCCGCGCGACAGGGCCTCCAGACCCAATGCGCCAGTGCCAGCGAACAGGTCCAACACGCGCGCGCCATTGATCGGGTTGCCAAACCGTCCCCCGGTCAGAATCGAAAACAGACTTTCGCGCACACGGTCAGTGGTGGGGCGCAGATGAGCACCCGTGTCTCCCTTGCCAACATTGGCCAGTGCCAGTCCGCGAAATCGACCTGCGATGATCCTCATTTCAACAGCGGTTTCAGATCTGCAGTTGGGTCGGCAATGATTGCCTTGTCCGGCGATTTGCCGCCTTCAATCAATCGCTTGCCAATCATATAGGCGCGCGGATCGTTCATCGCGTCCACCGCCAGAAGCGTGTCACCCTGATAATACCAGCAGCTCATGCTGCCCTCGTGTTCGCCTGTCCGTGATACGATATTGTCATAGCCTATGTTCAAACCTGCAATTTGCAGTTTTACATCATACTGATCCGACCAGAACCACGGTTTGGCAACATATTCGGCGTTTTCGCCCATCATGTTGCGCGCCACCACTTCTGACTGATCAATGGCATTGGGCACACTTTCCAGCCGGATACGTGTGCCGCGATAGGGGAACGAGGCGCAATCACCTGCCGCCCAGATTACTGGGTCGGACGTGCGGCCATGGGCATCGGTCTTGATCCCGTTGTCGATCTCAAGCCCGGCCGCTTCAGCCAGGGCCGTGCCCGGGACGATCCCTACACCAGCCACCACGAAATCAACGTCCAGCATGCTGCCATCTGACAAGACCGCTCCGGTCACCCGACCGTCGCCTGTCAGGCGATCCAACCCCACCCCTTCACGAATATCGACCCTGTGGGCGCGATGCAGTGCTCGGAAGTAGTCCGATGTTTCAGGGGCTGCGACCCGTTGCAAGATACGGTCGGCCATTTCAACCAAGGTGACGTTCAGCCCCCTCTTGGCGGCCACGGCAGCAGCTTCCAGCCCGATATAGCCACCACCGATGATCAAAACACGGCGGCCTTGCGTGAATTCGGTGGCCATTCTGTCGACATCTTCCAGAGTACGCACCAAATGGACGCCCTGAAGCGTTCCGCCAATCGCAGTAGGAAGGTGTCGCGGCACTGACCCTGTTGTCAGGGCGAGTTGGTCATAAGAAATGCGTTCGTCACCGATCACCACCTCACGCGAGCCGGTATCAATCGCTTCCACATGGGTGTTCAGCCGCAAGGTGATGTTATTTTCGGAGTAGAAGCTTTCCGGGCGCAGATACAGGCGTTCCAACTCCATCTCCCCCAGCAAATACGCCTTTGACAGCGGTGGGCGTTGGTACGGTGGTGCTGGCTCGGCTCCGATCAGGGTGATATCGCCGTCAAATCCAGAGTTTCGAAGCTTCGCAACCAATGATGCACCGGCTTGCCCGGCACCGATGACAACAATGTGAGGCATAATGGGTTTCCATTCTTACTGACCTGACGCGGTTTGCAGACTATGACTAGAGGAACCAGAAACACAATCAGGGATGTTGATAATGACACTTTCAGTAGGTGACAATCTGCCAGATGCGACGTTGTTGCGGATGGGCGCGGACGGACCGGAACCGGTCGAACTTTCGTCACTGACGAAGGGGAAGAAGGCCGTGATCTTTGCGTTGCCGGGTGCCTATACCGGCACCTGCACGACGGCTCACGTGCCCAGTTTTATGCGGACCAAACCGGAATTCGATAAAAAAGGTATTGATGCTGTAATCTGCATTTCCGTCAACGACCCGTTCGTCTTGCATGCTTGGGGTGAAAGCACTGGTGCGGCAGCGGCAGGGATCACCATGTTGGGTGACGCAGAGGGCACGTTCACAAGGGCTGTCGGTATGAGCTTTGACGCACCACCTGTGGGATTGATTAACCGGTCGCGCCGCTATGCGCTTTATGCCGATGATGGGGTGGTTAAAGTGCTGAATGCCGAAGAAAACCCGGGTGTGTGTGAGACCTCCGGCGGTGAAGCACTGTTGGCCGATATGTCAGACTAATCACGCTCGCGTATATTCGTCTTTCGGAAGGGGCCGTAAGAGGTGAGGATGTCGATATCTCCCTCAACGGCCTCTTTTTCGGCGGTTACGAACTGTTCGACCGCATTTCGAAATCCGGGTTCTGCGATCCAATGCAACGAATGGGTTGCCACGGGCAAATAGCCACGCGCCAGTTTATGTTCGCCTTGCGCCCCAGCTTCGACCCTGAGCAACCCTTGCGAAATTGCGAAGTCGATGGCCTGATAATAACAAAGCTCGAAATGTAGGCAGGGATGGTGCTCCAGCGCGCCCCAATAGCGTCCGAACAATGTGTCGCGTCCGATAATGTTCAGTGCCCCGGCAACAGCGTGATCACCTTCTAATGCCAATACCAAAAGAACATCATCGCGCATAGTTTGATGCATTTCATCAAAGAAGGAGCGCGTCAGATAAGGTCGACCCCATTTGCGCGCACCTGTGTCCTGATAGAACCGCCAGAACGTGTCCCAATGGTGCGGTTCGATGGCGTCGCCGTTTAGCGTGACGATCCTTCCGCCAAACCCCTGCGCTTGCCGTCGCTCTTTCCGGATCTGTTTGCGTTTGCGCGAGCTTAGGCTGTCTAAAAACGCATCGAAAGTCTGGTAGCTATCGTTTTCCCAATGAAACTGCTGCCCGACCCGGTGCAAAAGACCCATCTGCTTGCCCACCTGCGCTTCTTCGTCTGTGCAAAAGGTGACGTGTGCAGAACTCAGGCCTTTATCTGCGGCGATCTGCACAAGTCCCTGCACCAAACCGGCTCGACCAACGGTTTGGTATTGAGTTTGCGTCAGAAAGCGGCGGCCAGTGACAGGTGTGAAAGGAACCGCAACTTGCAGCTTCGGATAGTATCTTCCACCCGCGCGCTCATAGGCATCTGCCCAGCTGTAGTCGAACACGTATTCACCCTGGCTGTGGGTTTTTACATAGACAGGTGCAACGGCTATGACTTGGCCATCAGCATGAACGCTCAGGTAATGCGGATGCCAGCCAGTTCCAGCACCGACGCTGGCAGATGTTTCCAACGCTGTCAGGAAACGATGTGTCGTGAACGGATCGACAGGACGTCCGCCATCCGAAGTTTCAGGGCAGGCACAGGCATCCCAGTCGCGGGCTGCAATACTGGAAATGCTCTGATGGGTGCAGATTTCGATCTGAGTATCTGTCACCGTGGCATTGGGCCCAACCCGACCGATGCGGTCAAGCCACATAACCTTCAAACGTGATGTTGTGGGCAATCTTGCGCGCTTCAACCTCAGAGGCTTTTGATTTCACAGTCCAGCACAAAATGGGCACACCTTTTGCCTTCAACTTCGCCACCGCAGGGCTTCGAAGGTCATGAATGTCGTGGCTGATGAAACTTGCGTTCACGCGGTCGAAATCCGGAATATCGCGAAGGTAACGACGTGTGGCTGCAGGCAGAAGCGGGTTATCCTTTTCCAGGAAAGCCTCGGTGGTCAGGCCCAAAGCGAAGCCGGGATCAAGTTCGCCAAGCGTGGCGACCGAATGCGGATTGAACGACATGACAGCCACGTCACCTTCGTAACCGGCAAGCGCAGATGCCACAGCCTGTTCAAGCGGTCCGGTGCGTGGGCCCATCGCACCATCCTGATCCTTCATCTCAACCAACAAAGGCACGCGGCCAGACACGATCTGAAGCACCTCTGCGAAAGTTGGAATGCCTTCATTGCCATAAGACAGTTCGACCCCACCCAGTTCAACAGACGTGCGTTGCTGGATCGGCCCAGTTTCACCGGTCAATCGCCGCAGGTCATAGTCGTGAAAAACCATTGCCTGCGCGTCCTTTGACAGTTGCAGGTCAACCTCGATCCCATAGCCTGCGTCGATGGCGGCATGTATGGCAGCGCGCGAGTTTTCAGGGCGACCCGCGGCCACGTCGTGCAGCGCGCGGTGGGCAATCGGGCGGGCCAAAAAGCTTTCTGGCAGTGGGATCGGGGATCGCGTCATTTGATCTGGAAGATGCCTTCGATTTCAACCGCAACGCCAAATGGCAGACTGGCTGCCGAGACAGCAGAACGTGCGTGTCGCCCGGCGTCACCTAGTGCTTCAACCATAAAATCCGACGCTCCATTGATCACTTTGGGTTGGTCGCCAAACGCGTCGGTCGAGTTTACGAAGCCGACCAGTTTGACCACCCGTTGAAGGCGATCGAGATCTCCGTCACAGGCGGCTTTGACCTGTGCCAGCAAGCTGATTGCGCAGCTTCGCGCGGCCTGTGCACCCTCTTCGGCTGTCATGGTCTCTCCCAGCTTTCCGGTCAGGAATGCGCCGTCCTTCATGGAAATTTGCCCGGAAACATGCACAAGATCGCCAATATTGACATATGGCACATAATTTGCAGCCGGTGCCGGTGCGTCGGGTAGGGTGACACCCAATTCTGCAAGTCTGGTTTCAAATTTGCTCATACTGGTTCCTTCTCTATTGGTCCGTCGTATCGCGCGGGGCGGTTTCTGGGACGCTAGCTTGCCATCTGGTTGCTGAAAAGGGTGAAAGCGATCATAATTTGGCGCTTGCTGCAATCCACCAGTTATTTTTCGCGAAGGGCGCTTCGGAAGAACTCTTTGAATGGTTGCAACAGATAGGATAGTGGGCTGCGATCTGCAGTTTTGATGAACGCTGTGACTGGCATCCCTGGAAGTAAAATGACATCGTCGGGAAGCTGGGCGCGTTGCGTTCGGTGGATGCCCATCTCGATCTCGTAGTAACGCTGCCCGGTCTGTTCATTCGTCACCGCATCCGCCGATATTTTCTCGATCTTTGCCTTTAAAACTGGATCATTTTTTCGCGCAAGCGCTGGGAAGGCCAATGTGACCTCCTGGGTTACAAAAAGCTGATCAATATCCTGTGGGCTAATCCGTGCCGCGACGCGCACTGCGTCGTCTTGGGGGATGATGGTCAGAATGGGTTGGCCGGGCTGAACCACAGATTGCGGCGTGTGGATAGTCATTTGATGGACCAGGCCGGACACGGGGGCACGAAGAGTCAGTTGTTCCAATTCGAAATCAATGGCGCGGAGGTTTTCGGACAGTTCGGCTGCTTTGGACTGAAAGTCCCGCAGTTCTGCGATGATTTGCTCGCGATGCTCAGCTTCAATCGACAACTTCTGCAGGTGGGTTTCGGTCAGCCGAACATCCGCCTCGGCCTTGGAGGCCGCGACTTCGGCCAAACGGCCGGCAAGCAAAGCTTCTTCTCGTTCTAGCGCTGCGACCCGCGGATATTGGGCCAAACCTTGTTCCAGCAATTCGCGTTGCCGCCACAAGTCATCCCGCAGCAGCGCGATCTGCCGCGTCAATGCTGATGCCTGTGCATCCAGCCCGCTTTTTTGCTGATCAATCTGTGATGCGCGCTGATCGAGCTGGGCCGACCGTGATTGCGCGAGGTCGCGGCGCGACAGAAACAGGCGGATCTGCCCTTGCATCGCCTCAGCAAGGTCCGGTCTGTTCTGTATCAACAGATGCAAATCGGCTGAAAATGTGATGTTCGCCGCGCTGTCTTGTTCTGCTTTCAGTCGAGCGATACGGGCGAGAATTTCGCCCTGTTGGCTTTCCAACACTGTGCGTCGTGACCTGAGACGCGTATCATCCAATGTAAGAAGACTGTCACCCACATTGACCCGCATACCGTCGTTCACCCGGATCGCGGTTGCCACGCCACCTTCAGGGTGGCGCAGGATATGGTGAACCTGATCCGGGCGGATGATGCCATCGGCCACCACAGCCCCCGCAATCTGCGCCGTGACAGACCATACGCCAAAACCGGCGATCAAGACCGCCAGAGCAAGGAACCCAAACAAAGTAATACCGCGTGCGGATAGGTCAGGCTTGTCCATCGCCACCTCGCTCGATGCTGTGTAGGGAGTATGGTTGATGCGCGTTTCGCACGGTCTTCCGAAGGATATCCTCGCGCGGTCCGATGTTGGAGATACGGCCATGATCCAGAACCATTAGCTGGTCGCAGTGTTGGATGACCGATGGACGATGTGCCATGATCACGACTGCACCGTTGCGCGCTTTCACCCCGTGTATGGCTGTGCTGAGCGCAACTGAGCCGTCATGATCCAGATTGGAGTTTGGTTCGTCCAGAACCACCAATGTTGGTTCGCCAAACAGTGCGCGTGCCAGACAAATGCGCTGCAACTGGCCGCCGGAAATAGGGCTACTTCCCCGCGCGACAACTGTGTCATAGCCATCGGGAAGGGACAGGATCAATTCATGCGCTCCGGCAGCGGTGGCCGCGGCCACGATATCGGCGTCATCGGCATTCGCGCGAAACCCCGCGATATTGTCCGCAACTGTGCCATCAAACAGCGTTACGCGCTGTGGGAGATAGCCGATATGCCCACCAAGAACTTCGGGCAAATAGTGGTGGAGCGCCGCACCACCCAACCGCACCGAGCCAGCAGTGGGGCGAAGCGCGCCAGTCATGATCTGCGCCAGCGTCGATTTTCCGGCACCCGACGGGCCAATAACGCCCAATGCCATGCCCGGTGACAGCACGAAAGATACATTCCGCAAGACTGCGAAGCTCTGGCCAGTTGGTATCACGGTCAGATTGCTGACAGCGACATTGGCCACGGGCACGGGTAGTGCCGTTTTCACGATTGCGGTCGGAGTTTCTGACAAACGCAGAGTCAGAGAGTGCCAAGCCGCTTTTGCCTGTTGGGCCACGGACCACTGCCCGACAGCAATATCGACGGGCCCGAGCGCGCGCGACAGAAGAATGGATCCGGCAATCATGGCCCCAGGCGACATCGCGCCCTGCAATGCCAGATAAGCCCCTAAGCCCAGCATTGCTGACTGAAGAAATTGCCGAAATGTCTTTGTCATCACAGCGAACAGGCTTTGCTGGTCAGATATCCTCAACCCGGTTTCCATTGCTGCATTGCGAAGCTGCGACCAGTGTCGGGCTGTAACTTCCGCCAATCCAAGTGCGCGAACCAATTGCCCTTCGGTTTGCAACCGCCCGGCAACCTGATCCGTGTGCAATACTTGCGCCCGCAACACCGACATTGGACCCCGTGAAACCCATTGGGTAAGAAGCGTTATTGTCACGAGAATAGCCCCGCCTGCCACCGCCAGCACCCCCAGCCACGGATGAAAGACCGTGATTGCCAGTAAAAAAAACGGCGTCCAGGGAAGATCGAATAAGGCGGTCATAACCGGGCTTGAAAACAGCCGTCGTATGGCGTCGATATCGCGTGTCGCGCCCGTGGGGGCCGGTCGATCCTTATTTTTCTGATCAGCGTTTATATCCAACAGAAAAACACGCTCATCCAGGTCGGTCTGAAATCGAGCGCCCGCCCGCGTAAGCAGACGTCCACGGGCGTAATCAAGGCTGCCCATCATAAGAAACAGGAAGGCCATTAATAGCGATAGCGTGACAAGAGTAGCTTCCGACCTGCTGGTCAGGACGCGATCATAGATCTGCAACATGTAGATTGGTGCTGTCAGCATCAGAAGATTCACAAAAAATGAAAAGACTGCGGCGCTGAACAGCAGCATTCGCATTCTGCGGCAGACCTTGCGCAGTTCTTCTTGGCCGTATGCGTGTTGCTGTTGCCTCATAACAATCTGACCTAAAAATGGCCGCCCGTTTCAGCGCGCAAGCAAAGCGCACAGATATTGGCGGGATTCGGCTTGTAAACTGTCGCCAAATAGACACATAAAAGGCTGCAAATCCCTTAACGGCTTTGCATTGATACGCTGCGCATTATGTGTGACCCCCAACTCTTCAGATTGCTGCCAAAGTAAAGATATCACTGTGACCAAACCGATTTCGAACACATTACCGGCGATGGCTGGCCTGCTGCTTCTGACGCTGGGGGCTTGTGCGAAGGCACCGAATCCATCGGGTTATGACGACCCGCATGAAGTTCAGAACCGTCGCACCCATGGTGCGAACATTGATTTGGACCGGGCGTTGGTCTCCCCTGCATCGACCGCCTATGGCGAGATTCTGCCGCGCGGCGTACGTGACACGATTTCGGTGTTTTCGGACAATGCCGGACTGCCGGGGGTCGTGGCCAACAACATCCTGCAAGGCAATGTCGAGGATGCGGTTCACAACACCGTACGGTTCCTGTTCAATTCGACCTTCGGGCTGTTGGGTATGGTAGATGTCGCAACTGACATCGGTCTGGATGAGCGCGACAGCGATTTTGGTGAAACACTTCACGTCTGGGGCGCACCTGAAGGCGACTATGTCGTGCTGCCGTTCTTCGGACCGTCGACCGAGCGGGATGGATTTGGCATTCTTGTCGATTTTGTGCTGAACCCGCTAAGCTTAGCTTTGCCGACCGAAGTTAAACACCTTCCCAAGGCCACATGGGTTCTGTCAAAATTTGGTGATCGCTACACGTTCGGAGATACGATTGAAGAGTTCTATAATAGTGAAGAGGGATATGAGCTGATGCGGCTCTATTATCTCGATTCGCGCCGATACGAGCTTGGCATCGAAGTCGAGGACAATGAACTTGAGGATATTTATGATGCGTATGATGGGTAACCAAACCTCACTGACTCGCCGCGCTGTTCTGGGCGGGCTGGCCGGACTGGGCGTGATGGCCTTGCTGCCGGGTCGTGCGATGGCTGCAATCAGTGCCGCGAAAGCGGAAAGCCTGATTGATCAGGTTGTTAGTGAAATCAATGGGATCATCAATTCTGGTGCGTCTGAGGCGACGATGATCAAACGGTTCGAAAACGTGTTCGCAAAATATGCGGATGTCGGTTTCATCGCGTTGTCGGCGCTTGGCCCGGATGGCCGTTCGGCCAGCGCTTCGCAAAAAAGCGCGTTCATCAAAGCCTTCCGCGTCTACATCGCCCGCCGTTATGGCAGCCGTTTCCGCGAATTCGAGGGTGGAAGCATCAATGTCGTCGGTACGAAAGAGGTGAAAAGCCGGTTTGAGGTTCTGACCAAAACCCAGCTCAAGGGGAAATCTCCATTCGATGTTGTGTTTGTCGTATCTGCCAAGAACGGAAAGTTCATTGACATGCAGGTCGAAGGAATCTCCATCGTAAAATCCGAACGCAAGGAAATTGGCGCGATGCTGGATCGCCGCGGCGGCGACCTGAACAAATTGATTGCTGATCTGAAGGCAGGCTGATCCAACCACTCTATCTTTCAGGTTTTTGAACGCCCTCGTGTTGTCACGGGGGCGTTTTTCGTTGTTGGGGTGCTTAATCCGCAGGGTTGACAAATGTTGCAAGCGCAAGCAATTCCATGAGGCTGTGTGATGGGAGACATGCAATGACGGGCGCGAACTGGCCCAAAGGCACGCAAAATCAGAGCTTCGGGTTTCTGTCGCAAGTGTTGGCGCGTCGCGTGGACCAGGCGATGAAAAAGCAGTTGGCCGACTTGAACTTGGATTTCCGGTTCTTCATGACCCTGATGCAACTGCTCGCCGAGGATGGGCAAAGCCAGCGTGAATTGGGCGCAAAGCTGTCCTTGCCAGAATATCAGGTGAGCCGAAACCTGGATACCATGGCTGCGGATGGCTTGATTGAACGGCGGACAGACCCGTCCAACCGCCGCACCACTCTGGTGTTTCTGACGGCTAATGGGCGCGAACTGGCACAGCAACTGCCACCGCTGATCAACAACCTGAATGATAGCTTTCTAAGCGCGCTGACCCACGAAGAGCGGGTCACGCTGATTAACATGCTGCAACGGATCCTGTCTTTGACGGACTGATCTCTTATTTCCGGCCGAACCTCAGTTTTTTCCGAAGATAGAGCGAAGGACACCAATCAGCGCGTCTTCGACGGCTTGTCCGACATTCTGTCCACCCTGCGGCCGGTTTCCTTGACCCTGAATGACACGGCCATCGGATGTGATTACCTGTCCATCAAATTGCGGTGCGCTGCCCGGTCTGATCATCGGAAGTGGTGTAGGCACAAGCTCTGACTGGATGCGGACCATCGCCTCGTGCCACATTTCGGCAGGCAGACCACCACCCGTGACACCTTTCAAAGGCGTATTGTCATCATAGCCCATCCAAACGCCCATCACATATTCGGCCGTAAATCCGATGAACCAAGCATCGCGCGCTGAGTTGGTGGTGCCGGTCTTGCCGGCAATCTCAAGCCCGTCAATCTTGGCGCGCGTGCCGGTGCCGGCTTCGACCACGCGGCTCATCATATAGACAAGTTGCTGCGCGGCCTGTTGCGAGATGACACGCTCGCCGATGCCGCCCGTTTGCGTCATCAGAGGATCGCTTTCACCGACTAGGCTGAGTTCCGTCAAGCCATAGGGTATTACCGCCGAACCGCCATTCAAAATGCCCGCAAAGGCACCCGTGGTTTCAAGCAATGTGCTTTCTGACGCGCCCAGTGCCAACGCGGGGCCAGCCGCCAGATCGCTTTCAATACCGAACATCGACGCGACGCTGCGCACTGCTTCAAGCCCTACATCTTCAGCGACTTTCACGGCGGGGATGTTCAAAGAACGGGCCAGCGCCTCGGTCAAGCTGACATTGCCGTAATGTTTGCGTGTATAGTTCTTTGGGCACCATTCGCCCGATCCGGCCACATTCACACAATAGGGTTCATCAAGAATGAAATCGTCCCAGCGATAGCCCATGTCCAACGCGGCGGCATAGACGAAGGGTTTGAACGCAGAGCCGGTTTGGCGTTTCGCCTGCGTGGCCCGGTTGAATGCGCCCGTCACTTTGGTTTCACGCCCCCCGACCATGCCGCGTACGGCACCGTCCGAGCTCATGACCACGATCGCAGCTTCGGCTTCGGATCCTTCCGAGACCTTCGTTTTAAAGATTTCGGCCAAAGCGTCTTCTGCGGCAGTCTGAATACGCGGGTCCAGCGTGGTCTTGATGATCACGTCTTCGGTTGTCTTGCGCGTCAGGAAGGCTGGCAGGTCGCCCATGATCCAGTCTGCGAAATACCCACCCGCCTGAGCTTTTGCCGCACTGGACAAGGTTGCAGGGTCGGCTTGGAATTGAGCCGTCTCCGCGTCGCTCAAATAGCCTTGCTCGTTCATCAGGCGCAAAACCGTTGCCGCCCGATCTTGCGACCGTTTCAAGTTGGCGGTGGGGGCATAGACCGAGGGCTTCGGCAACATGCCCGCCAACATCGCGGCCTGAGCGGGATTCAGATCCGACGCCGGGATGGCAAAGTAACGCTGCGCTGCGGCATCAAAGCCGTGCGATCCGGCCCCAAGATAGGCGCGGTTCAGGTAGATGGTCAGAATTTCATCTTTCGAGAACTTGGTCTCAAGCGCCAACGCATAAACCGCTTCCTTGATCTTGCGGCGCAATGAGCCTTGGCGGCAGTCAGCCTCGTAAGCGGCTTCGTTCTTCCACTGGTCGGGATCAAACGGCACACCCAGACACAGCAGCTTTGCGACCTGTTGGGTAAGAGTTGAACCGCCGTGACCAGACAAGGGGCCACGACCTTCGCTCAGGTTGATGCGGATCGCGCTGGCGATACCTCGTGGGCTTAACCCCAGATGGCCATAAAACCGTTTGTCCTCGCTCGCTACAACCGCGTCGCGCAGATATGGGCTGACAGTTTCGGTGGTGATGGTGCGACCACGCTGATCGCCCCGCCATGCGTAAACCGCGCCATAGCGGTCCAAAATCGTGACCGATCCCTTCGCCCGGCCATCCAAAAGTGCATTCAGATCAGGAATTGTCGAAGCGAAGTAGAACACCGCCGCCGCAACAAGTAGTGCGACAACCGCCGCGCTTTTCCATGTCAGCCGCCAGATCAGACGAACAACCCAGCCGATCAGAAAAATTGGCCAGCCCAGGATACCCTTGGGCCGTTTGCTCCGTGCCGTGCGTTTGGTGGCGGGTTTGCGCGATTTACGCCGCGCGGGCTTCTTGGCCGCCGGCTTGGTTTTCGAATACCGCTTGTCTGCCACCAGTTTGGGGCGCTTTGGTCCGGATGGGCTCATGATACTGGTTCCGCGTCTGCTCGGTCGATCCAATGTAACGAATCGTTTTACTAGAGTGTAGCCGGTTCACCCGGCGCCTGCGACTTTTCGCAATGTCCAAAATATAAGCACACCATTGTGCAGGTGCAGCAATTTTTGCGCAACCGCTGTTTTAGGGGTAGGCGGACCTCTGCCGCACCTGTCCTTACGACGCGGTTCCTTCTTTGAATTAAGCCAAGCGGATTTGCACCAAGCAAGTGCCGCAGCGATTCAGAAAGGACAAGATCGTGAAACTGATCATAGCAGCGATCAAGCCGTTCAAGCTCGAAGAGGTCCGTGAAGGACTGACCTCTGTGGGTGTAACCGGCATGATGGTTTCCGAAATCAAAGGCTTCGGCGCACAGTCGGGGCATACAGAGATCTACCGCGGCGCGGAATACGCCGTGAACTTCCTGCCCAAGGTCAAGATCGAGGTCGTCGTCGCCGATGATCTGGCGACAGATGTGGTCGAGACCATCGCGAAGGCTGCCCATACCGGCAAAATCGGGGACGGCAAAATCTTCACTCTTGATGTGGCTGATGCCATGCGCGTGCGCACCGGCGAAACCGGCATGGACGCGGTGTAAGCGTGAAAGGAATGAATATGACACGCAAATTAATGATTTCATCGGCCCTTCTGGCGGTTTTGCCGGGATTGGCCCTTGCGCAAGAGGCAGCAAGCGGCGAAGCGGCTGCCCACACACAATTTATTCTGACGTCCGTTCTGTTCCTTCTGGGCGGGGCCTTGGTGTTCTGGATGGCGGCAGGCTTTGCGATGCTTGAAGCTGGCCTTGTCAGGTCCAAAAACGTGACCATGCAGTTGACCAAGAACATCGCGCTGTTTTCCATTGCGGCGGTCATGTATTGGCTGGCTGGTTACGGCATCATGTATCCCGCTGACTGGCTGATCGAAGGCTGGTTGGGGCCGTTCTTCGCGGTCACATCGCTTGACCCGGCTGGCGTTGCGGCCGAATCCGTGGACGTAGGTTATGCTTCGGGTGCATCGGACTTCTTCTTCCAGCTGATGTTCTGTGCCACCACGGCGTCGATTGTGTCAGGCACATTGGCAGAGCGTATCAAGCTGTGGCCCTTCCTTGCCTTTGTGGTCGTGCTGACCGGCTTCATCTATCCGATCGAAGCAAGCTGGCAGTGGGGCGGTGGCTGGTTGTCGGAAGCAGGCTTCTCGGACTTCGCAGGCTCGACCCTTGTTCACGCAGCAGGCGGCTTCGCGGCCCTGGCTGGCGCTCTGATCCTTGGTCCGCGTATCGGCAAATACAAAGATGGCCGCACGGTTCCGATGCCCGGTTCCAACCTGACGCTTGCCACTTTGGGCACGTTTATCCTGTGGCTGGGTTGGTTCGGCTTCAATGGCGGCTCGCAGCTTGCCATGGGCACGATCAGCGATGTCTCGGACGTGGCGCGTATCTTTGCCAACACCAATATGGCCGCTGCATCCGGTGCAATCGTGGCGATGATCATGACACAAGTGATGTTCAAAAAGGTCGACCTGACGATGACCTTGAACGGTGCACTTGCCGGTCTGGTGTCGATCACCGCCGAGCCGCTGGCCCCGTCGCTGTTCCAATCGCTAATCATTGGCGGCATTGGTGGTGCGATCGTTGTCTTTATGGTGCCGCTGCTGGACAAGCTGAAAATCGACGACGTGGTCGGTGCAATCCCGGTTCACCTGGTCGCTGGCTTCTGGGGCACCTTCATCGTGGCCTGGACCAACGCAGACGCCAGCTTCGGCACACAGATCATGGGGTTCCTTGCCATCGGCATCTTTGTCTTCGTGGTCAGCTTCATCGTCTTCTCGATCATCAAAGCCACGATAGGTTTGCGGGTCAGTGAAGAGGAAGAGGTCAACGGCCTCGATATGGCCGAATTGGGCATGGAAGCCTATCCCGAGTTCACCAACGGGTAATCAAAAAAATGTGCCGGGGATCAACCCCGGCACGCGTTGGCCGCGCAAAGCCAAGGCCAACAGGGAGAGAGAAGGGGGCAATTGCCCCCTTCTCTTTTGTTTTTTACACGCGGATCGTGGATACTGCCGTCCGACTTGCCCGCCGGTTTCACAGCTACGGCTAAAGGAGAATTGATATGGAAATCACCATCGAAACGACGATCAATGCCCCCATCGAATCGGTTTGGACCGCTTGGACCACCCCAGAGACTATCGTTCAGTGGAATGCGGCGTCAGAGGATTGGCACACCACCACATCTCGCGTCGACTTGTGCGTAGGCGGAGAATTCAGCAGTCGGATGGAAGCCAAGGATGGTTCGATGGGGTTTGATTTCGCAGGCATATATACGCGTATTGAGAAACCAAATCTGCTGGAGGCGGAGTTTGGTGGGCGGATGCTTCGTGTTGAATTCTCAGAAGAATATGGGAAAACAACGGTGCGCGAAACGTTTGAGCCTGAGGATATGAACTCCATCGACATGCAGCGCGCCGGGTGGCAAGCGATACTGGACAACTTCAAGCGTTTTGTCGAAGCAAAGTAGGAAAGCGCGCCCCGATCGTTGGTTCAGGACGCGCTGGGGTACATATTAAACCCCAACCTTCACAATTGCCTCCGCCAGCAGCGGCACGGTTTCTTCATTCAGCCCCGCAATGTTCATGCGCGAGTCTCCGACCATATAGATACCGTGATCCACGCGCAGGGCCTCTACCTGTTCGGGCGTGGCACCGAGGCGTGAGAACATGCCGCGGTGGTCGGCGATGAAGCCGAAGCGGTCCGATCCGGTGCGGACGCGCAGCTCTCCCGCCAACTGCTCGCGCAGTTTCAACATGCCTGACCGGACCTGTTCCAACTCGGCCATCCAGTCGGCTTTCAGGCCGTCATCTTCAAGGATCATGGTCACAAGACGCGCGCCGTGATCGGGCGGGAAGCTGAAGTTCTGGCGGTTCAGGTGGGTCAGGTTTTGCTGGGTGATGCCCGCCTGCTCGGCTGTTTCCGAGATCCCCACCAGCAGCCCGGTGCGCTCGCGATAAATGCCGAAGTTCTTCGAACAGCTTGCGGCGATCAGCGCTTCGGGCACCGATTGTGCGATCAGGCGCACGCCAGCGGCGTCTTCTTCCAGGCCGTCGCCAAAGCCCTGATAGGCGATGTCGATCAATGGCGTCGCGCCTTTATCGACGATCAGCGCGGCGACCTCTTTCCACTGGGGCGGGGTCAGGTTCGCGCCGGTCGGGTTGTGGCAGCAGCCGTGCAGAAGCACAGCATCGCCCGCTTCGATGCCCTTCAGGTCTTCCATCATTCCGTCGAAATCCACCGCGCGGCTTTCATTGTCGAAATACCGATACTCGGCCATCTTCATGCCCAGATGCTTGATGATCGAGGGGTGGTTCGGCCACGTCGGCGCCGACAGCCAGATCGTGGCATCAGGTGACGCCATCTTGATCAGTTCGACAGCTTGGTGAATGGCGCCCGTACCGCCGGGTTGGGCGGCCATGGACAGACGGTCGGTCGCTACACTATCGCCCAAGACCAAGCCAGACAGAGCGCGACCATAGGCAGGATCGCCTGCCAGTCCGGTGTAGGATTTCGTGCTTTCAAGTTCCCACAAGACTTTCTCAGCCGCTTTGACAGCGCGCATGACCGGGGTCACACCTTGCGCGTTCTTGTAGACACCGACGCCAAGGTCGATCTTGCCTTCACGCGGGTCTTCGCGGTATTGGCTCATCAGCGCAATGATCTTGTCTTTGGGCTGAGGGTTCAGATTGTTGAACATCGTCTATTCTCCGGTCTCGACTTTCAGGTCGTTATACATGCCCCACTCGGCCCAACTGCCATCATAGACAGCGTGGCGGTCATGGCCCATCCGTTCCAGCGCCAGCGCAAGGATGGCTGCGGTCACGCCCGACCCGCAGGTCAGGATCGCGGGTTTTTCAAGATTGGCACCCGCCGCGTCGAAGGTCACGCGCATCTCGTCAGGTGATTTCATTGTGCCGTCATTGTTGAGCAGCGTGCCAAAGGGGACGTTCTTTGAGTTCGGGATATGGCCCGAGCGCAAGCCTTCGCGCGGTTCAGGAACTTCGCCGCGGAACCGCTCGGCCGAGCGCGCGTCGAAGATCTGATAATCGCCGAGTTTCGACGCCGCAGCCACCTGCGTGACGTCCTTGACCATGTGCGCTTGCCGCACGACCGACATGTGGCGATCGCGGACGACGGGGGGCAGGTCTTCGATCGGATGACCTTCGACCTGCCATTTCGGGAAACCGCCATCCAGAACGGCAATATCCTTGTGACCCATCAGGCGGAACATCCACCAGACACGCGCGGCGGAAAAAAGGCCCATACCATCATAGACGACAATCTGGTGGCCATCGCCGATGCCCATGGCGCGCACGCGGGACATGAACTTTTCAACCGGTGGCATCATGTGCGGAAGGTCTGATCGCAGGTCTGCAATTTCGTCTATGTCGAAATAGCGTGCGCCGGGAATATGGGCGGCGTCATATTCGGCACGCGCGTCGCGGTCCATGTCCGGCATATACCAGCTGGCGTCGATGACGCGCAGGTCCGGGTCTTTCAAATGTTTGGCAAGCCAGTCGGTTGAAACCAGCGTTCTCGGGTCGCTATGCGGCATGACTTTCCCTCCGGTCAGTTTGCATAACTGCCTAGAGCGCAAGCCGCGGATAAGCAAGACTGAGCGCGCAAACATGAAAAGCGCAAATGAAAAAAGGGAAGGCCAAAGCCTTCCCTTGTCACTCGTTATAAAAAGGTCTTGTTGCCTAATCTCTCGTTCTAGACAGGCCAGTGGGCAAATTTGCCGTCGGGGGTGCATTGGATGGCCCCAGTCCGGCAGCGCCTCTGGTCAAGTTCACTAGACACGATGCCGGGGGAATGATGAATGGGGAATCGCTTCCTGCGGCTCCCCCTTACCGTCTGGTATTGTTGGGTAATTCAGACTATCGCCTAGGTAGATGCGACACGGCGCAGCGCGATATCCAAGGCCTCGCGAAACCGCGCTCGATCAGATTTCGAAAAGGCTTTCCCGCCACCTTGTCGAAACGGATCGGCGGCGCGCAAGTCTGTCATCAAGTCACGCATCGCAAGCTGTTCACGGACATTGCTTTCGGTGAAACGTTCGCCAGAATGACGCAACACCTGTGCGCCGGCGTCGACGCATTTGGCCGCAAGCGGAATGTCCCCAGTGACCACAACATCCGACGGCCCCGCGCGATCAGCGATCCACATATCGGCCACGTCGGGACCATCGGGAACATAGATCATTTCGACCAGCGGGTTTTGCGACGGGCGCAAACCACCATTGGACACGAACAGGATTTTGGTCTGGTGGCGGGTTGCGACGGCTTCAGCTTCGGCCTTAACCGGGCAGGCATCGGCATCGACATAGACCACCATGCCAGGTCAAGCCCAGAGTGCTTCGGCGTGGAAACCGATATGCTCTTCCATGAATGAAGACACGAAGAAATAGCTGTGATCATAACCCGGCTGCATTCGAAACACAGCCTGTTGGCGGCGTGCGGCGATGGCTTGGGCCAGAGTTTCGGGGCGCAAAAGGTCGATGAACTGATCCTTCGTACCTGTGTCGATCAACATCGGACCGTCAAACCCACGCTGGGCCATCAGGTGACTTGCGTCATGGGCGAGCCAGTCGACATCGTCTTCGTCGCCCAAGTAGGCCTCAAGCTGCTTTCGACCCCAGTCGGATGCGGTTGGATTGCAGATCGGAGAGAAGGCCGAGACGGATCGAAACTGCTCAGGCAATGTCATCGCGATGGTCAGCGCACCATGCCCGCCCATTGAATGCCCGGTAATCCCCTGGCGTTCCGGGTCCAACGCGAAGTGGTCGAATACCAGACCGGGCAGATCTTCGGTGATATAATCCCACATTTGGAAATTCGCGGCCCACGGATCTTGGGTGGCATTAACGTAAAAGCCTGCGCCTTTTCCCAGATCATAGGCTTCGTCATCCGCCACATGGTCTCCGCGCGGGCTGGTGTCGGGGAAGATAAGGGCGATGCCATGTTCGGCCGCCCAGCATTGAGCGCCTGCTTTGGTCATGGCGTTTTCGTGCGTACAGGTTAGACCGGACAAATACCAAAGGACGGGCACCGGGCCATCCTGCGCCTCAACGGGAGCGAATAGGCCAAAGGTCATATCAGTGCCGGTGGCCTTCGAGGCATGTTCATAGACGCCTTGTGTGCCTCCGAAACAGGCGTTCTCTGATAGCGTTTTCATCTGCGGTTCCTCCCAATTCAATCACTAGAGCTAACTAGACACGCGGCGCCAGTGCAATGGGGAATACGCGAATGAAAAAGCAGATCATCGCCACCGACCAGAATACGCCCCCAAGGTGGTAGAAATGAGTGGGGTCGCCGGTCCAATCGGCGGTAACGCGCAGGACCGCGCCAATATGCACAAAGTTCAGATACACACGGTCAAAACGGGAGCCTTCAATAGGGCGGCCTGAATGGCCCAGTAAGGCGCGTAGCATTACGATCATCGTAATCGAACCGATGGCTCCAGCCCCAAGTGCGTGATGAACCTGCCCGATGTTGGCCAGAGTCGTCAGCGAGGTCAGCGCCAACAACACCATTGAAAACGGGAGCCAAGCGTAGCCAGCGTGTTGTGCGAACAAAAGCGGCTCTTGTGTGACGGAAAAGCCCCGCCAGCGAGACAGGCGAAGGGCAAGGGCGATAGCGGCCAGTGTGGCCAGCACGCCGGTCATCACACCTGTGTCGAACACGATCCAGCTTGCTGCTGTTGCCGCGCTCAGACCAATGGCGGCTTGATCGACGGTGCCGAACGCGGCGGGCAACTTCGTTTCGCCACGTTTTTTGAGCCAGTTCCGGCTGAAAGCGGGGGTCACGCGTCCGCCGATGTGAACCATCAGAATAAAGGTCAAGGCAAAGCCCATGGTCAGGCCCAGATGGGCATCCGACATCAGGAACACCGCTTGCGCCAATCCCAGAGCAAGTACAACGCCTGCGACGACATAGTTGCGCCGATTGCGCGCGGCAATCAGATCACGCAGCACCAGCAGGGCAATGATCGGCAGAAACGCCAAGGCCACAGTGTGTGACAGCGCACCTTCGGGGGTGGCAAACATGGCAATACGCGCGGTCATCCATAGAGCAAACAGCCCGGACACCATCTTTGGTCCCAAAGCCGGGCGGCCCGTCCAGTTTGGGATCGCCGTGAACAGAAAACCTGCAAGTGCAGCGGGCACATAGCCCCACAGCATCTCGTGCTGGTGCCACAGCAGGGGGTCGTTCATGCGTTCGACCAGCCCGGCGTGATAGATCAGCCAAATGGGGATGGCAGTTCCGGCGAACAGGGCTGCGAAGGGAAAGAAAAGTCGGTAAGCACCAGCAAGTAGGATCATGGGGACAACCAGGCAAGAATGGCGGAAACGGTTAGTATCGATGCGCTTGTCGATATCAGGATTGCCGCCGATACGCGCTGCGGCGCAACGCCGTAGTGCTGAGCCAGGATATAGACGTTGCCAGCAACCGGAAGCCCGGCAGCGGCGATCATCACACTGGCTGAGAATGTATCCACTGGAAAGACAAGAAACGCAAGAATGCCAACGGCCAGCGGGTGCAGGATCAGCTTTGCGAATGACAGCCATGCTGCGACGCTGATCCGCTCGGCAGATTTGGCGGCAAGCGAAGCTCCGATGGCAAACAAGGCACCGGGTGTCGACGCGCCAGCCAGCAGGTCCAGAAACCGACTGAATGGTTCGGGTAAGGTCCAACCAGATGCGGCCCATGCAAAACCAAGGGCCATCGAAACAATCATTGGGTTGGTGATCAACCCTTTGCCCACCGTTCCCAATACCGCTGGGCTGATCCGACCATCGCGTGATCCGGTGATCAATATGACGATAAGGCTGCCGAATAGGAACAGATCAACAGCCAAGACCAACATCACTGGCCCCACGGCCTCTTGACCCATGAGAAGCGCCAGCATTGGCACCCCGAGAAACCCTGTATTACCGATGACGGCGCATTGTGCTTCGACGGCAGCTTCTTCCAGTCCGCGTTTGCGAAACAAAGCAACGGCGGTCGCAAGCAGATAGACCGCCCCGCCACCAATCGCGTATGCCCAGATGAACGGCCAACTGACGACCTCGGACAAACCAAGGTTGGCCGAGAACCGGAATAGCATGGCAGACAGCGCGAAGTAGAACACAAACCGCGTCAAATAGGCCGTAGCCTCGGGCGGGAAGAAGCCGCGAACAGCAGCACCATAACCCAGCCCGATAACAGCGAAGAACGGAAGTGTTTGTAACAAAACGTCGATCATCGCCAAGCCCTAGCATGAGGATTGCGCATTGACGAGATGGCAGTGTGCTGTTCTACGGCAATGTTTTGACCCCATCAGCAGACGTCAACCGCCGCCAATAAGTGCCCCCGCTGCGAAAACCAGTGCACCACCGACAACCACCTGCAAAGTGGCCCGCATGAAAGGTGTTTGCATAAAACGGTTCTGAATCCAGACAATGGCCCAGAGTTCGACGAACACAACAATAAGGGCGATGGTCGTCGCGGTCCAGAAATCGGTAATCAAATAGGGCAGGGCGTGCCCGAGCCCGCCCAATGTGGTCATGATGCCCGAGGCAAAGCCGCGCTTTACTGGGCTGCCACGCCCCGACAGCTCGCCATCATCCGATGCAGCTTCAGTAAACCCCATCGAGATACCCGCCCCGACACTGGCGGCGAGCCCCACTAGAAAAGTCGTGTGGGTGTCGTGCGTGGCAAAAGCGGTGGCAAAGATCGGCGCAAGGGTCGAAACCGACCCATCCATCAGGCCCGCAAGACCCGGTTGAACCCATGTCAGAATGAACTGGCGATGGGCGTCTGCATCCTCTTCTGACCGGGCATCGCCGCTAAGGTGATCGGCTTCTAACTGACCTGCGACATTGCCGTGATCGGCTTCCGCGGCAGCCAGATCGCCCAACAGCTTTCGCACATTCGCGTCCGATGTACGATCAGCTGCTTTGCGATAGAATTGTTCGGCCTGACGCTCCATTTCGCGCGCCTCACCCCGGATGGTTTCTAGTCCAAGGTTTTCAACCAGCCAAACGGGGCGCCGGGCGTAGAAACCCGCGACATGTTCGCGGCGGATCAATGGGATCATATCCCCAAACCGCGCCTTGTGCGCGTCGATCAGCAACCGCCGATGCTCGTCCTCTTCTTCCGCCATGCCGTCGAACACTTTGGCCGAGGCTGGAAAGCCCGTTCGCAGAAGCTCGGCATACTGACGGTAAATACGCGCATCGTCTTCCTCGTTCGAAATGGCGAGGGCAAGAATTTCCTGTTCGGACAGATCAGAAAAACGACGACGGTTAAGGGTGCCAGACAGCATGGAAAGCTCCTGTTTTAGAATGGTTCTAACTTATGGATATTCCGTAGCAACGCAAGCCTGCAAATTGACGCGGGACAGGTGGTGTGTTGCCACCTGCCTCGTCATCTTCTTCAACTTTGAAACCAGAGTCAGTAAAGGACTACGCCACGGATGCTTTCGCCCGAATGCATCAGATCAAACCCTTTATTGATGTCTTCCAGTCCCATTGTGTGGGTGATCATCGGGTCGATCTCGATCTTGCCGTCCATGTACCAATCGACGATCTGCGGCACGTCTGTGCGACCGCGCGCGCCGCCAAATGCCGTGCCGCGCCAGACGCGACCAGTGACCAGCTGGAACGGGCGGGTGGAAATTTCGGCCCCGGCAGGGGCCACGCCGATGATGACGCTTTCACCCCAACCCTTATGCGCACTTTCCAACGCCGTGCGCATAACGCCCACATTGCCGGTGGCATCGAAGGTATAGTCTGCACCGCCGCCTGTCAGTTCGACCAGATGGGCGACCAGATCGCCTTCGACTTTTGAGGGGTTCACGAAATGGGTCATGCCGAACCGGGTCGCCATGTCGACTTTGGAATCGTTCAGGTCTACACCGACGATCTGATCCGCACCCGCAAGGCGCAAGCCCTGCAAAACGTTCAGACCGATGCCGCCCAAACCAAAGACGATTGCGGTTGAACCGATTTCGACTTTGGCGGTATTGATCACAGCCCCAATGCCCGTCGTCACACCGCAACCGATATAGCAAATCTTGTCGAAGGGCGCGTCCTTGCGCACTTTCGCCAGTGCGATTTCGGGCAGGACGGTGTGATTGGCAAAGGTCGAACAGCCCATGTAGTGCAGGATCGGCGTGCCATCCAGCATCGAGAACCGGCTGGTGCCGTCGGGCATCAGGCCTTGGCCTTGAGTTATGCGGATCGACTGACAAAGGTTCGTCTTTGGATTCAGACAGTATTCGCATTCGCGGCATTCGGGGGTGTAGAGCGGGATCACGTGATCGCCAACCTCAAGCGAGGTGACGCCCGGCCCAACTTCGACCACGACGCCGGCCCCTTCGTGACCAAGGATTGCGGGGAAAAGCCCTTCGGGGTCAGCACCTGACAGGGTAAACAGATCGGTATGGCATAGCCCGGTGGCTTTGACTTCGACCAGAACCTCGCCCGTTTTAGGGCCTTCAAGGTTCACCTCCATGATCTCAAGGGGTTTACCGGCTTCGACGGCAACAGCGGCACGGGTGCGCATGGTGTCTCTCCTATTTGTCTCTTGAACAAGGTTGCGGTAAAGGCGCGAATATATCAACCTCGGAGCGACCTCCCCTTGCCATGTCGCGACATTGCAGCACAAATAGGAGCATGAGACTTATCATGATCCTGACCGCCACTATGGCCCTAACCGGATGTCTGACGACTGTACCACTTGCGCCAGAACCGGACACCTTTATTCCCAATTGTGGACAGGACCGTTTCCGTGGGCTGGTCGGTCAGGACGCGGGAACCCTGCGCGAGATTGACCTGCCAAGCGCGACCCGTGTGGTGAAACCCGGCATGGCCCTAACCCAGGATTACCGACCGGACAGACTGAACATCTCGATTGACGGAGATGGGATAATCGATCGCGTCTGGTGCTCATGACCTCTGACGTGCCGACTAGCCGAGAGTTTAAGGGCTAGTTCTTTGCACGGTAGTCGCGATGGCAAGCCTTACAGGTGCCGCCGATCTGGCCCAATGCAGCCCCCAGTGCAGACTCGTTGCTGATTGTCCCCACAGATTTTGCAGCAATCACCATATCGTTGGATTTCTGCACGAAATCGTCAAAACTCTCCCAGATTGCAGGCAGAGCTTCTGAAGCCGGATCCATTTCGTTGGCTTCGAATTTCTGGGGAACCTGTTCGGCGCTTTCTGCGATTATGGCCGCGGCGGCAGTGGCTTTATCCGCATCAAACGGGACTTTACCCTTTGCCATGTCCCCCAGTGTTTTCATCCCGTCTCTGATGGCTTCCATCGTTTTCATGCGTTCCATCACGACCGGGTTCTTTACTTCAGAATGGGCAAATAGAGGGGCCGTTAGTGGAACGCTGATGGTCAGGGCGAGCAAAGCGGGTCTGAGAAACGTCATGGGTGATCCTTTTAGTGTGTCGTGTTTCGGCAATCTTACGCACGGAAAGGAAAAAGGAAAATGACAGGGCTGTGATCACTACCGCCCGGATCAGGCATCTGGTTACAGCGCGTGGATACCGCCTAGAACCATGTCAGTGACAAGGTCAGCGTATTCGTCGCGATCCAGTCCCTTACCGGGCCGGTTCCACATGTAATACCAGTTCAGAATACCAAAAACTGACATCGTCACGGCGCGCAAATTGCGGTTGCCGGTGAATGCCTCGGGCGCTTCGTTTTGTAGGGCAGTACCCATCATGTCGATCAAACGGCGCTGAAGGTCAATTAGCGGAGCCTGCTGTTCCGGTTCCAGCACGGAAAGACTGTCCAGTTGAAGTTTGTGTTCTGCGTCGGCACCGCGATAGGCCTGAAGGATGGCCCGCACCAAACCGCGCAACCCGTCGGTCTGGGGCGCGGCTTCAACTCTGGCGACGAGACCCGAAAGATGGGTGTCCAAAATATCGAAAAGCAGCGACTCTTTGCTGTCATAGTAGTGATAAATCAGAGCCTTCGACACACCGCAATGCTTGGCCGCTGCTGTCATCGAAGCCCGGTCAAATCCATGTCTGGCGAAATATGTAGCCGCCCCCTTGCGGATGGCGGCACGTTTTTCTTCATGGTCGCGGGCGATCCCTCGTGGCATCGGTCACTCCTTCGGTCGGCTGTCGACGACCCTTACAGCCTTCCCTTCGCTGCGCGCAACCTTTCCACCGTCTGCGACATGCACCTTGGCGCTGACACCCACGTTGGATTTTATCTTGGCTGATAAGGCGCGGGCGGCGGCTTCAGCGCCCTCTTGCGGCGCACCCTCGGCCATTTCCACGTGCACATGCATTTCGTCCATGCGGCCGGGGCGGATCAGTTCGATCTGGAAGTGCGGGCTCAGGGCAGGAACGTCCATCAGTTGCTCCTCGATCTGTGTCGGGAAGACATTGACGCCGCGCAGAATGATCATGTCATCGGACCGCCCGGTAATCTTTTCCATCCGTCGCATTGACCGGGCCGTGCCCGGCAGAAGGCGGGTCAAATCACGGGTGCGATATCTGATGATCGGGAAGCCTTCTTTGGTCAGAGAGGTAAAAACCAACTCGCCCAGTTCGCCATCCTCGACCACTTCGCCGGTGTCTGGGTTGATGATTTCGGGATAGAAATGATCCTCCCAAATGTGTAGACCGTCCTTGGTCTCAACGCATTCATTGGCGACACCCGGCCCGATTACTTCGGATAGCCCATAAATGTCGACCGCATGCATGTCGAACGCATCTTCGATTTCGCGGCGCATGTTGTTGGTCCAAGGTTCGGCTCCGAAAATGCCGACCTTGAGCGGGCTTTTGCGCGGGTCCAGCCCTTGCTTGGCATACTCATCAAGAATGGACAGTGCATAGGATGGCGTCACAGTGATGCCGTCGGCGCGAAAATCCTCGATCAGGCGCACCTGTCGCTGGGTCATACCTCCTGACACCGGTACCACTGTCAGGCCCAACTCCTCGGCCCCACCATGAACGCCTAAACCGCCGGTGAACAGCCCATAGCCATAGGCATTGTGCAGCACGTCGCCGCGCCGCAGACCCGAGGCGCGCATACACCGCGCCACAACAGTCGCCCACATTTTCAGATCATTCTTGGTGTAACCAACTACGGTCGGCTGACCCGTGGTGCCCGAGCTTGCATGAACGCGCGCGATTTCACCACGCGGCACGGCAAACAAGCCAAATGGATAGTTGTCACGCAGGTCTTGCTTCACGGTGAATGGGAATTTTGCCAGATCGGACAGGCTGTGCAGGTCATCCGGATGAACACCCGCATCATCAAAACTTTTGCGATAGAACGGCACGTTGTCGTAGGCATGTTTCAACGACCATTTCATGCGCTCAAGTTGGGTTGCGGCAATCTCGTCGCGGGATGCGATTTCGATCGGATCCAGATCTTCCTTGCGGGGCGTCAGGTCTTTCATGTCTCTCCTCCGGCGGGACCGAGTCCCACCCCATGTCATTCGTTCTCGTCGAAATGTGCGCCGGAAATCTGGCGCGAGTGACCGCGGAACAGGGCGACGTTGCGCCCGTCTTCTCCCGCTACAGTCACGTCATAGATGCCGGACCGGCCGGCGCGGCTTGTTTCGTTGGCAGTTGCCACAAGGCGTTCACCCAGCTTTCCTGGCGCCAGATAGGTGATCGAGTTGTGTTGTGCGACCACGCGGTGATTGTAGCTGTTGCAGGCAAAGGCAAAGGCGCTGTCTGCCAGCGCGAAAATAAACCCGCCATGGCAAATTCCATGCCCGTTCGACATGTCGCCGCGCACTGTCATCGAAAGAACAGCATGACCGGGGCCAATCTGATCTAATGACATTCCCAACCCTTGCGAGGCGGGATCGTCGTCCCACATCACCTTGGCGGCGCGTTCTGCACGGTCTTGTGGCGTCATATTTCCCCCGAGCTCGTTTACTTGAGGATGCACAAAGCTGACCGTTCGGTCAATAGTGTTGTGTTTAACCACTCACATGAATGTGCGCGGCGAAGCATTTCGACAAAAGCAAGGGGGGCTAACAGTAGACCCGGTGCCGCAAACTGGGTGGGGGCTGTTACCACGGCACCGGGCTGAGCTTACGCTCTCTCTACAAGGTTACGTATTGCGCGTTAACGCGGCGTCAAAAAGGAGGTGTTGTGGTATCTTCCGCACGAAAACGCGACCAAATCTGGGCAGGGATTGATTTGTTTATCATTGAACGGCAAGCTGAACATATGAACATGCAAAACCTGACGCCCTTTCCCGGGCAAGGCCAGCCAGCCGACCAAGTTGTCTTTCATCGTAGGGAACTTGGCACCATCATGGGCCTGTATGGGCGCATGGTCGCTGCCGGAGAATGGCGCGACTATGGGATGAGCTTTCTGCGAGAGGTCGCGGTTTTCTCGGTCTTTCGTCGTACGGCGGAAACCCCCCTTTACCGGATCGAAAAACGCCCCAAGCTGCGCAATAAGCAAGGGCAATATGCGGTGATCGGTATGGATGGGCGTATTCTGAAACGTGGCAGCGATCTTCAAGCCGTGCTTAGGGTGTTGGAACGCAAACTGATCCGCGCGGTCGACTAAAGATGTCAGAGCCGCCGGCGTGCCGTGATCGGCCCGTCGCCTTGAGCTTTGATCCGTGCGATGCCAGCGTCAATCTCTTCATACGCAATGGCCATGTGATAAGCGTTGGCATGGATCATCCGCGTTTGATCGACGACCAGTGCAACATGACCCTTCCAGAATAGAAGGTCGCCGCGTTCAAGCGTTGCACCATCTGCAATCGCGGTGCCCAGCATTTCCTGCATGTCGCTGTCGCCCGGGCAGTCATGGCCTGCTGCCAGAAGGGCCGCCTGCACCAGACCCGAACAATCTATGCCTGCGCGCGAGTTGCCACCCCACAAGTAGGGTGTCCCTAAAAACAACTCCGCACTGGCAACAACATCGTCTCGCACCGCTCCTACCGGGCTGAGATGCGCCGTCGGCACGAAATGTCCGGTGTCGGTTTCCAAGAACCGGTTGACCGCACCCATGATTGTCACACGCGCGCCGAAGGACAACGTATCAACTTCGTGATGTTTCATATCGGGGGCAGGATACAGGTGAGAGCCAAGACTGCTGACCCAATGCGTGGCCTCGGCGTCGTCTGTAAGGCATGCTGCGGCGATGTATCCGACATAACCGTCTTTCTCGGCTCGTACGAAGGCGAACCCGTCATGGATTTCCAGTTCCAGCACGCGTTCGCCCCATAGAGCCTGACGGTTTCGCGGCCCGCCGGGTGCTTTCAGGATATCGACCACACCGACCGAAATTCGTCGCCAAGTGCCTTTGGTATACACGGGTGCATCAACCTGACCGCGCAGGCTCTCATGCGCGACGCGGGTGTTGGCGGGGGTCACGCGGGGGTCCATTACAGATCCAACATGTCAGGAAGCGCCGCCAACAGCGCCCGCGCACCCATGCCGACCCCGCCCTTGGGGCGGGCTGGGGCAGCGGTGGGATTCCAGCCATAAATGTCGAAATGCATGTAGCGCGGAGTGTCGGTGACAAATCGGTTCAGAAACAATGCCGCGGTGATCGAGCCTGCAAAGCCGCCCTTGGGCGCGTTGTCCAGGTCGGCGATACCGGGTTCGATCATGGTTTCATATGGCTTCCACAATGGAAGCTCCCAGACTGGATCAGCTGCGGCAGCGGCCCCTTTGCGCAGCGCATCGGCATCCGCAGGTCGGGTCGCATAAAAGGGCGACAGGTCGGGGCCGACCGCGACTCGTGCGGCCCCGGTTAAGGTCGCCATCGATATGATCAGGTCAGGCGTTTCTTCATCCGCCAAGGCCAACGCATCGGCCAAAACCAGTCGCCCTTCGGCGTCGGTGTTATTCACCTCGACCGTCAACCCTTTGCGCGATGTCAGGATGTCACTAGGACGAAACGCATTGCCTGCGACCGCGTTTTCCACTGCGGGAATTAGTACTCGAAGTTGGAGCTTCAGACCCAGTGACATGATCATCTGTGCCAGACCCAATACAGTCGCCGCCCCGCCCATATCCTTTTTCATCAGACCCATGGACGAACCGGGTTTCAGGTTCAGGCCACCCGTATCGAAGCAGACGCCTTTACCAACAAGCGTTAGCTTCGGGCCCGCATTCCCCCAGCGCAAGTCGATCAGCCGGGGTGCGCGGTCTGCTGCACGGCCCACGGCATGGATCATCGGAAAGTTGTCTTTCAACAGCGCATCGCCCGTGGTTGCAGAAATCTTGGCGCCGTGATCCTTGGCAAGCTTAGCGATGGCCTGTTCCAGTTGATCCGGCCCCATATCCTCGGTCGGGGTGTTGATCAGGTCGCGCGTCAGCGCTTCGCCTGCCGCGATTACCTCTAACCGATTTGCATCGATCCCATCTGGTGCGACGATCATCGCCTCGGGCCGTTTCTGGCTGGCATAGCGGTCGAACCGATAACCTTCCAGAAGCCAGCCAAGCATAGCCTCTTCCAAGGCGGTCGTCTCCAGCGCGTGTTGCAGACGATAGGTGCCCTTGGGCAGCTTGGCGCGTGCCGCCGCCATGCCAAAGCGGTTGCGGCCGCGAGTGGCTTCATCTCCGTTGCCGACCAGGGCCAGTGCTGGTACGCCGTTCTCGTCTGGGACGACAAGAACTTCACCCAATGCGCCCTGAAATCCGTTCGCACGGGCCCAGGACCGTGCGGGTTCCGGCAAGGCGCTCAGAACGGTTTCATCACCTTTTTCGATCGCGATCAATGGGATGGCGTCAGGAGTTTCGGGGGCAAATGTTAGTGTCATCTTGGCCTCGGAGAAGTTGAGTTGAAGCCAACTTAACGCTCCAGCGCAGCACCGCAAGGCAAAGCCGCAACCCGGCTGCCAGCGGCCTAGATCGACATATCCTGAATATCCCACACAGCAATCAGGCTTCGTTCGCTGATCCTACCCAGCCGTGCGACCGTTGCGTTGAATGCCGGGATGTCGTTTGCCGTCGACAGATCAAGAACGTCGCGGGCTACCCGACCAAGGCTAGTCATTCCGATTCTGTTGGCAATCCCAATCAGATCGCGCACGTGATCGCGCAAATCCTCATGCCGCCCCTGACGGTGCGATTTTTGAACATCTGCCATGCCGATCGCCAATTCCTCAAGGGCCTGATTGACCTCTTTGTCGGCGCGCACTGGCCCCCATTGCACATACATGCGTTCCAATTGCGCGCGATCCAGACGCACGGATTCCCTGTGGCATAACTTAACAACGACAGTCACCTGTTCACCCCTAGTAAAAAATTCCCTCTCGTGGTGATCGTGACGTAACGGCCTCAAGAAATCGTATATCGATACTGCAAAATTTCCTCGAATTACATACGATTGCCGCTTACATACTGGTCAACTGAAACCGGAGGACACTATGGAACGCGCGCAACCACTGCCATCATACCTTGTACATCGCTATCAAGGCTGGAAAGCCACGGGTTATGCCGACAATCAATCCTGGTATCGTCAACTGGCCGAACAAGGGCAGCATCCACGCGCCATGGTGATTTCCTGCTGCGATTCCCGGGTACACGTCACCGCCATTTTCGGTGCAGATCAGGGCGAGTTTTTCATTCACCGCAATATTGCCAATCTTGTTCCACCTTATGCGCCGGATGGCGACTATCACGGTACATCGGCGGCGATCGAATATGCGGTGACCGCCCTGAAGGTCGCCCATCTGATCGTGCTAGGCCACTCCAGCTGCGGCGGTGTGAAAGGGTTTCACGAACTGTGTCATGGGCGCGCACCAGAGTTGGCCGAAAAAACGTCCTTTGTCGGGCGCTGGATTGACATTCTGAAGCCGGGGTATGAGCGTCTTGGGGGAAATGACGCCGAGATTGACAGCGCAACACTTGAAAAAGAAGCCGTGCTGATCTCGTTGGAAAACCTGCTGACTTTTCCCTTTATTCAGGACGCGGTGGCAGATGGCAAGCTGACGTTGCACGGGTTGTGGAATGACATTGGTGAAGGCGGGTTAGAATTCTATGACGCCAAGGCCAAGTCTTTCCGTCCCGTCTGACCGGTCTGCCGGGCGGATGTTTCGTGACAGTTTATCCTTGTTGGCGGGTACTACGATCGCGCTTTTTGCCCGTCTGATCACTGCCGTTCGCGGAGTGTGGCAGGGGGTCGAGCCAGCGCCGCGCCAGCGTATCTATTTTGCCAATCACAGCTCGAACGGTGACTTCGTGCTGATCTGGACGGTGTTACCGCCTGCGCTCAGGGCGCGCACCCGTCCGGTTGCGGCAGCGGATTACTGGCTGAAAGGCCGATTGAAGACGTTTATCGGGCGCGAGGTTTTTAGCGCTGTACTGATTGATCGCAATCCCGAAACACGCCGCGAAGATCCCATAGGTCAAATGGTCGCTGCGCTGGATGACGATGCAAGCCTTATCCTGTTTCCCGAAGGCACCCGAAACATGACAGACGACACGCTTTTGCCGTTCAAACCGGGGCTTTTCCATCTAGCGCAGGCGCGACCCGATGTGGAGCTTGTGCCGACATGGATTGACAACCTGACCTCGGTCATGCCGAAGGGCAAGGTGATCCCGGTGCCGCTTTTATGCTCGGTCACATTTGGGGAACCGCTCTGTGTGGTCGAGAACGAAGACAAGGCGGCTTTTCTGGCGCGCGCCGAAGCAGCCCTGATAGCTGTCGCAGAAGAGGTTGCTCGATGAATGCTCCTGCAGAGTTCACGACCCTGATCGGAGGGGTGCTGGCAATCCTGATCGTTGCCTCCGTCATTGGACAGGTGCTGAAAGCGAAAGTGGGGCCAGGCAACGACGTAATCGACAACCTTGTGGCGCGGATCAACGCATGGTGGGGCATGGTTGTCTTGCTGGCGTTGGCCATGCTGGGCGGGCAGGCTGGAGTTGTCATCCTGTTTGCGATCCTCAGCTTCGCGGGGCTACGGGAGTTTCTGACCCTGACCGCCAAGCGGCGCGCCGATCACTGGGCCTTGGTGGTCAGCTTTTTTATGATCCTGCCAGTGCAATACGTCCTGATCTGGGCAGATTGGTATGGGATGTTTTCCGTGTTCATCCCGGTCTATGCCTTCCTTTTGTTGCCGATCATTATGGCCGTTCACGGCGACACGGACGGGTTTTTGACCCGCGTCGCAGAGACGCAATGGGGGCTCATGATCTGTGTATTTGCAGCCAGCCATGTACCTGCACTGCTGTCGTTGAACTTTCCCGGATATGAAGGCAAGAACGTGCTTCTGGTCGCGTTTCTAGTCGTCGTGGTGCAATTGTCGGACGTTCTGCAATATGTCTGGGGCAAGCTGATTGGGCGCCACAAGATTGCGCCGCGGCTGTCACCGTCAAAGACATGGGAGGGGTTTCTGGGCGGTATTCTCAGCGCCTCGGCAGTGGGCGCAGGCTTGTGGTGGATGACACCGTTTTCCCCTCTTGAGGCGGCGGGTCTGTCCCTGATCATCACCCTGATGGGTTTTTTCGGCGGGCTTGTGATGTCCGCTATCAAACGCGACAAAGGGGTGAAGGATTGGGGGCATCTGATCGCAGGTCACGGTGGGTTCATTGACCGGCTGGACAGTGTGGTCTTTTCCGCACCCATTTTTTTCCACCTGACGCGCTATTTCTGGTCCGTCGTTTGATTAATAGAACGAGGTCTCATGGTACAACGACGTCCCATCGCAACCCGTGACCGCAAATGGGCACAGCGAGCAGCCACTTGGCTTGCGCAGAAAGACATAACGCCGAACCAGATCAGCCAGGCGTCTATCTTGTGTGCGATGTTTGCCGGGGTGGCCTTCTGGCTGTCAGGCGGGGCATCGGCTGTCTGGCTGATCATTGCCGCTCTATCGGTGCAAGGACGACTGTTGTGCAACCTGTTTGACGGGATGGTCGCCGTTGAGGGGGGACGTGCGGAACCCGATGGTCCTTTCTGGAACGAGGCTCCGGATCGATATGCGGACATCCTCATCCTTGTCGGTATTGGGTTCGGGGTTGGCGCACCCGCGTTGGGCTGGGCCACTGCCACGATGGCGGTTCTGACCGCCTATACCCGCGAAGCCGGCGCTGCACAGGGGTTGGAGCCTGACTTTACCGGCCCGATGGCCAAGCAGCATCGCATGGCATTGGCCACCATGGCTGCCATCGTCGCGGTGTTTGCGCCGGTGGTCTTCGGACTAAACACTCTGGAACTTGCGCTGTGGGTCATTTTCCTGGGCACCGTGTTCACAGCGCTTCGGCGTGGTAAACATATGATTGCCGAGCTGAAATCGCGTTAAACCTCAATCCATGCTATCCTTCGTCCATTGTATGGAGAGGATTAATTATGAAACTCGTTATTGGCCTGCTGAAAGGGTTCGCGATTGTCGTGGTCGCCCTGATCGCGATTGCATTTTTGTTGCCGTCGGAAGTGTCGGTCAGTCGTTCAACGGTCATTGCGGCACCGGCCGAGGAAGTGTTCCCCCATGTCAACTCGATGCAAGCCACTGAGGCGTGGTCGCCGTGGTTGTCTCGTGATCCGAATGTAGAGCTTGCTTATGAAGGTCCGGAAGAGGGTGTTGGCAACACGCTTCGCTGGTCGTCAGACGAGCCAAGCGTTGGCAATGGCATTCAAGTGATCACCGCCAGCACCCCGAACGAACGGGTGGATACCGCGATTGATTTTGGGCCTCAGGGTCTTGCGAATGCCTATTTCGATCTGCAACCGGCGGACGGCGGCACATTGGTGACATGGGGTTTTGACACCAAGTTAGGCATGAACCCCTTTGCCCGCTGGATGGGTTTGATGTTCGACCGCTGGATCGGTGCAGACTATGAAAAAGGCCTGGCCAATCTGAAGGCTTTGGTCGAGGGAAAATAGCCGCTGAAACCCTTAGAAATGACACTCTATTTGATACGCATCATGGCGTGTGTTGCCCCGAAATGCCCTGCTTCAAGCAGAGGGCACTTGGCGTTTTCACGCCGCGTGCCGACGCGACATTGGCACCTGTCAATGGGCAGGTAAAAGGAGGTCACAATGAAAATTCTGGTCGCATATGCAACGACCGAAGGGCAAACAAGAAAGGTTGCGCGATGGGTTGCGGACCGGATGTTTGAGCAGTCACATACCGTCGAAATTGCTCCGCTCTCAGAGATCGATGACATTGAGCTTAGGCGGTTCGATGGTGTGATTCTGGCGGCATCAATCCATTTGGGTCACTACCAACCCGAGGTTGCCGAGTTCGCGCACAAAGCCGCAAAACAGCTTGTAAATCAGCCGACATTATTCCTGTCGGTTTCGCTGGCGGCGGCCGGACATGACGCAGAAGATTGGCGTGGTCTAGACCGGATTTCAGAAGAGTTTTATGCGGCGACCGGGTGGTCCCCGGACCGGTTTGTGCAGGTTGCCGGGGCCTATAAACCGTCGGAGTACGATATGGTTCGCCGCTTTGTGATGCGGCGAGTAATAGCGCAGAAAGATCCGGACAAAGATCTGAGCATCGACCACGAGTATACGGATTGGCAATCACTCGGCGCAGAAGTGGACGCTTGGCTGGCTAAAATTCCTGAATAGAGACCAAGGTCTGCTCGGAAGCCAAATAAGCCCCCGGCAATGCGGGGGCTTAATATCGGTGCGATAGGGGGTTAACCTTTTTTCAAAACCTCACGGCCCAGCAGCTCTGCGATCTGCACCGCGTTCAAAGCAGCACCTTTACGTAGGTTGTCTGAGACACACCACAGGTTTAGGCCGTTTTCCACGGTCACGTCTTGGCGGATGCGGCTGATGAAGGTGGCGAAGTCACCAACGCATTCAACAGGGGTGACATAGCCACCGTCTTCGCGCTTATCCACGACAAGAATGCCGGGGGCTTCGCGCAGGATGTCGCGGGCTTCGTCTTCGTCCAGAAATTCCTCGGTCTCGATGTTCACCGATTCCGAATGGCCGACAAAAACCGGCACGCGCACACAAGTCGCGGTAACTTTGATCGAAGGATCGACGATCTTTTTCGTCTCGGCGACCATCTTCCATTCTTCTTTCGTATCGCCGCTGTCCATGAAGACATCAATGTGCGGGATCACATTGAAGGCAATCTGTTTGGGATAGACCTTCGGGTCAACCTCTTGCCCGGGCACATACATGCCTTTGGTCTGGTTCCACAGCTCGTCAATCGCGTCTTTGCCCGACCCCGATACCGACTGATATGTCGACACAACAACGCGTTTGATCTTTGCGCGGTCGTGCAATGGTTTCAGCGCCACGACCATTTGCGCGGTCGAGCAGTTGGGGTTTGCGATGATGTTTTTCTTGGCATAGCCGTGGATCGCCTGCGGGTTCACCTCGGGCACGATCAGCGGAATGTCGGCGTCATAACGATAGAGCGACGAGTTATCGATCACGACACAGCCTGTCGCCGCCGCCTTGGGCGCGTATTTCTTGGTGGCCTCGGACCCCACGGCAAACAGCGCGATATCCCAGCCGGTGAAATCAAACGCGTCCAGATCTTTGGTGGTCAGGGTGGTATCGCCAAAGCTGACTTCGGTGCCGAGCGACCGACGCGACGCAAGCGCGACAATCTCGTCCACAGGAAACTGGCGTTCTGCCAGAATGTTCAGCATCTCGCGGCCCACGTTCCCCGTGGCACCAACGACAGCGATTTTATAGCCCATCACGGCCTCCTCTTTGTCATTCGGTCCCCCAAACCCCTTGTGAGTCTGGTCGAACCGAGGGCGTCCATAGCGCAATTGCCGCGCCTGCGAAAGCGTCATACGCGCGATCTGCCATGATTTGTCGTTGACTTGTGTGCTTTTCGCTGTGATACGGGCGCAATCTGTCCGGTCGACGCGTGAGCGACCCGCCCAAGAAACACGAGGCAGACAGAGCTCGGGGCAACACGCCCCTTTCGACAAGTTCCCAAATCACGCGGGGTTCTGACGGCCATTCGGCGCATGGGGCAATCGGCCCGGCGCGAGTATTGACCGCAACCGATGCGATGGGCTTAAAGCCCCCACCCGTGTGACAGCGGCGTTCCAGAGTGTGCGCCAGAAAGACGATTATGACAAAATTTGCAGAGCTCGGGCTTGACCCGAAGCTGGTCACAGCCGTGACCGAAGCCGGATATGAAACGCCGACGCCAATCCAGATCAAGGCCATTCCTCTGGTGCTTGAAGGCCGCGATGTGATGGGACTGGCCCAGACGGGCACCGGCAAGACAGCAGCCTTCGGCCTGCCTCTGATCCACCAGCTTCTGTCCAATCACGACAAACGCCAAGCCAAGTCGGTCAAGGCGCTGATCCTCGCGCCGACCCGTGAGTTGGTGAACCAGATTGCAGTGAACCTGCGAGACTATGTCCAGGGCACACATCTGAAGGTGCGCACCGTTGTCGGCGGTATGTCAATCAACAAACAAATCAGCATGTTGGCACCGGGGATCGACATACTTGTCGCCACGCCGGGCCGTTTGATCGACTTGTTGGATCGCAAGGCCATTCGCCTTGATACCGCGACCTTCCTTGTGCTGGACGAAGCCGACCAGATGCTCGACATGGGTTTCATCCATGCGCTGCGCCGTATCGCGCCTGAACTGGGTACACCGCGCCAGACCATGCTGTTTTCGGCCACCATGCCGAAACAGATGGAGGAACTTTCGCGCGCTTATTTGACGAGCCCAGCAAAAGTGCAGGTTTCGCCTCCGGGCAAGGCTGCTGACAAGGTGACACAGGGGCTTTACTACGTCCCCGGTCGCAACGAAAAGATCTCGCTTCTGATCGACCTGCTGGGCCATGACAAGGACGCGCTTTCGCTGGTATTTTCGCGCACCAAGCACGGAGCCGAGAAGTTGATGAAGCAACTGGTGGCCGAGGGGTTCAAGGCAGTGTCCATCCACGGCAACAAGAGCCAAGGCCAACGTGATCGTGCTTTGGCAGCATTCCGGTCGGGCGAAGCTCGCGTGCTGGTCGCCACCGACGTGGCCGCGCGTGGTATCGACATTCCGGGCGTCAGCCACGTCTACAACTTCGACCTGCCCGAGGTTGCGGATAATTATGTGCACCGCATCGGACGGACAGCACGGGCAGGTGCCGATGGTGATGCGATCTCCTTCGTTTCGGGCGTCGAACTTGGTTTGTTGCGCGATATTGAAAAAGTCATGAAGATCGAGATCCCGATCCTTGGTGGCAAACGTCCGGCCGAAGAAAAACGCCCGACCCGCAATCAAGGCGGCGGACGACGCTGCGGCGGAGGCGGAGGTCGCAATCCCAGATCTTCAGGTGCTGCGCCCGCCAAACCTCGCACGGAAACAGGTCCCGCGAAAAAACATCGCCCACGGCGTCGTAGAAGCGCTTAATCGGTGCGGTCGGCGCTCAGCAGATACAGCAGGCAGCCGATCAAACCAGGTACCGCAAAAAACAGGAACACGGCCTGATATGGGGCCGTGATTGGCCCGCCCGCATCTTGGGCCGCGCGATACACGCCTGCCGAAGCATATTGGAACAATCCGACACCACCGATCCCGAACATGTTCATCAGGGTCACGCCGCGTCCGATCAAGTGGTCGGGCACGAAGCTGCGTGCATGTGCAATGATCAAGGGATAGCTTGCCCCCAACAACCCGATGGCGGCCATTGTCAGCGACACCTTCCAAACCCCAGCGTCAGGCACCGCCCACAGCAGAAACACCAGCCCAGTCGCCAGCAGATTGCCGGAAAATACCACCCATTTACGCGTGCCAAATATCCGGTCCATCGGGCCATAGGCAAAGCTGCCGATAACCATCGCCAGTGCAATCGCCATGGTTGCCCAGCCAATGCCAGTGGTGTCCAGCCCATAGACGTCTCGCAGATAAGGCCCAGCCCAACTGCCGCGAAGCCCAGCCGCAGCGGCATAATTCACGAACATGATAGGAAAGATTGCCCACAGCGCAGGCATCTTCAGAAGGTCCAACACCGACCCTTTTGGAGCACCCTCGTGACGTTCCAACTTCGGTGGATTGTCCACCGCCAATATGATCAACGCGGCCACCAATACAGTCACCGCCGAAAGCACCCAGAGGCAAGAACGCCAGCCGAACTGCTCGACCGCCAGCGCCAGAGGAAGCGCGCCCGCAATATTGCCAAGCGACCCGATGCCAATCACCATCCCGGCAAGCGTGCCAAATACAGCAGGTGAGTACATTCGGGCAAAGATGAAATAACTTGCCATCAGAACTGGCGAGCAACCAATCCCGATAAGAACCATTGCATAAAGAATATGATCGGGTGTGTTGGCCATCGCAAACAGTGCCGCCCCTCCAGCACCGCCAAGCGCCAAAAGCGCAGCCGCCACCTTCCGCGGCCCGATATTGTCCAGTCCCCAACCGACCGGTATCTGCATCAACGCAAACACCAGAAACCATGCTCCCGAGGCGCGGGCCAGATCTTCGGGAGTAGCCCCCAAATCAGCCTTCAACGCTGGGGTCATCACCGCCAAAAAAGCACGATAAAACTGGCTGAGCACGTAAGCGATAATCAGGGTGGCAATACCAAGCCGCATTCCAGCTTCCTTTCGACAACCTGGTCAGAAGACACGGGCCTGTTCAACTTGACAAGCCCGCGTGTTTCTTCTGGCCCAAAATATCCTGGGGGAGGGTGAAAGCCGACAGGCTTTCGCACGGGGGCATCGCCCCCAACGACCTTAGCCGCCCCGCACAGTGTCGATCATCAACTGCACGTTTTCCGGGTCCGCATCAGGTGTGATCCCGTGACCCAGATTGAAAATATGCGGTCCGTTTTTGAAGGCTTGGACGATGGCGCGGGTCTCATCCACCAACGCCTGACCGCCCGTGACCATGTGACTTGATTTCAAGTTGCCCTGAACACAACCATCAACTTGCACGTGCTTGGCCGCCCACTCCGGGCTGACAGAGTTGTCCAGCGCTACGCAGTCCACACCCGTCGCCTTGGCAAAACCGATGTACCCATCGCCCGCTTCGCGCGGGAAGCCGATGACGGGAATGCCAGGGTGACGCTTTTTTAAGGCCTGCGTGATCACACAGGCAGGCTCGACTGCGTATTTCTGGAAATCGGCAGCGTTTAGTGATCCAGCCCAGCTGTCAAACAGCTTCACCACTTCGGCGCCAGCTTCGATCTGCATTGAGAGGTATTCGATGGTCGCTTCGGTCAGACGATCCATCAGCGCGTCGAACACGGCGGGTTGCTCGGCTTTTAACGCATGTGCTGGACCTTGGTCCTTGGTGCCTTGCCCTGCGATCATGTAAGTCGCGACGGTCCAAGGCATCCCAGCAAAGCCGATTAGGGTGGTTTCGTCCGGCAATGCACCCCGCAGGATACGGACCGTTTCGTAAATCGGGTTCAGTGTTTTGTGGATGTCATCTTTGCCCGACAGCTTGTCGAAATCAGTCTGGCCGGTGATCGTGGACAGGCGCGGCCCTTCGCCGGTGACGAACCACAGATCAGCGCCAAGCGCCTGCGGCACCAGCAAGATGTCTGCGAACAGAATTGCAGCGTCAAACCCGTAACGGCGAATGGGTTGCAGCGTGACCTCGGCGGCCAGCTCGGGGTTATAGCAAAGCTTCAGAAAATCGCCTGCATGCGCGCGTGTGGCGCGATATTCTGGCAGGTAACGTCCCGCCTGCCGCATCATCCAGATCGGAGGTGTGGGAAGTGTCTCGCCCGCCAGTGCGCGCAGAATTGTCTTTTGCTGGGTCATGAGTGCGGGCCTTTCGTGACTGCGTTTGAAGCGTCGTCCCTCACACGCGACAGGATGTCAAGCGTGCGGGGTGCCGCAGGCATGGACAGCCCCGATCTTCCGGCGTAAATGGGGTGCCATGACACATGCATATCCGACCCCCGACGCTCCGCTGAAAATCGGCACCCGTGGCAGCCCGCTGGCACTGGCGCAGGCCTATGAGACCCGCCGTCGACTGATGGCGGCCTTTGACCTGCCAGAAGCGGCCTTCGAGGTGGTTGTCATTCACACCACCGGCGATGACCGTGCCCTGATTGACGCGGACCGCCCGTTGAAAGAGATTGGCAACAAAGGTCTGTTCACTAAGGAAATCGAAGAGGCGATGCTGGATGGCCGTATCGACATCGCCGTGCATTCGATGAAGGATATGCCGACCGAACAGCCCGACGGGCTTGTCCTGGACTGCAACCTGCCGCGTGAGGATACGCGCGATGCGTTCGTTTCGATCAATTACCGCTCGATCAGTGATCTTCCCAAGGGTGCCGTTGTCGGCACCTCGTCCTTGCGCCGCAAAGCCCAACTTCTGAACCGTCGGCCCGATCTTGAGGTTGTCGAGTTTCGCGGCAACGTCCAGACCCGCCTGAAAAAGCTGGAAGATGGTGTGGCCGAGGCGACGTTCCTTGCGATGGCTGGCCTCAACCGCCTGGGGATGGATGGCGTGCCGAAAACAGCTATTCCGACTGACGAGATGCTGAATGCAGTGGCCCAGGGCGCCATCGGCATCGAGCGCCGTGCCGACGACATGCGCGCCAAAGAGATGCTGGATGCCATCCACGACGCGGAAACTGGCCAACGGCTGGCGGCTGAGCGCGCGTTTCTGGGCGCATTGGACGGGTCTTGCGAAACGCCGATTGCCGCGCTTGCCACGCTGGACGGCGACACGCTTACCCTGCGCGGGGAAATACTGCGCACCGACGGGTCAGAGGCCGGGTCAGATCAGATTTCGGGACCAATTGCGGATGGGCCTGCTCTTGGGGTCAAGCTGGCGGAAGAACTGTTGTCGCGGGTTGGGGACGACTTCTTCGACTGGAAGTAACGACTTGCCCGGCGCGATTTGCCGGGCAAAACCATACGTGCGGCTCAGATACGTTCGATCGCCAGCGCGATGCCCTGACCGCCGCCAATGCACATGGTGATCAGCGCTTTTGACCCGCCGATCCGCTCCAATTCATACAGCGCCTTGATCGTGATAATCGCGCCGGTTGCCCCGACGGGGTGTCCCAACGCAATCGCTCCGCCGTTCGGGTTCACCTTGGCCGGATCCAGACCAAGACCCTTGTTCACCGCGATGGCTTGTGCGGCGAACGCCTCGTTCGATTCGATCACATCGAAATCCGCGACGCTCAGCCCAGTTTTTGCCAACAGGTTTTCAACCGCTGGAACGGGACCGATGCCCATCACCTCGGGCCGCACGCCTGCGTGGCCATAGCCGATGATGCGGGCCATGGGTTTCAATCCCGCGCTTTCGGTCGCGTCGGCACGCGCCAGTACCAATGCTGCGGCCCCGTCGTTGATGCCCGAGGCGTTGCCCGCCGTGACGCTCCCATCCTTCTGGAACACGGTGCGTAGACCGGCCAAAGCCTCGGCTGTCGTGGGTTTGGGATGTTCGTCGCGCGCAAATTCCACCGTTTCGCGGCGCTGTTTGACCTCGATCGGGACGATCTGGCTGTCGAAATGGCCTGCCTCTATGGCCGCAGCGGCGCGGTTTTGGCTTTCCAGCGCGAAGGCGTCTTGGTCTGCGCGGCTGACGTCATGTTCGGCCGCGACGTTTTCGGCGGTCACACCCATATGCCCGGTGCCAAATGGGCAGTTCAGCGCGCCCAGCATCATATCTTGTGCACCAGTGTCGCCCATTTTCTGGCCCCAACGAGCTTGGGGTAGAATGTAGGGTGCACGGCTCATGCTTTCGGCGCCACCTGCCACACCAAAGTCGCTATCCCCCAGCATCAGGGATTGTGCAACAGACACCACGGCCTGAAGCCCGGACCCGCATAGACGGTTCACGTTCATGGCCGGGGTAGTGTCGGGGATGCCGGCCTCGATCATCGCGACGCGCGACAGATACATATCGCGCGGTTCGGTGTTGATGACGTGGCCAAAGGCGACATGACCGATTTGACCGGGTTCGACCCCAGCACGGGCCATTGCTTCGCGCGTGACATGCGCGCCAAGGGCACTGGGCGGGGTGGCGGCCAAGCTGCCACCAAACGTGCCAATTGCCGTGCGTGCGCCGCCAAGAATTACGATGTCGGACATAAGAATCCCCCTGTTATATGGTTTAGGGGCAGGATCGCACAGATGTGGCGCTGTTGTCGCCTCTGACGCTCCGTCAGACCAGACGGTTAGTCCGAGAACGTCGGGTCGTCGTCGACGGCGTCGGTCCCGAGTGCCGCAATCAGCTTCCCGACACGCTGGCGAAACGCGGCGTCATCGTCACCCAGAAGTGTCGACAACTGTGCCTCATAGGAATGGGCGATCGGTGTCAGCACCTCGATCATCTCGCGCCCCTTGGGGGTCAGGCTTAGCTCGACCAGTCGCCGGTCCTGCGGGTTAACCGTTTTGGTGACGTAACCTGCGGCCTCAAGCCGCGATGCGGCGCGGCTGACTTTTGGCTTGTCCATGTCGACACGTTCGTGAATTTCACGCACGCTGACACTGTCAGCCTGGCTCAGATGGGCCACCACACGCCACTCCGACACAGAAATCCCATAGGCTTTCCTGTAATGGTTGGAAAATCCGGCACTGACCCGGCTGGACAGCACCGCCAACTGATAAGGCAGGAAATCGTTAAGTTTAAATGAGGTCACGCGCTCACCTTTCGTCTTGTTCCCAGCAGGTTGCCCTTATCTGCAATGCAAGGCAAGTCACTCAGGTCAGGTCCATTTCGCAAGGGGTGGAAGGCTCATCAAGACGGCATTGGCATCGTGCCCGGTGGTCAGGCCGAACTTGGTGCCCCGATCATAAACCAGATTGTATTCGGCATAGAGACCGCGATGGATCAGCTGTTTGTCCTTGTCTGCGTCAGTCCACGGCGTGTCACAGCGGGCTTCCGTCACCGGCACGAAGGCAGGCAGGAAGGCGCGCCCAATATCCTGGGTAAAGGCGAAATCGGCCTCCCAGTCGCCGGTGTTCAGATCGTCGTAGAAAATCCCACCAACGCCGCGTGCACGGCCCCTGTGCGGGACAAAGAAATACTCATCCGCCCACGCTTTGAACTTGTCGTAGTAACTTAGGTCGTGGCGCTGACAAGCTGCTTCCAACTGGCTGTGGAAATGCGCGGTGTCTTCGGCGTATTCAATGCAAGGGTTCAGGTCCGCCCCGCCGCCGAACCACCAGGCGTTGGGCGTCCAGAACATGCGTGTGTTCATGTGAACGGCGGGCGTATGTGGGTTTTGCATATGGGCCACAAGGCTGATGCCTGATGCCCAGAACCGCGGGTCATCCTCCATCCCCGCCACGCCACGCGCGGCCATCGCTTTTTGTGCGGATTTGCCCAGAGTGCCATAAACGGTCGAGATATTGACGCCCACTTTCTCGAAAACACGTCCCCCGCGCATGACGCTCATCAATCCGCCACCCGCATCTGCGCCATCGTCTGACGCCCGTGATGTTTCGCTGATGTCGAACCGCCCGGCAGGCTGGTCGGCAAAAGGGCCGGTGGTTTGCGTGTCTTCTAGACCTTCGAAGGCGGCGACGATCTGGTCGCGAAGGTCACGAAACCAAGCGCTGGCGCGGGTTTTTTGATCGTCCATCTTGTCGGTCATAATGCTCTCCTTCAGGTGCAGGTCTGCACAGTTCTGATGTCGTAAACGATAAGGTTAAGTTGTCAGGAAAGTGGTCAGTGTGCTGGATTACCGACAGCATCCAGAAGACTGCGCCCGCCATCTACGGTCAGGATATGTCCGGTCATGAAACCGGCCCCTTCCGATGACAGGAACTGCACCGCTTCCGCCACTTCGTTGGCCGATGCGATACGACCCAGCGGTGTACCTTCAAGAATATCTTCGCGGGTCTCACCGGCTTCGCGAATCGTGTCGCGCAAACTGGCGCTCATCACTGACCCGAAGGCGACAGCGTTCACGCGAATGCGGTTTGCGGCCAGCGCGACCGCAAGTGAACGGGTCATCTGATCCAGCGCGGCGCTGGCGATCGAATAGGCCATCAGACCAGGCTGGGTGCGGCTGGCAGCGATGGAGGATAAGTTAACAATGGCACCTAGGGGAGAGTTCTGGTCGTCGTCCCCCAGTTCTTCGCCTTGTTGTATCATCCGCTTGGCGACCAATTGGCTCAGCCGCAAGCTGGTCATGAGGTTCTGATCCAACAAGATCTGCACGGCTTTATTATCAGCGTCCAGTGGATCGGTCAGCATGACCTGCCGCGAGGCGTTCACCAAAATGTCGACCCGCTCGAACGCGTCGATGGTGGCGGATAGAAGGTTGGCGATGGTCAGCTTTTCGCGCAGATCGCCCGCAAAGGTGCGAGTGTTTGACGGTTCGTCTGTATCGTTGTCGGGATTCGGTCCCCACTCATCCAGCAAGCGCGCCTCGTCGATATCAGCGCAGATGACATTCGCACCATTGTCGGCAAAATGGCGAGCGATCGACAAGCCGATGCCATTGGCGGCACCTGTGATGATGGCAGTCTTGCCAGCGATGGAAAAGGACATGTGTGCCTCCTGATTCCCGATGAGCGTAGCTGATCTTAGCGCCGTGTGCGACGGGGCTTTACGCCGCTGAGAAGCTTGAAGCCCGGCGTGCCGTCCAGATCTTCGACAACGTTGAATTGTTCCGCCAAAGTGTCTTCGTAGGGCAGGTGGCGATTGGCAACCATGACGAAACGCCCTGAAGGGGCAAGCATCGCGGCGGCGGCACGAATGAAGGCCCGCCCAAGTTCGGGGTTGCCGGCGCGCCCGGTGTGAAACGGCGGGTTCGAGATGACAACATCATATAGTTGGGGCGGCCGAAACTGCGTTGCATCGCCCCAGACGAAATTGGCGCGGGCATCGTCAATGTTCAGCTTGGCGCAGTCCAGCGCGACCAAATCGGCCTCGATCAGGTCCAGCGACGTGACGCCCGACCGCTGAAGAATATGCTGCGACAGAAAACCCCAGCCCGCGCCCAGATCGGCCACTCGGCCGTCGATGTCATCAGGCATTGCCGCGGCCAACACTGCTGACCCCTTGTCGATCCCGTCGGCCGAAAATACGCCGGGGCGGGTGGTGAAGCCGCCATCAAGCTGCGTGTCGGTGGTGGCCCAATCGGCAACGTCGGCTTTGTCAAACCAGACCAGTTTGCCATGTGCCTTGGACAGCGTCCCAAGCAGGTCCGCCTTTTTCCTGATTGTTTTCAGCAGGCTGTCGATACCGTCGGTCTTTTGTCCGTCCAGCAAAACCTGCCCACCATCAGTTGCTTTCGTTGCTGCGGCGACCCAGGCCTGAGCCAAGGGTTTTGATCGCGGGGCACAGACGAGTGCGGCGGCAAACCCTATGTCAGGCAATGTCGAAACTGTGTCATACCCCCGAGAGGTCCAGTGGGCATGTTCGTGGAAGATACGGCTATAGATGGTTACGCGGTCCGTGGGCAGAGCCGACAGATCATGTTGTGCACTGGGACCGATGACCAAAAGCCGGCCATCCTGCGGTAGCGACACTGCGCCATCGCGCAAGGCTAAGGACAATCTAGTGTGAAACATGGCGGTCACCGCTGTTGCGGCTACTCCTTTTCCATGGTGCATTGCAGCGGGTGCTGATGCTCGCGGGCCAAATGCATCACTTGTGTCACTTTGGTTTCGGCAACCTCGTGCGAAAAGACACCGACCACTGCCAGCCCTTTCTTGTGCACGGTCAACATCAGCTCAAACGCCTGTGCGTGGTTCATCCCGAAGAACCGTTCAAGGATCATGACGACAAACTCCATCGGTGTGAAGTCGTCATTCAGAATCAAAACCTTATACATGGGAGGCCGCTTGGTCTTCGGCTTCGTGACCACCGCAAGGCCTGCATCGCCGTCATCGGCGTCATCGCCTTGAGACATGATGAAGGGCAGTTTGGCCATTTGGGCTTTGCTCCGATTGCTATGATTGGGCCGCTTGGCACTCAGAATATATTGTCACCGCCGCCAAAGAAAAGGGGCAAGGCGCTGTGTCTTGATAAAGCCACATACAAAATGGACGGCAAAGTCACAACAATTGGTTTCGACGCTGAATGTGAGTGATGACACAACGTTGCGTTGTAAGAAAATATTTGAAAGCGATCTGGTTCGAAATGGGTCGCTTGATCCCAGATATAGGCATGATTTTGGTTTTTGCTACAATATCTGCGGTTCGTGTCCCATCAGCCACGAATTAGCGTATTGAAAATAAGGTGTTTTCTCGAGCGCATTCTTCGTGTTACGCTGAAAAAAACAAATCAGCCGGACAAAAAGATCTAGGCGATTGAGGCAGAAAAGGTGGACGACGTGCATTTACGTCCGTGGCAGTGGGCCCGTTTTGGGCTGTTTCTTGCAGTGATAATCTGTGCCGTGCAAATTGTGCCAAGCCGTGCGCAAGCCGCGCCCTATGCGGCGATGGTGATAGATGCGCGCACTGGCGAGGTACTTCATTCGCGCAACGCAGACACGCGGCTTCATCCCGCATCCCTGACCAAGATGATGACGCTTTACATTGCATTCGAAGCAATCAAACGCGGTGAAATTTCTCCAGATACGGTGGTGACAATAACCAGTAAGGCGTCGGCAGAGCCGCCTTCAAAGCTGGGCCTGCGCACAGGACAGAAAATCAAGTTCCGGTATTTGATCCGCGCGGCTGCGGTGAAATCGGCCAATGATGCAGCCACTGCTATTGGTATCGCGATTTCGGGATCCGAAGCGGCATTTGCCCGCCGGATGAACCGGACAGCAAAAGCGCTGGGCATGACGCGGACGCATTTCAAAAACGCGCATGGTTTGACCGAGAACGGGCACCTGTCAACCGCACGGGATATGACCAACCTGGGTCGTCACCTGTTCTTCGACCACCCGCAGTACTACAACCTGTTTTCACGCATCACCACGGATGCGGGGATGCGGGCTGTTTCCAATACCAACCGCCGTTTTCTTGGCAGCTACAAAGGTGCTGACGGGATTAAAACCGGATATACCCGTGCCGCGGGGTTCAACCTTGTTGCATCCGCTGAACGTGGGTCCGAGCGCATAATCACAACGGTGTTTGGGGGGCGGTCCACCGCGTCACGTAACGCGAAAGTTGCCGAACTGATGGATCTTGGTTTCCGCCGCGCGCCAAGCCGTGCGCCGACACGCAAGCCGTCCCTTCCCGTTTATGCCAATGTGGATCCAGAGCCCGCCGAACCGGGCGCAGCTGGCAAAACCATTCGTTTGGTCGGGGCGGTTAAGCTTAGCCCGCGTCCCACGCCGCGCCCGATCACTCAGGACCCGGCAGCACAAGCCCAACTTGCAGCCCTGACCGAAAGCATCAAAGATGCCGTTGTGACCGCGATCGCAGAGCCGGTGGAAGAATCGTCGGTGGTGGCAGAGGTTGCATCTGAACAACCAGCCAAAACAGCCGAACCGGTTGCCGAGATCGTTGTAGCGTCCGCGCCAGTGGCAACTGCTCCGCTCGCCAAGCCTGAAACCACGCAACCTGTGATCACGGCGACAGCCGCGCCTGAAGCCGTGCAACCGGCCTCTGTTGTCGCACCTGTAACGGTTGCGGCACCGCCTGCACGCCCTGCAGCGATTGTCCTGACTTCGCTGCAACCACAGACCAACACGACTGCCGAACCAGAAGTTGTTACCCGGATGTCGACCTCTGGCGGTCGCCATTGGGCGATCAATGTGGGTGTTCTTGGATCACGCTATCAGGCCGAACGCACGTTGTTGAAAACCGCGTTGAAAGAGATCGACACGTTGGACGAAGCCCTGCGCAAAGTGGTGCGCCGGTCCAATGGTTGGCACGCTAATTTCGTGGGCATGTCCGAGGCCCAGGCTGATCTGGCTTGTCGTCGATTGAACGCTCGCAATACGCGTTGCAAGGTGCTGGGGCCGTCCTGAGCTGCGACGTTTGCGCTAGTCCGACACACCTTGCACGGCTTCGATATCGAAGGCTGCGGCCATCAGGGCGCGGGTGTAATCTGTTTGCGGGGCGTCGAAGATTTGATCTGCGGGGCCGCTTTCCACCACATCACCCGCGCGCATAACCAGAACCTTGTGCGCAAGCGCGCGTACCACCCTCAAATCATGTGAGATGAACAGATAAGCCAGCCCATGCTTTTTTTGCAGCTCGCGTAGCAGATCGACAATCTGGACCTGAACTGTCATATCCAGCGCAGACGTAGGTTCATCGAGAACCACCAGCTTGGGCCGTAGGATCATCGCCCGCGCAATCGCGATACGCTGACGTTGACCACCGGAAAACTCGTGCGGGTAACGATCCATCGTGGCGGGGTCGAGCCCGACCTCCTCCATGATCTCCGCGACCATTTCCCGACGATCGCGGCCGGGTTCCAGCCCGTGAACTGACAACCCTTCGGCAATGATTTCTTCTGCCGTCATTCGCGGTGAAAGCGAGCCATAAGGGTCTTGGAATACGATCTGCATGTCGCGACGTAGCGGCTGCAACTGGCGCGATTTACGTCCTTGAATATCTTCGCCCAGAAACACCACTGGCCCGTCCGAACTGATCAGCCGCATCACCGCCAGCGCCAGCGTTGTCTTTCCGGACCCGCTTTCGCCGACGATCCCAACGGTTTCACCCGCCCGCACGGTGAAGCTGGCGGCGTTCACTGCCTTCACATGCCCAACCGTGCGACGCAACAATCCGCGTTGGATCGGGAACCAGATGCGTAGGTCTTGGGTCGCGGCGATCTCGGGTGCGTCATCGCAAACGGGGTCGGGGCGACCTTGGGCTTCCGCATTGATCAGTATTCGCGTGTATTCGTGGCAGGGATTGGCGAACAGGTCGGCTGTCGGACCTTCCTCGACAATGATGCCATCTTTCATCACACAGACCCGATCTGCAATCTTGCGCACGATGCCAAGGTCATGGGTGATGAACAGAAGGCTCATCCCTTCGATGTCTTTCAATTCGGCCAGCAAGTCGAGGATCTGGGCCTGAATGGTTACGTCCAGCGCCGTGGTCGGCTCGTCCGCGATCAGAAGCTCTGGTCCGTTGGCCAAAGCCATTGCAATCATCACACGTTGCCTCTGTCCGCCCGACAGTTGGTGCGGGTAATGCGCCAGCCGCGTTTCAGCATCGCGTATGCCCACTTTGTTTAGAAGCTCAAGAATGCGGGCGCGAACGGCATCGCCTTTCAGCCCCTGATGCAGTTCAATTGACTCGGTCAACTGCTTCTCAATTGTGTGTAACGGGTTCAGCGACGTCATTGGCTCCTGAAAGATGAAGCTGATGTCATTGCCGCGCACGTCACGCAATTCGGACGGTGACGCGCCAATCAACTCGCGTCCGTCATAGGTGATCGACCCGCTGATCTGCGCACTGTCCGGCAGCAGCGAAACTGTGGACAGGGCAGTGACGGATTTGCCGGACCCACTTTCGCCTACGATGGCAACGGTTTCGCCTTTGCCAACCTCGAAACTCACGCCGCGCACTGCGGGGTGAAGCTGGCCATCCTGACGGAAGCCGACATGCAGGTCTTTGACGTGAAGAACGCTCATTGGAAGGTCTTTCGCGGGTCAAACGCGTCACGCACGCCTTCAAAGATGAAGACGAGCAGCGACAGCAGGATCGAGAAGGTCAGGAAGGCGGTAAAGCCCAACCACGGCGCTTGCAGGTTGGCCTTGGCCTGGCGCGTCAACTCGCCCAGCGACGGCGCGGACGAGGGGAGGCCGAAGCCAAGGAAGTCCAGCGTGGCAAGGGTCGAGATCGTGCCGGTGATGATGAAGGGCAGCATGGTCAGTGTGGCGACCATTGCGTTGGGCAGCACATGGCGGAACATGATCACACGATTTGCGACACCCAGCGCCTTTGCCGCGCGGACATATTCAAAGTTGCGGGCACGCAGGAACTCGGCCCGAACCACGCCCACCAGGGCGGGCCAGCCGAACAGCACGGTCACAAAGACCAGAAGCCAGAAACTTCGCCCTAGAATCGCAAACAGGATGATGATCACATAGAGAGATGGGGTCGAACTCCAGATTTCCAAAATGCGTTGGAACACAAGGTCAACCCAGCCACCAAAATAACCTTGGATTGCGCCCGCTGCGATCCCGATCAGCGACGTCAGGACAGTAACGATGATGGTAAAGAACACCGACAGCCGGAAGCCATAGATCACCCGTGCCGCCACATCACGTGACGTGTCGTCAGTACCCAAAATATTTTGGCTGGTGGGTGGTGAAGGCACCGCGCCACCCGTGTCCACGATGGTGGTGAAGCTGTAAGGGATGGGCGGCCAAAGCAGCCATCCCTTGTCGATCTCGGTCCCGTTAACCACACCAGTTTCGGACTGTGCGATCACGTTTTCCGGGTCGTCCCAGCAGGCTTCAAGCCCTCCCGACCGGATCAGACATCGCACTTCGATATCGTCATAGTTGGCTTCGGTTTTAAAATCGCCGCCAAATGTTGTTTCGGGATAAAACTTGAAAATCGGGGCATACAGTTCACCCTGATAACTGACCAAGATTGGTTTGTCGTTGGCGAGAAACTCGGCCATCAGCGACAAGCCGAACAGGATGCAAAACAGGATCAGCGACCAGAAGGCGCGGCCATTTCGGCGGAAGTTGCGCCAGCGACGTTGATTGAGGGGAGACAGCGCCATGGTCAGACCTCGCGCCCTTCAAAGTCGATGCGCGGATCGACAAAGACATACATGAGGTCAGACAAGATGCCGATCAAAAGGCCTATCAACCCAAAAACGAACAGCGTTCCGAAAATCACGGGGTAGTCGCGTTGCAATGCGGCCTCGAAGCCCAACCGGCCCAACCCATCCAGCGAGAAAAGCGTTTCAATGATAACCGAACCGCCAAAGAAAACGCCAAGGAACACAGCCGGGAAGCCCGCAATAACGATCAGCATGGCGTTGCGAAAGACATGGCCATAAAGCACACGATGTTCAGTCAGGCCCTTGGCGCGGGCTGTGACGACATATTGTTTTTTAACCTCGTCCAGAAAGCTGTTTTTTGTCAAAAGGGTCAGCGTTGCGAAGCTGGCAATGGTCGAGGCAAAAACCGGCAATGTGATGTGCCAGAAGTAGTCTATGATCTTGCCGCCAAGGCTCAACTCGCTCCAATTGTCCGAGGTCAGGCCGCGCAGCGGAAACCATTGCAAGTAAGACCCTCCGGCGAATACAACCAGCAAAAGAATTGCGAACAGGAAACCGGGGATCGCATAGGCCACGATAATCACACCGGATGTCCATGTGTCAAAGCGCGACCCATCGCGCACGGCTTTGCGCACACCCAATGGGATCGAGATGATATAGGCGATTACGGTTGACCAAAGGCCCAGAGTAATTGACACCGGCAACTTTTCTGCAACCAATTCGAAGACGCCAATCGACCGGAAATAGCTTTCGCCGAAATCCAGCCGAATATAGTTCCAGAGCATCGAAAAAAACCGTTCCACGGGTGGCTTGTCGAAGCCAAATTCTATCTCTAGCTCCGCAATGAATTCGGGCGGCAACCCCCGAGCGCCGAGATAGCGTTCATCACCACCGCCGCCGCCTGCATCAGCTCCGCCGCCGGCAATGGTGGCAAACACGTCGCCTTCGCCCTCCATCTGGGCGATGATCTGTTCGATGGGGCCACCCGGGACAAACTGGGTGAGGGTGAAATTGATCACCATGATCCCAAACAGGGTCGGGATAATCAGAAGAAGCCTGCGCAGAATATATGCGCCCATTTGGGTCTCGCTCTCTTATTCGTGCCTTGGTCGTGCGGGTCGCGTCAACGCAGCACGCCGTCTGCCTTCAGTTTTTCTGCTTTTTCTGCGTTAAACCACCAAAAGTCCAGATAGCCCAGGTCATAAGGGGGCATGGGGTCGGGATGTTCGAACTGGTCGTAGTACGCGACGGTGTGCTTGTTTTTATACCATTGTGGCACCATAATCCGCATTGCACGCATGACCCGATCCAGCGCCTTTGTTGCGGTGATCAGTTCTTCTTCGGTGTCGGCATTGCGAATGATCTCAATCAAGCTGTCCACTGCCGGGTCAGCAACGCCGGGCGAGTTGAAGACGGAAACGGCAGCATCTTTCGAGCCGAAAGCCTGTGCTAGATTGCTGCCGGGTTCAGAACCGAATGCCAGTTGATCGGTGATAATGTCATAGTCGAATGCATAGCGACGATCGACAAATTGCGAAGTGTCCACCCTGTTCAGAACTGCATCGACACCGATCTTGCGCAGGTTTTCAACATAGGGCGTGATCACCCGGTCGAAAGTAGGAGAGAAGGTCAGAAACTCGACCTTCAGCGTTTTTCCTGCAGCATCACGGCGCATTCCGTCATTGCCAACCGTCCAGCCTGCATCTTCAAGCAACCGCGACGCTTCGCGGGCATTGCGTCGGTCAAACTGCTTGTCGCCAGATGTTGGTGCCATGATGGCTTCGCCCAATGCTCCTTCTGGCAGCTTGTCACCCAGCGGCTCCAGCAAGGCCAATTCTTCGAGCGAGGGTAAGCCCGTAGCTTCCAGATACGAGTTTTCTGCGAAGCTGTTCACCCGCTCGTAAAGGCCATAAAAAAGCGCCTCGTTCGACCATGTGAAGTTGAACATCAGGCCAAGTGCTTCGCGCACGCGAATGTCCTGAAACTTCTCTCGACGTAAGTTGAAGACAAACCCCTGACCCGAGGCTTGATTGCCGTCATCCAATTCGGCCTTGATGACATGGCCGGACTTCACCGCCGGAAAGTCATAAGACGTTGCCCATTCTTTCGAGCTGTTTTCGACGCGGAATGTGTAGCTGCCGGAAGAAAAGCCCTCCATCGCGGCGTTGCTGTCGGCGAAGTATTCGATCCGGATCGTATCAAAGTTCCAGCGCCCCTTGTTGATCGGCAGGTCCGCCCCCCAATAGTCCGGGTTGCGTTTGTAAACGATGCGCTGGTTGATCTGATAGCTGTCGAGCGCATAGGGGCCTGTGGCCATGGCTTGTTCAAGACGGCTTTCATCCAGACGCGCGCCGGTCTTTTCAAACCACGCTTTCGACAATACCGGAGTTGCTCCGGCCTGCCCGATGCGATCACGGACTGAGCTGTCGGGATGAAAGGTGAATTTGACGCGGTGTGCATCAAGGGCTTCGACACTGGCGATGATCCGGCTGACACCTTCACGGAAGCTCACCAGCCCTTGCTCCATGAACAGATCGTGGGTGAACACTACATCCTCGGCGGTTACTGGGGTGCCATCAGCAAATCGAGCCTCAGGCCGCAATGTGAAGATTACCCAGCTTTCGTCTTCGGGATACTCAAGGTTTTCGGCCAGCAACCCGTAAGAAGTGCCGATCTCGTCCGCGGTGCCGGTCATCAGCCGTTCAATGTTGCTGGAGGCAAGCGCACCCGGCACGCCTTTGCGCGCGAAGGGGTTGAAGCTGTCAAACGTACCGTTCTCGGACGATATGATTATTTCACCGCCCTTTGGTGCGTCAGGGTTCACATAATCCAGATGGGGAAAGTCCGGCCCATATTTCGGGGTGCCGAAGTATGAGTAAGCATGGGATTTAACAGTCGTTTCGGCCTGCGCAAGCAGTGGCGAAAGCAACAGCACTAACCCAATCAGCAAACCCCAGAATGCCTGCATACGGGTATTGGATATGGGAGCGATGGCGCGTGTTTGGATTGGCTTCATCTGGGACTCCTTCAGCGGATCGACGAAAATCGTTTTTTGTAAGCTAATGGGGCTGCCTGATAAACTGCAAGGCGCGATTTGGTGATCTGGCCGAGATCAGGTGAAATCGCAAAGAAAAAGGGCCGCCCCAGATAAGGAGCGGCCCAGAAATTTTGAATTTGTCAGCGTCTAGCCGCCAATGGTTTGAAGATAGGCAATCAGGTCAGCCCGATCTTCGACTTTCTTCAAACCGGCATATGTCATCTTGTTGCCAGGTGCATAAGCTTTGGGATTGGCCAGCCATTCGTTTAGCTCGTCCGGTCCCCAGCTTCCGCCATGTCCAGCCAACGCATCGGAGTAATTGAAGCCACCGACACTGGCCACTTCACGGCCGACAACACCATAGAGGTGCGGCCCGGTACCATTGGCGCCATCTTCCAGCTTGTGACAGGCGCGGCATTTGCCCCAGACCTTTTCGCCCTTGGCGGGGTCGGCTGCAGCCAACAGGTCGGCGAACGGCACGGCCTCTTCTTCCACTTCAGCCTCGCCGCCATCCGTGTCGGTCGCGATCATATAGCCGGTTTCAGTATGACCGTCTTCGCCACCGTGGCCACCGGCACCGGTCGAATACAGTCCGTCTGCCGCCCAAGAGCCCAGCAGGAAGAACAGGAGGGCGCCGATTACAGCGGCCCCGGCTTTCGTCATTGTCATTGTGTCGAACATGTCGCGTTCCGTCTCATCCAAAGTCAAAAGCCTTCTAGCCGCTTCCATTGCCATGTTTCAAGCGATATGAGGCGCGACGTGTTGCACTTTAACGCTAACCGGCAAAAAGGGGACTGCGAAATGACCAGCCGTATCGCCTTTCAGGGGGAGCCTGGCGCGTATTCGCACGAAGCCTGTATTGCAGCCCGTCCTGATCTTGAGCCAATGCCCTGCGAATCCTTTGAAGAGGTGATCGCGGCTGTACGCGGTGGCGCTGCCGAACAGGCAATGTTGCCCATCGAGAATACGACCTATGGCCGGGTCGCTGACATTCACCGTCTGCTACCCGAAAGTGGGCTTCACATTCTGGATGAAGCTTTCGTGCGTGTGCGTATCAGCTTATTGGGCCTTCCGGGGGCAAAGGTGGATGACATCAAGACAGTCCGTGCCCATATGGTGCTGATCCCGCAATCGGCGGCTTTTTTGAAAAGCCATGGTATTCGCGGGGTTTCTGCGGCGGATAGTGCCGGTGCGGCAGCGACGCTCGCCCAGACAAAGGCGCAAGGTGAAGGCGTGCTCGCCTCGGCCCTGGCCGCCGAGATTTATGGGCTGGATGTGCTGGCCGAGGACGTGGAAGACCATGGCCACAACACGACGCGCTTTGTGATCATGGGGCGCGAGGCCGATCTTTCGCGTCGTGGCGATCATGGCATGATGACGACCTTTGTGTTCGAAGTGCGCAACATCCCTGCCGCCCTTTACAAGGCAATGGGCGGGTTTGCGACCAATGGCGTGAACATGACCAAGCTGGAAAGCTATATGGTGGACGGATCGTTTACGGCGACCCGTTTTTATGCCGATATTGAGGGCCATCCGGAAGATCGTCCGGTTCAGCTTGCGCTGGAAGAACTGGCTTATTTCACTTCGACGCTTGAAATTCTGGGGGTCTATCCGCGCGATCCGGCCCGCGATTGATCAAAACCGATCAGCGAATCGGATGAACTGTGGTGCGATATCGGCTCTCGATGGACTGCGCATAGTTCGCCACTCGCTTGCGATAGCGTTTCACTAAAGACGCGCGTGCCAGCTTCATGGATTGCAAAAGCAGTCGCGCGGGAATGGTCTTGGGTCGCATGTCGATGCTCATTGTCATGCGCGTACGATTGCGTGACAGCGACATAAGCTCCACCTCGACCGTTGCCTCGATCCCCGAGACTTTCGAAAACAGTTCGATCTGATGCGGGGCTTCGTAGGTTTTCAACAACATGTCCGCAGTGCGGGTGCGATTGCGAAACGGGAATGACGCATGCCATGTCATGCCCTGACCCGGTGAAGTAAGGTTGTCGGTGCGCGTGACTTCGGCTCCGCGACGCATAGCGGCCCGCTCGATCCCATCGAAATCTGACACAGCTTCGAACACCTGCTCCAGTGTGGCCTCTATGTCTTCGCGGGTCTTGAACTTCATACGGGGTCTCTTTTTGTTTCGGATGCTGTCGGGCCGGTTGTGGTCTTATTCAAGCCGGTCTGCAAGCCAGTTTGACAGTAGAAAATGCGCGATTGATCCCTTTCTGGCAGGCAACATATCAGGGTTATGCCCGGCGAACACCTCCAGCATTTCTTCTCGGCTGACCCATACTGCTTCTTCCAACTCGGTGGGGTCGAGCGTGATGTCTGTTGTGGTTGCCAACCCATGAGTTCCGATCATCAGCGATGATGGAAAAGGCCAGGGTTGGGATGCCAGATAGTTGACTATGCCGATACGCACGCCGGTTTCTTCAAATACCTCGCGGCGGGTCGCAGCTTCGATGGTTTCCCCCGGCTCCATAAACCCGGCCAACAGTGAAAACATACCATCTGGCCACAGGGCATTGCGACCAACCAGAACTGCGTTGCAATGCGTGATCAGCATGATGACCACGGGATCGGTGCGCGGAAAATGTGGCCGAGCACAGGTCGGGCAATCCCGTTGCCAGCCACCCAGCACAGGATCACTTTTATTCCCGCAGTTGGCGCAGAACCCATGGATGCGGTGCCATTCCAATATACTGCGGCCGGTTGCGGCGATCTCTGCCTCCAGCGGTGTCAGTTGTGCCATGACACCGCGAAGTTCAGCAAATCCCTGGGTGTCGGGCGTGTCGGGGAAGTGTTGCCATGTTTGATCAACGAAGGCACTGGGATCAGGGATATCCCCTTCGGCGACCCAGTCCGAGACATCTACGGCAAATATCGGGCCACTTTCGTCACGGCCGAGAAATACCAACCGATCTTGCCGCGATCGCAGTTGCGGGTGGTCCAGTTCTAAAAAAGCCAGTGTGAGGTGATGTTCCAGTCCGCGTTCGAATAATGGTTTTCCGCGCCAGATGGGAAGGATGCGTGCGATCTGGGTCAGACGAAGCAGTTCAGAGCTGTCGGTGCGCAATTCCGTAGCACGGTCCAGAAGTCCGGTGCCGAAAGTAACCTGTTCGGCAATTTTCATACTTACCTCAAACGTGTCGTGTTGCGTTAGGGCACGCTAACAGGACGTCAACAATTTAACACCCGCATTATTGAAGTTGCGATTAAGCACGTTAAAGTTGCAAATGAGTTCTTTCAAATTACTCTTGAATGTTTTTCAATGAACGAAAGAGTTTCCCAAAGGGAACATCCCTAGACGGGCAGGAGGGACATTGGTGTCGACGCTTGTTGAGCAGATTTCAGGCTGCGAGGAGACGATCCGCGCCCGGTTGCGCATTCTTGCAACGACCGATTTGCATATGCACATCCTGCCTTATGACTATCTGGCTGACAGGCCGGTGGATGGTTGGGGTTTGACAAATACAGCTGATCTGATTGCGGATGCGCGCGCCGAAGAACCGAATACGATCTTAGTCGACAACGGGGACTTCCTGCATGGCACTGCAATGGGTGATCTAGTTGTCGAACAGTATCGTGTGGCAGGTGGGGCGGACGTTCCCTCGGTGCATCCCATGATCGCCGCCATGGATCATTTGGGATATGACGCAGCGACGTTGGGCAATCACGACTTCGATCGCGGGATCGAAGTTCTGTTTGACGCCATCGAACAAGCAGAGTTTCCCATTGTGTCCGCCAACACAATCGTTCGGCGGGCGGCAACGCCTTTGCAGGATGCCACGCTTATTCCGCCCTTCACCATTCTGAACCGAAAGATTATCGATTCAACGGGCATGGAGCGCGCGATCCGCATCGGTGTAATCGGGTTTCTTCCTCCAGGGTCACTGAAACTTGGGCACAATTCGGGCGCAGCGCCACAGACACGCGATATTATCCAAACTGCTCAGGCCTTTGTGCCCTATCTTAAAGCGCGTGGGGCGGTCATCATTGTAGCTTTGGCGCATTCCGGACTGGGTGACGAAACATATGTCGAAGGGATGGAAAACGCGTTACTTCCTTTGTCGCGTGTGGCGGGAATTGATGCGATTGTCGGCGGTCATTCCCATCAGGTCTTTCCCGAGCAAGGTACCTTTCCCGTCGGGTCAGACGGGCTAAGCGAGCATCTGAACAATGTGCCAACCATCGTGCCGGGCTTCTGGGGGTCGCATCTTGGGGTGATTGACCTTGATCTGGTCCATGATGGCGACCGGTGGTCCGTCGCAGCAGGTCAAGCCGCGTTAAGAAAGGTCAAGGGCGTGCGGGATATATGCGCGGTGCCCAAGGCGCCTAAGCAATTTCCGAACTGGGTTCAGAAACTGCATGAAAGCACACTTGGTCATATGCGCACGCCGATTGCCCGTTGTGCAAAAGATCTCGACAACTTCTTTGCGCTGGCTGGGGGTGATCACGCGACACGTCTTGTGCAAGAGGCGATGATCGCCCACGCCACACAGTATCAGGCAGATAATCTGGGTTGGGATCTACCCGTTCTTGCCTCCAGCGCGCCGTTCAAGTCTGGGGGATTGGCCGGGCCGAATTACTATTCCAATGTGCGTGCAGGACAGATGACACTGCGGTGCTTGTCCGACCTGTATGTGTTCCCGAATGAACTGACATTGATCCGTGCAACTGGCGCCTATCTGTATAGCTGGCTTGAGCGATCCGCGAGCCTGTTCAATCGGGTGTTGCCGGGGGAGCGGGCTGTTCCGTTGAAAGACGATGGAACGCCGGGCTATCTGCTCGAGTCTGTGTTGGGGTTAACGTATCAGATAGATCTAAGCCAACCCGCTCGTTTCACGCCAGACGGGGCTGCATCTGGGTTAAGCGGTCGACGCATCGTCGATCTGAAGCACAAGGGGCGGCGGGTTCAGGACGCGGATGAGTTTCTGCTGGCAACCAGCGATTTTCGCGTCTGCGGAGGCGGCGGTTATCCGGCTGTCCCCAAGGATCGGGTTGTTGTCATGCCCCCTTTCGCCATCCGCGATGTACTGAAAAGCTTTGTGCTACGGACGGGCTTGGTAGATATCTCAACTGACCCGATCTGGCGGTTCGCCGAAGTGGCCGGGGCCAGTGTCCGGTTCAAGTCGTCGCCCGCGGCCTGCAAATCGCGTGTGCACTATCCTTGGTTGCCCATCCGTTGTGTAGATATGTGTGACCACCAAGGGTTTGCACATTACGAGATGGAACTCTGAGGCTTGCATCGGTCTAATCTGCCTCATATATGAGGGTCGAGAGGTTGGCGCGGGCAGGCGCCTCGCCAATCTGGTCAGGTCCGGAAGGAAGCAGCCACAACGAGCCCCGCTTGGGTCGTGTTCAGCCTCTCACCTACTTTCAATTGCAAAACAATTGAAACACCGACAGGCAAAACATTTTTTTGTCGAACCGGGATACTGATTATGGTTTGCGCCAGCGCGGACCAATGAACGGAGGGATATCATGATTGACGTCACCCCCCTTCGGGCAGGAATTTGCTAAGCGGGTGTATCGCCTTTCTGCCTGAGCACGCACATCCCAAGCCGCAACTGCGCGCGGGGTGAAATGCCATGCAGAAACAGGCAAACCAATGACATATCAAATGACGGACCTTGGATGGTGTTCCTATTTTCAATCCCAATGTGATGATGCAGTTGGGTTAACGCCTTATCGTCTTACGGAAATCCATCGCAGCCAAATGAACGCGCTGGGCGCCGTAGGAGAGGTAACGCTGACCTCACCCAAACTGGCCGCAGGTGAACTGGCGGTCGGGGACTGGGTGCTTGCGGATCCCGAGATGCGTATCCAGCAGGTGTTAGAGCGGAAGTCTCTGCTGCAACGACGCGCGGCGGGAACGGATGCACAGACACAATTGATCGCGGCGAATGTGGACACGCTTTTCATCGTGACCTCGTGCAACGACGATTTCAACATCGCCCGCATCGAACGGTTTCTGGCTCTTGCGCACGAGGCTGGGTGTTACCCCGTGCTGGTGCTGACCAAAGCCGATTTGTGCGATGATCCCCGCCAGTACGAATCCGAAGCGCAGGCGCTGGACTCTATGCTGACAATCCTGACCGTGAATGCGCGTGACCCTGATGCCGCCGAAGCTGTGGCCGCGTGGTGCAAACCGCCACAGACAGCGGCGTTTATCGGGTCATCGGGTGTGGGGAAAACCACCCTGACAAATGGGTTGACTGGGGGCGATGCGGCGACCGGTGGCGTTCGCGAGGATGATGCCAAAGGGCGACATGTGACGACCGCGCGCAGTATGCACCCTATGCAGAACGGTGGCTGGATCATCGACATGCCGGGGATGCGGGCCTTGCGCCTGCTGGACACGCGAGAGGGGATCGACAGCGTTTTTGACGATCTGGCCGAGTTGGAGACGCAATGTCGGTTCTCGGACTGCGCCCACGAAACTGAGCCGGGCTGTGCCGTCCGCGCGGCTATTGAGGCCGGAGAGTTGGATCTGGAACGGTTGCAACGGTGGCGTAAGCTTCGGGCAGGCGAGGCCAAGAACACCGAGACCTTGGCAGAAAGCTGGGCACGGGAGCGAAAGTTCTCGAAGATGGTGAAGGGGGTCACGAAAGGCGCGGGAAAGCGGAAGGGGCGGTAAAAAAAGAGGGGCTAGCCCCTCTGCGATGCGCGCATTCACCCCAGGATATTTTCGACCAGAAGAAACAGCAGACGGAAGGAGGGGTTAGCGTGCCGGCAGGCTGGCCCAGTGCAACTGTGCATCCGTTTCGACAGCGCAGGGGCGTGTCGTGCGCAGGCGGGAAAGAGCATCGTCAGGCGCTTCGCCCATTTCGACCATCAGGCGCAAGAGAATCATGCCGGAGCGTCCACAACCGCCCTTGCAATGGGCCAGCACCTTGCCGCCTTGGGATAAAGCCTGCTGTGCGAGGGATGATATCTCGGTCCAACGAACGATTGTCTCTGCTTCTGGTGCGCCGAAGTCGCGAACGGGCAAGTGATGCCACGCGATGCTGCTTGCGGTCAGATCAGCCTTAAGGCTGGATGCCCCATATGCGGCCATTTCGTCGACAGTGGTCATGGACAGAACAAGCGATGGACGCCATTTCCGTATCGTAGCAATGTCATCAGAATATCTGCCCCAGCGCCCCGGAAGCGGGCAGATGCCCAGATGTCCGCTTCCCAGCGCAAGGTCTGAAATGGTGAAGCTGTTTGGCATATTATGCGTTTATCATGCGGGCAGGACGGCTCCAACCCAGAGTTCGGTGGACGCCGTGTGATGCCCGGCCTAATCTGTCCCGGATACGAATCCGGCACCGAAGGGTCACATGTCAGACGCAGCTTCCACAGATACGCCAAAGGCAAAGCCCTATCAGGTTCTCGCCCGGAAATACCGCCCTGAAACATTTGCCGATCTGATCGGGCAAAAGGCGATGGTACGCACGCTGAAAAACGCGTTCGAAGCGGATCGGATTGCGCAGGCCTTTGTGATGACGGGCATTAGGGGCGTCGGCAAGACCACCACCGCACGGATCATCGCCAAGGGCATGAACTGCGTTGGTCCCGACGGGCAGGGCGGACCGACCGTCGAGCCATGTGGTCAGTGCGAGCATTGCGTGGCGATCGCCGAAGGCCGCCACGTGGATGTGATGGAGATGGACGCAGCCTCGCGCACCGGTGTGGATGATATTCGCGAGATCATTGACAGTGTGCATTATCGGGCAGCTTCGGCGCGATACAAGATTTATATCATCGACGAAGTTCACATGCTGTCGAAGAACGCGTTCAACGCGCTTCTGAAGACGTTGGAGGAACCGCCGGAGCATGTGAAGTTCATTTTTGCGACGACAGAAATTCGCAAGGTGCCGGTCACGGTTCTAAGTCGGTGCCAGCGGTTCGATCTGCGTCGGATTGAGCCTGAGGACATGCTGGCCATGTTGCGCCGGATTGCCGATGCCGAAGGGGCCGAGATTGCAGATGACGCACTAGCCTTGATTACGCGCGCGGCAGAAGGGTCGGCGCGGGATGCGCAGTCGCTTCTGGATCAGGCCATAAGTCATGGTGCGGGGGAAACCACAGCTGAACAAGTGCGGGCCATGTTGGGTCTGGCCGACCGTGGTCGGGTTCTGGATCTGATGGATATGATCATGAAGGGCGACGCCGCAGGCGCGTTGGTTGAACTTGGGGGGCAATATGCCGATGGGGCCGATCCGATGGCTGTTTTGCGCGATCTGGCTGAGGTGTCGCATTGGGTGAGCGTGATCAGGATCACGCCCGAAGCGGTTGAAGATCCAACTGTGTCTTCTGACGAGCGTCGTCGTGGTCAGGCGATGGCGGAAGCACTGCCGATGCGGGTTCTTTCGCGCATGTGGCAAATGCTGTTGAAGGCAATTGAAGAGGTGTCGGTCGCGCCCAACGCGATGATGGCGGCTGAGATGGCGATCATTCGCTTAACTCATGTGGCCGACTTGCCCTCGCCCGAGGAACTGGTGCGCAAGTTGAAAGATCAGCCCGTTCCGCTTGCAGGGCCGTCAGGTGGCGGACCTTCACCGTCCGGTGATAGTGGGCCAGTGGGGCAGGCATCGAACACGCCTCGGATGTCGGGTGGGACTCACTCCGCCGGGTCTGGCGCGACCGCCCTGGCGGTGTCTCAAGCGCCGGAAAATGCGCTGGCACGCTATGCCCGGTTTGAGGATGTGATCGAACTGATCCGGGCCAACCGCGATGTAAAACTGCTGGTCGAAGTAGAGGGCGGTGTTCGGCTGGCCTCATACGCGCCCGGACGGATCGAGTTTACGCCAAGTGACAATGCCCCATCTGATCTTGCCGCTCGTTTGGCGCAGCGTTTGCAGGCTTGGACCGGGGTGCGTTGGGGTGTGACGCTGGTCAACGGATGTGATGCCGCAACCATCACCGAGACGCTGGATGGAGAAAAGCTTGCACTAGAACAGGAAGCGGTTGCGCATCCATTGGTCCAGGCGGTGATCGCCAACTTCCCAAAAGCGCGGATCACCGAGATTCGCACAGCAGAAGATATCGCCGATGAAGCCGCGTCCGACGCCTTGCCCGAAGTGGAAGACGAGTGGGACCCGTTTGAGGAAGAGTAGGGTTTTCGTCGTACGGGCTTCTTGTAAGCCCTGCCGCCTGACCGTATCTAAGACGGAACCAATGAGAATTTTTCGAGGAGCATGACATGCTGAAGGGACTGGGTGGTCTTGGCGACATGGCCAAGATGATGAAAGCCGCACAAGAGATGCAGACCAAGATGTCCGATCTGCAGGAAAACCTGTCTTCCATGACCGTAGTAGGTGAAAGCGGCGCGGGTCTGGTGCGCGCCACGGCCACCGCCAAGGGAGTGCTGACTGGGTTGGATATAGATCCGTCGATCTTTAACCCGGACGAAAAGGAAGTGGTCGAAGACCTGATCTTGGCCGCGATCAAGGATGCGCAAGCCAAGGCGCAGGCACGAAGCGAAAGCGAGATGTCACGTTTGACCGAAGAACTTGGTCTTCCCAAGGACATGAACCTGCCTTTCTGAGGCAGGCATACGCATGTCGGAAGCCCCACGCGATATCGAGAACCTGATCGAGCTGATGGCGAAGCTGCCGGGGCTTGGGCCACGCTCGGCCCGGCGTGCGGTGCTGTATCTGATCCGCAAACGGGCGCTGGTGTTGATGCCGTTGGCGGATGCGATGCAGGCCGTGGCGGAAACGGCGCGGGAATGTGTGGTTTGTGGTAATGTCTCGACCGCGGATCGTTGCGATATCTGCTTGTCGGAAAAGCGCGCAGTGGGCGAGATTTGCGTGGTCGAAGACGTTGCCGACCTGTGGGCGATGGAGCGCGCCGGCCGATTCAAGGGGCGCTATCACGTGTTGGGTGGCACTTTGTCCGCTTTAGACGCGATTGGCCCGGATGATCTGGGCATTCCGCGCTTGATTCAGCGGGTTCAGGATGAAGGGGTCACCGAAGTGATCCTAGCGTTGAACGCCACCGTAGATGGTCAGACCACGGCACATTACATCGCTGAAGAACTGGAAGGCCGATGCGAAGTGTCGTCGCTGGCACAAGGCGTGCCTATTGGAGGCGAACTGGATTATCTGGACGAAGGCACGATTTCGGCGGCACTGGCAGCGCGCAAGCGGTTCTGAAACTGTCGAAGTCCGCACCCGTTCAGAACTGATCCAGCAGACGTTTCAGATAATCGCGTTCCAGATCCGGGCGGTCGCCCTCGCCTGAGCGGCGGCGTAATTCTTCCATCAACTCCTGCGCGCGGCGATAGACGTCTTCACCGTCTTCCAGAGGACTATCTGTAGCGGTGGCGCCGTTCTGGCCGTCCGGGCTGCGACCAAGCGGGTCGCGCTGGCTAGAGCGCCGGCCTTCGCCCGGATTGCTGCCCTGTTCACCTTGTTGCTCGGCCTGTTGGTTCGCCATCGCTTCGTCAAACTGACGCATGCCTTCACGCAGAGCTTCCATGGCATCGGCCTGTCGGTCCAGTGCTTCGGGAAGATCGCCTTGCTCAAGAGCATCTGCGGCGTTGCCCATCGCGCGGCCAGCTTCGTCCAATGCATCGCGGGCAGCTTGTCCGGCTTCGTCGCTGGCACCGGGAAGGTTACGGCGCTGAGCTTCCAGTTGTCGCTGTAATTCACTTTGGCGCTGGGCTAGATCACGTCCTTGCCCGCTTTCATTGCCGCCTTGTTCGGGGCCAGCCCCCTGACCGTCCTGCCCTTGCTGACCGTCAGCGCCATTGTGGCTTTGCCCGCGCCCCTGACCGCCATCGCGCCCTTCGTTGCCTTCTGCTTCGCCAGCCTGTGATCCCTGACCTTGTTCCTGAAGATCACGGAAGGCCTGATCCGACAGGCCCTGTTGCTCGCGCAATGTCTCCTGCAACCCTTCGCGGGCACTTTGGCCGGGCTGGTTCGATGGGCCGGTCTGGGCCATCTGCATGTTTTCCATCATCTGGCGCAACTGATCGAGCATCTGCATCGCTTCGTCCTCGCGCCCCTGTCGCATCAATTCCTCGATCCGTTCCATCATGTCTTCGATGTCAGCCATACTCATTTCGACACCGTCTTGGGGCGGGGGTTGGTCGGACTGTGGACCGTTTTTTTGGTTCTCGGCCAGTTGCTCAAGATAATCGCGCATAGCCTCGCGCATCTCATCCATCAACTCGGCCAGTTCTTCTTCGCTGGCACCGTCGCGCATGGCTTGCTCTAACCTATCCTGCGCCTGTTGCATCCGGGCGAGCGCGTCGGCAAGGCGACCGTCGTCAAGCTCGACAGCAACGTCCCAAAGCAGCGCCGCAACCTCGTCCCGCAAGTCTTCCGGCAAACCCGATGGCAGATCGGAAAACGCCAGACCGCCTTCCAGCCGCCGAATGGCGCTGCGCAGGCGCAGATAGACGCCCTCAGGCAGGTCCAGATCATCCGGGCGATTCAAAACTGCGCGCAGAATCTGCGCCACTCTGCGGCCATTGTCGCGTGACCAGAGAAGATCGCGTCTTTGTTCGATCAGTGCCTTAGCGACCGGATGCAAGAACCGGCGCGCAGGCAAGATGATGTTCAGGGGGGGCGATGTGCCAAACTGTTCGGCCCCGTCCTCGACCCTCAGGGACAGATCAATGGGCAGCCCGGCCCATGGATGTTCGATCTGGTTTTCTTCCAATACGCCGTCAATCTGTGTCCGCGCGCCGCGATAGGGCAGAGGCAGATCTACAATCAGCGGTGGGCGAACTTCGGGATCGGTTGCCAGACCATGACGGCGGTCGACGCGCGCCAACCCAAGGGTCGCCGCAGCGCTGCCCTTCGTGACGGCATAGTCATCCGTGGCCGCGAACGGCAGCGAGAAATCGCCGGCAAGGCGGCGGGTCAGGTCACCAACCGTTCTCACGGTCGGCGGAGCGTCGCCAATCGCGTTGATTTGCCAGCGCGCGGCGCCCGGTCCTTCGATGTCCAGCGGTCCGCTTTTGGTTATTACGAGCAAGTAGCTTTGCTGTGCCGGTCCGGTAATCGGTGTGTCGGACAGGTCCGCTGACACCCCGAGCGTATCCAGATCACCATAAAGCCGCAGCGTCAGGCGACTGCCTTCCGGCACGGATAGCAGACCAGGGGACTGGTCGGCCAGATACAGGCTTGGGCGACCAGTATAGCCGGGCGTCTCGATCCAGCCTTCCCAACTGGCGCTCGCAGCTGGCTGTGCCCTTGTAGCGCTGCTGGCCGCTGTCGGCGCGCCCAAGCGCTCTAGCCACGGGGTGAAACCGATGGCCAGCACTGCGCCAGTCGCCGCGATCAAACGCAGTGCAAAGGGGTCGGCTCGGGCCACGCGCAGGTTGGGTGATACGGGCCGTACGCCCTTTAGACGTTGGGTCATACGCGTCAGATGTGCCTGCCACAGACTGCGCGAAGCGATATCGTCGCGCCCCGTGGCCTGATCATCCATCAAGGCAGCGATCGGGTGGCCGGAAAGACTGTTATCCAGTCGCGCCAACTGCTCCGCGTGGCTGGGCCATGAGAACTTGTGCGCACCCCAGACCAGCGCGGTCAGGGTGGCAATGCCGCCTAAGGACATCAAGCCGGTTGCCACGCTTGACGGACCAATGGACCAGAAGCTCCAGATTGCGAATGCCGTCAGTAGGATCGAGATAAGGGGCCAGAAAGCCTGCCAGAATCGTTCCAATACCATCCCTGCCCCTGTCAGACGCAGGGGCCATTTGAGGTGCTGATGTACCTCGTTGGGTAAGGTGGGGCGGGTCATTGGACCCGCGTTGGGTTCACAGCCATACAGGGATGGTATCCCGTCCCAGCATGTCTTCATAGGTGGGTCGGGCCCGGATGACTTCAAATTGATCACCCATTACCAAAACCTCGGGGATCAGAGGGCGGGAGTTATACTCTGATGCCATCACTGCACCATAAGCCCCCGCCGACCGGAAAGCGATCAGGTCATCGGGTTGCAATGTGTCCAGATCGCGACCCTTGGCAAAGGTGTCACCGGTTTCGCAAATTGGTCCCACGATGTCATAGCGTGCTTTGTTCAAGCCGGGCTTTGCTTCGATGACCGGCACAATATCATGGTGTGCTTCATACATTGCGGGCCGCAAAAGATCATTCATCGCGGCATCTACGATCAGAAAGTCTTGGCCTTCGCCTTCTTTGACGTAAATGACTGAAGTGACCATCAGCCCGGCATTACCTGACACCAACCGACCCGGCTCGATCTCGATCTCACAGTCAAGGTGGCCAACGGTTTCGCGCACCATCTGGCCGTACTCGATAGGCAGGGGCGGGGCGGTGTTTGACCGTTGGTAAGGAATGCCAAGCCCGCCGCCCAGATCGAGCCGCGTAATGTCGTGGCCGTCGTCGCGCAGCGCCTCGGTCAGTTCGGCGACTTTTTGATAAGCTTGCCGGAATGGCTCAAGCTCAATCAGCTGCGAGCCGATATGCACGTCGATGCCGACGGCCTTCAAGCCGGGCAGGGTGGCAATCTCGGCATAGACGTCGCGGGCGCGGGCAATCGGAATGCCAAATTTGTTTTCAGACTTCCCGGTCGAGATTTTGGCATGGGTCTTGGCGTCCACATCCGGGTTTACGCGCACGGTGACGGGGGCCACCACGCCCATCTCGGTCGCCACTTGCGACAACACCCGCATTTCCGGTTCGCTTTCCAGGTTGAACTGTCGGATGCCTTCGGTCAGGGCCAGCCGCATTTCATCGCGCGTCTTGCCGACGCCGGAAAAGACGATCCGATCCCCGGGCACTCCAGCGGCGCGCGCGCGGCGGTATTCCCCGCCCGACACCACGTCCATGCCGGCGCCCATGTCGCCCAGCAGTTTCAGAACGGCAAGGTTCGAGTTGGATTTGACTGCGAAGCACACCAGATGATCGGCCCAGTCCAATGCTTCGGTAAACAGGCCGATATGGCGTCGCAGGGTGGCGGCGGAATATACATAGAAGGGCGTGCCGACCTGCGCGGCGATCTCGGGGATGGCCACATCTTCGGCGTGCAGGATGCCGTCGCGGTAAAGGAAATGGTCCATGGGCGGGCCTTTCGGGCGTCTGGGCTTATTGGCGGGCTTGTTGTTCGGCGATGTCTTCCGGGCTGCCCGGGCGGATGGGCTCGCCATCTGCGCCGCAGGCGGCAAGGCCCAACAGGGCAAGGATCAGGGTCACACGGATCATGCCAGTTTCTCCTTCCAGCGGGCGATTTGTTTGCGAACCTCGGATGGGGCCGTACCGCCGTAAGACGTGCGACTTGCGACAGAATTGTGGACGCCCAACACGCCGAACACCTCTTCGGTGATCGCATCGTGGACCGATTGCATGTCGGCCAGTGACAGATCGGGCAGGTCGCAACCGCGACCCTCGGCCATGGCGACCAGCGAACCGGTCACGTGATGGGCGTCGCGGAACGGCATGTTCAGCGCGCGCACCAGCCAGTCGGCAAGGTCTGTGGCGGTCGAGAAGCCGGACGACGCCGCAGCTTCAAGCGCGTCCGTATTGGCAGCCATGTCCGACACCATCCCGGTCATCGCAGCCAACGCCAACATCAGGTTATCGGCGGCGTCAAACACCTGCTCCTTGTCTTCCTGCATGTCCTTGGAATAGGCCAGCGGAAGTCCCTTCATCACGGTCATCAACCCGATATTCGCCCCCATGATCCGGCCGATCTTGGCGCGGATCAGCTCGGCGGCGTCGGGGTTGCGTTTCTGCGGCATGATCGACGATCCCGTCGACCACTTGTCCGACATGCGGACGAACCGGAACTGGGCCGAGGACCAGATCACCAGCTCTTCGGCAAAACGCGACAGATGCATGGCGCAGATCGTGGCAGAGGAGAGGAATTCCAGCGCGAAATCGCGGTCAGCCACGGCGTCCAGTGAATTGGCGGTGGGGCGGTCAAAGCCCAGAGCTTGCGCGGTCATGTAGCGGTCGATCGGGAAGGATGTGCCGGCCAGCGCGGCGGACCCAAGCGGGCATTCGTTCATCCGGGCACGCGCGTCGTGAAAACGGGACATGTCGCGCGCGAACATCTCGACATAGGCCATCATGTGGTGGCCCCACGTCACGGGCTGCGCGGTTTGCAGATGGGTGAAGCCGGGCATGACCCAGTCAGCGCCAGCTTCGGCCTGACCCAAAAGCGCGCGAATGAGCGCCTCCAACCCGTCAATCGCCGCGTCCATTTGATCACGCACCCACAGGCGGAAATCGGTGGCGACCTGATCGTTGCGTGATCGGGCCGTGTGCAAGCGGCCTGCGGGTTCGCCGACGATCTCTTTCAACCGGGCCTCGACGTTCATGTGGATGTCTTCCAGCGCGGTTGAGAACGCGAATTTTCCATCCTCGATCTCGGTCAGGACTTGCGACAGACCGTCGTGGATCGCACTGGCGTCTTCTTTTGTGATGACACCAACTGCCGCCAGCATCGAGGAATGCGCACGCGAGCCGTCGATGTCCTGCCGCGCCATGCGCTGATCATAGCCGATCGAGGCGTTGATCGCTTCCATGATTGCATCGGGGCCTGCGGAAAAGCGGCCACCCCACATAGCGTTTGCGGATTTGCTGTCGTCACTCATGGTTGGCCTTTCGGGTCTTCAAGCTTGTTTGGATTGCTATACGCGGCACGGGCCGAAGGCGCAATTGGGCAAGGGAAATTGGCCACATTGGTATGGTCCGATATGCTAGTTTTGCCCGATCAGCGTCAGATTGCCGATCCAAACCACGCCGCTTTGAGGTGCGCTTAAACAGGCGTATTGTGCGCCACCGACGCATTGTGAGGGTGCGTGGTTGAGGCTGCGATAACAGGGGTGTCGAAAGACATGCACACAGGAACGTTTACTCGGCGGCAGGCTGCGGGGCTGTTTGTAGCTGCCAGCATGATGCCCAAGGCGGTGATGGCCAATGCAGGGTTTGAAGCATGGCGCGCCGATTTTCGCGCGCGCGCAGTCGCGGCTGGTGTGCCCTCAGATGCTTTGAATATGTTGGACGAGGCGCGGTTCCTTCCCAAGGTCGTCGCCTTGGACAATACGCCTGCAGAAACAACAAAATCGCTTGGTGACTATATAGCATCAGCAGTGTCGCCTCAGCGAATCAAGGCCGGGCAGGTCGTGATGGCGCGTTATCCGACGTTGCTAGGGCGAATCGAACAAAAATATGGTGTGGCACGAGAAGTGATCGTTGCCATTTGGGGGATGGAAAGCAGTTTTGGCGCGGTGCGCGGTTCGGTTCCGGTTTTGTCAACTCTGGCATCACTGGCGTATGAAGGCCGTCGCCGCGCATTGTTCGAAAACGAGCTTATGGCCGCTTTGCAGATCCTTGCGTTAGGCGACACCACGCCCGCGCAACTAACCGGATCTTATGCAGGGGCGATGGGCCATACACAGTTCATGCCAACTTCATTTCTACGTTATGCGGTTGATTTCAACCGTGATGGGCAGCGCAATATCTGGGCTGATGATCCGACTGATGCGCTGGCTTCGACTGCCGCTTTCCTCCGGGCTAAAGGGTGGCGCCAAGGCCAGCCCTGGGCCTATGAAGTACAGTTACCAAAAGGCTTTAATCTAGCCCACACCGGCAGGGTGTATGCGCGGCGGCTACGGGATTGGGCGCAGATTGGTGTGATGCACGCGTCGGGCAAGAAACTTAGCGGGCCAGACGCAGGGGCGCTGATCCTGCCTGCAGGCCCCACTGGGCCGGTGTTCATGGTGTTTGACAATTTTCATGTGTTAAAATCGTATAACTACGCTGACAGTTATGCGATCGGCGTCGGTCACTTATCCGATCGTCTGGCTGGTGGCGCTCCTATTGCTGCGAAATTTCCTGGTAACCCGTGGGGTATGACGACGGCTGAACGACAAGAGCTTCAGAAACGTCTGAATGCGCTTGGTTTCAAAGCCGGACGCCCAGATGGTGTGATCGGGGAAATGGGACGCGCAGCGATCAGGTCCTATGAAACGGCACGTGGTGTTCCGGTTACGGGAGTTCCCAGCCGGGACTTGCTGGTGGCACTTCGCTAGAGACTTGATCAAAGCGAAAACACCCGGTGACATGGTCGTTGAATAATCCACAGGCCTGCATCCACGCATAAACGATGGTGGGACCGCAAAACTTAAACCCGGCTTTCTTCAGGTCTTGCGAGATTTGGGACGTCAGCGGGGTCGAGGCCGGAATCTCGACCAAGCTGGTATAGGCTCCCACCTGTGGTTCGCCATCCACATATCCCCAGATCCAGTCCGCGAACGGTTGTGCGCCACCAAGTTCAAGATAGGCCCGCGCGTTTCCGATGGTCGCCTCTATTTTACCGCGGTGGCGGACAATGCCAGGATTGCCGAGCAAGCGAACAACATCGTCTTCGCCCCAGTTGGCGATAACTGCAGGATCAAACCCCTGAAATGCTTCGCGAAAGGCGTCACGCTTACGCAGGATGGTGATCCAGCTCAGGCCGGCCTGAAACCCGTCAAGGATCAGTTTCTCCCACAAAGCCCGCCCGTCATATTCAGGCACCCCCCATTCGGCGTCGTGATAGGCGACATACAGAGGATCCTCTCCGCACCATGTGCAGCGCTGGGTCATGGCGGCTCCTTTCCGGTCAATACTTACAATTATCCGCAAATTCGGGATTTTACAGCTTGTTAGCATCTATCGCACATCAATGTCTCATTGCTGCGACGGAGATTCAATGATGCACAGTTTGAAACGGGACGATACGCCAATACCGTCTGTGATGAGCGACCCGTTGTCTGTCGCGGTTGAACTGCGTGATAGCGAAGCATTGGACCTTGTGCGTCATGCATTGCGCCACAAGCAGGTCAAACTTGCCTATCAGCCCGTTGTACAAACCGCCAATCCCGACCGTATGGCGTTCTACGAAGGTTTACTTCGCGTGCACGACAGTTCAGGCCGAGTGATTCCCGCAAAAAGCTTTATCGACGCCGTTGAAGACACCGAACAAGGGCGCATTCTGGACATGCTTGCGCTGGAAAAAGGGCTTGAGGTTCTGACAGCAGAACCCGGATTGCGGTTGGCGATCAATATGTCAGCCCGTTCCATAGCCTATCCGGGATGGAAGCAGGTTCTGGATCGCGGATTGCAGGACAACCCAACAGTGGGCGAACGTCTGATCCTAGAGATTACGGAACGCACCGCGATCACCGTGCCCGATCTTGTTCAGGTGTTCATGGCAGAGCTGCAACAAAAAGGGATCAGCTTTGCACTGGATGATTTTGGTGCCGGTTTCACTTCCTTTCGGTATCTCAAGGACTTCTATTTCGATATCCTAAAAATTGATGGCGAGTTCATTCGGGGTATTCACCAGAACGCGGATAATCAAATCCTGACCGAAGCCATGCTGTCTTTGGCCCGGCACTTCGACATGTTCACGGTGGCCGAAAACGTCGAAAACCATCTGGACGCAGCCTATTTGGCTTCAATCGGTGTGGACTGCATGCAGGGGTATTATTTTGGTGCGCCAACGATAAATCCCTATTGGCAGAAGGTCGCCTGAACCAATCGTGCGAAGGGGGCGTACGGTCGCAAGCTGTGCGTGCGACTTGATTTCCTCTGCAATGCAGCACAGGATGCGCCTAACATCGGTTTCCTGCCTTAATTCCGTCCTTTGGCGACGATTTGAAGGTGCGGATCCGTCAGTTCGGAGGAAAAGGACCCATCATGACCAACGTTGTAATCGTATCTGCTGCGCGGACTGCCGTCGGCAGCTTTTCGGGCTCATTTGCCAACACGCCTGCCCACGACCTTGGAACCGCTGTGCTTGAGGCGATCGTTGCCCGTGCCGGTATCGACAAATCTGAAGTCAGCGAGACCATCTTGGGGCAGGTGCTGCAAGCCGGTCAGGGTCAGAACCCCGCACGCCAGGCACATATCAATGCAGGGCTGCCCAAAGAAAGCTCGGCCTGGGGGATCAACCAGGTTTGCGGATCTGGCCTGCGCACCGTCGCTCTTGGCGCGCAACATGTGATGCTTGGGGACGCCGCCATTGTCGCAGCAGGTGGTCAGGAAAATATGTCGCTCAGCCCCCATGTGGCGCATCTGCGAGCAGGTCACAAGATGGGCGATATGAAGTTCATCGATTGCATGATTAAAGACGGTCTTTGGGATGCCTTCAATGGCTATCACATGGGGCAAACCGCCGAGAATGTTGCCCAGCAATGGCAAATCACCCGCGATATGCAGGATGAATTTGCGGTTGCATCGCAAAACAAGGCGGAAGCGGCCCAAAAAGCGGGTAAGTTCGCAGATGAAATCATTCCGTTCATCGTAAAAACCCGCAAAGGCGAGACGGTTGTCGATCAGGATGAGTACATCCGCCACGGCGCAACTATGGAAGCCATGCAGAAACTGCGCCCGGCCTTTACCAAGGACGGCTCGGTGACGGCCGCGAATGCTTCGGGCATCAATGACGGAGCTGCGGCAGTGCTTCTGATGACAGCCGATGAAGCGGAAAAACGCGGATTGGAACCATTGGCGCGCATTGCCTCATATGCGACCGCCGGGCTGGACCCGTCGATCATGGGTGTCGGTCCGATCCATGCGTCGAACAAAGCGTTGGAAAAGGCCGGCTGGAAAGCGCAGGATCTTGATCTTGTCGAAGCAAACGAAGCATTTGCGGCTCAGGCCTGCGCCGTCAACAAAGATATGGATTGGGATACCTCCATCGTGAACGTGAACGGTGGCGCGATTGCCATCGGCCACCCAATCGGTGCATCCGGCTGCCGTATCCTGAACACACTGTTGTTCGAGATGAAACGCCGCGATGCCAAGAAAGGTCTGGCGACACTGTGCATCGGTGGCGGCATGGGTGTTGCCATGTGCCTTGAACGTCCTTAACGCATCGAAATATCTTGAAGAAAAGGCGCCCGCGGGCGCCTTTTTTGTTACACTGAGGTAATGCAGAAAAATATATCTGCATTGCGGCAAAATGTTTACGCAACAATATTGCGCAGTAGGTGCGTAAAAGGTAACAGTGTTTCCATACCTAGATTCAATAATGGAGGATTACATGGCTCGAGTTGCACTGGTCACAGGCGGGTCGCGCGGTATTGGCGCGGCTATTTCCAAGGCCTTGAAAGCAGAAGGCTACGACGTGGCTGCCACTTATGCTGGCAACGACGAAAAGGCCGCGGCCTTCACCAAAGAAACCGGCATCAAGACATACAAATGGAATGTTGGTGACTACGAGGCGTCCAAGGCCGGTTTGGCGAAAGTCGAAGCCGAAGTCGGACCAATCGACGTTGTGGTTGCCAACGCTGGAATCACACGGGATGCTCCGTTTCACAAAATGACACCTGAACAGTGGCAGGAGGTGATCGACACCAACCTGACGGGCGTGTTCAACACGGTCCATCCGATCTGGCCCGGCATGCGCGAACGCAAGTTTGGCCGTGTCATCGTCATCAGTTCAATCAATGGCCAGAAAGGTCAGTTCGCTCAGGTGAACTACGCTGCGACCAAAGCGGGCGATCTTGGGATCGTCAAATCTCTGGCCCAAGAAGGCGCGCGTGCGGGCATCACCGCCAACGCAATTTGCCCCGGCTACATCGCCACCGAGATGGTGATGGCTGTGCCGGAAAAAGTGCGCGAGTCGATCATCTCGGGCATCCCGGCAGGTCGTCTTGGCGAACCAGAAGAGATCGCGCGTTGTGTAACGTTCCTGGCATCCGATGACGCGCAGTTTATCAACGGATCAACCATTTCGGCCAACGGGGCACAATTCTTCGTCTGATCACGCAGGGCAATCGTTTTTTCGGGGCTGGCTGAACAGGCTGGCCCCGTTTCTATTCGCAAGTGGCCAGTGCAGGAACGAGCGCAGTCGGCGGAGGTAGGCACAAAAAATGATTGCACGTTGCGCATGCGCGCGGTCATATGCCCGACGAAGCCGTTTATCATTTGTCGCTGTTTCCAACATAGCGCTATCCTTTAAATATTCTTTCCTGATAGGATATTGTATGAATGTAATATTTATACAAATGAGACTTTTACTGGTTTCACATTAATGATACTTAACCGAAATGAATGAAAGACTGCCTCCGCTGACTGCATTGCGTGCCTTTGACGCCGCTGCGCGTCACATGTCTTTTCAACGTGCAGCGGCTGAACTGAACGTAACCCCGGCAGCCTTGTCGTTTCAGATCAAATCACTTGAAGAACATTTTGGCGCACCGCTGTTCAACCGGCTGAATAGGGCTGTTGAATTGACCGAAGCAGGGCGCGTTCTTGCCTCTGGGACATCCGAGGGGTTTGCGGCGTTGACTGCGGCCTGGAGAGGAGCGCGGCGTAGTGTGGAAACCGATGTGCTGACAGTAACTGCTGGGCCTGCTTTTACTGCTAAATGGCTTGCTCCGCGTATGTATGATTTTGCGCAAGACCATCCCGATATCGAACTTAGGTTTACCGCAGGCTTGCGCATAATGGATCTGACCAAAGATGAAGTCGATGTCGCGATCCGGTTTGGTTATGGGCCGGACGATGGGCTGTTTTCGCAGCCGCTTGAGCCTGAGTGGCTAGCGCCGGTTATGCTGCCTGAGCTTGCAAAGCGGGTTACTACGCCGCAGGATCTTTTGAATGCGCAGTTGATCCACAACAGTTCGGACGATTTCTTGAACCCTCGCTGTGACTGGCCAGCTTGGTTCAAGGCGGTCGGTATTGACGAGGTGCCGCGGATTTCTTCGAGTTTTTCACAGCCCGACCACGCATTAGACGCTGCTTTGTCCGGGGCTGGCGTGGTTTTGGGGCGCCGTGCATTCGTCATTAAATATCTGGCAGATGGACGATTGGTTGCGCCGTTCAAAATCGCGTTGGGGACGGCTGCAAAGTTTCGGTTCCTTTGCCGTCCGGGCCAAGAAGTTCGGCCAGAAATCGCTGCTTTTCGAGACTGGATCTTGGCCGAGATGGCAAAAACAGCATCCTGTGCAACGGACATGACCGTCGTTCCGGTGGAAGTGCTATCATGACGCGAGGCAAGGCGACAGTTACCGGCTTCGTTGCGGTGCTGCTTTGGTCGTTATTGGCCTTGTTTACGGTGGGTACTGTTCCAGTGCCGCCGTTTCAGTTGACGGCGATGGCGTTTCTTATCGGTGGCTCGGTAGGGCTGGTTTGGATCGGCTGGACGGGTGAATTCCATGTGTTGCGACAGATTGGCTGGCGCGTTTATCTGTTCGGAACGCTGGGCTTGTTTGGATATCACGCGTTATATTTTTCGGCGTTGCGAATGGCTCCGGCCGCTGAAGCTGGACTGATTGCCTATTTGTGGCCGCTGTTGATCGTGTTGTTCTCGGGCTTATTGCCGGGCGAGCGTCTTAGGCCGTTGCACATAGTTGGTGCGATTGTGTCTTTTATCGGCGCAGCGATCATCGTTCTGGGGGGTGCCGGTGGGTTCGCTAAGGATGCGCTTCCAGGGTTTGGGTTGGCTTTTCTCTGTGCTTTGAGCTGGTCTGGCTATTCCGTCTTGTCGCGCAAGTTGGGCCATACGCCAACGGCTTCTGTCGTGGTGTTTTGCCTGTCAACGGCGGTTCTTTCGGCAGGGGCGCATTTGCTCTGGGAAGCAACGGTTTGGCCAACAAATACACTTGGCTGGTCCGCCGTTCTGGGGCTTGGACTGGGGCCGGTTGGTTTGGCGTTTTATGTGTGGGATATCGGCGTCAAGCAGGGCGACATACAGCTTCTTGGCGTTGCGAGTTATGGCGCACCGTTGTTGTCGACGCTTGTTCTGGTCGTTGCCGGTGTGGCAACTCCTCGACCATCATTGATTCTTGCCGGTGTTTTAATCACATTCGGCGCGGCGATGGCCGCGCGGGCCAGTTCGGCACGAAGCGCAGGCAACTGACCCGGTCTGATTGGCCTTAGGCGGTTGCGAGACGCTCAATTTCCTCTTTGAGCAGGAGTTTCTGCTTCTTAAGCTCAGAAATCTCGTGGTCGCTGCTGCCGGGCGACCGTTGGATCGCCTCGACCTTTTCAGAGAGAACCTCGTGTTTTCTCCGCAGCTCTTCAAGATGCGAACTCAAGCTCATGGCGTTCCTCCTCTGATGTATTTGGACAAGTTAAGTGCACCACATATTTGGGGGCTTGTCACTAAGAGTGAAGGGGAGTTGGTAAAAAAAGCCGGAACAAGCGGAACAAACTGGCTCACTCATTCAAGTAAAACTGCAGCACCATTGCGCAAAATGTCAGCAACTTCAGGAGTATAGTGTTCGCGGTCTACCGTGTGTTGTGCCCCTTCGTGCAAAACAAGCGGGGCCGCGAGACGAAACGCACCGCGCGCACCCTTGCGCGCCTGAACAATCACCAGTGATGCTGCACGCCCAATACGCGGGCAAAGGGGTTTCACGACGACAGACCCCAGCCTTTGGTCCATGGCGCGCAATACTTCGGGCAAACGCTCTGCGTTCTGGATCAGCGTCATGTAACCGCCGGGCAGAAGGCGACGGGTGGCGTGATCAAGCCAAGCGGTTAGGGGCGTATCCTCGCCCAATGCGCCTTCGCGAACCTCGTTGGGCGAAGCGGTGCCTCGGTCGCGCCGAAAATAGGGGGGGTTCATGATCAGGTGATCGAACCGGTCTTGCCGCAAATCGGCCGGCATATTTTCCAGATCGCCTTGGTAAACGGTCATGAGAATGGCGTTCTGCTGGGCATTGTGACGGGCCAGGTCGGCATAGATGGTTTGTCGTTCAAGCCCCACAAGGCGTAACCCGGCGACGCGGTGCCCAAGACAAAGACTTGCTGCACCTGCCCCACAGCCCAGTTCCAGCACGGATTGCCCTGTATGGGCGGGAATGGCGGCGGCTAGAAACACCGGGTCAACGCCAGCACGATAGCCTGCGGCGGGTTGCGTCAGTGTCAACTGTCCGCCTAGAAACGCGTCATTCGTCAGCTCGGGGGCGGAAGAACTCATCGGTCAGCCTTCATAGTCCACGCCATTGTCGCGCAGGATGGCGCGCGCACGGAACAGATCGCGTTGAAGAACCATCAGGCGTCGGGGCAAGATTCCAATCGAACCTTCCAGCGCGCTCATATGGACGTCCATTGCAAAGCAGTCTATATCCTCGCCATCAAGCAGGGCTGTGACAAAAGGGATCAAAGTTGGGTCTGTTGTCCGAAGAAGCTCTCTCATAGATATGGACTTAATGACAGGGCCATTGCTTTGTCGAGCCGGATGTCGGGCAAGTTGACGGGAAGGTGATCATGCTGATCGAAGCAGCACATAAACCGCACGAACGTTTGGGCGCGCACCTCAAGGACGAAATGGCATCTGTGAATGCCTTGATCAGTCAGCGGATGGCATCGAAGAATGCACCGCGTATTCCTGAGGTAACAGCGCATTTGGTGGACGCAGGCGGCAAGCGTCTGCGCCCCATGCTGACACTCGCGGCGGCAAAGCTATGTGGCTACACGGGCCCGTATCACATTCATCTGGCTGCCACGGTAGAGTTTATTCATACCGCTACGCTGCTGCATGATGATGTGGTGGACGAAAGCGGTCAGCGGCGTGGGCGGCCCACTGCCAACCTGCTTTGGGACAACAAGTCCAGCGTGCTGGTGGGTGATTATCTGTTTTCACGCAGTTTTCAGTTGATGGTCGAGACCGGCAACTTGCAGGTACTGGACATTCTGGCCAACGCGTCGGCCACGATTGCCGAAGGGGAAGTGTTGCAACTGACTGCTGCGCAGGATCTGGCAACGGACGAAGCTGTGTATCTGCAAGTTGTGCGCGGCAAGACCGCCGCGCTGTTTTCAGCCGCCACCGAAGTGGGAGGCGTGATTGCCGGCGCTTCCGAGGCGCAGGTCAAGGCGTTGTTCGACTATGGCGATGCGCTGGGCGTGTCGTTCCAGATCGTAGATGATCTGTTGGATTTCACCGGCGGTGATGCGATTGGCAAAAACATTGGTGATGATTTCCGCGAGCGCAAGCTGACATTGCCGTTGATAAAAGCCGTTGCCAATGCGGATGCCGAAGAACGCGCGTTTTGGACCCGCACTATCGAAAAAGGTCGCCAGCAGGATGGTGACCTGGATCATGCACTGAAATTGATGAACAAGCATGGTGCGTTGGAAGATACGCGCGCCGATGCGATGGTCTGGGCCGACAAGGCGAAAACCGCTTTGAAGGCGCTTCCCAACGATCCCATTCGCGATATGTTGAATGATATTGCGGATTATGTAGTGGCGCGGATCAGCTAAGGCGGGCGGGTTCGATCCACCAGCCCGGTTGTTGACTTGAAAACAATCTGGCCGCGTCTTGCGCGGCCTTTTCTGTATCAAACAAGGCGAAGCATGTCGCCCCGGACCCCGACATACGGGTAAGGCGGGCGTCGGGCAGGGATGACAGTGCGTTCAGAACATCACCAATCACCGGCGCGGCGGCGATCGCGGGGTCTTGCAGGTCGTTGCGCTGGCTAGCCAGCCATTTGATGAACGCGCGCGACTTCATACCCTGCGGCAGTCGTTTGGGCATAGGTGGGTTTTCTTTGTCCTCAAGCGCCTTGAAGACGGCAGGCGTCGGCACCTCGATGCCCGGATTTGCAAGAACAGCATATAGCGGCGGCAAATCGGAGTAGGGGATCACATCCTCGCCAATGCCACGCATCCGCGCAGCCTGCCGCAGCAGGCAAACCCGCACATCCGCCCCCAGTTCTACGGCCCCGTTGGGCAGCCGTGTGTCACCGGCAAGATCAGACAGCGCAAGAAGGGTTGCAGCAGCGTCCGAGCTGCCACCCCCGATCCCAGCCGAAGCGGGAAGGTATTTGGATAGGATGATGTGAACCGGGATTCCAAAAAGTGCGGCAGCGCGCACAACTAGGTTGGTGTCATCTGTCGGCACACCGGCGGCGCGTGGCCCGATAACCTCGAATCGTGGTGTGTCGGCGGGCATAACGGTGATCCGATCACCGACATCTGCAAACGCCACCAGACTGTCCAGCAGGTGATAGCCATCCTTGCGCTGGCCTGTCACGTGCAGTGTCAGGTTCACCTTCGCAGGAGCAAAAACCTTGTTGATGGTCATTCGGCTTGATGCAGGGGGGCGGCCCCTTCTTCTTCCAGAACAACGTCCAATCCGACCTCAAGCTTGCGACGGACGCGATCTGGGTTCATTTCCTCAATATCCGTGTCGTCAGTGACAAAGCTAAGGGCGCGGCTCCACTGGAATTCGGCTTCGCGTTTGCGACCCACCGCCCAATAAGTATCGCCCAGATGATCATTTAGGATGGGATCGACGGGGATAAGTTCGACCGCGCGTTCCATTTGTTCAACGGCTTCGTCATAGCGTCCCAACCGGAAAAAGACCCAGCCCAGACTATCAACGATGTATCCACTGTCTGGGCGGGCAGCGACGGCGCGTTCGATCATGTCCAGCGCCTCGTCTAGGTTTTCCTGTCGTTCGACATAGGTATAGCCAAGATAGTTTAGCACATTTGGCTCTTCAGGGCTGAGTTCCAGCGCTTTGCGGAAATCGGCTTCAGCGGCTGTCCATTCGTCAAGTTTGGTCAGCGCAATTGCACGCTGAAAATAGGTGGCCCACTGGCCGGGAAGATCGCTCGAAAATCCGGCAATGGCCTGATCATACGCCGAACGTGCCTCTTTGAACCGGTCCAGCTGCATCAGCGTGTCGCCCAAGGCGACCCTGAACCGCAGAGTGTCGGGATAGGCTTCGGCCAATGCTTTTAGCTCGTCGATGGCTTCCTCGAATTTATCAGACCTGCGCAGGACATCGGTGCGCCCCAATGCGGCTTCCTGATACAGAAGACTGTCCTGCGGCACACGGCCATACGCCTCGACCGCGAGTTCGTGACGCTCCAAACGCTCCAGCAAACGCGCAGATAGCAAAGTTGCGACGGCGTTCTTGGGATTCAGATACTCTGCCAAACGGCTGAAAATCAGCGCGATGGTCGGATCGCTGTCAACGCTACGGCTTTCAGAGACGGCGTAGAACAGTTCCGCGACACCGTCATTTGGCGAGGTGATGCCAGTGAACGGCAACACTTCACCTGCTTCAAGCCGGGCGATGATGTCGTCAACCTCGGGGTCAACCAGCGGAGAAGCATTGGCGTTCATAAGTTCCAGTGCGTCGGCATGCCGATCAAGTTGACTGAGAACTTGAGCATAAGCCAGAATGCCGCCGCGGTTCAGTTGCATGTCGCCTTCGCTGCCGCTGAAGATGTTTGCAGCGCCTTCGAAATCCCCCACTTGTGCCAGTGCAAGGGCTTTTTGAAACTGCGCAAAGCTGCGGCTGTTCGGGTCTTCCGACAGAGCGTCGAAAATCTCAAGCGCCTGCGACATGCGGCCTTGGCCAAGGCTGGCCCACGCGGTGATCATCTGGTCGACGACTCCGGCCACCGATATACCACTTTGCAGCAGCGCAATCGCTTCTTCCCAGTTTTCGCTGGCCAACGCATCGCCCAGAAGCACAAGACCCGCCAATTGGTTATCGGGATTGATCGAGGCCAAACGGTGCGCAATTGGCAAGGCCTTGTCGATATCGCCCATTGCGGTGTGTGCTACAACCAGCCCTTCCAGAACATCCGCGCGTTCAGGGTTATCGACCAGCGCCCGCGTTCCATATTCGACCACCTTCGCGAAATCGCCCGAAAGGTCGGCTTGGCGCGCCGCAAGATACGGGCCTGCCGCATCCGCCGAAGCTGCAGAAGGGGTGAAATCGGCAAGACAGACGGCTGCTGCAATTGCCGCAACAAGTTGGCGAGAAGTGGAAGATCTAAGAGGCACCACGGACAACTTTCTTGTTAGATGGCTTCGCAGGTGGAAGCGTTGAGATGGAACCTAATCGGCATGTTCGGTGAAAACAATGAGGGGCGGCACATGGCCACCCCTCACTTTTGCGTTTTTTCCAAGTCTGAGTGTCACATGTTCGGATAGTTCGGCCCATCACCCCCCTGCGGGACCGTCCAGGTAATGTTCTGGCTGGGGTCCTTGATGTCGCAGGTTTTACAATGCACGCAGTTCTGGAAGTTGATGACAAAGCGCGGGTCTTTGCCGTCTTCCTCGACCACTTCGTAAACGCCAGCCGGGCAATAGCGTTGCGCAGGTTCTGCGTATTCTGGCAGGTTTACACCGATCGGCACGCTGGGGTCGATCAGTTTCAGGTGGCAGGGCTGGCTTTCTTCGTGGTTAGTCGCCGAGAATGACACGTTGGTCAGGCGATCAAAGGACAGTTTTCCATCGGGTTTCGGATAGTCGATGACCGGGTAATCTGCTGCTTTGCCGGTGGCCTGCGCATCGTTCTTCCCGTGCTTGACCGTGCCAAAGGGCGAAAAGCCAAGGAGGGATTGAACCCACATGTCAAATCCGCCCAGCATCAGCGAAGCAGTCAGGCCAAACTTCGACCAAAGCGGTTTCACGTTGCGCACTTTTTTCAGGTCTTTGGCAACATCGCCGGTGCGCAGTTCTTCTTCGTAATCGGCAAGCTCATCGCCCGAACGACCCGCCGCGATGGCTTTTACCGCGGCATCTGCGGCGGCAATACCTGACAGCATGGCGTTGTGGTTACCCTTGATGCGCGGCACGTTCACCAGCCCGACTGAACAGCCCAACAGTGCCCCGCCGGGGAACGAGGCTTTCGGCATCGACTGATACCCGCCTTCGGAAATGGCCCGCGCGCCATAGGCCACGCGTTTGCCGCCCTCAAGCAGCTTCGCGATCTCAGGGTGATGCTTGAAGCGCTGGAATTCCATATAGGGATACAAGTGCGGGTTTTTGTAGTTCAGGTGAACCACGAAGCCCACAAACACCTGATTGTTCTCAAGGTGATAGATGAAGGATCCGCCACCTGCGTTCTTGCCCAAGGGCCAGCCCATCGTGTGGGTCACGGTGCCTTCGCGGTGCTTCTCAGGGTCGATTTCCCAGATTTCTTTCATGCCAAGGCCGAATTTTGGCGCGTCGCGTCCGGCTTGCAGGTCGTATTTGGCGATGATCTCTTTCGCCAGCGACCCACGCACCCCTTCCGAGATGAAGACGTATTTCCCGTGCAGTTCCATCCCAGGCTCGGTGTTCGGGCCATAGCTGCCGTCTTCTTCCAACCCGAAGACTCCGGCGATCACGCCTTTGACCTCTCCTTTGTCGCCAAAAACCAGATCGGAACAGGCCATGCCGGGAAAAATTTCAACGCCCAGCTCCTCGGCTTGTTCAGCCATCCAGCGGCAGACATTCGCCATCGAGACGATGTATTTGCCGTGGTTGTTCATCAACGGCGGCATTGGCCAGTTGGGCACGCGCATGTGGCCCGCCGGGCCAAGCACAAGGAAGTTGTCTTTCTTTACCGGCACGTTGATCGGTGCGCCCTTGTTTTTCCAGTCAGGGATCAACTTGTCCAGACCGCAGGTGTCCAGCACGGCGCCGGACAGGATATGCGCGCCCACCTCGGACCCTTTTTCCAGAACCACGACGTTCAAGTCGGCGTTCTGTTGCTTCAGGCGGATCGCAGCAGATAGGCCAGCCGGGCCTGCGCCCACGATGACCACATCGTATTCCATGCTCTCGCGTTCTATGTCGCTCATTTTCTTTTCCCCGGATGGTCCGTTTCGCAAGATCGTTAGCTTGGCCCACCCCGCGGGTCAATTGGGACACTGCGTTACAAAGGCATTCCGTCGGGGTTTTGGCCGGTTTTTTCGCCTGTTTGCGCTGACATTCCCTTTCGGCGATGTCGTGCCCATTTGGAACCACTTTGCCAAATAATGCCGTTGCAAATCGCGCGTGTTTGCTAGACTTTCGGCGCAACCGGGTTGATTTCCCGCAACAATGATCAAGATGATACGACAATGAACATTGCCACTGTGCCCCGCGCGCAGTGGCCACGGCAGAACGATAGGCCTCATGGATAAGATACCGCTGACGCGCGCGGGTCACACTGCGCTGAACGACGAACTGAAACTACTCAAGTCCGAGGAACGCCCGGCGATCATCCGCGCGATTGCCGAAGCACGCGAGCATGGCGATCTGTCCGAAAACGCTGAATACCATTCCGCCCGCGAAAAGCAGAGCTTTATTGAAGGCCGGATCAAGGAACTGGAAGGTGTTTTGTCGCTGGCCGAAGTGATCGACCCAGCCACCTTGTCTGGGGCGGTGAAATTTTCCGCCACGGTCACGATCGTCGATGAAGATACGGATGAAGAAAAGACCTATCAGATCGTTGGCGAGCCGGAAGCCGATATCGAGAACGGCAAGCTGAACATCAAGTCGCCTCTGGCACGTGGGTTGATTGGCAAGGAAGAAGGCGACAGCGTTGAAGTGCGCACACCGGGCGGTGAAAAGGCCTACGAGATCCTGAAGATCGAATGGATCTGACGCCGCAACATGCGGACACGAGGAACAGGATGAACGACAAGACGAAAAGCGGATCCGCAAGTCTGGGAACAGGGCGTTTGAGCGCCTTGAACGCACAGGTTCCGTCGCTGAGCGGGGGCGAGGTCATCGGCCTTTTGCTGTCTGGCCTGTGGCTGGCAGGGTGTATCCTGTTTTTCCTGGTTCTGGGCTTCGGCAGCAGCGATGGCGACGGCCTGTCGCAGCCGCTGCAATTTCTGATGACCTTGGTGGCGGTTATCATGCCCGTGGCCGTGATTTGGGTTGCGGTTGCTGCTTTGCGGTCGGCGCGCATCATGCGCGAGGAAAGCGTGCGTCTGAGTGCCGCAATAGATGCGATGCGGTCAGCTTACATCCAGCAACAGCAAGGCTTCACCGGCACGCCCGCTCAGGCGTCAAAGGTGGAACAGAAGCTGGAAGAGATCGCCCAGGTTAGCCGCAAGACGGAAAGCGCTCTGGCGACGTTTACCTCAATCCGTCCTGGTATGCCAACACTCGCCAATCCGACACCGGTCAATCCCAGCCCGGCGATTGTTACCGAAAGCGCGGCGCAGACCACTGCCGACCAGACCAGCCTTGCGCTGGGCACGCCGGTCGAAGAGCTGAACCCGCCTCTATCGATCGAGGATTTCATCCGCGCGCTGCATTTCCCAGAAACAGCCGAAGATTCTGATGGCTTCCGGGCGCTGCGCCGGGCGCTGGATGACCGGCAGGTTGCCGGTCTGGTGCAAGCGTCGCAAGACGTTCTGACCCTGTTGTCGCAAGATGGAATTTACATGGACGATCTGCGTCCTGACCGTGCGCGCCCTGAAATCTGGCGCAAGTTTGCTGCGGGTGAACGCGGGCGCGGCGTTGCTGCTCTGGGCGGTGTGCGTGATCGCTCGTCGCTGGCCTTGACCGCCGGGCGGATGAAGCAAGACCCGATCTTCCGCGACGCAGCCCACCATTTTCTGCGCCGGTTCGATCAGACCTTCGCAGGCTTCGAAAAGAATGCGTCCGACGCGGATATCGCGGCGTTGGCCGACACACGAACCGCGCGGGCGTTTATGCTGCTGGGGCGTGTGACGGGGACGTTTGATTAAGCCCGGCGCCCGCGCATTGCGACTGCTCCAGCCAGATAGCCAAGAACCGCTATACCTGCACTGATTGCCACGAAGACTGCGATGCTTTGCGTGGTCAGCCCCCAAAGGCCAACCGCAAGGACAAATGCTGCCAGCATTGATAGCGCTACGCCAGCAACCAGCAGGATGGCAGGTTTCAATCCTTCGCGCCCACGTCCCCGCCAGACCCGTTTCAGCGCATGAACCATGCGACCCATATCCGCTTGGATAGCCACCAGCGCGGGCACGACAAGCAGCACAAGCACCATGCCGAAGCCCAGCCCATAGGTCAGGGTGATAACCGTAGGTTTCAAAAACTGCGCCTGTCGCGAGGTCTCATATAGCAACGGTCCAAGCCCCAGCACCGTCGTCATCGTCGTCAGCATCACCGGCCGCAGTCGGTCTGCCGCCCCGTCAATGATGGCGGGCACCAATCCGCGTTCACGCGCGTATTCGTCGATGGTCGTGACCAGAACGATGGAATCGTTGATGATGATCCCGGTCATACCGATCAAGCCGACCACCGAGAACATGGACAATGGCACTTCCCACTGAACGTGACCAAAAATGGCACCGACCAGACCGAAGGGGATGATCGCCATGACCACCAGCGGTCGCGTCCAGCTTGAGAATATCCATGCCAGCGTCAGGAAAATGCCCAAAAGGACGAGGATCAGACCGGATTTTGCGTCGGACAGGAATTCCTGTTGTTGCTCGGCCAAGCCGCCCAGTTGGAAGGCGATGCCGAATTCCTCGGCCAGTTGCGGCAGGATCTCTGTTTCGGTGGTGCGTTGAATTTCCTCGGCTCGAGCCGCGTTGTTTTCGTCGATATCGCCCGTGACTTTGACCAGTCGGATGCCGTTCTCACGCTGCACGCTGGCAAAGCCGGTGCGTGACCGAACCGAAACAAGATCGGCAAGGTTCACATATGTGCCGCTGTCAGTGCGCAGTTGGGTGCGTTCCAGAAAGTCCGATGTCTGCTCGGATTCAGGCAGTTGCACGCGTATCTCGGCTGACCGCGTTCCATCAGGATAGCTGGCCGCCTCGATCCCGTTCAGGCGGTTGCGCAGAACGCGCCCCAACCCGTCGATGGTAAAACCAAGCGCCTGCCCTTGCGCGGTCAGGTCAAGGATCAGCTCTTCCTTGTCATAGGACAGGCTGTCCTCAAGCGCAGACACTTCGGGAAAGGCGGACATGCGGGTGATGAACGCTTCGGACGCGGCTTTCAACTGATCGGATGTGGCCCCGTAAAGCTCCACATCCAAACTGTCGCCACCAGGGCCATAGCGGTTGCCACGGAACGACAGAACTTCAAGCAACGGGTGGTTGTCAACGGCGTCTTGCAAGGCGCCAACGAAGGCGAACGCGCTGTAGGGGCGTAGGTCCGCATCGATCAGTTCGACTGATACCGAGCCAAGAAGATCATTGTCCTTTCCGTCCACACCCGATAGGCCGCGACCGGCATTGCCACCTATCTGGGCCAGAGCGTGCACCACCGGATTACGACCATGCTTTTCTTCAAATTCGGCGGCCGTCTTTTCCACGGCATTTTGCACCAGACCCATCATCTCTAATGTGTCGTCGCGTGTCGCGCCCGATACCATCGCGAAGTTGCCTGTGACGGAAGACCGTTCGGGCGCATTGAAAAAACGGAATGCCAGGTCACCGCGGATGAAAATCGACGCCTGACTGGCCAGGATCAAAAGCGTCATTGCAATGACCGGATAGCGGGCTTTGATCACCCATCCCATCACGGGTCGGAACGCTTTATCGCGGACAAAGCGGAACCCTTTGTTCACCTGCCGCGACGGCCAGTCATACCAGTGTTCCTTCGCGGTGTGGGTCAAGGCGTGTGCCATGTGGTGCGGTAGGATCAGGAAGCATTCGATCAGTGACGCCGCCAGCACCACGATCACGGTGAAGGGAATATCTGCGATCATATCGCCGAACCGTCCACCGATGGCGGTCAGGCCAAAGAACGCAATCACCGTAGTGAGTGTGGCCGAAAAGACGGGTGGGAACATACGCTTGGCGGCATTCTCGGCGGCCTTAACCGGACCTTCCCCCAGCCTGCGGGCGCGGAAGTCGGCATGTTCTCCCACGACGATCGCATCATCGACCACGATCCCAAGCGTGATGATCAACGCAAACAGCGAGATCATGTTCAGCGTTAGCCCCGACATATACATTAGAAAAATCGCTGAAGTCATCGCGACGGGTATACCTGCGGCGACCCAAAGTGCGGTGCGAGCATTCAGAAACAGGAACAACAGTAAAAGTACTAGGGCCAAGCCCTGCAAACCGTTTTTCATCAGGATGTTGATCCGCGCCGTAATCAGGTCGGAGCGAGTGCGCACCAGCGATATCTTCACCCCGTCGGGTAGGGTGGGCAAAAGCTCGGCGCGGACCTCTTCGACGATTTCCTGCATGCGGATGGCGTCGCCTTGCGCTGAACGGGACACGTTCAAAGCAATCGCGGCATCGCTGCCCACGAAATAAGATCGGTTGCGGTCGACCCCTTCCACATTCACCTGTGCCACATCGCCGACGGTTAGTTTCGATCCGTCGGGATTGGAGCGCAGAACAATTGCTTCAATCTGATCGGCGCTGCGTTTGGCAATCCCCGTGCGAACTCGGGCCGCACCTGACGCGACATCACCTGCCGGCGCAGCGGTTGCCTCGCCTGCGATGGCCTCGGCGATCTGAGCCATGGTGACATCGTTTTCGATCAATGACAGCGAGGTCACCTCGACAATTGTTCGCGGTGCTTCAAATCCACGTATACCCGTGCGCGTCACGCCGCGTTCGAACAGGCGGATAATCATTTCGTCGGCGAAACGACCAAGCTGTTCAATTCCGACAGGACCAGAAATGACAACATCGGTCACGCTGTCGCGCCAAGCCCCCCGCCTGACCTGCGGGGTGTCGGCATCCTCTGGCAAGTCGGATAGCTCATCCACCGCCGTTTGCACGTCATCTGCGGCGCGGGCAACGTCCCAGCCAGGTTCGAACTCCAACGTGATGCTAGCGCTGCCTTCGAAGGAACGCGAGCTGACACTTTCCACACCTTCGACCGTCAGCAAGGCAGGTTCCATGACCTGCACAATTGCCTCGTCCACATCTTCAGCCCCTGCGCCCCGCCACGATGTCTGGACCGACACGCTTTCGATCACCACATCGGGAAAGAACTGCGCGCGCATCCTAGGGTAGGCGAACAGGCCGAGGGCGATCAGTACCAGCAGCAGAAGGTTCGCCACCGTGGCGTGGCGCGTGAAATAGGACAGAAGGTTCAGACCGCGTCCCATGCGCTAGTTCCCCATCCTTTGTTCCAGCCGCGCGAGCGTGTCTGCGGGCAGGGTGCCGGTATCAAGTTGGGCCAGAATGCGTTCGCGAGCCTCTTCCGGCATGCGGCTATTGCTTTCAACAAACGTGCGCAGAACCGCGACCCGCTCGGGGGCAAGGGTGACCATCTCGGCCTGAGGTTCGGGCGCAACGCTTTCACCGGGGCGGACCGGGCGGATACGAATACCGGCGCCCAGCGCGGGGGTGCGCTCGGTCACGATCTCTTTGCCTTCCAGTGCAGTCGCACGCACGATGACGTTGTTGTCTTGGCGACGCAAAAGCTCGACCTTGGCGCTGCTCAGACGGTCCTCCGGCCCCAACACCAAAACTTCGTCTTGGGCGCTTAGCGCGGATGCGGGCAACAGAACAGTTTCCTGCAGGGCCGGTTCAGCCGCACTGACCGTGACGAAATCACCCGGTCGCATACCGGGTGAGGGTTCCAGCGTGGCAAAAATCTGGCGTCCAGTCTGACCTTCGCCCACATCGGCACTTTCACGGTCGATCCGTCCGGTTGCTGTCAGGTTAAGACCAGCAGCGGCCAGTTGGACCGTGATGTCGGTGTTGGTCAGTCGACCATCAGGGCCAAGAAGCCTTGCATACTGGGCTGCTGACACGCGAAACCGAACCTCAAGCGCGGTCGGATCAATGATACGTCCGATCTTTTCGTTCGCCGTAACAACCCCACCGCGCAGCACGGAGACATCTGTCAGAATGCCGCTGATTTCAGCCGTGATCTGTGTTTCTTCAAGGCGACGTTCAGCTTCGTCCAGTTGGATTTCACTGCGCCGCAGGGCAGCTTCTGCAGTCGAGACGCGGGCTTGCGCGGTGATTACAGATTGCCGTTTGCCCAGCACTGCCTGTTGCGCCGCCGAAGCGGCTAGCGCAGCCGTTTCGACCGCTGCCTCGGTTCCCACTCGGCGTTCAACAAGATCGCGCTGTCGGGTCAGAGCAGCTTCGCGTAAGTCGGCCTGCCGGGTGGCATTATCCAGATCGTCGCGGGCCAGTTCCAGCGCTGCAAGCGCATCCCGCAATTCGGCCTCGGCCTGAGAAACGTCAGTTTTTGCCAGTTCCAGTGAAAATTCGAAGTCTGTCGGATCAATACGCAAAAGCTGATCGCCCTCGCGCACCGCGCCACCGGTTACAAAATTCGCTGCAATTTCGGTGACAGTGCCGCCGGTCAAGGCGCGCACATCCAGTGCTCGTCTCGATGACAGATCGCCATAGGCGATCAGTACAGGGGTGAGGGTTTGCGCGGTGACAGTCATGACATTGGCAGAAAATACTCGTTCGCTGGCGCTGGGTTCTGCGCTGTCGCGTTCAGCTCGTGTTTTGAAAGCCGAGTTGACCATGCTGACGGCCATTGCCAGCAAGCCGATGGTTAACGCCAGTAGGAACAACCCGGTCAGGCTGCGGCCTATAAATCGCATATTACTACTCCACTGATCGCCAAAACATCCTGTCCTGCTCTGACGTGGCAGGCAAGCGGCGCGTAGTCACAGTTTCGGCACGTCGACGGTGTGCATCCTAGTTACGTTTCAAACGAACGAGCAGATCATTTCCGTCGCTTGTGTTCGTCCAAACGCGGAAAAATTTCGACGAAGTTGCACGGCATGTGGCGATAGTCCAGTTGATGCACCAGAATATCGTCCCACGCATCCTTGCAAGCACCCGGGCTGCCGGGCAGGGCAAACAGATAGGTGCCGTTCGCAACACCACCCGTTGCGCGGCTTTGCACGGCCGATGTGCCGATCTTGTTCATCGAGATGATGGTGAAAACCGTGCCAAATGCCTCGACTTCCTTCTCGTATACATCGCGATGCGCTTCGACGGTCACGTCACGTCCGGTTAGACCAGTTCCGCCAGTCGTGATGACCACATCAATGTCAGGATCCAAAGACCAGGCGCGCAGTTGATCCGCAATCTGATCACGTTCATCGGGGCAAAGCTTGCGGTCGGCCAAGATGTGACCGGCTTGTTCCAACCGCGCAACCAGCGTGTCGCCAGATCGGTCTTCGTGCATCTGGCGGCTGTCCGAAACTGTCAAAATGGCGATGCGAACCGGGATGAAGTCACGGGTGGCAGCGGCTTGAGGTGTGATATGGGACATCGTCTGATCCTAGCAGAGTGTGATCCAGTTGGGCGTCGGACCCAAGTTCAAGACCTGTGTAGCCCCAATCTGTCCGCGTGTGCCCCAGGCATCGTGAATGTGACCGCAAAGTAGCCATTTTGGCGACAGGCGTTTCGCCGCATCAAGCACCGCCTGTGATCCTAGCGACCCCAGTTCTGTGTGTTGATCGGCGATGCCTTTGGGCGGAGAGTGCGAGATGAGAATATCGGCGTGCTTGATTGACGACAGCTTTTCAACTGCTTCGTTTTCCGTAAGGTCGAACGATTGCCAAGGTAACGCCGGCAAGGGCGGGATTGCCGCCCCAATGCCAACAATGGTAACGTTGCCGATGGTTGCGCTGTCCCCATGCAGCACCGTGATGTCGCTGTCTGCAAGAGCTGCACGTAATTCGGTTTCTGTTTCGTTGTTGCCGGGAACGAAAACTGCGCGCCTGCCCCAACCGGCAAATTGCGCGATGTAATCCACCAACCCTTCGCAGCGACTGGCGAAATCTCCCACACCCAGGATCAGATCAGCGTCCTTTGCGGCCTCGAGCAACCTGTCTGCTGCAGGTTGGCTCAGGTGCAGGTCTGAAAAGGCAAGGATATTCACGCCAGATCCCGCAGTTTTGCCTGTATCGCCAGAAGGTCCGCCCAAGCCTCGCGCTTTGCGGCGGGGTTGCGCAGAAGATAGGCGGGGTGGGTCATGGGCATGATGGGCTTGCCCCATGCCTCATCCCAATTTCCGCGCATCTTCATAATGCCCTTGCGCCCCAGCACGGTCTGGCAGGGTGTGTTCCCCATCAAGACCAGCAGATCGGGCGCGACGAGTTGCACATGGCGTTCCAGAAACGGCGTCATCATCGCGATCTCGTCGGCGCTGGGGTCGCGGTTGCTTGGCGGGCGCCACGCCATCACGTTGGTGATATAGATTGCGTCTTTCGACAGCGGGGTGTCGCGGCCCATACCGATGGCGGCAAACATCTTGTCCAGAAGCTGCCCCGCGCGCCCGATGAAGGGTTTGCCTGCGATATCCTCGTCCCGACCCGGCGCTTCACCGATGACCATGACCCGGGCGGCAGGGTTGCCGTCAGCAAAAACTGTGTTTCGCGCCCCACGCTTCAGCTCGCAGCCTTCGAACGCGTCGATTGCGGCCCGCAGCGCCTCCAGATCAGCAGCAGCCGCAGCCGCCTGCTTCGCAAATGCGACATGGTCGTGCTGGGGGACTGCTGGCGGTGTTGTCGGCCTAACGGGTGTCGGCTCGGTCGATGAGGCTTTTGTGTGTTTCGCAAGGTTTTGTTCCAGCGTATAGCGATCAACAGGCACATCCCCGATCGCGTCCACCGCGCCCAGTTCAATTTGCCACTCCAGAAGTGCCTTCGCGCTATGCCAGTCTTGTGCCGATTCCATGCCGCACAGCCTAAGTGCGCGCGCGAGGAAGGTAAACGATCTGTTGTGCCAATCAGACGCAGAAGGGATGGACGCGCCCGCCCCCCGATCCTATAAGCACCTAACCACAGGACGGAGGCCCAAATGACATTCCGCCAACGCCATCTTTTGGGGATCGAACAGCTTCACCCCGAAGAGATTAAAACCGTTCTTGATCTGGCCGACAGCTATGTGGATTTGAACCGTTCCACGCAGAAACGATCTGACGCTCTGGCCGGGCTGACGCAGATCAATATGTTCTTCGAAAACTCCACCCGCACGCAGGCCTCCTTCGAGATTGCTGGCAAGCGTCTGGGTGCGGACGTGATGAACATGGCAATGCAGGCGTCGTCGATCAAGAAAGGCGAGACGTTGATTGATACGGCACTGACACTGAACGCCATGCACCCGGATTTGCTGGTGGTGCGTCACCCCCATTCGGGCGCGGTAAACCTGTTGGCCGAAAAGGTGAACTGCGCGGTTCTGAACGCAGGTGACGGCAAGCACGAACATCCCACGCAGGCGCTGTTGGATGCGTTGACAATCCGGCGCGAGAAGGGGCGGCTGCATCGCCTGACCGTGGCCATATGCGGCGACATCGCCCACAGCCGCGTGGCGCGCTCCAACCTGATCCTGCTGGGCAAGATGGAAAACCGCGTGCGCCTTGTTGGGCCGCCAACGCTGATGCCCTCCCAAATCGACCAGTTCGGGGTCGAGGTCTATGACGACATGGAGGAAGGTCTGAAGGACGCCGATGTTGTCATGATGCTGCGCCTTCAGCGTGAGCGGATGGACGGCGGCTTTATCCCGTCCGAACGTGAATACTATCACCGCTTTGGTCTGGACGCAGAAAAGCTGGCCCATGCCAAGCCCGACGCCATCGTCATGCACCCCGGTCCGATGAACCGGGGGGTCGAGATTGACGGTACCATTGCCGACGACATCAACCGCTCCGTCATTCAGGAACAGGTCGAAATGGGCGTCGCCGTGCGCATGGCCGCGATGGACCTTCTGGCCCGCAACCTGCGTGCCGAACGCGCCGCCCAGCCCGAGGGTGTCTATGTCTGAGCAAGATGCCGAATTGGAACCCCGTTTGGAAAGCCAGACGGGCCCCGAGCTTGATCCGGGCGAGCGGTTGATCGAAAGCTTTTCAGGCAACATGATCACCTATGTGAAAGAGCACGTCCTGCTGGCCGCGCTCGGCGCGGTGCTGATGTCGGGCATCCTGATCTATATGGGCAATCCCCATGCGTGGACCGGCGTTGTCGGCGCCGTCGCGGCGATCGCTGTGCGCGGGGTTTACGTGGCGCGCGAACAGGTGGGGTTCACATGGTATCTGACAAACCGGCGGCTGATTGGACCGGGGGACCGCTCGATCCTGCTGGGCAACATCGCCAAGGTGAACACCATATTCTCGGCCGCTCAGGTGGTGACGACAACGGGCGACAAATACATGATGAAATATCAGGCCGACACCAAGGCCACCCAAGCCGCGATTGACCGTGCGCGGGGTGTGATGGGGGACACTGTATGACAACGACTTTCACCAATGCGCGCCTGATTGATCCTGAAACGGGCACTGACGCGCTGGGCAGTCTGACCATCGAGGATGGGCTGATCGTCGACGTAAATGGCGGGGAAAGCGGCGACGTGATCGACTGCGGCGGCAAATGTCTTGCCCCCGGCATCGTAGATATCGGCGTGAAGATCGGTGAGCCGGGTGAACGCCACAAGGAAAGCTTCCGCAGCGCTGGGCTGGCGGCTGCAGCGGGCGGTGTCACCACGATGGTCATTCGCCCGGATACCACACCAGCAGTGGACACGCCTGAGGCGTTGGCATTCGTCGCCCGTCGGGCCTCGCAGGCGGCACCGGTCAACGTGCATTCCATGGCCGCACTAACCAAGGGACGCGCGGGCCGCGAGATGGTCGAGATGGGGTTCATGCTGGATGCAGGCGCCGTGGCGTTCACTGATTGCGATCACGTTGTCACCGACAACAAGGTATATTCCCGCGCAATGACATATGCGCGCAGCCTTGGCGCGCTGATAATCGGCCACCCGCAAGACCCGAATATGTCGAAAGGGGCGGCCGTAACCTCGGGCAAATTTGCGTCCTTGCGCGGATTGCCTGCTGTCAGCCCCATGGCTGAACGGATGGGGCTTGAACGTGATCTGGCGCTCGTCGAAATGACGGGCGTTGCCTATCACGCTGATAACCTGTCCACCGCCCACGCCCTGCCTACGCTGGAGCGCGCCAAGGCTGCCGGGCTGGACGTGACCGCCGGGGTCAACATTCACCACCTGACCCTGAACGAGCTGGACGTGGGCGACTATCGCACTTTCTTCAAGGTCAAGCCCCCGCTGCGGCCCGAGGATGACCGGTTGGCCATGGCAGACGCAGTTGCGCGCGGGGTGATCGACATCATCTCGTCCATGCACACCCCGCAGGACGAAGAAAGCAAACGCCTGCCGTTTGAAGAAGCGGCTTCGGGCGCGGTCGCCTTGGAAACGCTTCTTCCCGCTGCCATGCGTCTGCTTCATGCCGGGCTGATTGACCTGCCGACGCTGTGGCGGGCGCTGTCACTGAACCCTGCGCGTCGTTTCGGCTTGCCGGGTGGTGAACTGACCCAAGGCACCCCCGCCGATCTGGTTCTGTTCGATCCTGATGCACCCTTCGTGCTGGACCGGTTCAAGCTGAATTCGAAATCCAAGAACACCCCCTTCGACGGGGCGCGGATGGAGGGGCGCGTGCTGGGCACATGGGTTGGCGGTGAACGGGTGTTTGGAGGTGATGATGCCTGAGCTGATCACCTCTCTGCCCTTGCTCGCGCTGGTCGCTGTCGCGGGCTATCTGCTGGGCTCGATACCCTTCGGTATCGTTATGGCCCGCCTATTCGGGTTAGGTGATTTGCGCCAGATCGGGTCGGGCAACATCGGTGCAACCAATGTGCTGCGCACTGGGAACAAACCCGCGGCCTTGCTGACGCTTCTGGGCGATGCGGGCAAGGGAGCGGCGGCGGTTCTGCTGGCGCGAGCTTTTCTGGCCGAGGACGCCGCACAGATTGCAGGTTTCGCAGCCTTTCTGGGCCATTGCTTCCCCATCTTTCTGGGCTTCAATGGCGGCAAGGGGGTCGCCACTTGGCTGGGCACGATGCTGGCGCTGGCATGGCCCATCGGACTGGCCGCCTGTGCCACATGGCTTGTGGTCGCCGTGCTGTTTCGCATTTCGTCGCTGGCGGCACTGGCGGCTGCCGCCCTATCGCCGATCTGGGCTGTGTTGTTAGGCTTTCCAGCGTACGTGATCCTTTCAGTCGCGCTTGCGTTGTTGATTTTCCTGCGCCATCGCGCAAACATTGAGCGACTGATCGCCGGGGATGAACCCCGTATCGGTGGTAAAAAATAACCTGAACAGGGGACAGATCATGAGTTTCATGGAATCAATTCGGGCGTGTTTCTCGAAATACGTCACTTTCAAGGGCCGTGCCCAGCGGTCGGAGTTCTGGTGGTTTGTGCTATTCGTGTTTGCCGGGCAGTTGGTGCTTGGCATGATTGACAGCGTTCTTTTCGGGACTGTGACAACTATGGAGGGTGGCTTTCAGGCGGAAACGAACACGCCGGTTCTGTCTGGCCTGTTCGGGCTTGCCACCTTGCTTCCCATGATCTCGGTCACTGTGCGCCGCCTGCATGATACCGACCGCAGCGGGTGGTGGTATTGGCTGGCATTGATCCCGCTGGTCGGCATCATCATCCTGATTGTCTGGTATGCCAGCAAAGGCACGGACGGCGCCAACAAATATGGCCCTGATCCGATGGGCGGCGGTGGTGGCTACAGTGATCCGAACGAAGGAACCTATGCCACGTCATCCATTCCGCGCGCAGGCGATTAAGGCTAATCGACTCGAAACACCTTGTCTCGAGATGTCGCGCCTTGTGTCAAAAAAAGGCGCGATTTTGATATGCCCAAAGCCTGCGCCAGCAGCTTCACCACAGCTTTCGTGGCCTTGCCATCCTCGGGCACGGTTGTGACCGAGACGCGAAGCAGGCCATCCCGTTCTTCAACCAGATTGCGTGCCGCTTTGGGTGTGACGCGCACGGACAGCAACGCGCCGGGCTTGGCCAGATGAGACAAGTCGCCTTTCTTCATGGCATCATCCTGTCGGGCAGGGGTGGACGGCGCAAGTCCCCTGCGTCACTCTGCACCGGATACGGGAGGCTGACATGACAAGAACCGGCTTTTTCTGGGACGAAAAGTGCTTTTGGCATTCTGGTGGCAACTATGCGGGCAACCTGCCTGTGGGCGGATTGGTGCAACCTTTGGCGGCGGGTGGATTGCCGGAAAATCCGGAAACCAAGCGGCGCTTGAAGAACCTGATGGATGTGACTGGGCTGACCGGTGCGCTTTATGCACAGACTGCCCCTGCAGCCACGCGCGAGATGCTGGCGCGGGTACATCCCATTGTGTTCCTTGACAATTTCAAGCGCGTGTCTGATGCCGGGGGTGGAGAACTTGGCTTGCGCACGCCGTTCGGGCAGGGTGGATACGAGATTGCCGCACTATCTGCCGGGTTGTCCGTCGCGGCACTTGGGGCGGTTTTGAAAGGCGAGGTGGACAACGCCTATGCTCTGTCCCGCCCGCCCGGCCATCATTGCCTTCCCGAGTTTCCCAACGGGTTTTGCTTGTTGGCCAACCTTGCGATTGCAATCCGTCATGCACAGACCAATGGGTTGGCCAAGCGGATTGTGGTGGTGGACTGGGACGTTCATCACGGCAATGGAACCGAAGCGATATTCATCAATGACCCCGATGTACTGACGATCTCGCTGCATCAGGAAAGGAATTATCCTACCGACACAGGCGATGCGGAAGTGCGTGGCGAAGGGGCTGGGCAAGGCGCAAACATGAATATCCCGCTGCCACCGGGCGCTGGGCACGCTACCTATTTGGAAGCGATGGAGCGTCTTGTCCTGCCAGCCATCCGCGCTCATGAGCCAGAGGTGATGGTCATTGCCTGTGGATATGACGCAGCGCTGATCGACCCGCTGTCTTGCATGCTCGCCACCGCTGACACGTTCCGGCACATGACACGTATGGTCATGGATCTTGCAGAGGATCTGTGTGGTGGACGCCTCATGATGGCGCATGAGGGTGGATATTCCGAAGTCTATGTGCCGTTCTGCGGCCACGCAGTGCTTGAGGAAATGTCCGGCGCTGAACACCATGCCCCCGATCCACTGGCCGAGACCTTTGCCGCGCGCCAACCCAACACGCATATGGTCGGGGTGTTTTCGGACCTGATCACCGATCTGCAGGATTTTTTCGATGTTAAGTGACGTAACATCTTGACGTGGACCACGCGACACCCGACATGTGCACCAAGCCAGCCGCGTTTGCGGCCAAGCCTGCATTTTGCCATACCAAGGACAAAACCATGCCTGACCGCAACCAAGCTGCGCTGGATTTCCTGCTTACCCGCCGTTCGCGCCCGGCCAAGACTTTGACCGGCCCAGCCCCGGATCGCGAGGCCCTTGCACCCATCCTAACCGCTGCTGCCCGCAGCCCGGATCACGGCAAGTTGGAACCGTGGCGGTTTATCGTATTGGAACGTGGCGCTTTGGATCGACTGGCAGAACTGGTCGGTGAACGGGGCAAAGCATTGAATGAGGCGCCAGAACAGATCACCAAAGCGCAATCCGCGTTTGCCGACAGCCCGTCGGCGGTGGTGGTGGTGTCGTCGCCTGTTCCCTCTCCGAAAGTACCCGAGATTGAGCAACTTTATTCCGCCGGGGCAGTTTGCCTTGCACTTTTGAACGCCGCGCTTGCGTCGGGTTGGGGGGCCAACTGGCTGACTGGCTGGGCCAGCCACGACCGCGCTTTCCTGCACGATGGATTGGGTCTGGACGACCACGAAACGGTTGCGGGCATCATCCATATTGGCACAGAAACAAGTGCACCAACTGAGCGCCCGCGCCCTGATGTATCGGCAATTGCCACATGGGTAGAGACATGATCCTTGACGATTTCTTCCGCTCGGTCGGTCAGATGGCCGATCCGCGTTTTCGTAGCGTGTTGATGAAAGGTCTGGCACTTACCGTCGGCCTTCTGATCACCATAACGGTGGCGATGACCTGGCTGGTTGGTTTTTTGGTGCCTGATACGCTGTCATTGCCCTTGATCGGTGAAGTGTCTTGGGTTGATGGCCTTGCGTGGTGGGCGTCGTTCCTGCTGATGATCGTGTTGTCCGTCGTGCTAATGGTTCCCGTGGCAGGAGCCTTTACGGGCATCTTTCTGGACGACGTGGCCGACGCGGTCGAGGCGCGGTATTATCCCGAGTTGCCCCCCGCGCCCGAAGTGCCGCTGGTCGAGACCACTCGCGACAGCTTAGGTTTTCTGGGCGTCATTGTCGGGGTTAACCTGATTGCCCTGATCCTTTTCTTTTTTGTCGGTCCGCTGGCACCGATCCTGTTCTGGGTCGTGAACGGGTATCTTCTGGGACGTGAGTATTTTCAGCTTGCCGCAATGCGCCGTGTCGGGCGGGCTGAAGCCAACCGCCTGCGGTCCGGCAACAACTTGCAAATATGGTTGGCGGGCACCCTGATGGCTATACCATTGTCGATTCCTTTGGTGAACTTGCTGATCCCCATTTTGGGTGCTGCCACATTTACGCATCTGTTTCACCGGGTGTCGCGCCGATAAGGTAAAAACACGGGCGGCAAAAAAGAGTCGCGCGAATTGATCCAGTTTACAAAACGCCTCGTATTGAGGTTATGTTGACACTGACCCTTGATCATCCGAGCACCCGGCCCCCTGCGCCACCCGTGCGTCGTCTTGAAGGAAACCCGGTGCCGCAGAACAAGACCGAAATCTCAGAGCAGACCACATGGATGCTCGCCGTTCGGGATAATCAAGATCGAGACGCATTTTGCGCGCTGTTTGATCACTTCGCGCCGCGTCTGAAGGGGTTCATCATGCGGACAGGCTGCTCGGCTCCGCAAGCCGAAGAGATCGTACAGGATGTAATGCTGACCGTTTGGCGCAAGGCGTCAATGTTCGACCCCCACCGCGCACAAGTGTCGGCATGGATATACCAGATTGCCCGCAACCGGCATATCGACATCGTGCGCAAGGAAAACCGCCCTGTGCCGGACGAACTGGCCGAAGATCCCGGAGCTGAACCTGATGCGAGCCAGATCCTCGCTGTTGAGCAAGAGGCTGGAAAACTGAAAAATGCCCTGTCGTCTTTACGGCCAGAGCAACGAGAAATGATCGAAAAGGCCTATCTGGGCGAACTGACACATCAAGAGATCAGCGACCAGACCGGCCTGCCACTTGGAACAATCAAATCCCGCATCCGGCTTGGGTTGGAGCGGTTGAGACATGAGTTGAAGGGACTGCGCGAATGACCGCAATCACCCATCATATCCCTGACGCTATTCTGGCGGCATATGCCGCGGGCAGTTTGCAGCATCACTATGCGGTGGCCGTGGCCAGCCATGTGTCGCTGTGCGTGCAATGTCGCGCATCGCTTGAGGCCCATCAATCTTTGGGTGGCGCGCTGCTTGAAGCGACCGAACGTGTGGCGGTTTCGGGAAATATGAAGGCTGATCTTCTGGCCCAACTGGATGCGCCCGTGACGCCCAAGCCTGTTTACACGCGACACGGGATTTACCCCGGTCCGGTGGTCGCAGCACTGAAAGGGCAAGAGCCAAAATGGAAATCCCTTGGCATGGGGGTACGCCAGTCAATTCTGTCTCAGGATAAGCAAGGGTCAGTCCGGCTGCTATACATTCCCGGTGGTCAGGCTGTGCCCGATCATGGGCATAACGGGCTTGAGATGACATTGGTGCTTCAGGGCAGTTTCAGCGACGACACCGGGCGCTTTGGGGTAGGCGATATCGAGATTGCGAATGAGGATCTTGAGCACACTCCGATTGCCGATCCCGGCGACGCATGTATCTGCCTTGCTGCCACCGATGCGCGGCTGCGGTTCAACGCATTGGTGCCGCGCTTGTTACAGCCGCTGTTCAGGATCTGATTCACCCTCAAATCGCTGTAAATCTTATGTATGGAAACAGTGCAAAAGCTCTGATTCCTTTTTTATTTACAATAACTTGATGCGCTTCTCCTCACGTTCGCGTGACCTTCTGAAATACAGTGAACCGCAGGCCTGGCCGAGCCGTATCCCTTTCATAAGTACGAGTTACCAAAAAGGCATTTTGCCTGCCAACTAGGAGACTATCTTATGAAATCGCTTTTCAAAACCACCGCTGCTGCGCTTGCCATGGCCGTTGCCGCAAACGCAGCCCAAGCCGACAATATCGTCGAGATCGCTGCGGCTGACGACCGATTCTCGACCCTTGTCGCGGCGGTCACTGCTGCCGACCTTGCAGAAACTCTGTCCGGCCCGGGTCCATTTACCGTTTATGCCCCGGTAAATGATGCCTTTGCCGCCCTGCCTGAAGGCACTGTGGAAACCCTGCTGAAGCCCGAGAACAAGGGCCAATTGACCGATGTGTTGCTGTATCACGTTGATGATCGCAAGCTGACCGCTGGCATGATTCCGCTAGGATCAAACTACTTCAAGCCCGCGCTGGCCAGCGCACGTCTGTGCATCTCAGCTGGTGCGGATGGCGTGAAGATCGCAGACAGCACCGGCGAGATGGCCAATGTCATCATTGCTGACATCATGGCAGACAATGGTGTGATCCACGTGATCGACAAGGTCCTGCTTCCGGGGGCACGTCCGACCTGCCACTAATTCATTAGCCTTCACCACCACCTTACCCAAAGAATGCCGCCCAGTTCGGGCGGCATTGCTTTTGGAAAAGACCGGTTCGTGACTAGTGTGTCCTCAGCGCTCTTATTTTCCGCGATAGACGATGACGTCCGGCAGATAGTCCAGCAGACGAATGCCCCAGGAAAATGGCGCGGGAAATTCGGTGCGAAAACGGGTTCGACGCATCGCCTTCAGCACCTGCTGTGCCGCATACTCGGGCGTCATCAGCATCGGCATCTTGAACGAATTTTTCTGAGTCAGGCGGGTTTTGATGAACCCCGGATTGACGATCCGAACCAACACGCCCGTGTCTTTCAGGTCGAACCGCAGAGTTTCGGCTAGGCTGACCAACGCGGCCTTGCTGGCGCTGTAGCCGATGGATTTGGGCAGTCCGCGATATCCTGCCAAGGATCCGATTAGCGTTATGTCCCCGCTACCTTTTGCGACCATTGCGGGCACCACATGTCCCATCACGTGCATCGCGCCAATGAAATTGACATTGCACATCAACATGGCCGATGCGCCGTCCCATTCAGTGGCAGACATAGGGTCATACGCTCCCGCGATATAGACGACGCCGTCGATGTCACCGACTTGCTTGACCGCGAGTTTTACTTTCTCTGGGTCGGTAACGTCGATGGGAACCACACGGGCGTTGGTAAGATCGCTTGCCAGATCGTTCAGGCGATCTTGGCTGCGCGCTGACAACACCAGCTTCGCGCCCACTTTGTCGAGATCATGCGCCAAAGCGCGGCCAAGACCTTCGCTGGCGCCAATTAACCAATAGGTTTTTCCGTTGAAATCCACCATCACTCTGTGCCTCGGTACGTTTTGCTATCCGACACCAGCGGTTTTGGCGGGGCGGGTTTGCGCAGAAATGGTGCGCGCTTGAGGTATAGGATCAGGGCTTGCCAATAGATCAGCGTCACGACACGCAGTGCGCCAAGGGGGCGACGCACGGCCGCCCAGATCAGCGAGCGATTGGTAGCGGGTCGCCGGTCACCGACCAGCGTGGCCAGAACGCCTTCGTCTTGGTTTTCATATAGTATGCGAATGTCGAACTTTGTGTCCGTCATGCCAAAGTTGAAGCGATACTGCCCGGCGACTTTCTGGAAGGGGGACACGTGCATCAGCTTTTCGGCAATGATCGCATCACGTTTCGCGATGGGCCCGAAATCTTCGTGGGCACAGAAATAGCAGTGACGGTGTCCGAATGTGTTGTTGACCTCGGCAATGAACGCGCGGGGTGTACCGTTTTTCGCTGCAATCCAGAAGCTGACAGGGTTGAAGTGAAAGCCAAGAAAACTGGGCTGGGTGAGCAGGTAAAGGCGCAGTTCGTTGCCTGTCAGGCCTCGTGTCGCAAGTTCTTCACGAAACCAATCCACCCCGCGCCCGTCTCCGCGCGGGCCACCGTGGTGTTTGTCCCAAAGAGACCAAAGGTTGAACCGGTTACGCGATAGCAACGCAGGTGTCTGGCTGTTTGTCAGGTCACACAGCACAAAATCGACGCCATAGGTGAAGGCGTTCTTCAGCTTGCCGCGTCTTGCGTGCAGCGTTTGGGCTTGGACATGTTCGACCATTTGTTTTGTTTACGCGTGAACTTCGGATCTGGATCACGTTTTCCGCTGATGCTGCGCCAGAAAGTACATTTTTTTTTGATCTGACTGATCCAAGCCGCCCTGCGCACCGTAGTCGTTTCAAGTAGTTTGCAAAAAAGAGGCGTCAATGCTTGATCAACAGCTCGGCCCACGTAGGAAGATAGCGATTGTTGGTGGTGGTATTTCTGGCCTGTCCGCCGCTTACTATTTGTCGCCGAACCACGATGTAACAATATACGAAGCCGCGCCCCGTTTGGGCGGACACGCTCGCACTGTCATGGCGGGCAAGAACGGCGATCAGCCAGTTGATACCGGGTTCATCGTCTTCAATTATGTCACCTATCCTTATCTCACGCGCCTGTTTCGCGAATTAGACGTGCCCGTTGTTAAAAGCGAGATGAGCTTCGGGGCGAGTATCGACGATGGTTGGCTTGAGTACGGCCTGAACAACCTCACATCTATCGCGGCCCAGAAGCGCAATTTGCTGCGGCCACAGTATTATAAAATGATCGCGGATATCCTGCGGTTTGGAAAGCACGCTGAGGCCGCCGCGAAAGACGATGATAAGACGATCTCTGAACTCGTGGATGAGCTGGGTCTTGGGAAGTGGTTTCGCAACAATTATCTGATGCCGATGTGCGGTGCGATCTGGTCGACGCCTTTGAACGAAGTCGATCAGTTCCCCGCAAAGTCACTTGTTCATTTCTTTCGCAATCACGCCTTGCTGGCGGGGTTGGGCGAGCACCAATGGTGGACCGTCAAAGGCGGCAGCGTCGAGTATGTAAACCGGTTAGAAGTTGCACTGCGGATGCGGGGTGTCGACATACGCTTGGGTGCTCCGGTCACGCGGGTTGCGCGGATGCCCTACGGCGTCACTGTGCAAACCGCCGGGGCTGAAGATAAAGGCTATGACGACATCATCCTGGCGTGCCACTCGGATCAGGCGCTTGCCATGCTGGGTGATGGAGCGACCGAACTTGAAGCCAGTGCGTTGGGTTGCATCCGCTATCAGCCGAACAAAGCGGTTCTGCATTGTGATGCTGGCCAAATGCCAAAACGCCGTGCGGCGTGGTCAAGCTGGGCCTATCGCTCGCAAAAGGGGGCGATTGGTGTCACCTATTGGATGAACAAGCTGCAGAACATTCCTGAAGATGATCCACTTTTCGTGACGCTGAATCCCTCAACCCCAATAGCGGCGGACAAGATCTATGACGAGGTGGAGTTCGCCCATCCGGTTTTTGACAAAGCAGCCCTGCGTGCGCAGAAAGAACTTCGTGCGATGCAAGGTATGAACCGGACATGGTTTGCCGGCGCGTATCACCGCCATGGGTTTCACGAAGATGGCATTGCCAGCGCAATGCGGATCGTTCGGATGATCAATCAAGACCAGCCAGTGAAAGGATCGGACATTGCGTTTGACGAACAAGGCCCTGAAGTCAGAATTCCTGTCCACTTGTGAGCGGCTGCGTGACGGGCAGTTGACCCTGCGCACGCCCGAGGGTGACACCTTTCACTTCGGATCCGCAGGCCAGGAAGCGGAAATGAAAATCAATGATTGGGCCGCAGTCTCAGCCATGGCCGCGCACGGGCAGGTGGGTCTGGGCGAAACTTATGTGCAAGGCATGTGGGATACACCGTCGATTGAATCGCTGATGTCAGTTGCCATGCGCAACCGTGATTACGTTGGCAGCTATGATCAAGCCAGTATGTTCAATCGAGCAAAGTTTCGTCTGGTTGACACGATGCTGCGCGCCAATTCCCGCCGCGGATCGCGCAAGAACATTCGATCGCATTATGACGTGGGCAACGAGTTTTATCAGCTTTGGCTGGACGAAGGGATGACTTATTCATCCGGTTTGTTTGCCAATGGCAGCGACGATCTAAGCGATGCCCAGTCGCGCAAAAATGCGCGCGCTTTGTCTCGGCTTGGGTCGGGCGAAAGAGTGCTGGAAATCGGCTGCGGATGGGGTGGGTTTGCAGAGCATGCCACCCATCAGGGGCGCGACGTGACCGGTGTCACAATTTCGCGCAACCAGCATAGCTATGCCGAGTGCCGCTTGGACGGCAGGGCTGATATTCAGCTGCGTGATTATCGCGACATCAATGGCAAATATGACAATATCGTCTCGATCGAAATGATCGAGGCCGTCGGCGCACGATATTGGCCCAGTTACTTCTCGGTATTGAAAGACAATCTTGCCGAAGGTGGGCGGATATTGTTGCAGGCAATTACTGTCAAGGACAGCTTCTTTGACACCTATAAAACGTCGTCCGACTATATCCGGCAGTATGTGTTTCCCGGTGGTATGCTGCTGTCGGACAGCGTGATTGAAGACCAAGCACGGCAATCGGGTTTACAGGTGCAGGACAACTTCGCCTTTGGTCAGGACTATGCAAAGACCTGCCGTATCTGGGCCGAACGGTTCACAGCGCAGAAGCGCAAGATCGCTGAAATGGGCTATGGCGATACCTTCCTGCGCAACTGGCAGTATTATCTTGAAATCTGTGCTGCGTCCTTCGCTGTCGGACACACCAATGTCGTTCAGGTGGAGCTGGCCCATGCACGCGCTTAAAGTCTTTGCGATACTTTTCCTGCTGGCCACTGGCGCGAACCCTGTCGTGGCGCAAAGCAGCGTGGTCGCCTCTGCCCTTCCCGGGGCCGAAGTGCGCGGCACGGCCACGCTCCGTTTCCTTGGTTTGCCGCTGTATCAAGCACGGTTGTTTACCGTCAACGGTGCGACGTTGGATTGGAAACAGGACTTCGGGATCGAGCTGACCTATCTGCGAAATCTAACGCAGCATGATCTGGTCGAGGCCACGTTGCGCGAGTTTAAGCGTACCGGGGATGCGCTGCCGCTTAGGGAGCAGTTGAACGCCTGTTTCGACGCTGTCGATAAGGGCGACCGTTATCTGGCTGTCTCGGACGGGAACGACAGGATTGCGTTCTGGCGCAACGGCGCGCGCACCTGCACGCTGTCTCATCCTCAGATCAAACGCCGTTTCATGGGAATATTCGTGGGCGACAACACCCGGTCGAAATCCTTTACCCGCAAATTGACGGGAACCTAAATGGTATATCCGCGTGTCAGCCTGTATGCCCTGATGCTGGCTGCGGCCGGCATTCCGTTATATATCCATTTGCCGCAGTTTGCGTCGGTCAATCTGGGTGTTGGATTGGGTGTGATCGGGGTGATCTTGTTGTTCATCCGGCTGGTTGATCTTGTTCAGGATCCGTTGTTGGGCTGGGCAATCGACCGCTGGCCCAAAGCGCAAAGTCTGTTTGCGATACTCGCCGCCACAGGGCTGGCCATCGGCTTTCCCATCCTTTTCACGCTTGAGCCCGGTGGGGCTGTCTCGATCAGGCTGGCGGGAGTTCTGGTGCTTCTATTTTCAGCCTATAGCTTGGGCATGATCCTGCTTTATGGCCGCAGTGCGACATTGGCCAAGTCGAGCGAAGCGCATGATTTGATGACCCTTGCTGGATACCGCGAAGCGGGTATGTTGGCGGGCGTCATCGTAGCCGCAATTGCTCCCGCTTTATTCACGGGGTTGGGCGCAAGTGGTCAGGGTTATCCCGCCTTTGGGTGGTTCCTAGGCGTGGTGGCTGTGACTGTTGCTTTGGTTAGCTATCCGATCTGGCGACGCACACCTGTCGTGGGAGAAGGGCTGTCTTTGTCCGGGTTGGCTGGTGCAGGGGCGTTGCGCCTTTTGGTGCTGGCACTGGTTAACAGCCTGCCCGTCGCGGTTACCTCCACTCTGTTTCTGTTCTTTGTCGAAGATCGCCTTCAACTGCCGGGAAAAGCAGGCCCGCTTTTGATCTTGTTTTTCCTGTGCGCCGGGCTAAGCGTGCCGATGTGGACCCGGCTCAGCCGTCGGGTGGGAACCAGGATGACACTTGTCATTTCCATGCCGCTTGCGATCCTTGGGTTTATCGGTGCCGCGTTTCTGGACCCCGGAAACCTTATCGGGTTTGCCATTATTTGCGTGGCGTCCGGGGCGGCGCTGGGGGCGGATATGGTAGTCTTGCCCGCCATGTTCTCGGTCGTGTTGACTAGGGCAGGTCTGAACGCGTCCGCCGCGTTTGGCATCTGGTCATTTGCAGGCAAACTGGGCTTGGCGCTGGCAGCATTTGCTGTTTTGCCTCTGCTTGAAAGCCAAGGCTTTCAGCCCGGACAAGTAAACAGCCAAGGCGCCCTGACCACGCTGAACATTGCCTATGCTGTCGTGCCCTGCATCCTGAAGCTCTGCGCCTTTTGCCTTGTGCTGGCGCTTCCAACCGAGGACGGACCCAAATGAAACTCATGACTGCGCTGCTGCTTATTCTGTTGATGGCTGTCTTCGCCAAGACTGTCCTGTTCAGCTTCCGCGCCCAAAGCCCGAAGGACTATACCGGGACCGGCCCAGCATTTTCGATGAAAGAGCACCTGTCCGGAACGTTTTCGTCAGAGGGTCTGATCTTTGGACCGACGGGCAAGATGACCAACAGTTTCGTCGCCCAGATGGTGGGTGAATGGGATGGCGATACCGGCACGTTGACTGAGAGCTTCACCTATTCCAATGGTCGCACCCAGAACCGGAAATGGTTCCTAAAGCTTGGCGACGACAACTCCTTCACTGCCACTGCCGACGATATCGTGGGTGAAGGACGGGGTGTTGTTTCCGGGTCGACTGTAATGATCCGTTACAAAATCGTTCTGCCTCCCGAGGCTGGCGGGCACACGCTCAGCGCCACCGACTGGCTGTATCTGACCGAAGATGGCGTCATCATGAACAAGTCCGAGATGCGTAAATATGGTCTGAAAGTTGCGGAGCTGATTGCCACGATGCGCCCGGTTGAGGGAACGAAACCCTGACTTTTGCGTTGACCCGAGCAAAAGAACTCAGAACAGAAAGAGCGCCATGTCCCGTCCCATCCCCTATTTGGCCATTGCCATTCTGCTTTTGTCGATCCTGTTCGCGGTGTCCCCGTGGTTCAGCAGTAATTTCGCCGGGTATTCGCCTGACCAGTTTCCCAGCACGGAAACCTTCTGGCCGGTGCAGCCTGCCGGTTGGGCATTCGGAATCTGGGGGCTGATTTATCTTTGGCTGATAGCCGGGGCTGCTTGGGGGCTACTAAATGCACCTCAGGATATGGATTGGCAAAGGATGCGCAGCCCACTGGCTGTAAGTCTGTTCTTGGGCTGTTTCTGGATCGCGGCGGCCAATGCCTCGCCGGTCTGGGCGACTGTGATGATCCTTGTCATGGCGGTGACGGCTATTACAGCGATGTTGCGCACAGGTGACCGGAACCCGTGGTGGCAGTTGAGCCCCGTAGCGCTTTATGCCGGGTGGCTGACAGCCGCGTCCGGTGTGGGCACCGGGGTGGTGCTGGGCGGCTACGAGGTTTTGTCCCACCAAACCGCGGCGCTGGTGATGTTGATCGTGGTGCTGGTCGCCTCGATTTCCGTGCAGTCGTTGCGACCAGGCGCATGGTCTTATGCTGCCGCGATCATTTGGGCACTGGCGGGGGTGATCACCGCCAACTGGCCATCACAAAACTGGCCAGTGATCGGAATCGCGGCTCTTGGCATCTTGCTGCTGGGCTGGTGTGCAGTGTCCGGCCTGCGAAGGTCATGACACACTGGTCACACCGGAATGGGTGAGTGTTTTTTAATGTCGCGCAGTACGACATTGGTCTGTGCGCTTTCAACCGCTGTCTGTTTGAACAAAAAACCTTCCAAAAACGCGTTGAACGTCACCAGATCGCGACACAACACCCGCAGATGATAGTCAGCTTGCCCGGTGGTGGCGAAGCATTCTACCACATCGGGTCGACGGTTCACGGCCTGAATGAAATCCTCGACCTTGTCGGGGTCATGGCGGGTCAGCTGTACGTGGACAATGGCCTGAAAACTCAGCCCGGCCTTTGCGGGGTTCAAGTAAGCGCCGTATCTCTCGATGATTTTCGCGTCTTCCAAGGCGCGCACTTTGCGCCAGCAGGCCGAGGTCGACATGCCCACTGCACTGGCAAGCTCAGCGTTCGAGATCGTGCTATCCCGTTGCAACAGATCCAGAATGCGTCGATCCTTTCTGTCGAGCTTCATGGTGAAAATATCCTCGGATAGGCATCTGATCGGTATAGTTTACCAATTAACGCAATACAGCTGGCTCTGAAAGGTACAAACCACCAAGCCATATGAAATATCTTGGTCTTGAATCTGTGGAGCCAGCTATGACACGCCAAGACCCCGACTTTCCAACCTATCAACTGTCCGACCGTTATGCCCGCGAGACCGGCCGCGTCTTTCTGACCGGCACACAAGCATTGGTGCGCATCATGCTGGATCAGGCGCGACGCGACAGGGCGGCGGGATTGAACACGGCGGGTTTCATCTCGGGCTATCGCGGCTCGCCGCTGGGCGGTCTGGACCTTGAGCTGTGGCGTGAAAAGGCACGTGTGGCCGATCACAACATCACCTTCCTGCCCGCTGTGAACGAAGACCTTGGCGCCACCGCCGTTCTGGGTGCACAGCAAGCCAGCCTTGACCCCGATTGCGAAGTCGAGGGGGTCTTTTCGATGTGGTACGGCAAGGGGCCCGGGGTGGACCGGTCGGGCGATGCGCTGAAACACGGCAATGCCTATGGCTCGGCCCCCAAGGGCGGTGTTCTGGTGGTGGCAGGCGACGATCATGGCTGCGTGTCCTCCTCCATGCCGCACCAGTCCGACGTGGCCTTCATGTCGTGGTTCATGCCGACGTTGAATCCCGCTTCCGTGGCCGAGTATCTGGCCTTTGGAGAATACGGGATCGCGCTGTCGCGGTTCAGCGGTACATGGGTCGGGTTCAAGGCCATCTCCGAAACGGTCGAATCCGGTCAATCGGTCGATCTGCTGCCGGATCGTCAGTTCACCTATCCCGAGATCGAGGTGCCGACCGGTGGATTGCATGTTCGGCTGGCTGATCTTCCCAGCCCCGAGATCGAGACACGGATCGGTCACAAGCTCAACGCTGTGCGCGCATTTGTCGAGGCCAACCCGATTGACAAGGCAGTCTATGACATCACGGACGCAACCTTCGGGTTTGTTACCACCGGCAAGGGGCATCTGGACCTGATGGAAGCACTTCGATTGTTGGGCGTAGACGAGGCCAAATGCAGGGCGTTGGGCATCGACATTTACAAGATCGGTATGGTTTGGCCTCTGGACCGAACTGATGCCTTGGGCTTTGTAAGCGGGAAGACCGAAGTTTTGGTGGTCGAAGAAAAGCGCGGCATCATCGAAAGTCAGTTCAAAGAGTATTTCTATGACTGGCCGGGCACCAAACCCAATCGGATGGTTGGAAAATACGATAGTCAGGGAGAACCATTGATCCCGTGGACAGGCGAACTGAGCCCCCTAATGCTGGCCCCGATCGTAGCTGCACGCCTGGACAAGGTGTTTCCCGGCGAAGACTTCACCGCGCGGGCCAAGGCGCTAACGGCGCAGCCCCCCTGCATCCTGAAAACCGAAGGTGCGACGCGCACGCCCTATTTCTGTTCGGGCTGTCCGCACAACACCTCGACAAAGGTGCCCGACGGCAGTGTTGCCGCATCCGGCATTGGCTGTCACGTGATGGCCAGTTGGATGGACCGCAACACCACGGGTTATGCGCAGATGGGGGGCGAGGGCGTGCCGTGGATCGCCCGGTCGCTCTATAACGGGAGTAAGCATATCTTCCAGAACCTGGGCGAAGGTACCTGGTATCACTCCGGCTCGCTGGCGATCCGACAGGCCATCGCGGCGGGCACCAACATCACCTACAAGATCCTTTACAATGACGCGGTGGCGATGACCGGCGGGCAACCCGTGGATGGTCCGATCAGCGTGGCAGGCATCGTGCAGACCTGCCGTGCCGAGGGCGTCCGGCGGATCGCACTGGTGTCCGACGATATCAGCAAATTCACCCGCGCCGAGTTTCCGGGCGGCGTGACCTTCCATGACCGGTCCGAGATGGACCAGGTGCAGCGAGAATTGCGCGAGGTGCCGGGTGTTTCCGTTCTGGTTTATGAACAGACCTGCGCCACGGAAAAACGTCGCCGTCGCAAACGTGGCACGATGGAGGATCCGAAAACGGTGCCTTACATCAACCCGCTGGTCTGTGAAGGCTGCGGCGATTGTTCGGTCGAAAGCAATTGCCTGAGTGTCGAGCCGCTGGAAACCCAGTTCGGGCGCAAGCGCAAGATCAACCAATCCTCCTGCAACAAGGATATGTCCTGCCTGAACGGCTTTTGCCCCAGTTTCGTGACCATCGAAGGGGCGACGCGGCGCAAGCGTGATACATCCAAGCTGGACGTGGCTGCTATGCTCGCGGATGTCGCACGCCCCGATTTGCCAAATGTCGCCGAGCCATTCGACCTGTTGGTCACCGGAGTTGGTGGGACCGGTGTCGTGACCGTTGGCGCCCTGATCACTATGGCCGCACATTTGGAGGGCAAAGGCTCCAGCGTTCTGGATTTCACCGGATTTGCACAGAAGTTTGGCACGGTGCTGAGCTATATCCGGCTGGGCGTATCGCCAGATCAGGTGCATCAAGTGCGGATTGATACGGGATCGGCTGATGCGGTTATTGGCTGCGATATGGTCGTATCGTCATCGCCAAAGGCGTCGGTACACTACAAGCCGGGCAGCAAGGTTGTGTTGAACCGAGCCGAGATGCCGACTGGCGATCTGGTCCTAACTCGCGACGCCAGCCTGCGGATAGATGTTCGCGAGCAGGCGATACGTACGGCAGTTGGGTCGGGCAACGTGTCTGGCTTTGACGCCAACCGTGCCGCAGAAACTCTGCTGGGCGATGCTGTCTATGCCAACGTTATCATGCTGGGCTATGCGTGGCAGATGGGGCTGGTGCCTGTGTCTGAAGCTGCGCTGAAACAGGCGATCCAGCTGAACGGCGTGAAGATTGCCGAGAACGCCCGCGCCTTCGATCTGGGTCGGGTTTTGGCCGCCGCGCCCGACCGCGTGTCGCTGACCGACCCGAAACCCGACACGCCCGCGACACCTGCCGACCTGATCGAGAAACGCGCAGATTTTCTGACCCAGTATCAGGACGTCACCTATGCGGACCGTTATCGGGACACGCTGACCAGGTTCGCGACGGGTTTACCTGAAAGTCTGCGCGATGAAGTCTTAACCGTCGCGGCGAAAAGCCTGTTCAAGCTCATGTCCTATAAGGATGAATACGAGGTGGCACGACTGCATACCCAAACGGGTTTCGACGCGCAGTTGAAGCAAGAATTTGAACCCGGCTTCACCGTCAAATACCATTTCGCTCCACCGCTTCTGCCCTTGGGCAAGGACGCGCGGGGCCGGCCGTTGAAACGCGCGTTCGGCGCATGGATGACTCCGGTATTGACCCGCTTGGCGCGGTTCAAAGGCCTGCGCGGTACCATGTTTGACCCGTTTGGCTTTACCGCCGAGCGCCAAGAAGAGGTGGCGTTGGTCGACTGGTATGAAAACGGTCTTGTGCAACTCACCGGTAAGATCACCGAGGATAATATCGACGACGCGATGGCATTTCTGTCCGTACCGCTGGACATGCGCGGCTATGGTCCTGTCAAGCGTGATGCGGTTGCCAAGGGCAAACCCATGGCTGATGCTGCGCTTGGGCGTGTGATGTCAGTCTGATCTGCATGACGCCGAGTTGACAGTTTCGTGGATTTACCAAACCCGCCCTTGCTGTCCGGTTCAGAACACATACCATGTGTCTGATACCACAAAGGAGCATGGCATGGGATTGCTGCAAGACGGAAAATGGGTCGACCAATGGTACGATACGAAATCCAGCGGTGGGCGGTTCAAACGAAAGGACGCGCAGTTCCGCAACTGGATCACCACTGATGGATCGGCTGGCCCCAGCGGCGAGGCCGGCTTCAAAGCTGAGCCGGATCGCTATCACCTTTATGTCTCGCTTGCTTGCCCCTGGGCGCATCGCACGCTGATCTTCCGCGCCTTGAAAGGGTTGGAGGAAATGATCCCGATCTCGGTCGTGCATTGGCTCATGGCCGAGGACGGCTGGACCTTTCACCCCGTTGAAGGTGGCGTGCCAGACACGGTGAACGGGGTCGAGTTCATGCACCAGATCTATACCACTGCTGCGCACGATTATACCGGCCGGGTAACGGTGCCCGTTCTTTGGGATAAGAAAAATAAGACCATCGTGTCCAACGAAAGCTCCGAAATCATTCGGATGTTCAATTCGGCTTTTAATGATGTCGGGGCGAAGGACGGAGATTTCTACCCTTCCACCCTGCGTGATGAAATCGACGCGCTAAACGATCGCATTTATAGCACCGTCAATAACGGGGTGTACAAAGCTGGCTTTGCAACCTCGCAAGAAGCGTATGAAGAAGCGGTGGAGCCTTTGTTTGAAACTCTGGATGTTCTGGACCAACGGCTGGCCTCGCGGCGATATTTGACTGGGTCAACCATAACCGAAGCCGATTGGCGCCTGTTCACAACACTTGTGCGGTTCGATCCTGTTTATGTCGGACATTTCAAATGCAACCTGTGCCGGATTGTCGACTACCCGAACCTGTGGGGATATCTGCGTGATCTGTATCAGCAACCCGGCGTCGCAGAGACCGTGAATATGGATCATATCAAAAACCACTATTACGGTAGTCACAAGACGATTAACCCCAGTGGCGTGGTGCCGAAAGGACCGAATATCGACTTTGAAGCCCCACATGATCGCGCGACGCTTGGTTAATCCAGCAATGGAAAAACGGCGGTTTTCTTGACCGTCCCATAGACAAAGCTGGTGTCGATCGAGGCGATGCCGCCAATCGGATGTATGCGGTTGCGGATAAAATCCTCATACGCATCCAGATCGGATACCACGACGCGAAGCTGGTAATCTGTCGCGCCGGTCAGGACGTGACATTCCAGCACTTCGTCAATGGACAAGACGCGCCTTTCGAACCGTTTTACGTCGTCTTCGTTGTGACGCTCTAACCGGATGCGCACAAAGACCGTGATTGGCAAGCCATATGTCGCGGCGTCGGCGTCGACTGCAAACCCGCGAATAGCCCCCGAAGCTTCGAGGTTCCGCAACCGCCGCAGGCAAGGCGACGGAGACAGGCTTACAGCCTCGGCCAAATCCTGATTGGTCATACGCCCATTCTGCTGCAGGGCGCGAATAATTTGACGATCTTTGCGGTCCATTAGGGCCTCATTGGCAGTATATGCTAATTTAGACATGAATAGTGGCATATTACGCAATCTTCTAAAAGCCCGGATGCGGCATGATGTAGGCAAGATTCGCAAAGGAGTTTGCCATGACATCGTCCCCCACATCCGGTTTCGCTACCCGCGCCATCCATCACGCCTATGATCCTCAGGACAACGAAGGCGCGCTGACGCCACCCCTTCATCTGACCTCGACATTCGCGTTCGAAACCGCCGAAGCCGGGGGCGAGATGTTCGCGGGCGATCGACCGGGCCATATCTATTCGCGCATTTCAAACCCGACCTGCGATTTGCTTGAACAACGTATCGCGACGCTGGAAGGCGCTGAAGCCGGTTTGGCCTTGTCATCGGGCATGGGGGCGATTACAGCGGTTCTGTGGACGCTTCTGTCGCCTGGTGACGAAGTGATCGTGGACAAAACACTTTACGGTTGCACCTTTGCTTTCATGCAGCATGGGTTGGCGAAATGGGGCGTTACGATCACCCATGTGGATATGACCGACCCTGAAAACCTGCGCGGTGTGATCAGCAATAAAACCCGTGTGGTCTACTTCGAAACCCCTGCAAACCCAAACATGCGTCTGGTTGATATTGCCGCAGTGTCGGACATTGCCCATTCGGCGGGGGCTACGGTTGTGGTCGACAACACCTATGCCACACCATACCTGACGCGCCCAATCGAACATGGTGCAGATATAGTGCTGCATTCTGCCACCAAGTATCTGGGCGGCCATGGTGATGTTGTCGCTGGTCTGGTGGTTGGCAAGCTGGAGCAGATCACCGAAATCCGCCTTGTCGGTATGAAGGATATGACCGGCGCTGTAATGGCGCCATTCAATGCGATGCTGATCTTGCGCGGACTGAAGACGTTGGCCCTGAGAATGGACCGGCATTGTGCATCGGCGCGGATTGTAGCGCATTGGCTTGAAGCTCATCCTGCGGTCAAAACCGTTCACTTTCCGGGGCTCGATAGCTTCCCTCAGCACGCCGTTGCGGAAGGTCAGATGGACCAACCGGGTGCCATGATAGCCTTCGAAGTTGAAGGCGGCGTTGCCGGCGGAATTGCCATGATGAATCGGCTGTCGTTGATTCAGCGGGCAGTGTCACTGGGTGATGCCGAGACACTGATTCAACACCCGGCGTCGATGACCCATTCGACCTATACGCCGGAAGAACGCGCTGAGCATGGTATTTCAGATGGGTTGATCCGTCTGTCCGTTGGGCTGGAAGAGGTCGAGGACATCCTGTCCGATCTGGAAGCAGCCCTCACCCCGGCGATGCAGCACGCCGCTGAGTAAACCAGGCCAATGCCAGCAGCCATCGCCTGTGAAGCGTCTTGAAGAACCGGTAAGCAGGTCAGGGGCGACACAAAGTTTGCACATCCGTGGTATTTGCGGGTGTCGCACCTTGTTTGATCGAAGGATTTGACCATGCCCACTGATGTGACCCAGCTGAAAATTATTGAACAACGTCTGCTCTGGTTGTCGCACTGGATGATTCACCACGCCAATCACATCAGGCCCAAGGTGGACGGGATCAAGATCGGTGGGCATCAGGCGTCGTCGGCGTCAATGGTGTCGATCATGACGGCGCTGTATTTCACGACGCTGAAACCCGAAGACCGGGTCGCGGTGAAGCCCCATGCCAGCCCGATCTTTCACGCCATGCAATACCTGATGGGCAACCAAACCCGCGAGAAGATGGAGAACTTCCGCGGCTACGGCGGGGTGCAAAGCTATCCGTCGCGCACCAAGGACATCGACGATGTGGATTTCTCGACCGGATCCGTCGGGCTGGGCGTTGCGATCACGTCTTTTGCGTCCATGGTGCAGGATTACATTGCAGCGAAATCCTGGGGCAAGGATGCGCCCATGGGTCGGATGGTGGCCCTTGTCGGCGACGCGGAACTGGACGAGGGCAACATCTATGAATGCTTGCAAGAGGGCTGGAAAAACGATCTGCGCAATACGTGGTGGATCATTGATTACAACCGCCAGTCGCTGGATGGGATCGTGCGCGAAGGGCTGTTTGAACGGGTTGAAAAGATTTTCGACGCCTTCGGTTGGGACGTGGTCCGCATCAAGCATGGCGCGTTGCAACGCGTGGCGTTTGCAGAGCCGGGCGGCGAGGCGCTGCGCGACTGGATCGACGCCTGCCCCAACGCTGAATACTCGGCGCTGACCTTCATGGGCGGTGCGGTGTGGCGCAAGCGGCTGATGGATGATCTGGGCGATCAGGGGGACGTCACCGCATTAATTGACCGGCGTTCGGACGATGATTTGGCCGAGTTGATGGAGAACCTTGGCGGCAACTGCGTTCAGACAATGGCCGACACCTTCACCGCCATCGACCACGATCGCCCGACCTGTTTTTTGGCCTATACGATCAAGGGCTGGGGCACGCCGATTGCGGGCCACAAGGACAACCACGGCGGGCTGATGAACAAGACTCAGTTTGCCAAATGGCAGACCCATATGGGCGTCGCCGAGGGCGAGGAGTGGGAGCAGTTTGCCACCGTGGACGACCCCGATGCACTGGCGACGTTCCTGCAAGATGTGCCGTTCTTCGCCAAGGGCACCCGGCGGTTCAGCGACGCCAAGTTGGACGTGCCGACAATAGAAATCGCCACGGATCGCGAAATCTCGACCCAGATGGCGTTTGGTAAAATCCTTGACGACCTGTCCAAGGGTGACAGCAATCTGGCGGCGCGGATCGTGACGACCTCGCCCGATGTGACGGGAACGACGAACCTTGGCCCATGGGTCAACCGGCGCAAGCTGTTTGCGCGCACCGCGCAGGCGGACGCATTCATTGAGCACCGCATTCCATCAACCGCGAAGTGGGAATTTACCCCCGAAGGCCAGCATATCGAGCTTGGCATCGCTGAAATGAACCTGATGCTGCTTCTGGGCGCGGCTGGGCTGAGCCACAGCTTGTTCGGCAAACGGCTGATCCCCATCGGCACGGTCTATGACCCGTTCGTGAGCCGCGGCCTCGATGCGCTGAACTATGCCTGCTATCAGGATGCGCGGTTTATACTGGTGGGCACGCCGTCCGGTGTGACGCTGGCACCCGAAGGCGGCGCGCACCAATCGGTCGGCACACCGTTGATCGGCATGTCTCAGGATGGGCTGGCGGCGTTCGAACCTGCTTTCGCGGACGAATTGGCTGTGATCATGGAATGGGCTTTTGACTATCTGCAACGCGACGGCGAAGGCGACCCTGACGAACGCACATGGCTGCGCGATGAGACCGGCGGCAGCGTCTATCTGCGCCTGACGACCAACCCGATCGAGCAGCCCGGAAAACGCCATGACGAAGCGTTCCGGCAAGGTGCCATTGACGGAGCCTATTGGCTGCGCCAACCGGGACCCAATTGTGAGATCGTGATCGCCTATCAAGGATCGGTCGCATCCGAGGCCATCATGGCAGGAGGTATGATCGGTGAGGGTCGGCGGGACGTTGGTGTATTGGCTGTGACATCGGCGGACAGGCTTAACGCCGGATGGACCGCCGCACAACGCGCGCGCGCGCGTGGCAATGACGGTGCTTTGTCGCATATCGAGCACCTGATGCAAGATCTGCCGTCCTATTGCAAGCTGATCACCGTCATTGACGGTCACCCCGCGACCTTGGCGTGGATGGGCAGTGTTGTCGGTCATCAGACCCTTCCTCTGGGGGTCGAGCATTTTGGTCAGACGGGCGCCATCGGCGACCTTTATCGCCACCACGGCATCGATGCCGATGCGATTGTCGAGAAAGTGCAGGGGTTGACCACCGGCAAGCCCGTGCGCGTACCACATGCGTAGCGTCAGCGCCGCGCTTGTGAGCGAATGCACACTAAATCATTGGCGCGACTTGCCACGCGACTCTGGCTTATCATAATCTGCCTCAAATAGTTTAGGCCCACCGCCCGCGCGGTTTTGGGCACTTATTTGAGGCGTTTTATGTATGGCAGGATCAAGCCGCGATACGCTGCTGGATGACAGCAGCCCGAAGGAACGGGACCGGCCCTTGATCTCGTTGATCATTCCTGTCTTCAACGAAGAAAAAAGCATTCGTGTCTTTCTGGAACGCACCGCCGATGTGTTGGACCCGCTGCGCGATAGGTTCGATGTTGAATATCTATTCGTAAATGACGGCAGCCGAGACGCGACTGAGCGTACGGTCCTGTCCTGTCGCGCGAACTGGCCAGAAATCTCATTGGTCAGTCTGTCGCGTAATTTTGGTAAAGAAGCCGCCTTGTCGGCAGGGTTAAACCACGCAAGTGGTGATGCTGCCATCCCGATCGACGTAGACTTACAAGACCCACCCGAAGTAATCCCGAAAATGGTCGAGCGTTGGCAAGAAGGCGCCAAGGTTGTGAATGCCCGTCGGGCACGGCGTGATGCAGATACTTGGACCAAGCGCACCAGCGCTGGTTTGTTCTATCGCCTGTTCAACACGCTGGCCGATTACCCCATTCCAAGCGGTGTGGGTGATTTTCGCCTTCTTGATCGTGAAGTGGTGGATGCCATCTGTGCGATGGGCGAACGGTCGCGCTTTAACAAGGCGATCTTTAGTTGGGTCGGGTTTGAAACGACCGAGGTCGAGTATGATCGACCCGCCCGCGTCGAGGGCGACAGCCAGTGGTCATATTGGAAGTTATGGAAACTGGCGTTGGATGGGATTTTCGCCTCTTCCACCACGCCACTGAGAATATGGACCTATGTTGGGCTGTCGATGGCTATCGCGTCCTTGCTCTACTCCGCCTTCCTGTTTTTTCGGACCATTTTGCTTGGCGTCGACACACCCGGTTATGCCTCAACTGCCATTCTGATTTTGACATTTGGCGGTATGAATATGTTCGCGCTGGGCATCATCGGGGAATATGTCGGTCGCATCTATACCGAGGTACGACAGCGCCCACTTTATATCGTGCGCTCATATGTTCCGCAAAACAACGCCGAAGGGACACAACATGGATCGTGACGTCTATGAGCGTATGAATGAGTTGGAGGCGCATCATTGGTGGTTTGTCGCACGTCGCGACATGATCGAGACACTGATCCAACGACGCGCCAACCTTCCGGTAGAAGCACGCATTTTGGAAGCCGGCTGCGGCAGTGGCGGCAATTTGGCATTGCTGCAAAGATTTGGATCGGTTGACGGGTTCGAATTTGATGAGACTGCGCGCGCAGATGCAATCAAGAAATCTAACTTGGATGTTGTTTTTGGCGCTTTGCCAGATGATGTGCCGTTTGACGGTCAGGCATATGATTTGATTGGGCTTTTTGATGTGCTTGAGCATGTCGAGCCTGATGTTGCATCACTGCGTGCGCTTTCGGAACGATTGCGACCGGGTGGCAAACTGCTGGTCACGGTGCCTGCTTTTCCGTTCCTCTGGTCGAACCATGATGAAGCCCACCATCATTATCGCCGATACACTCGTGCCAGCCTTGCCGCGGTCGCGGCTCAGGCAGGCCTGAAAGTAACCTATAGCAGCTATTTCAACACGCTGCTGTTTCCGCTTGCGATCACAGCACGCGCGATCAAGAAACTCACCGGTAGTGATGCGCCTGATGACAGCATGCCGCCAAAGTGGCTGAACGGGATGATGCGGCGGATCTTTGGGGCAGAAAAGTTTGTGCTGGGGCGCATACCGCTGCCAATTGGACTGTCGCTTGGCGCCGTTCTTGAAAAGGCCTGACCTTTGTTAGCTCAGTTGTTTCGATTCATTGGTGTCGGCGGTGTGGCGACAATCACACATGTCTTCGTGGCCACCACAGCACACAGGCTGTTCTCCGCGCCGGAACTGTGGGCGAATTTCAGTGGCTTCTGTGTATCGGTCGTAATCTCATATCTGGGCCATTCAAGCTTCACATTTGTGGCCGCGCCAGATCACAAACAGCATTTGCCCAAGTTTGTCTTCGTATCTTTGACCGGGCTGGCGACCAGCAGTTTTATCGTGTGGCTGATCGCCACGTTCACTACAGGCAGCTTCTATCTGGCGATGATGTTGGTTGCGGTGATCGTACCTTTGGCAACCTTTCTTGCGCTACGGTTTTGGGTGTTTTCGCATCGCGGCACACCGTTCTTGCCAACATGGCCGATGGTTTTGATCGTCATTTGCGGCATGGCATTGTTCATCATGGTCTATTGGAACTGGCCGATCAATCATGACACCGCTTGGTATCTGGTGGCGACACGCAAGATGCTTGATGGGGCACAGCTTTATATTGACCTGATCGAGGTCAATCCCCCCCTGAATTTCTATCTGACCATCCCGGCAATTCTGATCGCAGACGGCCTAAGAATAAGTGACACCAATGGGCAATACTTCTTTGTAGCGCTACTGTACGGCGTCAGCTTGTTATGGTCGGGCGCAATCTTTCGGAGGGCTTCTGATCTCAGCCCACTGCGCCGAACCTTGTTCTTCGCGTTTATGGCAGTGGTTTATGTTCTGGGTGCAGCAAGCGATATTGCACAGCGGGAACATCTTCTGGTGTTGTTTTTGTCCCCGTGGTTGATGTGGTATCTCGTTCGTCCGGTGCAAGGACCTTCTTTGGCCAGCAGCGCGTTCGCTGCAATCGGTATTTGCATCAAACCATTTTTTCTGCTGTTTCCGATCGTGTTTCTGATCCGGGACATGTGGCGCTGTCGCTCCTTAGCGCCCATACTTTATCCCCGTTATCTGCTGATGCTCACGATTGGCGTGATCTATGTCGGGCTGGTTATTGCATGGCATCCTGAATACCTGACGGACATCGTGCCGATGGCAGGAAAGGTCTATGCGGCATACAAAAACCCCCTTTGGGTCGTCCTGCGCATCTCGTTCATTTCGATCCTGCTGGGTTTGATAATAATGGTGCCGCTTGTTCGTTGGAAAGGGCAGAATACCGGCGATACAACCTTCACCTTGGCTGCTGGTTCGGCGCTGCTCGGGTTTCTCGTCCAAAGCACCGGCTTTGGCTATCAACTGGTGCCTTTCATCATTTATTCGTTGTTGGCGGGTGCATGGTGGTTGGTCAATGCGCGGTCCCGCCCGCTGAGTGTCGCTCTGACCTCATTAGCCTGCGCGCTGTCGATAACTGTACTTTATGAGCGCGGAAAATATGTCAGCGCATTAACCGATGAAGTGATCTTTGCTGCCCAGAAATTCGGGCCGATTGACAGTATAGTGTCTGATTCAATGCAGTTAGATTCTGGTGCGCCCGTCGCTCTGCGCCTTGGGATCGATTGGACCAGCCGTTATCCTGCGAATTGGCTGTATCCCGGTGCGTTAAGGAGTTTAGTGGAAACCGATTGCGCAAAAGAAGCCGAGCTTTGTGCCGAACTTCGTGACATCGTAGAGCGTAATCGAACGGACAACCTGAACGATATCCTCGACCACAAACCTGATCTTATCGTGTCAGACCGAGCTGTTATCAGCTTAGCCGCAGATTCGGCCACTTGGATGACGTTTATGAGAGCCGATCCGCGATTTGTTGAAGAAATGAAAAACTACACGCTGGTATATCAGACTGAACGGATGGACTATTATTTGCGTAACGAAGAATAGTGACTCACGAAACCGCTACTCCAGCACGACAACCTGACCGGTCGTCAGACCCTTCTCCATACCACCATCACGTATCCAGATCTTGTCGCCTCCAATGCGCGTCACTCGAAGGCCGTCAAAACGAGTACCCTTGGTGGCTTTAATAATGCGGCCATCGCTCATCTCTAAAAGTGCCCAAGCAGCGGCATCTGTGGTGTAAATGCCGATGATCGACAATCGATTGCGGCCGTCATCAGACCTGATTGATGTGGGGGCGGGTGCGGATGCTGGCGTGACTACAGCGACCGTTGGTTCGGCTGACGGTTGCGTCGGTTCGGCGATCCGTTCCGGGGCAGGAGGCAGGGCCGGGTCAGGGCGCAATCTTTCTTGCGGCCGAGGAGAGGTGATGGGTGCGGATCGCTGAAGAACATCGATACCGGCACCGGGTAAGGGGAGCGGCGTAGCTGCCAAAACTTTCGCCAGATGATGAACAAGATCATCATAGCTTTCACGTGATGAGGCTTCTGGTGGGCTAAGGTTCAGATCGTCAGAACGTGCGGCCAACAGAATTGCTGGTGTGGCAATTGGCAAGGGTTTGCTATGCCGAGGTTCGCTGTAGACAATCGCTGCCGGCGCAGGGGCAGGGATGACGACAAGGTCTGGCGTGCTGAGCGATTGCGACACGGCGAGCACCTCAACATGGTCAACCCGTTGGGGCCGGATGTCCAGCTCGGCCATTGCGAATACCGTCTCGGCCAATGGCTGAGGTGTGGTATTGGCCAAAGCAAATACTTCGGTGGGCGGCGCAGGCACGATAGGCATGTCAATCGGGCGGGCCAAAGCAGCAATCTGCATATCCATTTGATACTCTACGTCTTCCATAGCTTGAATCATTTGGGAAGCCATTGGTGCCAGTGGTTTTGCGATCTCGCCGATTTCAGGGTTAGGTGGAGTGTCAGTGACTGGCGCCCCCATGGAGTAGACCGAAACAGGTGCATCACCTTCGTTTTTGTCACTCGCCTCGGTCGAAGTTACCTGTGCAATGCGTTTGGGGAGCAAGTTGGATATATCATTATCTGACCGCAAAGATGTTCCAAAGCTGTGCGGGTCAAGCAGGGCCGAGGGCGGGTGTGCCGAAACATTGGCCGCAAGAGATGAAATGACCAGATGGGTGTCGCCACCGGTGTCTGGTGTATTGGGCTTGCGTAGTGTTGCGATTGTATTCGGCAGGTGTGAACTGGGTTGTTTCTCTTTTGAAGCGGATGCCGGATTGGGCTGGTCTGCGGCCTCTAAGACGTCCGGAGACAAATCAACCGAAGCAATCTCGTGCTGATATGTCAGCGGGTCTGGCCAGATCATCTTAGATGCATAAATTGCCAAAGACACGAACAGCCCGCCCATAATGACCAGGACCGATACAATCGACAATGCCAGCCGATGTGATCTTGACCCTTTCATAAATCCAACCTGTTCACTAAAAAACTCCGCGCTCACCAGTCAAGCGCTTGGCTGGCCACCCTGTCAACGTTGGTCGGTTACTGTCTGGTATAAAAGCGTCTTGTTCGCACGGACTGTTGCGTGAAAGCAAACAAAGACGTGTTGCTCTTAACAACGAAACCCTGAGAAATATGTTTATTTCAACATATAGTAAGTTGACCCAATACCAGATCAGACACGAGCCACGACAGGGTGGTTTCGATCAGTTGTATGCCACATCGGTTAAGAAAATGGTCGGGCTGAGAGGATTCGAACCTCCGACCCCCTGCTCCCGAAGCAGGTGCGCTACCAGGCTGCGCTACAGCCCGACCGTGACGCGCGGGATATCCTCAACCGGGCGCAAGAGCAAGACCCAAATTGCCGCGTTTAAAGGGCCAGGACCATTTTGGTGGCGCTGTTGAATCCCAGAAGCGGCCTCAATGGCCCGGTTGTTACTTCGTCCGTTGCGATAAATCCAAGCCGCTCGTAAAGCGCTTTGGCGCGGGGATTTGTGTCGATCACGTCAAGCGTGATATGTGTGAATCCATTCTGTCGCGCATAACCAAAAAGGGCGTCAAACAGAGCCGATCCAACACCCTGTCCACGTGCGGTTTCCGCCACGCAGATCCCATCCATCTGCAAGGTCCCTTTCGGGGCATACCTTTCCAGCACTGCAAGTGGGATAAGCCGCCAAAGTGACCCCAAACCATAGTGGCGAAACAGATCGGCAGTTGTGGCGGTTGAGAACCCTTGGGTCCCGGCTTTGTGTGCTGCGATACCCAAAAGCTGACCAGCCCCGTCGGTTGCGGCGATCACGGCCGCCGGATTGACCGTCTTTGTAAAGAACTGACGTCCCCTATCGTCTGGCCCAAGTAATTTTCCAAGTTTGCCGCCAAAGGCTTCCCAGTAAAGCGCAGCAGCGTCCGCTTCGTGTCCGCGCGGTAGTTCTTGATACAAAATCACGTCTGACATGCAGATCATATGGGTATGCAATGTGCAAAAGAAAAGCGGCCCACGCAGAAGCCGGGCCGCCCGTTGCAATGTCGCGTCAGATCAGAGGCTGGCGTCCAACGCTGTAATGATCGCATCACCCATTGCCGACGTCGACACTGGCGTCACGCCTTCATCGTTCAGCAGGTCGCCGGTGCGAATGCCATCGGCCAGCACCTTCTCGACAGCGGTTTCCAAGCGCGTGGCTTCTTCACCCATGTCGAAGCTGTAGCGCAGAGCCATGGCAAAGCTGAGGATACAGGCGCAAGGGTTGGCCTTGCCTTCGCCTGCGATGTCGGGGGCCGAGCCGTGAACGGGCTCGTAAAGGGCCTTGGGGCGTCCATTGGCCATCGGCGCCCCCAGAGAGGCCGAGGGCAACATGCCCAGCGAACCGGTCAGCATGGCAGCACAATCGGACAGGATGTCGCCAAACAGGTTGTCGGTATAGATCACGTCAAACTGCTTGGGCGCACGCACAAGCTGCATGGCACCATTGTCGGCGTACATATGCGACAGCGCGACTTCAGGGTATTCTTTGCCCACCCGGGTCACGACCTCGCGCCACAGGATACCCGATTCCATCACGTTGGCTTTTTCCATTGAGCACAGACGCTTGTCGCGCTTCATGGCCAGTTCGAACGCTGAACGCGCACCGCGCTCGATCTCGCTTTCGGTGTAGCGCTGGGTGTTGATGCCAACACGCTCGTTGCCTTCTTCGAAGATGCCACGCGGTTCGCCGAAGTAGACACCTGAAGTCAGTTCGCGCACGATCATGATATCAAGACCTGACACGATGTCCTTCTTCAGCGACGAAAAATCGGCCAGCGCATCAAAGCACTGCGCCGGGCGCAGGTTGGAATACAGGTCCATTTCTTTGCGCAGTCGCAGAAGGCCACGTTCGGGTTTCACCGAAAAATCCAGTTCGTCGTATTTCGGACCACCCACAGCCCCCAGCAAGACGGCATCGACCTCTTGCGCCTTGGCCATGGTCTGGTCTGCCAACGGGACACCATGCTTGTCATAGGCTGCACCGCCCACAAGATCCTCGCTTACGTCGAAGGTCACACCGCGCTTGTCGCCGATCCAGCCGATGATCTTACGGACCTCGGCCATGACTTCGGGGCCTATGCCATCGCCGGGCAGAATAAGGAGGGAGGGGTTGGTCATGGGTCTGTCCTTGCTGAGAAATACATCGCGGATCGGCCTAGCCTGTCAGCGATGTTCCGTCAAGAAACGAAGGGTCAGAAGCGCAGATCAACCCAAACCAGACGGTGGCGCGAGGCGGTGTTGACCGTATCCAGCATTGGGTCATCGTCTGCCGGCCAGAACACGGCCGACCCTACCACCTGAAGGTTGCGAGCGGGCAGGACATAGCTGACGCGCAAATTCCCCGGAGTTGGTTCCGGCCAGTCGACTGTGTCCAGCGCTGGGTCACCAGATTGTCCTGTGTCATCCGCCGCGATCTTGCCTGTGCGGCGCGGTGCCGGGTCTTGGAGCCGGGGGTCGCGCAGCAATCGTGCAATCGCGTTGCGGCGACCGTCTCCGTCAGCGGGGTCAAGATTGGCGATGCCTGAGATAACCACCGGACCTTCAGGGGAAGGAAAGGGAAGCGCGCCATCCAGATAAAGTTGCCAGAAGGTGATCTCATCGTGGTTGCGCCGTCCGTTTCGATCTTCGTCTCCATCAAACACAGGCGTGGTTGCATGGAAGGTCAACAGGTGCAGATTGCTCCCGTCAGGCAGAAGCACAGGCACATCCCAATGGGCGACGCTGCTTAGCCGCTGAATAACGAAGGCTTCCGAGGACGGGAAAGGGGCACCATTTTGGGACGGAGGTATCGCACCCGGCAGATCGTTCCACAGAAAGGCAGAAAAATCACGCGCCTCGCCCAAGGGGTGCCGGGACAGAACAACCATCCCTCCCTGACCGGTGAAGCGGCCATAGCCCTGAGCGTCGCGCGGCTCTTGGGTGCGGCCACTACCATCCATATCCAATCCCGTGGCCAAGCCCGAATTAGGCATGGCCGCGAACGCGTGCGGCATGTCGTGACCCTGATCGGCCAATTTGGTTTGGAAGGCACGTAGTGCATGCCCTTCCATGTCGTGGTCAAAACCCTGAAGTGTTAGGACATCGGGTTTAGCAGCGGTAATGACGGAGAGTACGGCTGCGATCTGTTGGTCTTTGCCCGACAGAATTTCGCGCAGCAGCAGGCCGGGGCCTTTCCTGTCCATCTCGGCATTATAGGTTGCGATGCGCAAGTCGATCGCTTTTGCACCGGCGGGCGCGATGCCGACCACAAGGGCCAGTGCCGCGGTAGCGATCCAATTATAGCAAAAAGTAGACTTGCAACCTGCGCCGATCAGGCGTGCGCCATCCCGCCATCGGTGGCGCGGCGCTTGTTGCGCTTGCGCTCGCTGCTGATCATCAGGGCAACACGCAGCATGGCGATGCCGCGCATGAAAAGGCTGGCGGGAAGAAAGGCCCATGCGGCAACCGTCCAGATCATGGTTTGATGGTTTTCCACCGACACTGAGCCAAACAGCGATACAGCGGCAGAGATGATGATAGGCGTGGCAAACGGTAACAGGAAGCCAAGAGCAATGTTGAACCGGGCATCGCGCACCAGTCGGCGGACGACGTCGCCCCCGGTCGTCGGATCGAAAGTTGGAAGGTTGACCCATACGTTGAATGCTCCCGTCGATTTTGCAGGCCATTCTGTGAAACGCAGCGCCATCAGGAAGACGGCCATCGACAGAAGTGAAATCAGATAGCTCATTCCGGCTGCAGCGCGTAGCAGCACCATGTCATTGAAACTGGCCGTATCGGGCAGCATCGACACCACGAAGCGTACTGGGCTGTAGGGGAAGTCGATGGCCTGACCGATCAGCATTCCGACCGAGGTCATGAACTGTGTAGCGGTGGAATGATCGGTTTGGCCGCGAACGATCACAGACAAACAGAACACGGTCGCGAAAAGCGCGGCAAAGCGGATGCGGTTAAAAGGAGGGGCGTCGCGAAATTCGACCAGTCCGGGATAGGTCGAAGCATATTCGAAGATGGTCAATGCCGCCGCAAACAATGCGACGATGGTCACGATCTGGCCGGATTCCTGACTGACCCCCGGTACCAAAATGGACGGCGTTGCAATCAAGATCACCATCAGGAATGCTCGCGCAATTGCGCCAATCATTCGGCTTACCACTACCTTAATCCTTCCACCTGGACGGGTGCTGTTACCTGCCGCACCCTTTATCCATGTCAGCGTTTCCTCATTCAGCGGGTCACTGCTTCTTATCGCAACATACTGCGTTGCATCTTAGTCCCACTTCAAGTTGTGCCTAAAATGCGTTGCCAAATGTGGTCGATTTAAGGGGAAACTGGTGCGACTTTGCACCAAATTAAGGTGAAAATGGGGCCACCTCAGCGGATGACCCCATGATTCATTCAACTTTTCAGGTGTTTAGACCCATGGACGCTGGGTGGCAGCTGTTGCCTCAAATGATTCAATTGCGCCTTGTTTTTCCATCGTCAGGCCGATGTCATCCAGTCCGTTCAGCAGACAATGCTTTTTAAAGGCGTCAACTTCGAAGGGAATCACCTCTCCGTCCGAGGTCGTGATCTCTTGTGATTCGAGGTCAACGGTCATCCGGGCATTGGCACCTTTCTCGGAGTCGGCCATCAGAATCTCGACCTGTTCTTGCGGCAAGATGATCGGCAAAATGCCATTCTTGAAGCAGTTGTTGAAGAAGATGTCGGCAAAGCTGGTCGAAATCACGCACTTGATTCCGAAGTCAGCTATGGCCCATGGGGCGTGTTCACGCGAGGAGCCGCAGCCGAAATTTTCACCGGCTACCAGAATTTCGGCATCACGGTATTGCGGTTTGTTCAGGACGAAATCCGGGATCTCGTTGCCCTGACGGTCATAGCGCATTTCGTCAAACAGGTTCACGCCTAGGCCGGACCGCTTGATGGTCTTCAGAAAGACCTTGGGGATGATCATATCGGTGTCGATATTCACCAGCGGCATGGGCGCCGCGATCCCATGAAGTTTTTGGAACTTGTCCATAGCACGCACCTTTCTGCATCCGTCACGCCCGATGGGTCGTGGCTGCGTCATTCAGTCCATTGCTTTATGCAGGTTTTGACGGCGATTCCAAGTCAGCCGCGCATGAAAAACCCGGCGCCGGTGTTGAGCGCCGGGGTTTGTGTTCAGATCGAATGGTTCAAGCCTTGCGGCGGCGGCGCGTGATGGCCCCCATGCCGAACAGGCCGGTCACCAGAAGCAGGCCAGCGGCAGGCACCGGAACGGGCGACACCGAAACTAGGTTCTGTCCGGTGTAGCGACCGCGATCTGCGTCGCCATCCACTTCAAGGAACGACAAGTTCCAGACCATATCGCCCGAGTAAGCCGAGGCGGCCATCAGATACCGGTTGGCAAGATTCGTGCTGCCAGTGCTGCTGGCCTTAAAAAGACCGGAAGACACGCTAAGCGCAGTATTGTCATCCTCGTAGGCAGCTTCCCACAAAGCCATCTGGAATGCCGCAGCTTGATCGCCGTTTGAGGTATCAAGTCGGCCATAGTTGGCATCAAACACCGATTGCACACGGTCGCGACCCACGTCAGTCAGGCCGAAGCTGTTGGAGAATGGATCGTTGGTTGGCGTATAGTTCTGGCTAGAACCTTTGTTCATAAGATAGTGCGCAATGTCGAGACACCAGCCGACAAAGCTGCCCATATCCCCGGTGGTGTCGGTCAGGTTGAAACCCGTGGCCCCAACAGTTCCCGGTGTATTCGCCACCGGCGAAGATTTTACCGAAACGGATTGGATGGAAGATGTGTAGCTGTCCAATTTCAGGACGGCTGCGTCGGATGTGGTTGCAAAACCAGCTGCGATGACCGCAGCAGCAAACAGCTTGTTCATAGTTACCCCTTTAAACATGTAACTGATTAAATAACCCACCGTGACCCCTTCACGATGCTCGAATGATTTAATTCTATTAGGTTCGAAAGGGCGACTTCAAAGAATTTCGTCAAAACTGAGGCATTATCAATTCAAAGTAGTGGAATCAGCAAAGGACAGATGAGAAATGTGCGCAACTGTTTCTCAGTTGCGCACAATACCACTTAGCTTGGATGTTTTTCCCGGCCGTGGCCGGTTGGTTGAATCACATCAACTCGCGAACATCTGTCAAACGACCCGTCAATGCCGCCGCCGCGGCCATAGCGGGCGACACAAGGTGGGTGCGGCCTTTATAGCCCTGACGCCCTTCGAAGTTCCGGTTCGAGGTTGAGGCACAGCGCTCTTTCTCGGCCAACTGATCCGGGTTCATGGCAAGGCACATCGAACACCCAGCCAGGCGCCATTCGAAACCGGCCTCCTGAAAGATTTCCGCCAAACCTTCTTCTTCGGCCTGCGCACGCACAAGTCCTGATCCCGGCACGATCATCGCGCGCAGCCCGTCCTTGATCTTCTTGCCCTTGACCACGTCGGCCACGGCGCGCAGGTCTTCGATACGCCCGTTGGTGCAGGAGCCGATAAAGACCGTGTCGATCTCGATATCGGTCAGTTTCTGTCCGGGGGTCAGCCCCATATAATCAAGGGCACGGCGGGCGGCTTCGACCTTGCCGCCGGTGAAATCCTCGGGGCTGGGCACGGTGGCGGAAATCGGCAGAACATCCTCGGGCGAGGTGCCCCAGGTCACGACCGGCTCAATTTCTTCGCCCTTCAGGGTGATGACCTTGTCGAAATGTGCGTCTTCGTCGGTGTAAAGCGTCTTCCAGTATTCCAGTGCTTGCTCCCACTGACCCGCTTTCGGGGCATGGGGGCGGCCTTTGACGTATTCAAAGGTGGTCTCATCCGGCGCAATCAGACCGGCGCGGGCGCCACCCTCAATGGCCATGTTGCAGACGGTCATGCGGCCTTCCATCGACAGATCACGGATCGCTTCGCCGCAATATTCGATGACATAGCCGGTGCCGCCGGCGGTGCCGGTTTTGCCGATCACGGCCAGGGTGATGTCCTTGGCGGTCACACCGGGCTTCAGCTTGCCGGTGATTTCGACTTTCATGTTCTTTGACTTCTTCTGGATCAGCGTTTGCGTCGCCAGCACGTGTTCAACTTCCGAAGTACCGATGCCGTGCGCCAGTGCGCCGAACGCACCGTGGGTCGCGGTGTGGCTGTCACCGCAGACGACCGTCATGCCGGGCAGGGTCCAGCCTTGTTCGGGCCCGACGATATGCACGATGCCTTGGCGCACATCGTCAACGGGATAGTAATGAATGCCGAAATCCTTGGCGTTCTTGTCCAGGGCTTCAACCTGAATGCGGCTTTCTTCATTTTCGATGCCCTTGGTCCGATCCAGCGTTGTGGGCACGTTGTGGTCCGGCACGGCAATGGTTTTGTCAGGCGCATGCACCTGACGGCCGGCCATACGCAAGCCTTCGAAGGCCTGCGGACTGGTCACTTCGTGCACCAGATGGCGGTCGATATACAAAAGGCAGGTGCCGTCATCGGCTTCGTGGGCCACATGGGCGTCCCAGATTTTATCATAGAGTGTCTTCGGGGCGGTCATTTCGCTCTCCGTGGATGGGCGTGGATGTCTGTCAGGTTGCGATAGGCAAGGGGGCGCCACCTTATAGGTGGGCTTGCACATTCCGTGTCGCACCGAAAAATCGCCAAGGCAGGCGCGCACGATCGTCCATATCGAAAACCCGAGTCATGCTGCTGAGATACTCTTTTGCCAGCGTCGTCGCAAGGGTGTCGGGCGATGTAGTGTGTTCGACCTCTGGACGCGGCGAAGGGCGCATGTAAAAGTCACCGCATGGAGCCCGAACCAACGCCGCAATCCGGCACATCACCCAAACCAAGCAGCGGGGCGGATAATCTGCCAGAGCTTGCGACAGACACTATCGACACGCTGCGCGACCAGTTGATGCCGCTGTGGAATGACGGCTCGGCCTTCATCCTTAGCCTTAGTCAGACTTGGCGTCTCTATCAGATCGCGATTGTCATCCTTCTGGCCGTGATATCTTGGGCGGTTGGCAAGATGCTGAACCCCAAGATCGACCATTGGCTGCGGTCGCGCGAGGGGTGGTCGAAGCGCCGGTTGCGCTTTGCCATTCACACCAAGCGCCGCGTGCCGATGATCCTGTTCGTGCTGATGTCTTGGCTGATCGTTTCCGCAATGCGCGAGGTGACGTGGCCGTCCCGATCATACTTGATCGCAGCCATCGGCACGCTGGCATTGGCCTGGGTGCTGGTTGGGTTTGCCTCTGTCATCGTCGAGAACCGGGTTCTTCGGCGCACGACGAAATGGGGGCTGTGGATCTATGTCACGCTGTATTATCTGGGCATAACAGATGAAATTGGCGATGTGCTGGATAATCTCGCGATCTCGACTGGGGATTTCCATATCTCGCTTCTGGACGTTCTGCGGGCGGTGGTGGTCACGGCAGCCCTGTTTGCCTTGGCGCGCATGTTCAGTCGAGGATCGGCTGAGAAGATCCAGAACAATGACGATATATCTCCGTCGATGCAGGTGCTGGCGGTCAAGTTCATTCAGCTTCTGCTGTATGGCGCGGCGTTCTTTCTGGGTCTGAAAGTGATTGGCGTCGATCTGACGGGGCTTGCGGTTCTGTCCGGCGCCATCGGTGTGGGTCTTGGTTTCGGTCTGCAAAAGGTCGTGTCCAACCTCGTGTCGGGCGTGATCATCCTGTTGGATAAGTCGATCAAGCCCGGCGATGTGATTAGTCTGGGCGAGACATTTGGTTGGATCCAGCAGCTTGGTGCGCGGTATGTGTCGGTCGTGACGCGCGACGGGCGCGAATACCTGATCCCGAACGAAGACCTGATCACCGGGCAGGTGGTGAACTGGTCGCATACCAATTCGTTCGTGCGGCTGGATATCTATTTTGGCACCGCCTATGGGGATGACCCGCACAAAGTGCGCAAGGTTGCCATCGAAGCCGCCAGCAACGTGTCTCGCGTGCTGAGCTTCCGCCCTCCGGTCTGTCACATCGTCGGGTTTGGCGACAGTTCAGTCGATTACATCCTGCGCTTCTGGATCGATGACCCAACCGGCGGTCTGACCAACATTCGCGGCAATGTCTATCTGGCGTTGTGGGATGCGTTTCATGAGAACGACATATCGTTCCCGTTCCCTCAGCGCGAAGTCCGACTGTTGCCGGACGACCTGGCAGACGCGTTGCCAGACGGAACTGAAACCGGCGAAAACCCGCGGGCGTGACCCATTTGCACTGCTGTTTCGCTGCAGTTGCTTGACGAGCGTTGAGATCGCCCCCATGTGATGCTACGATTCTTATGTGCCCAGCGTCGGGGCGTATCGGCGCGCATCGATAGGAGGACAATGTCCTGTCTCCGCAAACAGAAGTCGCAAAAGATGCGACTGCAGGGAAATCCGCAATGACGGCGGCCCCTCAGACCAATGTCAGCGACGATATCCTGTCGCTGGTTCTTAACTCACTTGAAGACGACAAAGCCGAAGATGTGGTGATCATTGATTTGCACGGCAAATCAGAGATGGCCGATCATATGGTGGTGTGCTCCGGTCGCTCGACCCGTCAGGTCGCGGCGATCTCGGAAAAGCTGACCGAGAAACTCAAGCAGGAAATGGGTGTCTTTTCGAAGATCGAAGGTAAGGATCAGGGCGACTGGGTTCTGATCGACGCAGGCGATGTGATCGTCCATGTGTTCCGCCCGGAAGTGCGCGAGTTCTATCAGCTTGAAAAGATGTGGTTGGAGCCGGGCACCACCGGCGTATCGACCTGATCTTCAAGGGTGCGTCGTTATGAGGGTGCATATTTGCGCCGTTGGTCGTTTGCGTGGCGGCGCTGAGCGCGACCTGATTGATGATTATCTGACCCGGTTTGATCGCACGGGCCGTGCGTTGGGGCTTGGGCTTGCCAATATCCACGAAGTTGAAGACAAGAAGGGCGGCGGCATGTCCGCCGAAGCTAACTTGTTGGAGCGCGCCATTCCGAAAGGCGCGCTGATCTGCACTCTGGATGAACGCGGCAAGGTCATGTCCTCGCCTGATTTTGCAAAATTGTTGGGGCGTTGGCGCGATGAAGGGCGCGGCGATGTGGCTTTTGTCATCGGTGGTGCGGATGGGATTGATCCTGTGTTGCGGACGCAGGCCGATTTCAGCCTGTCGTTTGGTAAGATGGTTTGGCCGCACATGCTGGTTCGGGTGATGCTGGCCGAACAAATTTATCGCGCCGCGTCGATCTTGGCGGGCAGCCCCTATCACCGCACCTGATCTACCCGGCGATGGCAGCTTGCCTTGCACCCGGACTTGTCGCGCAATAGACAGTCTATAAGCAGCCAGAGGATCCGTTGACATGACCACGCCCAAGCCCGTCGTTCTGTGCATTCTTGATGGCTGGGGGCTGCGTGATGCCCACGAGTATAATGCACCCGCACTTGCCAACACACCCAACTTCGATTGGCTGATACAAAACTGCCCGAACAACACCTTGATCACCCATGGCCCTGATGTGGGTCTTCCGACCGGACAGATGGGGAATTCAGAGGTAGGGCACACCAATATCGGAGCTGGTCGTGTCGTAGCGATGGACTTGGGTCAGATTGATCTGGCAATCGAAGATGGCTCGTTTTTCAAGAATGTGGCGTTGCTGGAGTTTGCAGCCAAGGTGAATGCCGCAGGCGGCACAGCCCATATCGCTGGTCTTGTCAGCCCCGGTGGTGTGCACAGCCACCAAGATCACCTTGTCGCAGCTGCTAAGGCTTTGACAGCCGCAGGGCTGCCAGTGATGGTTCATGCAATCACCGACGGGCGCGACGTGTCCCCGCAATCCGCGCGCGAACAGGTTGCTGCTTTTGAGGAGGCGCTGCCCGAGGGCGCACAGGTTGTCACCGTTGTTGGCCGCTACTTCACGATGGATCGCGACAATCGTTGGGATCGGGTCAGCCGCGCGTTCGACGCCATGGTCAAAGGACAGGGCGATGCCGTTTCAAGCGCAGATGACGCCATCGCTGCCGCCTATGACAAGCGTGAAACGGACGAGTTCATCCAACCCGCAGTGATCAGTGGCTATCCTGGTATGAAGGACGGCGACGGGCTGTTTTTTGTGAACTTCCGCGCGGACCGCGCCCGTGAAATCCTTCGTGCAATCGGAGAGCCGAGTTTCAGCGAGTTTAACACGGGTCCGCGTCCAACGCTGTCGGCGCTTTTGGGCATGGTCGAGTATTCCGACGCCCATAATGCCTATATGACCACCTGTTTTCCCAAGCGGGACATCGTGAACACATTGGCAGAATGGGTTGCAAAACATGGTAAAAGCCAGTTCCACACCGCCGAAACCGAGAAGTATCCACATGTCACATTCTTCCTGAATGGCGGCAAGGAGGCCCCGGTCGAGGGAGAAGTGCGTTACATGGCCGCCAGCCCCAAGGTCGCGACTTATGACTTGCAACCTAAAATGTCTGCTCCAGAAGTGACCGAACATTTTGTCGGTGCAATCCGCGATCGTTTCGATCTTATTGTCACCAACTATGCCAATCCCGACATGGTCGGGCATACCGGTGATCTGGATGCGGCCATCGCGGCTTGCGAAGCTGTTGATTCAGGGTTGGGGCAGGTGATTGCCGCGTTGAAAGACGTGGGTGGCGCGATGATTGTGACAGCAGATCACGGCAATTGTGAAACCATGTGGGATGAAGAAACCAACGGCCCCCATACAGCGCATACCACCAATCTGGTGCCGGTCATCATGTTTGGCGGCCCCGAAGGTGCCACTCTCGCCTCGGGTCGCTTGGCCGATCTTGCCCCTACATTACTTGAGTTAATGGGGCTGGAGCAGCCTGTTGAAATGACCGGCGAAAGCCTGATCCGCCGGTGATGCAGGCTAGACGCCTCTTGCCCCGGTTGGCGGCGGCGGTTTTGTTGGCGCTGGCGCCAACCTTTTCGGCGCGCGCGCAAACGGATCCGACCGAAACTGCACGGGCCGCGATGCTGGCGCTGGATAAAGCGACAGTTGCGTTGGCCGAGGCCGAGAAGTCTAACGACCGGATTTCCGCTTTAACGCAAACTGTTCAAGCCTATGAAGAAGGGCTAGCCACGCTCAGGGACGGGCTGCGCCGCGCCAGCTTGCGTGAGGCTTCGATCCAAGGGGCTCTGAGTGCCGAAAGCAACCAGCTTTCCCAACTTCTGGGGGTGCTACAAACCATCGAACGGGCACCGGAACCGGCATTGCTGGTTCACCCCGCCGGACCGATTGGGACGGCACGGTCAGGGATGATCCTGTCTGACGTGGCCCCAGCTCTGCAAAAGGAAGCTGAAAGCCTGCGTCGCGATCTGGAAGAGCTGAAAACCCTGCGTGCGTTGCAGGAAAACGCGGTGGATACCCTAAAATCGGGACTGGAGGGGGCGCAAGACGCGCGTTTTGAACTCAGCCTAGCGATTGCCCGGCGCACTGAGCTGCCGCGCCGTTTCGTCGCCGACGATGCACGTATGCAAACTCTGGTGGAAAGCGCAGACACCTTGGCCAGCTTTGCGGATGGGCTGATGTCTGAACCCGTGCCACGGGGTAATGCCGCCGTCACGCAAGACTTTACCAGTGTAAAAGGTCGGCTGGCCATGCCCGCGCTGGGCAAGCTCATTCGCCGCTTTAACGAGGTTGACGCCGCCGGAGTGCGCCGCCCCGGATATGTAATCGCCACCCGCCCGATGGCCATTGTCACTACGCCATGGCCCGCAACCGTCCGATACTTGGGACCGTTGTTGGACTATGGCAATGTTGCCATCATCGAACCAGGTGACGGCTATCTGATGGTTCTGGCCGGGTTAGGACAGTTATATGGCGAAGTGGGTGAAGTGTTGCCGAAAGGTGCGCCCATCGGACTGATGGCAGGTGCAGATAACAGCGGTGATCAAGCGTTTTTGATCGCAGCGGAGGAAGGAACTGGCGCGGACGCGTCGGAAACGCTTTATATAGAGCTAAGAGAGAACGGAACGCCCGTGGACCCCAGCGACTGGTTTGCGGCAGGCAAGGAATGAACTGATGAGGAAATTCGTAATGGCCGCCCTTGGGGGCACCTTAGCAGGCGCAGTGCTGACCACGCAGGTGGCAGGGCCGCTTCTTGCACAAGACGCCGCCAAAAACACAAGCGTTTACGAGCAGTTGGACCTGTTTGGCGATATCTTCGAGCGAATCCGCGCGCAGTATGTAGAAGAGGTGGATTCGGCCGATCTGATCGAAGCCGCGATTGATGGGATGCTCAGTTCACTTGATCCACATTCCAGCTATCTGTCCCCCAAAGATGCGGCCGACATGCGTGTGCAGACACGCGGTTCCTTCGGAGGGTTGGGCATCGAGGTGACGCAAGAAGAAGGCTTCGTGCGCGTCGTGTCCCCGATGGACGGAACGCCGGCCGATGATGCAGGTGTGGAATCCGGCGACTATATCACACATGTCGATGGCGAAGCCCTGATGGGCCTGACACTGGACGAGGCAGTGAACATGCTGCGCGGCCCCGTTGGATCTGAAATCATAATCACCGTTGTGCGCGAAGGCGTGGATGAACCGTTCGATGTGTCGATCATTCGCGATACGATCAAGCTGACGGCGGCAACAGCCCGTTCGGTCGGCAACACGATCGTGCTGCGTGTGACCACGTTCAACGATCAAACCTACGCCAACATGTCTGATGGTCTAGCGCGCGAGGTGGAAGCCTTGGGTGGGATGAAGAATGTCGAGGGCATCGTGCTTGATCTGCGCAACAATCCTGGCGGACTTCTGAACCAGGCAATCGAAGTTTCCGACGCCTTCCTTGAAAGCGGCGAAATCGTTTCAACCCGCGGACGCAACCCCGGCGAAAGCGAACGTGTGAACGCAGAAGCTGGTGACTTGGCCGAAGGCAAGCCGATGGTTGTTCTGATCAATGGCGGCTCGGCCTCGGCGTCTGAAATTGTCGCAGGTGCACTTCAGGATCACCACCGCGCCATCGTCGTGGGCACCAAGAGCTTTGGCAAGGGATCGGTGCAGACGGTGATGCCGTTGGCTTCCGATGGGGCGATGCGTCTGACCACCGCGCGGTATTATACGCCGTCGGGTCGTTCGATCCAGGCACTTGGCGTGTCCCCCGATATCGTAGTGCAACAGCCACCACGCCTGCCCGAAGCCGAGAACGAAGAGGAAGCTCGACCTCAACGCACCGAAGCGGACCTGCGCGGCAGTCTGAACAATGACAGCCTGACCGAGGACGAACAGCGTCAGATCGAAGAAGAGCGAGAAGCCGCTGAAGAAGCCGCCAAGCTGCGCGATGATGACTTCCAGCTGTCTTATGCGGTTGACTTGATCAAAGGTTTGTCGACCATTGCCATGGCGCAATAGGCGGACGTGGAATTTACTGAAGGGCCGCTCTTAAGGGTGGCCCTTTTGTGTTTCGACCCGCTATGACAACGCTGTATCGTTAACAAAACTCATTGGGCCAGGAAGTTACCATGACACCTGCTGAAATAGAAAAGCTGCCCTATCGTCCCTGTGTCGGCATTATGCTGGTGAATCGTGAAGGAAAGGTTTTCGTCGGGCAACGGCTCGATGCGCCAAGGCTGGGCACCAAAACAGCCTGGCAGATGCCCCAAGGCGGGGTGGACAAGGACGAAGATCCGCGCGACGCAGCCCTGCGCGAGTTGTGGGAAGAAACCGGTGTCACTCAAGACCTCGTGAAGATCGAAGCCGAGTTTCCCGACTGGCTGCCGTATGACTTACCACATGACATCGTGCCGAAAATTTGGAAGGGCCGTTTCAAGGGGCAAAAACAGCGCTGGTATCTTGCGCGCTTTCTGGGCGACGACAGCGCAGTGAACATCGAAACAGATCACCCCGAGTTCAGCCAATGGGCTTGGATGCATCCAGATGAGGTGGTGGCCAATATCGTGCCCTTCAAGCGCGACATCTATGCACAGGTTTTGGCGGGTTTCAGGTCTCGACTGTAGCGCATGCGGGGCGCATTCGCGCTTCGCAAATCCGATAATCCCGTTATAAGAAGCGCAACCAACGCTGCCGGAGATCCCATTATGTCCTTTGATCGTTCCATCAAGATCGCCCCTTCAATCCTTTCTGCTGATTTCGCCAATTTTGGTCAGGAAATTCAGGCCATCGAAGCTCAGGGCGCGGATTGGGTGCATGTGGACGTTATGGATGGTCATTTCGTGCCAAACCTCACCTTCGGTCCACCCGCTGTGAAAGCGTTTCGCCCGCATGTAAAAACCTTCATGGATGTGCATTTGATGATCGCGCCGATCGACCCCTATATCGAAGCCTATGCTGAAGCGGGCGCCGATATGATCACCGCCCATGTCGAGGCCGGGCCTCACATCCATCGCACCCTGCAGGCTATCAAGGCGCAAGGTGTCAAGGCGGGTGTCAGCCTGAACCCGGGCACGCCATTGGAAAGCATTGAATATGTGCTCGACCTTGTAGACATGGTGTTGATCATGACGGTGAACCCCGGTTTCGGTGGGCAGAAATTCATTCGCTCCGGCGTCGATAAGACCCGGCGCTTGCGCCAGATGATCGGCGACCGGCCGATCCACATCCAGATTGACGGTGGTGTCACCACGGAAACCGCTCCTCTTGTGGCGGAAGCGGGCGCCGATGTTCTGGTCGCGGGTTCTGCAGTCTTCAAGGGTGGCTCGGTGGCCAAGCCGCAGATCTATGGCGAAAACATCCGCGCCATCCGCACTGCCGCCGAAACTGCGCGCACCTGACTGTTTCTTCTGGCCGGAAGTATCCCGGGGTGGGTCCAATTGACAAATTGGACCGTAGGGGCAGCGCCCCTGCCTTGACGCTGGATAATCACATTCGAATGTGACAATCTGATCCGAACAGATTGCCGGAGGACACCATGTTTCGCATCATCACAGCCATCCTGACCCTGATCGCCTTGCCTGCCTTCGCAGATGAGGATATCGCGGACCAATACCCAGGCTCGGTCCTTTATGAAAAACCGGTTGAGGTCATTCCCGGCATCTGGTCCGCGATCGGTGCCACGGCTCCTCCGGGGTATGAGAATGCCGGGCATAACAATAACCTTAGCTTCATCATCACCGGTGATGGGGTCGTCGTGGTCAATGCTGGCGCCAACTACAAGCTGGCGCAAGCTCTGCACGACGAGATCAAGGCGATTACAGACCAGCCCGTCAAGCTCGTGATTAACGAGAACGGGCAGGGACATGCGATGCTGGGCAACAATTACTGGATCGAACAAGGGGTTGACGTGCTGGCCCATGTCGATGCGGCCCACGAGTTCGAAGAATACTCTGCTCAGATTTATGACGGCATGACCCGCTACGCGCGCGAAAATGCCGAAGGCACTGACCCGATGGGACCGACCCGCACGTTTGACGAAAACGAAACGATTTCGATGGGCGGCAAGATCATCGACGTACTGTATTCCGGCCCAGCCCATAGCCCCGGTGACATTCAAGTCTGGTTGCCCGAAGACGAGTTGATCATCGCGGGCGACATGGCCTTTCACAACCGCATCCCCCCGATTTTCGAAGACACCTGCACAAGCTGCTGGATCGAGACGTGGGAAACCACCTTTGCCCCGCTCGGCGCGACCTACGTAATCCCGGGCCACGGGTATCCCACCAACATGGCCCAGGTCGAGGCGCATACGATCGGCTATCTGAAACATTTGCGTGGTGAGATCGCGATGCTGCTGGAGAATGGAGGCACCTTGGAAGATGCCTATTACGTCGATCAATCGCCGTTCGCACACCATGACACGTTTGAGGAATTGGCGACCAAGAACGCCGGTCAGGTGTTCACCGAAATGGAGTTCGAATAACTCTCTCGTCAGTTCTGGTTGCGCAGAAGCTCCAGCATCGCGCCAGACCCGAACCCGTCTGCGACCAACCCGTTGTCACGTTGATATTTACGCAGTGCAGCCGACGTATTGGGGCCGGGGAAACCGTCGGTACCCAACGTGTCATACCCGGCCGCTGTCAATCGCTCCTGAAGCTCGCGCATCCCATCGCGCGTCAACACAATCAGATCATCCGGGCATTTGGCTTTGATTGGTCGCCCGCCTTGCACCCGATCCGCGAGCAGCCCGACCGCGATCGCATAGGCATCGGCCCGGTTGTAGGTCAGTAGCACATCGAAATTCCCAAATGTCATGAAAGCCGGGCCGCTGGCACCAGAGGGTAATATGACCGACGCGTTACCATAATCGGGAACAGGGCCACCATCCGCCGAACTGACACCCATTCTAGCCCATTCTGCGACTGGAAAGCTTGTCTGCCGCCCTGCGAGGGCATGATCGAAAGCGTCGGGTAATTTGACCTCGACACGACAGGGGCGGCTCATGCGCCAGCCGTGCTCGGCAAGATAATTCGCGACCGAGGCTAACCCGTCTTGCGGATCATCACCCCATATGTCGCGCCGCCCGTCCGCGTCATTGTCGACAGCAAAGTGTTGAAAACTTGACGGCATGAACTGCCCATGGCCCATCGCCCCGGCCCAGGATCCAAGCATTGCTGCAGGGGCAATGTCGCCCGCATCAATGATCAACAGTGCAGCGATCAATTCATCTTCGAAGAAGTCGGAACGGTGGCCAGACTGTGCCAGCGTTCCAAGCGCCGTCAAGACCGGCCAGTCACCGCGTGTCGCGCCGTAATCGGACTCCAGCCCCCAGATGGCCAGAATGATCTGTGCATCAACGCCATACTGTTCTGAAATACTGTTCAAAAGCGTCCGGTTTTCGCGATAGCACGCACGTCCCTTGCGAATGCGCTTATCCGAAACCGCGCGATCCAGATATTGTGATATGTTCAGCGTAAACTCCGACTGATTGGATTGCTTTTCAAGCACCATCGGGTCGGGCCGCAGATAGCTTGCGCAAAGCTCTAGTGTCCGGGCTGAAACCCCGGCTTGACCTGCGCGTTTGTGGAAGGCATGACACCATGCCTGAAATTCTTGCTCTAACATTGTACTGTTCAACACCAACTCAAACCTTATGTCCCAAATGGACCTTACCAACTACTTACGGGAACGTTTCACTTTCTTTTTCAGCTTTGCGGATTTCCGCTTTGTTGTCATGGGTTTCCTTGGTGCTGACTTCCCCCCCTTACGGGTTCTGTTGGGGGTCAGTTTGCGCCCTTCAATTTCCAAAAGCTCTAGGGTCAATCCACCGGTAGTTGGAATAGCTTCAGCCAATCGCACGGTCACGCGTTGTCCAAGCCCGATGACCAATCCGGATCGTTCGCCCACAAGCACCTGTTCGTCCTTGTCATGGCGGAAATACTCGTTTCCCAGAGAGCTTATCGGCACAAGCCCGTCTGCACCTGTATCGTCCAATTTTACGAACAGGCCAAATCGCGCAATGCCGGACACGCGGCCAGTAAATTCATTACCAACACGTTCGGCTAGGAAGGCGGCCAGATAGCGGTCTGTGGTATCACGCTCCGCTGCCATCGACCGCCGTTCTGTTTCTGAAATATGCTGGGCCGTGGCTTCTAGCTTTTCGATGTCTTCTGGGCTGAGACCGTCCTTGCCCCAACCGTGGCCGGCTATCAGTGCCCGGTGCACGATGAGGTCGGAATAGCGCCGGATGGGCGAGGTAAAATGCGCATAGGATTGTAGCGCCAGCCCGAAATGCCCGAAATTTTCGGGGAAATAATAGGCTTGCGACATCGACCGAAGCGCCGACAGGTTAACCAATTCGTCAAACTCGGTGTCCTGAGCCTGTGCTAGCAGGTTGTTTAGGTGGCGGGTCTTCAACACTTGCCCCTTGGCCAGAGTGAACCCGGATGCCTGCGCAACTTCACGCAGCGCCTCCAGTTTTTCGGGGCTGGGTTCTTCATGGACACGGAACAGAAGCGGGCGTCTGAGCCGAGTCAGTTCCTCGGCCGCGGCCACATTGGCAAGGATCATAAACTCCTCAATCAACCGGTGTGCGTCAAACCGGTCTGCATAGGCAACGGATGCAACCTTTCCGTCCTCGTCCAGAATGATCTTGCGCTCGGGCAGGTCCAGATCAAGCGGCTGGCGGGATGCACGAGCCTGTTTGGTCGCGTCATAGGCGGCAAATAGAGGCGCAATGACCTCGTCCATCAACGGTGCGCATTTTTCGTTTGGGTTGCCATCCTGCGCTGCTTGCACCTCGGCATAATTCAACGAGCCGTGTGATTTCATCAACCCGCGGATAAAGCTGTGGCTGAGTTTTTGGCCTTGCGCATCCAACACCATGCGTACAGCGATGCAGGCACGCGGTACACCTTCGTGCAGGCTGCACAGATCACCAGAAAGCCGGTCGGGCAGCATCGGCACCACACGGTCAGGGAAATAGGTCGAGTTACCGCGTCTCCGGGCCTCGAAATCCAGATCCGAGCCGGGTGTTACGTAATGCGCCACATCCGCGATAGCGACCCATACCACATGTCCGCCGGGGTTCTTCGGATTGTCGTCGGCATGCGCATAACAGGCGTCGTCATGGTCACGGGCATCTGCCGGGTCGATGGTGATCAAGGGCAGGTGGCGCAGGTCTTCGCGTCCTTTAAGGCCCGCTGGTTTCATGTTGTCGGCTTCCTCGATCACATTGTCGGGGAATGAGTCGGGAATGCCGTGCTGGTGGATCGCGATCAGGCTTACGGCTTTGGGGGCGGTGGGGTCGCCAAGGCGCGCGACAATGCGCGCGCGGGGTAATCCCATACGGGATTTCGGACCGGATTGCTGTGCCTCGACCAGTTCGCCATCTTTCGCACCTTCATCAGCACCGGGATCAACGCGCCATTCTTTGTCCTGCCCTTTGTCGACCGGCACGATCCGTCCTCCTTCGGACCCTGTGCGATAGATGCCCAGAATACGGATCGGATTGGTGCCGATGCGTCGGATCAACCGTGCCTCATAGGCATAGGGTTCATCCTGCACTTCGCTCATGCGGGCCAGAATACGCTCACCCTGCTCTAATGCGGGGTCCGAGCTTTTCATGATCAGCAGCGCACGAGGGGCCGCGCCTTCGCCCGCCCATTCCATCGGCGTGGCATACATGTCGCCATCGGCATCGGGGGCATCCACACGCAGCACAGCGACAGGTGGAAGCTTATCCGGGTCGCGGTAGGTCTTGCCGCGCTTTGCCAGATGGCCGTCGGCCTCCAGCTCTTTCAGCAGACGTTTCAGGTCGATACGCGCCGCTCCTTTGATCCCGAACGCGCGCGCGATGTCGCGCTTGCCGGTCTGGGTTGGATTCTCTGAAATCCAGTCCAGAATCTCTTGCTTGCTTGGAATCTGGCTCATTTGAAATAGTCCCGGATAAGGCGTGAATAAATTGTTTTAAGTTGGCTGATTTGGGCCACCTTCACCCGTTCGTCCACCTGATGCATGGTTTTGCCGACCAGACCAAATTCGACGACTGGGCAAACGTTCTTGACGAAGCGTGCGTCGGATGTGCCCCCGGTTGTGGATGCTTCTGGCCGTCGTCCTGTCTCGGCTTCCACTGCATCGGCAACAAGGTCTGAAAGTGCACCAGGGGGCGTGATAAAACTTTCACCCGATACCATCGTCGTCAATTCAATATCAACGCCGGAGGATTGGCCGACGCGGGCAGCTTCCTTGCCCAGCCATTGGATCAGTTCCTCCGATGTATGGGCATCGTTGAAACGGATATTCACTGTGGCTTTGCATTCGGCGGGAATGACATTCGTCGCAGGGTTTCCCGTGTCAAAGGTCGTTACCGCTAGTGTTGAAGCATCGAAATGATCGGTGCCCTTGTCTAACTCGTGCGCGGCAAGATCAGCGATCAATTGCGCCAGCGCGGGAACTGGGTTCAAAGCTCGGTCGGGATAGGCGGAATGGCCCTGAACACCGCGTGCCGTGAAGAATGTCGTCATCGACCCGCGACGCCCAATTTTCATCATTTCGCCCATTTCGTTCGGGCTGGTCGGCTCGCCAACGATGCAATCGTCCATGCTTTCGCCCGCTTGGGCCATCCAGTCCAGTATGGCGGTGGTGCCGTCGGTGGCATCGCCTTCTTCGTCACCGGTGATGGCGATGACAAGCGAGGCATCCGCGGGTGCGTCTGCTATGAAGTCAATTGCGGCCGCGACCCATGCGGCGACGCCAGATTTCATGTCTGTCGCGCCACGCCCATAAAGGTATCCGTCGCGAATCTCCGCCCCGAACGGATCCACCGTCCAAGCGTCAGCGTCGCCTACGGGAACAACGTCCGTATGGCCGTTAAAGCCCAGCGTGCGGGCATTGCCAGACCCCCAACGGGCAAACAGGTTCGACACGCCCCCCCGGTCAATCCGGGTGCAGGAAAATCCCGCATCTGACAGCAATTCTTCCAGCAGGATCAATGCCCCTCCTTCTTCAGGCGTGACTGATGGACATCGTATCAGCTGCCGTGTCAGGGCTATCGGATCGACTGGTGAATGGGATGTGTCGGGCATGTTTGCGCGCTCCTTTCCAACATCTGTAATGGGTTGGTGGGGGCAGGGCAATCGGCCGGGCGGATTGAGAACGGTCAAGCTGGACCTTGTGCGAAGGTCGCTCTAACCTCGGCGTGAAATCCACCGCCCGCTTCGGAGCCATTCATGAAAAAACTTCTGTTCCTTCTGGTCGTTCTTCCCCTATCGGCCTGTTTTGATGCTGATCTGGATTTTGTGGTACATGACGATGAAACGGCAACTATGTCGGCGCATATGCTGCTAGGGCCGGAAATGTATGGCATGATCGCGCAAAGCGGTCAGGACCCATGCGAAGAGGGCGTCGGCAAAGTGAATGCAGACGGAACCTTCAGCTGCCGGGTGGAAAAGACCGACACGATCGACAATCTGATTGCCGAGATTGAGACAGGCAAACAGAATGCAGCATCCGGTGGGGTCAATCACAATCAGGGTGTCACCGTCGAACGAATGGACGGCCCTTACGTGAAACTGCTCTTTGATCTGGCAGAGCTGAAACAGGCCGCTGCCGAAAGCGGCGCAGACGCATCCATGATGGGAATGCTGCAACAGGCGTTCCAGGGGCATCGCATACGCATGAAAATCACTGGCAAGGATATTGTTGAGACAAACGGAATGTTGTCGGATGACGGACGAACCGCCGAGATCATCATCCCACTGCGTGCATTGATCGAACCGGACACGAACTTGCCAGATCAGTTCGTGACCATCGTGCAGACCGAATGACGCATGGTTCGCTAGGACAGAAACCGATCAACAACGCCCGGCAACGCGTCGGGCGTTTTTACATGTGCGTCTGCTTTTGACAGATCGTCGCCACTACCATAGCCCCAGCCAACCGCGATAAACTTCATACCCACGGCGCGCGCGGCATTCAGATCATAGTGCCGATCTCCGATCATGACGCAGCGTGCAGGGTCATCCCCGGTCATCGTCAGGGCATATGCTAGCAATTCGGCCTTGTCATTACGGGTGCCATCAAGTTCAGGGCCAAATTCTTGGGTCATGAACTTCGACAACCCGAAATGAGCCGTGATTTTTTGGGCATAGACGTGGGGCTTTGCCGTGGCGATATGCATCGCATGACGCGCACCAATGGTGGTCAGCGCTTCGGGTATGCCGTCAAAGACAGTGCAGTCAAACATCCCGCCCTTGTCTTCGTAGAACACTCTGTAATGTTCCAGCGCGATCTGAGGGTCTGGAGTGCCCAGCTTCTCGAAGCTCCATAAAAGGGCCGGACCGATCACCCATTCCAGATCGTCAGGCGATGGTGCGTTCAGCCCAAGTTCCTGCAGTGCTTTCACGACACTGCCGGTGATGCCGGGTTTGGGGTCGGTCAGAGTACCATCAAGGTCCCAAAAAACGGTGCCCATCAGGTGTTCTCGCCAAAAAACGGGGTCATCTGGGCCACGATCACGCTGTTTTCTTTCAACGCGCGCCCCATCAAAGTGCGTTCGTCGCCCGGGATGTCGTGCCCTTCGGCCAGACGTTCGTCAAGGCTGCCATAACCGTTCACATCCAGCGGGGCCAGATCGGCTTGTTTCAGAATGGCGACGGTCTCGCGCACCGCTTCGGCTTCGTCCACACCCGAGGCATAGCAGACCAGTGCGGCACCGGTTGCACCCTCAGGCAACCCGTCGCCATCCTTGCGGCCCACCTCGACCAGAAGGGTATAGACTTGATGCGGCTTCTTCGGTTTTTTCTCTTTGCTCATGCGCCGGGCTTAGGCCGCATCCGCGCCGGGATCAAGCCCTGCCGGTTCAGACCGAATATGTGCAGGTCGAAGGGGGTTGCGCGTTGCGGGTTTGCGCTGCTTCAGCGGCAAAGCCGACCGCGATCAGGCTGCTAAGCAGGATTAGACGTATCATTGTGACCTCCCATTGTTTGGAGGTTATACGGCGCAGAACGAGATTTACGTCACTTTTTCTGAAAATAAGCGCGCCGATCATACGCGGCGCGCCTGCTTTAACTAGACAGTGACAACGATCAGTCGCGCAGTAGCTCGTTGATCCCGGTTTTCGAACGGGTCCTGGCATCCACACGCTTCACGATCACCGCGCAGTAGAGGTTGACCCCGTTCTTCGACGGCATCGAGCCTGCGACAACCACCGAATAGGGCGGCACTTCGCCATACATCACTTCGCCGGTGTCGCGGTTTACGATCTTGGTTGACTGGCCGATAAACACGCCCATGCCAAGCACCGATCCTTCGCGCACGATGCAGCCTTCCACGACTTCCGAGCGGGCGCCGATGAAGCAGTTGTCCTCGATGATGGTCGGGCCAGCCTGCATGGGTTCCAGCACCCCACCGATGCCGACGCCACCCGACAGGTGCACATTCTTGCCGATCTGCGCGCACGATCCGACGGTGGCCCATGTGTCAACCATGGTGCCCTCGTCCACATAGGCGCCAAGGTTTACGAAACTGGGCATCAGAACCACGCCGGGCGCGATGAAGGCCGATTTGCGAACGATGCAATTCGGGACCGCGCGGAAACCAGCGGCTTTCCACTGGTTGTCGCCCCAGCCTTTGAATTTGCTGTCAACCTTGTCCCACCAGCCAGCGCCCTGCGGGCCGCCAGATTGTTCTTCCATGTCCTTCAAGCGAAAGCCCAGTAGTACGGCTTTTTTCGCCCACTGGTTCACATGCCAATCACCATTGTCCTGACGTTCCGCCACGCGCAGCCCGCCACCGTCAAGCGCGTTCAGCGTGTCTTCGATGGCTTCACGGGATTCGCCGGTGGTAGCGGGGGTAATGCTATCGCGCGCCTCCCAGGCGGCTTCGATGGCGGCTTCGAGTTGGGCGTTTGACATGTCAAAAGGCTCCGTGCGTGGGGGTGGGCGAATTTGGGTTCGGTTGGGCTATAAGACGGAACGGTGGTTTGTGCAATGAATAGCACCATCCCGCGTGTGTCGCGACAAGGTGAAAACGCGGCACTGGTTCTTCGCGCTTAAAGGCGATAGCTCTTGCAAGAACGCATAAGAAACAGGATCCGTGCCCATGAATGACGACCGCAGCCACCCGTTCCGCGACAGCCATCAGGACCGTGAAGCGGCGCATCAAATACCCGATACGCCTCAAACCCGCGCGCAGGCGTATCGTCTGGCCTATGACGATCAGGAGTTTATGTGCCGCGATGAATTGCGGCCCGTGCGCTGGCAGTTGGAGTTGATGAAGCCCGAGCTTTTGATGCAGGAATACGGGGTGGAGAGCACAGTCGTCCTGTTTGGCGGCGCGCGCATCCCGGAACCTGCACAGAAGGACACGGCGCGGACCGAAACGCTGGCAGAGCTGTCACGATTTTATGACGAGGCGCGTGAATTTGCGCGGCTTATGACACTCCGCTCCAAGGTGAACAACCACCGCGAAAACGTGATCGTCACCGGCGGCGGACCGGGCGTAATGGAGGCCGGGAACCGAGGCGCCGTGGACGCAGGCGGCGTGTCCATTGGTCTGAACATCGTGCTGCCGCACGAACAAGCCCCGAACGAGTATGTTACGCCGGACCTGTGCTTCAACTTCCACTATTTCGCGATTCGAAAGATGCACTTCCTGATGCGCGCCGAGGCGATCGCGATCTTCCCGGGCGGATTTGGGACACTGGACGAGATGTTTGAAAGTCTGACGCTGATCCAGACCGGCCGTATGAAACGGGTGCCGTTCCTGCTGTTCGGGCGTGACTTTTGGACCCGCATTGTGAATTGGGAGGCATTGGCAGATGCTGGCACGATTAGCCCAGATGATCTTGACCTGTTCCGCTTTGTCGAAACAGCTCAAGAAGCCATCGATGTGATTGACGCATGGGGTAAACCGGGCAAGCGCACCGACATTCCGGGACGCTAACGCCTGGCAGGATCCGTTTGCGTCAGGTCTCGGCCTCGAAGATCGGGTCGAACCCAGCCCAGATCATGCGTTTGCCGTCAAATGGCATCTGCGCCATATCCTTCCAGCGAGGATCGGATTCCATGCGCTTTGCTGCAGCATCGCAGGTGTCTTTATCTGGCCATTCGATCCACGAAAATACGACCGCTTCGTCTGGCGTTGCTTTAACGGCGCGTTTGAAATCTGTAACCTTGCCGTCCGGAGTCGTCTCGCTCCATGTCTCGACTATGCGGGTCGCACCATATTCCTGAAAAATAGGTGCAGATTGGGCGGCAAGGTCGCGATAGGCGTCCTTGCTTTTGATCGGAACCGGGATCAGGAAACCTTGAACATAGCTCATCTTGAAACCTCCACATTAGGGGAGGGTGCCACATATCGGGCACCGCCCGAACCATAAGCATAGCGCGACGGGCAGGTTCCGTCTATTGCCCCAAGCCGGCCTCAGCCTCGATCTGGCGTTTTGACTTGCGAGCGCGTTCCGTCTCAGACTTCAACTGACCGCAGGCGGCCATGATATCTTCGCCGCGCGGGGTGCGGATGGGGCTGGCATAGCCAGCCTTGTAGATGATGTCGGCAAACGCCCGGATGCGGTTGTTCGAACTGCGGGTATAGGGCGAGCCGGGCCATTCGTTGAACGGGATCAGGTTGACCTTCGCGGGAATGCCTTTCAGATGTTCGATCAGGCGATGGGCGTCTTCATCGCTGTCGTTCACGCCGTTCAACATCACATATTCAAACGTGATCCGTTCCGAGTTCGATAGACGCGGATAATCCCGCAGCGCGTTCAGTAACGTTTCGATGTTCCAGCGTTTATTAATCGGCACCAGCTTGTCGCGCACCTCGTCCGTTGTGGCATGGAAGCTGATCGCGAGCAGGCAGCCGATTTCTTGGGCAGTGCGGGCGATTTCCGGCACTACGCCCGAGGTGGACAGCGTGATCCGACGGCGCGACAGCTGGATGCCCTCGGCGTCCATCGCGATGTTCATCGCGTCGCGCACATTTTCGAAGTTGTACAGAGGTTCGCCCATGCCCATCAGCACGATATTGGACAGCAGACGGGTTTCATCCTTGGGCGCACCGGGTTCGGGCCATTCGCCCAGATCGTCGCGTGCCATCATGATTTGCCCGACAATCTCGGCCGATGTCAGGTTGCGCACCAGTTTCTGGGTGCCTGTATGGCAGAAAGAACAGGTGAGGGTGCAGCCGACCTGCGAGCTGATGCACAGCGTGCCGCGACCTTCTTCGGGGATATAGACGACCTCGACCTCGTGCCCGCCCGCGATGCGAACAAGGTATTTGCGGGTGCCGTCTTGGGACACCTTACGAGTCACGACCTCAGGAATTTCGATGACGAAATGCTCGTCCAGCAGCGCGCGGTAGGCCTTGGCCAGGTTGGTCATCACATCGAAGTCACGCACGCCCCATTGGTAAATCCACTGCCACACCTGTCCGGTCCGCATCTTCGCCTGCTTTTCAGGTGTGCCCACAGAAATCAATGCGTCACGCAATTGGTCACGCGTCAGGCCAACGAGGTTGCGTTTGCCACCTTCGTCGGTCTTGCGGGGGATGGTCATAACATCCTGTGTGATTGGGGCAGTCAGTTCCATGGCGCGTTCCAGTTTGTGCAAGGCGGCAGTCTATAGAGGAACAAACACTGATTGTCACGCCATGGAATGCCCATGGCGTGTCAGAATGTCGTGAAGATCAGACAGCCTAGCTACCGCAGCGTTTTCCGGCTTCTTCAACGGCGGCGGTGAAACCAAGCAGACTGAACGTATCCTGCGTTTTGGTCCCGCGCGAACTTTCGGCGTTTGCAATCGCGCTGGCGCCACGTTTCATGGCCGCAATGATCTTGGCGTCATCACCAGGAGAAGCGGACCAGGCCCATTCGCCATCGGTGAACATTTGAAATGTCGTATCGCCAATCACAAGCGACACGGTGGACCCTGGTGCGAAAGGATAGCCACCGGTGAACGACACTTCGCCATTCACTTTGGCACCCGGGCGATAGCTGACAAACAGCAGAATATCACCACGTTTTACCGCGACCGAACGGCCATTTCTTGTGTTCACGGTCTCTTTTGGGCTCGAAACGCTCCAACATTCTGTCGGGTTGTCTTCGACAAACACACTCCAATCGGTGTTTGCGGCGACCCGGTTCGAGCTTTCCTGAGCGAAAACGCCCGTCGCTGCCAGCGACAGGCCCAGTGCGCAAATCGCGCCTGAAATCGTTCGTTTCATGTCTAACACAGCCTCCAGCTGCCTCTGCCTCAAGCCCTTGCGCGTCCCCACCGTCTGACGCGGCCCTTGACTGTTGCGCTTGGGTCGTTTCCAAGTCTGTTCCGAGAGTTTAGCGCGAAACGAACGCGTAATAAAAGCCCCTGCGGCGGTTTTTCGCGCGTTTCGTTTGGAAAGGAGCAACCAATGGGTCAGTCAGAGCGTCTTGTCGAGGTTTGGCGCGGAGATATCCTTGAAAGCCAACATCATGGCCATGCGGTGATTTGCAATGCCAAGGGCGAGATTGTCGACGGCTGGGGCGATCCCGACCAAGTGATCCTGCCGCGATCCTCGGCCAAGATGTTGCAGGCACTGCCGCTGGTGGAAAGCGGAGCGGCGGATGCGGCTGGGCTATCGACCGAGCAACTCGCGTTATCCTGCGCCAGCCATCAGGGTGCGGCGATCCACACAACGCGCGTGACACGATGGCTTGCCGATATGGGGTTGGGAAATGACGATCTGTTGTGCGGCCCGCAGATGCCCGACGATCGCGACGCTAGGACCGACCTGATCAAGGCCGATGCCAGCCCGTGCCGGATTCACAACAATTGCTCGGGCAAACATGCGGGTTTTCTAACACTCAGCCGTCATCTGGAGGCCGGGGCGGACTATGTCGATCTGGATCATCCGGTGCAACGGACGGTCAAGGTCGCATTCGAAGAGATAACGGGGGAAACAAGCCCCGGCTTTGGTATTGATGGTTGTTCAGCCCCGAATTTCGCCGCGACCCTGGCGGGCATGGGCCGCGCCATGGGGGCGTTTGCCGGGGCTAAGCCCGGCGGTGACACGCGTCAGCGGGCGGCGGTCCGACTGCGCGAGGCGATGATGTTGCACCCGGACCTGGTGGCGGGTGAAACCCGCGCGTGCACCGAGTTGATGCGCGCCGCGAAAGGCAAGGTTGCGCTGAAAACCGGGGCAGAGGCGTTCTTTGTCGCGATCTTGCCCGAGCAGGAGCTTGGCGTGGCGCTGAAGATCTCGGATGGGGCGACACGTGCGTCGGAATGCGCGATTGCGACCATCCTGGTGAGGTTGGGCGTATTGGATGTGAACGATCCGATGGTGAAGAAGCGGATGAACCCGGCGGTGAAAAACCGTGCGGGGCAGGACACGGGTGAGATACGACCATCTGAGGCATTGTTGAAGTCGTAAGGGGCGTTGCTCCTCTGCGCGTATGCGCATACACCCCAGGATATTTTAGGCCAGAAGAAACTTTGATCAGAGCAGATCTGTGATCAGTTTCAAGGCCATGGCGGTCGAGGCAATGACCAACAGCGGTTTGATCAGCCGGGCACCATTTCGCGAGGCGAGGTTGGAGCCAAGATAGGCCCCAGCGATTTGGGCGGCACCCATTGCCAACCCTATGGCCCAAAGCGGTGACAGCACGATCAGGAACCCCGCCAACCCGCCGACATTCGAAGCAAAATTCAGAAGCTTGGTGTGAGCCGTGGCGCGAAGGATGCCATGACCTGCCATGGCAACGAAGGCCAGCATGAAAAATGCGCCGGTTCCGGGGCCTAGCAAGCCGTCATAGAAACCGATCAGTGGCACAAAAGTCAGAGAAAAAACGGCAGGGGACAGTCTTTGGTGGCGGTCGGTATCGTCCAGTCCCGGTTTCAGCGCGAAAAAGAGAGCAATGGCGACCAAAAGGACCGGCAAGATCCAGCGGATCAAGTCGGTGGGTAGCGCGTTGACGGACAGAGCCCCAAAAAGGGCCGCGACAAAAGACAGGGCCGCAGATTTCAGTTGCCGTTGCAGATTTACATGCCCGGCGCGGGCATATGTGATGGCCGCCATTCCTGCCCCGAACAGGCCTTGCACCTTGTTGGTGGCCAGCGCCGTAACGGGTGGTACGCCTGCCAGCAGCAAGGCGGGCAAGGTGATCAATCCGCCACCACCCGCGATTGCATCGACAAATCCTGCAACAAAAGCGGCAGTTAGCAGCAGCACCGTGATTTCGGTTGTCAGGTCAAACACCCGAAAACTCGGTCTTAGAGTAACCTTGGATGTACAAAAGTGCTGTCAGGTCACCATGGTTGATACGGATGTCACATTGTGCAGCCACCGTTGGCTTTGCGTGCAGGGCCACACCCGCGCCTGCCAGATCCAGCATACCCAGATCATTCGCGCCGTCGCCAACCGCCATGACCTCTTCATGCAACAGGCCCAGTCGGGCCGAGATTTCTTCCAGCGCTGCCACTTTTGCGTCGCGCCCCAGTATGGGAAAGGCAACCTTGCCGGTCAGTTTGCCATCTTCGATAAGCAGCTTGTTGGCACGGTTTTCGTCGAATCCAAGACGATCTGCTACATGGTCAGTGAATGCGGTAAATCCACCTGACACCAACGCGGCGTAAGCGCCGCTCGCTTTCATTGTGCCTAGCAACTCGCGCCCGCCGGGCATCAGAGTGATGCGTGTATCCAGCACCTTGGCGATGACCGCATCGGGCAGGTCTTTCAGCAGACCCACCCGTTCGATCAACGCGCCTTCGAAGTCCAGTTCGCCATTCATGGCACGCGCTGTGATGTCTTTGACCCGATCGCCAACGCCGGCTTCGTCCGCGAGTTCATCGATGCATTCCTGTTGGATCATGGTTGAATCCATGTCCGCCAAAAGCATCCGCTTGCGCCGCCCTTCCATCGGCTGGACGACCAGATCGACGCCCAGAGTTTGCAGGTCCGCCCATACGTCCCGGAGGTTGGAGGGTTTTTGGCGCAAGGGAAAATCGGCCGCTTCGTCCGGTGACAACCACTCCGCATCTCCGCCGCCCCACGCGTTGCGCAGGCTTTCAACAAGTGTGGCGTCAAGGTGGGGTTGCGACGGGGCCGTCAGAAGGGTGGCGATGTACATGCGGAAGTTTCCGATCGTAGACAATTGGCGTCACTTTCCGACGCTCGGCGCGGCTATAGCGACATTTTCCGACTTGTGCCAGCACGATTCCCGTCTTAGTTCGATCAGTGGGACACCCCTCCCCAACGAGGGGCTCATATCTGGAAGGGTATCATGATTGATATTGCACAACCGGCAACGCGGCCGGCAAATCCGCGTTTTTCTTCTGGCCCCTGCGCCAAACCCCCCACATGGACCTTGGATGCTTTGTCGGACGCCGCGCTTGGCCGTTCGCACCGCGCCGCCATTGGCAAAGACAAGCTGAAAGCGGCGATCGAAGGCACGCGCGAGGTGTTGGGCATTCCGACAGACTACAAGATCGGCATCGTTCCCGCATCGGACACCGGCGCGGTCGAGATGGCGATGTGGTCGCTTCTGGGCGCGCGTGGGGTCGAAGTGCTGGCATGGGAGAGCTTTGGCGCCGGTTGGGTTACGGATGTGACCAAGCAGCTAAAGCTGGATGCGGTGACCAGGACCGCCGATTACGGCGAGCTGCCTGATCTGGCGTCGGTTGATTTCACCAATGACGTTGTTTTCACCTGGAACGGAACGACCTCGGGCGTGCGCGTGCCGAATGGTGACTGGATTCCTGCGGGGCGCGAAGGGCTGACCATTTGCGACGCGACCTCGGCTGCCTTTGCAATGGACCTGCCGTGGGACAAACTGGATGTGACCACGTTTAGTTGGCAGAAAGTGCTGGGCGGCGAGGCGGCTCATGGCATCCTGATCCTGTCGCCGCGCGCGGTTGAACGTCTGGAAAGCTACACCCCCGCATGGCCGCTGCCGAAAATCTTTCGCCTGACCAAAGGTGGCAAGCTGATCGGCGGTATCTTCGAGGGCGCGACGATCAACACGCCGTCGATGCTTGCGGTCGAGGATTATCTGTTCGCGCTGGATTGGGCGCGCTCAGTGGGCGGGCTTGAGGGCTTGATTCATCGTGCGGATGCCAACACCAAGGCTATTGCCGATTTTGTCGAATTGCGCGACTGGATCGACTTTTTGGCGCATGACCCGGCCACGCTGTCGAACACGTCTGTCTGTCTGAAGTTTACCGATGATCGGATCAAGGACGGCGCGGCCTTTGCCAAAGCGGTTGCTAAGCGGTTGGAAGTCGAGGGCGTAGCGCTGGATATCGGCGCCTATCGTGATGCTCCGGCGGGTCTGCGGATCTGGTGTGGTGGCACGGTCGAGACGTCAGATGTCGAGGCCTTGATGCCGTGGCTTGATTGGGCGTTCAACGCCGAGATTGCCACACAATAAGTTTGCACCCTGCGCGATTGCGCGCAGGGCTTCCCCCTACATCTTTGTGAAAAGGACCAGGCAAATGGCCCCTAAAGTACTCGTATCCGACAGTCTTTCTGAAACCGCCGTTCAGATCTTCCGTGATCGTGGCATTGACGTTGATTTCGAACCCGCATTGGGCAAGGACAAGGACGCACTTCTTGCCAAGATCGGCGACTATGATGGCCTTGCAATCCGTTCAGCCACAAAAGTGACCGACAAACTTCTCGAGGCCGCTACCAACCTGAAAGTCGTTGGACGCGCTGGGATTGGCACCGACAATGTGGACAAGGTTGCAGCCTCGAAGAAAGGCGTAATCGTGATGAACACGCCGTTTGGCAACATGATCACAACCGCCGAACATGCGATTGCGATGATGTTTGCTGTGGCGCGCCAGATCCCCGAAGCCTCTGCATCGACCCATGCGGGTAAGTGGGAGAAATCCAAGTTTATGGGGGTTGAGCTCACCAGTAAGACGCTGGGCGTCATCGGTGCCGGCAACATTGGCGGCATCGTTTGCGACCGGGCGTTGGGCCTGAAAATGAAAGTCATCGCTTTCGATCCATTCCTATCGGAAGAGAAAGCCGACAAGATGGGCGTCGAAAAGGTCGAGCTGGACGAGCTTCTGAAACGCGCGGATTTCATCACGTTGCACGTGCCCCTGATTGAACAGACTCGTAACATTCTGAGCCGCGTGAACCTTGAGAAAACCAAGAAAGGCGTTCGGATCATTAACTGCGCCCGCGGTGGTCTGGTGGACGAAGAGGCTTTGGCAGAACTTCTGAAATCGGGTCATGTTGCAGGGGCTGCCTTTGACGTGTTTGCCGAAGAACCCGCGACCGAAAACCCTCTGTTTGGCTTGCCCAATGTCGTGTGCACTCCGCATTTGGGCGCGGCGACGACGGAAGCGCAGGAAAACGTGGCGCTTCAGGTGGCCGAGCAAATGTCGGACTACCTGCTCACCGGCGCCGTGCAAAACGCGCTGAACATGCCGTCGGTCACTGCTGAAGAGGCCAAGGTTATGGGGCCGTGGATCAAACTAGCAGAACACCTTGGGGCGTTTGTCGGGCAGATGACTGAGGGTCCGATTAAAGCTGTGAACATTCTTTATGACGGTGTCGCATCTGAGATGAACCTGAAGGCGCTGGACTGTGCTGTGTTGTCGGGTTTGATGAAGCCGGTTCTGCCGGATGTAAATATGGTGTCGGCTCCGGTCGTCGCCGCTGATCGAGGCATCAAGACATCGACCACCACGCAGGCCAAGGGTGGCTCGTTTGACGGTTACATCAAACTAACCGTTGTGACGGAAAAGCGCGAACGCTCTATCGCGGGTACGGTATTCTCGGATGGCAAGCCACGTTTTATCCAGATCAAAGGCATCAATATCGACGCCGAGATCGGCAGCCATATGCTTTACACAACCAACAACGATATGCCGGGAATCATCGGTACGTTGGGGGCGACGATGGGCGAGCAGGGCGTGAATATCGCCAACTTTACTTTGGGTCGGAAAGATACGGGCGGGGATGCGATTGCCCTGCTCTATCTGGACGAAGCGATTCCGCAGAAGGCGTTGCAAAGCCTTATTGCGACCGGAATGTTCCAGGCGGTCAAACCGCTGGCATTCGACCTTTAACAGCGAATAGATACACAAAGCCCCGGCCATGTGTCGGGGCTTTTCATTTCTGGTTCGGTGGTCCATGTTCAGCGCGAACAGGAGGGGCAAATGCGCGCCTATGCGATTGGAGACATTCATGGGCAGCTTGATCTGCTTCAGGCTGCGCATGCGTTGATCGAAGCGGACCGCGTGGCTGTCGGTGATGATAACGCCCCCGTCGTTCATATCGGAGACCTTGTCGATCGCGGCCCCAACAGCGCGGGCGTGATCGAGTATCTTATCAATAGCCAGGCACAGGGTAAAAACTGGGTGGTCTTGAAGGGCAACCATGACCGAATGATGGAGATGTTTCTGCGTGACTACCCCATGGTCGATACACAGCTTTTGATTGACTACAACTGGCTGCATCCCGGCATCGGCGGGGTCCAGACTTTGGGCAGTTATGGGATCGAGGTGCCTGATGGCATCCGCACCTATCAGCTGCATCCCAAGGCGCGGGCTGCAGTTCCTGATACGCATCGCCACTTTCTGGAAAACCTGCCTGCGATGTATCGCTTTGGCGATCTGTGCTTTGTTCATGCAGGCATTCGCCCCGGCATTACGCTTGAGGCCCAGTCCGAGGATGATTTGTGCTGGATTCGTGGCGAATTTCATGCCTCCACCGTCAATCACGGCCCGTTGATCGTTCATGGTCACACGCCGGTGGACGTTGTGACGCATTACGGAAATCGGGTAAATATCGACACCGGCGCTGGACACAGTAAAGCCTTGTCCGCAGTTGTGATCGAAGGGCGAGAGGTTTGGTTGCTGACGCCGGAAGGTCGCAGCCCTGTAACGCTTGGTTGATAACGCTAGTTTGCGTCGTCCAGCCTGTTGAACCAGTCGATATCTTCGACCGAAATCCAGCCCGATACGATGATTCCAGCGACGATCGCCCAAACCACTGTGCCGATGATCGTGACAATGATCATGGTGCGCGCCAGTTTGAAATTGGCGGGTGCGCCTGCATGTGTGCCGCGCACAACCTCGCCCTCGTCTCCTTGGGTGCGCAGGCCGATGGGCAGGACCACGAACATGGTCACAAACCAAATGACCACATACAGAACGATTGCGGCGGTGATGGACATCAGACTTGTTCCAGCTCGACCAGCGTGCCGTTGAAGTCCTTGGGGTGCAGGAATAGGACGGGCTTGCCATGTGCGCCGATCTTGGGTTCTCCGGTGCCCAGCACACGTGCACCGGCCGCTTGTAGCTTGTCGCGGGCGGCGAGGATGTCATCGACCTCGTAACAGATGTGGTGGATGCCGCCTGCTGGGTTCTTTTCCAGAAACCCCGCAATGGGCGAGTTTTCACCCAGTGGGTAAAGCAGTTCGATCTTGGTGTTGGGAAGAGTGATGAATACAACGGTGACACCGTGGTCCGGCTCGTCCTGCGGCGCGCCAACTTCAGCCCCCAGCGTTTCGCGATACTGTGCCGAAGCGGCCTCAAGGTCCGGCACTGCGATGGCCACGTGGTTCAGGCGTCCAATCATCAAATCTCTCCCTCTGTCGTCTGGGGTTGCTTATGCCGGGCTTGGCGCGGCCGGGCAAGTGCTGCAGTGCCGCATATAAAGAAATCGACGCCGCGTTTGCAGGCTTAACCGGTTGTTAGGCAGTTCTGGCGCAGGCTGATCCCTAGAAAGGAGTAGGCTGATGAGCGATGATCTGGAACAATTCATGTTGGGACACCCCCCAACATCCGACCGACCCTTGCAAGGCTTGACCGTACTCGTGGTCGAAGACAGCCGATTTGCATCTGAGGCGATACGTCTTTTGAGCCTGCGATCTGGCGCGCGTATTCGACGCGCTGACAGTCTGCGCGCTGCACATCGGCATCTACGGGTCTATCGTCCCTCGATCGTGATCGTCGACATGGGGTTGCCGGATGGATGCGGGGCGGATCTGATCGCGCAACTGGTGTCGCATCCACCGCGAGTTCCCGTGCTGTTGGGGATGAGTGGTGATGAAACAACCCGTGAGCAGGCAATCAAAGCCGGTGCTGACGGGTTCCTTGCGAAACCGGTCGAAAGCCTCGCTGTCTTTCAGCAAACCATCTTGAACGTGCTGCCACCCGCTGAGGGTCCGATCGCGCCGCGTGCTCTGCCGCAAGACGTCATCGCGCCGGACGAGCTCGCGTTTCAAGATGATCTTTGTCACGCCGCTACATTGATGCGGGACAGCGTTGATGGTCCTATGCAGGACTATATTGCCCAGTTTCTGGGGGGTATAGCGCGAAGTGCCCATGATAACTCGTTAGAGGCAGCCGCCGTTGGGTTGGCACAGGCTCGCGCAGCTGGACGTGGGACGGTTGCGGATCTGGCACGCGTACAAAGCCTTGTGCAGGACCGTCTGGCACATCGGCACGTGCTCTAGGCTATGGATTTGACTTGATCCATTCAGTCCCAGAAGGTGACGTAGCGGCACCGCGTTTCTGCCCCGAAAATACCCTTGCGATGCACGAAATTGGCCGCTGGAGACCTCATTTCCGCCCGATTCTGATGTCAAAAAACATTAGACGGGGTGAACAGAGTGTTAAGACGAGGGTTGTATTATGAAAAGCCTGATTAAACGTTTCGCTGATGAAGAGTTCGGCAATGCTGTGATTGACTGGACAGTTTTGGTTTCTGGCGCGGCCATGTTGGCCACAGCGCTGGTGCTGACTGTCGCCTGACATTATGTCGGAAAGACGACGCAACAGATGATATAATCGAAACCCGTCCGGTAAACGGTTGTTTGAGAAGAGTGCTTTTTCAGCGAGCTGCCGCTGAAAAATAAGGGTGCGTGATAACACACGCACCCTTTCTCGTTTCCTAGAGCACCAAGTTGCCCGCGCAGATCACTCTTGCCGAATAACCCGCAGATGAAGCTCTCGCAGCTGTTCATTCTGCGGCTCGCTGGGCGCGTTCATCATAAGATCTTCGGCGCGTTGGTTCATTGGGAACATCATCACTTCGCGGATATTGTCCTGATCAGCCAAGAGCATCACGATGCGGTCCACACCCGCAGCACAACCTCCGTGCGGGGGCGCGCCATATTGGAAGGCATTGACCATGCCGCCGAAACGCTTCCGCACTTCGTCCTCGCCATAGCCTGCCAGTTCAAAGGCTTTGAACATGATTTCGGGCTTGTGGTTCCGAATCGCGCCCGACACCAGTTCATAGCCATTGCAGGCCAAATCGTACTGATACCCGCGAACGGCCAATGGATCACCTTCCAGCGCCTCCATCCCGCCTTGCGGCATCGAGAATGGGTTGTGGTCGAAATCCAGCTTTCCGGTTTCGTCGTCCATCTGGAAGATCGGAAAATCGACGATCCATGCGAAAGCAAAACGGTCTTTGTCGGTCAGTCCCAACTCTTCGCCGATCACGGTGCGGGCACGCCCGGCAACGCCTTCGAACGCTTTTGGCTTGCCGCCAAGGAAGAACGCGGCATCCCCGATATTCAAACTAAGCTGCTGGCGGATTGCCTCGGTGCGTTCCGGACCGATATTCTTGGCTAGCGGTCCAGCGGCTTCCATGCCGCCCTCCACTTCACCCGACTTCAGTTTGGCCTGAGCTTCTTTAACGCTGATCCCAAGCTCTTGCGCCACTGCATCTGCCGTTTTCTCGCGCCAGAAAATATAGCCCATGCCGGGCAGACCCTGTTCCTGCGCGAATTTGTTCATCCGGTCACAGAACTTGCGGCTTCCACCTGTGGGGGCAGGAATGGCGCGGATCTCGGTGCCGTCCTGCTCCAGCAATTTCGCGAAGATCGCAAAGCCCGAGCCGCGGAAATGGTCAGACACAATTTGCATTTTGATCGGGTTGCGCAGGTCCGGCTTGTCGGTGCCATACCATAGCGCCGCGTCTTTGTAGGAGATGTGCGGCCATTCCTGATCGACCTTGCGCCCGCCGCCAAACTCTTCAAACACACCACGCAGCACAGGTTCGATCGTTTCGAACACGTCTTGTTGGGTGACGAAGGACATCTCCATGTCCAACTGGTAAAAGTCTGTGGGCGACCGGTCGGCGCGCGGGTCTTCGTCGCGGAAACACGGCGCGATCTGGAAGTATTTATCGAAACCGGCAACCATCATCAGCTGTTTGAACTGCTGGGGGGCTTGAGGCAGCGCATAAAATTTACCAGGGTGCAGGCGCGATGGCACAAGAAAATCACGTGCGCCTTCAGGGCTGGAGGCCGTGATGATCGGCGTTTGATACTCGCGGAAATCCTGATCCCACATCCGCTTGCGCATCGAGGCGACGACGTCCGAGCGCAGCTTCATGTTTTCCTGCATCACCTCGCGTCGCAGATCAAGGAAGCGGTATTTCAGCCGCGTTTCTTCCGGGTATTCCTGATCGCCAAACACCATCAACGGCAGCTCTTCTGACGCCCCCAAAACTTCAAGGTCGCGAACGAAGACTTCGATTTCACCGGTGGGAATCTTGTCGTTCACAAGGTCGGCGTCGCGGGCTTTCACGTTGCCGTCAATACGGATGCACCATTCCGACCGCACCTTCTCCATCTCGGCAAAGACGGGGCTGTCGGGGTCGCACAGAACTTGCGTGATGCCATAATGGTCGCGCAGGTCGATGAACAGGATACCGCCGTGGTCGCGGACCCGATGGACCCAACCAGAAAGGCGAACCGTGTCGCCTACATTCGATTTGTTCAGTTCAGCGCAAGTGTGGCTGCGAAAAGCGTGCATGGGTGCCCCCGTCGAGCGGTTCATATGTATCGCGCCGATACACCTGCCTTGGCAGGTAAAGTCAAGGGCGCGATGGGCACTATTCAGCTGTACCGGGCAGCCTTCTTGTCGCGACGGCGTAAATAAAGCCACAAACCCACGATGAATGCGATCGAAGCATAGCCATCTATGGCATAGTGATAGCCTGTGTAGACGGACATATACAGGATCGCGGCGACCCAGATAACTGCGAAGGGAAGCAGATAGGCAGAGCGTTCGTAAAGATAGATCCCAACCAGTGTGGCGACTGATACATGGACGCTAGGAAATGCCGAGATTCCAGTGCCCTGTGATTGACCAAAATGAGTGTATAGAATCCATAGGCTTTCTTGTGCATTGCGAATGACTTGCATGTTGGGTCCGATTGGCAAGAACGACCCAGGCAAATCAGCGAAGTAATCACCTCCGTAGAAGCGGTCAAAGAAGATGGGGCCGACTGAAAGTCCGGCCAATGCAAGTAGGTTTCCTATGATGATCCACGCGGATGCATACAATATCAAAATACGTTTCACACGAGCTTCGTCGCTGTCCAGAGTTGCCAAGGCAATTGGTAGGATGATGGCGATGGTCAACCAACCGTGAAGATAAATACCCGCCAACCACTCCAATGGGAGGTGTTGACCCCAACTATGTGAAATCACCCAAGGGTCTGCTCCCAAATGTAATACTTTGTCAATTTTCACGAACGTGGGATCGGCAAAGAAAGGTAACACAAATGGCAGAGAAGTTTTTATTACCAAGAAGCCAGCCTGAAAGCACGCTGTTCCAATTGACGCTAGTAGCGCATGTACAATTGTTTCTTTCGGAGTCTTGGTCTGATAGATCGCACTTCCCACCAGGCCCATACTCACAAGTGTAAAAGCGATAAACAACAGCATGGGTATCGCGCTGATAATAATCCTTACTTTTTCACTAACGGCTTCAGCGGCATTGTCTCGCACTAAGAACGCTATGAGAATCGCGATAAGTAGATAGCCTATGCCAAACCGAAGAAACTGATTAATCGTCATCTCTCTTATCAACTCTCAAATCTGATTGATCTGTCCATATTTTAGTGTTGGGTTGTATGCAATTCCGTACTGAGGTTTGAAGAGATCAATTGCATCACTTTCCTTACTTTCGATCCATCGTCCCCTTGCGCCTTCCCGTTCTATCTCTATAACCCACGACAATTTGCGCGCGGGTGAGAATCCCGACCGCGATCCAGTCTGCCGATGGGGGTCATCATGCCTAAAAGAACCGATATCAACTCAATCATGATCATCGGCGCGGGGCCCATCATTATCGGGCAGGCTTGCGAATTCGATTATTCCGGAGCTCAGGCATGTAAAGCGCTGCGTGAGGAAGGGTATCGGGTCATCCTGGTCAATTCGAATCCGGCGACGATTATGACGGACCCGGATATGGCAGACGCCACTTACATCGAGCCGATCACAGCAGAAGTTGTCGCGAAGATCATCGAAAAGGAACGCCCGGACGCGCTGTTGCCCACAATGGGTGGGCAGACTGGTCTGAACACCGCGTTGAAACTGGACGATCTGGGCGTGCTTGCCAAATACGATGTGGAACTGATTGGCGCGAAACGAGATGCCATCGAGATGGCCGAGGATCGCAAGCTGTTTCGCGAAGCCATGGATCGTCTTGGCATTGAAAACCCTAAAGCCACCATCGCCAATACCATGCAGGAATGTCTGGACGCGATTGATTATGTCGGTCTGCCCGCGATCATCCGCCCCGCGTTTACGCTTGGTGGCACCGGTGGTGGCGTGGCGTATAACCGCGAGGAATACGAGCATTACTGCCGCACGGGTCTGGACGCTTCGCCCGTCAGTCAGATTCTGATCGACGAAAGCCTGCTGGGTTGGAAAGAGTTCGAGATGGAGGTGGTGCGCGACACCGCCGACAACGCTATCATCGTCTGTTCCATCGAAAACGTGGACCCGATGGGCGTGCATACGGGGGATTCGATCACCGTCGCGCCGGCGCTGACATTGACCGACAAGGAATATCAGTTGATGCGCACCCACTCGATCAACGTGCTGCGCGAGATCGGCGTGGAAACCGGTGGATCGAACGTGCAATGGGCGGTAAACCCGGAAGATGGCCGCATGGTCGTGATCGAGATGAATCCGCGCGTGTCGCGGTCGTCAGCTCTTGCGTCCAAAGCCACCGGCTTTCCGATCGCCAAGATTGCCGCGAAACTGGCCGTGGGTTACACGCTGGACGAGCTGGACAATGACATCACCAAGGTCACGCCCGCCTCGTTCGAGCCGACCATCGACTATGTCGTCACCAAGATCCCGCGTTTTGCGTTCGAGAAATTCTCTGGTGCCAAGCCCGAGCTGACCACCGCGATGAAATCGGTGGGCGAGGTTATGTCCATCGGCCGCTCGATCCACGAAAGCCTGCAAAAAGCGCTGGCGTCGATGGAGACCGGCCTGACTGGATTTGATGAGGTCAACATCCCCGGCGCCCCCGATCAGGCTGCCATCATCAAGTCGATTTCTGAACAGCGCCCAGATCGTATACTTAAAATCGCGCAAGCCATGCGCTTTGGCATGTCAGATGCCGATATTCAGGCCTGCACAGCCTTTGACCCGTGGTTCCTTGCTCGCATTCGCGAGATCATTGAAACCGAAGCCGCAGTCAAGGAAAGTGGTCTGCCGTCGGACGAGGCTGGACTGCGCAAACTTAAGATGATGGGGTTCACCGATGCGCGCCTGGCCAAACTGACCGGCTTCAAAGAAAGTGATGTGCGCAACGCGCGTCGCAAGGTCGGTGTGAACGCAGTGTTCAAGCGTATCGACACATGTGCGGCGGAATTTGAAGCCCAGACTCCTTACATGTATTCGACATACGAAGCCCCCATGATGGGCGAGGTTGAGTGCGAGGCGCGTCCGTCAGATCGCAAGAAGGTCGTAATTCTGGGCGGTGGCCCGAACCGGATCGGGCAGGGGATTGAATTCGATTATTGCTGTTGCCATGCGTGTTTTGCGCTGACCGAGGCTGGCTATGAAACGATCATGATCAACTGCAACCCCGAGACGGTTTCGACCGACTATGACACCTCGGATCGGCTGTATTTCGAACCGCTGACGTTTGAACACGTGATGGAAATCCTGACGAAAGAGCAAGAAAACGGCACGCTGCACGGCGTGATCGTCCAGTTCGGCGGCCAGACACCCCTGAAGCTGGCGAACGCTCTTGAGGCGGAAGGCATTCCGATCCTTGGCACCACGCCTGACGCTATTGACCTGGCCGAGGATCGCGAGCGGTTTCAGGCATTGGTGAACCAATTGGGGTTGAAACAGCCTAAAAATGGTATTGCCTCGACCGACGCAGAGGCGCTGGCAATCGCCGAGGAAATCGGCTTTCCGTTGGTGATCCGCCCGTCCTACGTATTGGGTGGGCGCGCGATGGAAATCGTGCGCGATTTGGCGCAGTTAGAGCGTTACATCGCCGAAGCCGTGGTTGTATCAGGTGATAGCCCTGTCCTTTTGGACAGCTATCTGTCCGGCGCCGTTGAAGTCGATGTGGATGCGTTGTGCGACGGTGAAAGTGTGCATGTTGCCGGCATCATGCAACACATCGAAGAAGCGGGTGTTCATTCCGGTGACAGCGCCTGTTCGCTACCACCTTATTCGCTTAGCCCTGACATCATTGATAGCTTGCGCGAGCAATCCAATGCGCTGGCATTGGCGTTGAACGTTGTGGGTCTGATGAACGTGCAGTTCGCCGTCAAAGACAACGAAATCTATCTGATCGAGGTGAACCCACGGGCTTCACGTACCGTGCCTTTCGTAGCCAAGGCTGTTCTGTCGCCCATCGCGTCGATCGCTGCGCGTGTCATGGCTGGTGAAAAGCTGGATGCCTTTGATCTGGTTGATCCAGAGATTAACAGCTTTGCCGTGAAAGAGGCCGTGCTGCCTTTCGCCCGATTCCCCGGTGTGGACACTTTGCTTGGCCCCGAAATGCGTTCGACCGGCGAGGTGATGGGCGCAGACAAGGATTTCGCCATGGCGTTCCTCAAAGCCCAACTTGGGGCAGGGACCATACTGCCGACCGACGGCAACGTGTTTTTGTCGATCAAGGATGGTGACAAGACTGATCTTCTGGTCGAAACCGCCAAGATGTTGAAGGATCAGGGTTTTACTATTCTGGCCACCCGTGGCACCGCGTCGTTCTTGTCGAACAACGGGATCGATACCGAGACCGTCGCCAAGAACTATGAACCGGGGCGCAACATCATCGACCGCATGAAGGATGGCGAAGTTCAGTTGGTTCTGAACTCGACCGAAGGCACCCAGTCGGTGAACGACAGCCGAGAAATGCGCAATGTCGCGTTGATGGACAAGATTCCGTACTTCACCACACTTGCCGCCAGCCACGCCGCGTCGCGCGCCATGAAAGCGCGATCTGAGCGCGAGATCGAGGTCAAGCCGCTGCAAAGCGCATAGGGCAGCGAACGCAATGGGTCGGCAAATCATATGCCGACCTGCTCTTCGGCGTGTGATATGCTCAGGGGAATCCAGAAGGAGACCCCAGATGAAACACCTTTTTCCGCTGATTGCCCTTGGCTTGCTGACCGCTTGCGAGACCAAGACGACCACCACGCAAACCACAACCATGCTGCCCCTGTTCGGTGACGGCTATCGCGCGGATGGCGACCAATGCCGCCGCGTGGGCGAAAGTGCGGAAACCGTCGAGTATCTGGACCACACCGCAGACCTTGTAGCCTGTCCGGAAGACTACGAAGGGTTGGGTGTGTTCCAAGCTGACACCGGCGGCGTAGAGGTCGCGCGGATTGACGGCTGGGTATTGTTGAGCGTGTCACGCGAAGGGTAGCCGCAAGTCCGAACGTCATTGTAACGGCCCCAAGAGTTAGTCCTGCGGGGGTGCGTAAGCCGCAAAGACCTCTTCCCCGGTCATCATTTTTGTCTTTTCTGCCAGCGTGTAGAAATGGGGCTTGCTGTCGGTGAACACCTGAAGTGACAGGCTCAGGTCAGATGTATCGTCCAACAGACCCGCAGACATCAGGTAATCGTCTGCGTCAATGATGTGGTAAAACAAGTTGGTTCCACAGTTCTTGCAAAATCCACGCTCTGCCCAATCCGATGAACGGATCGTGCCGATGTAGTTTTCACCTTCGAACGAAACGTCTTGGCATGTGATCTCAATATATGGACCAGACGACCACCGACGGCACATGTCGCAATGACAGGCCGCAAGTGTAGGATTCTTTGAAGTGGCGCGGAATTTCACCTTCTCGCACAGACAATGGCCAGTAACCTCTTTTGCCTCTGACATGGTGTAGTCTCCTTTCCCGAGCAGAAATCATCACATGACTTTATCAGGAACAGACTTCCGACGCATCGTTCCTGTGATGAATTCAGGCAGTCAGGCCAGGCGTTTTCAACCTAAACACGCCATTGATCCGCCACTGGCCGTCGATCAAGACCATCTCGTATACGAACCAGAAGGGTGTTCCCTGTCTGTCTGTAACCTTTAGGCGTTGCATTGTGGCATTGCCCTTGTCCTCGCGGCCGAGGAACGTGAGCTCCGAGGGTCGCCAGACCATCGGATAGCTTCCACGCACCATGCTGCCGAAATTCTCGGCGGTGCCGAACATGGACCGGATGTTGGGCGACGCATACGTGAACGCGGTGTCGACATCATCCGCTTTGAAGGCATCAATCTGAAGTAAAATAACGTCTTCGATTGATACGTCCTGTGCTTTGGCCCCGAAGGGAAACAGCATCGTCAGGGCGAGTATGACGGCCAAAAGTCGCATCTCTAACACCTCCTATCGTGTAAAAGTATACGACGATGCGGCTTGATCGGATCACTTTGCTGCTATCGGGGGCAACATCGATCAGCTGTTGGGCAGTCGCCCCCACAGATCATATTCCCCTGCTTCATCGACCCCGACAGACACGATCTCGCCAACCTTCAACCCTTCTGTCCCCTCATCAATGAACAGATTTCCATCAATCTCGGGGGCGTCGGCTTTTGTGCGGCAAGTGGCGATACCGTCTTCGTCGATGTCGTCGATGATCACGTCCATAGTTTGTCCGACCTTGGCGGCCAGTTTGGCTTCGGATATCGCTTGCGCTTTCTGCATGAACCGGTCCCACCGCTCCTGCTTGACCTCGGCGGGCACATGATCCGGCAGATCGTTGGATCGTGCGCCGTCTACGTTCTCGTATTGAAAGCAGCCGACGCGGTCCAGTTGTGCCTCGTCCATCCAGTCCAACAGGGTCTGGAACTCAGCCTCGGTTTCGCCGGGATAGCCGACGATGAAAGTGGACCGCAGGGTGATATCGGGGCAGGTCGCGCGCCACGCCGCGATTTCATCCAGCGTTTTCGACGCGGCCGCCGGGCGGGCCATGCGCTTCAGAACGTCGGGGTGGGCGTGTTGGAACGGGATATCCAGATACGGCAGGATCAGCCCGTCTGCCATCAGCGGGATCAACTGGCGTACATGTGGGTAAGGGTAGACATAATGCAGCCTGACCCAAAGGTCGCGCCCAGTACCAAGCGTGCCAAGATCGCGCGCCAGATCGGTGATATGTGCGCGGTGGCCCCGATCTTCTGCGTGTTTGGTATCAACTCCATAGGCCGAAGTGTCTTGACTGATCACCAGCAGCTCTTTCACCCCTGCCTCGACCAGCTTTTCCGCTTCACGGATCACCGCATGGGCAGGGCGGCTGGCGAGATTCCCGCGCATATCGGGGATGATGCAGAACTTGCACTTGTGATTGCAGCCCTCGGAAATCTTCAGATAGCTGTAATGGCGCGGGGTCAGCGACACGCCGGTCGCGGGCAGCAAGTCCACAAACGGGTCAGGCGATGGCGGAACCGCATCGTGCACGGCATCCAGCACCTGTTCATACTGGTGCGGGCCGGTGACGGCTAGAACGCTGGGATGGGTGCCGCGGATATAGTCCTCCTCTGCGCCCAAACAACCGGTGACGATCACCCGCCCGTTTTCGTTCAGCGCCTCGCCAATCGCTTCAAGACTTTCGGCTTTGGCGGAATCAAGAAACCCACAAGTGTTCACGATCACCGCATCCGCACCGGTGTAATCCGGGCTGATTGCGTATCCTTCTGCGCGTAAACGGGTCAGGATGCGTTCGCTGTCAACCAAGGCCTTGGGGCAGCCAAGGCTGACCATACCGATGGTGGGCTGGCCATCACGGACGGGTTCGCGAAACCGTGGTTTGGGTGCAAGGTCAGGGCGCAGATTGGGTGGATTCACAGGATTTGTCATGGCGCGCATATAGCTTGCATGGCGAGTCTTGGAAAGCACAACCACGCGACACCACAACGTCATGAAAAAACGCGCCAGATGGGGCGCGCTTTTGAAACTGTCGTTTCGCTGGCTTACCGTTTCCGGTCGCGGCGCGAGGACATTGGCTGGAACGCCACGCCTACATGCGCCTCGCAATAGGGTTTGCCTTGCTGCACGGGCAGGCCGCAGAACCAAAACTCCTCGGTTGCGGGGTCCCCGATGGGCCATTTGCAGGTCCGCTCGGTCAATTCCATCAGGTGCAGCTTCTTCGCGCCCTTTTCAACCTCGCGCACCGAAGCCAGGGCCTCGGGGCTGATCTCGTTTGCTGAAGGTTGCGGGGGCAGGGGTTGACCCGCCGGAATGATCTGCTTGCGCGCCGGGATCGGTTTTGTTTCCGCTGCAGGCCTGGAAGCAGGCTCGGCCGCTTTCTTAACGGCCGCTTTTTTCGGCGCGGGCTTCGGCTTGTCCGCAGCTTTTGGTGCGGCTTTTTCCTTGGCAGGTGCTTTCGACCCACCACCGGACCGGTTCGATAGGCCAAGGCGATGCACCTTGCCGATCACGGCATTGCGGGTCACGCCGCCAAGTTCTTTTGCGATGACAGAGGCAGATTGCCCCTCGCCCCACATCTTTTTCAGGATTTCAACGCGCTCGTCGGTCCAGGACATATTTCTTCCCGTTCTTGGGGGCGGACCGTTGTGTTATCCCAACGGCCCAGTGAATTCACAAGCGGCTATTTTAGTCATAGTGCCGGGGGATACAAGCGCAGAAGCGGCATCAGTTTGCCCTGCGACCTTCGCGCCAGACCAAAAGGACACCGCCCGCGATGATGATTGCCGCTCCAAGCAGGCTGGTGGGAAGGGGAATGACGCCGAACACGCCGAAATCATAAAGGCCCGCGAAAACCAAGGTGGCGTAGGAGAACAGTACGGCAAAGCTCGCTTCGGCACGTTTCATGGATTGGATGAAGCACGTTTGCGCAAGCGCCATCATGAAGCCAAGCGCGACGAGGGCTGCCCATTGCGCGGGCGTCGCAGGCGCCCAGACCCAGATCACCGCCATTGTTGCCACTGTCAGACCGATCCCATTGTTGATCCACAGGATTTGCAGCGGGGCTTCCCGCCCGGTCAGGCGTTTGATCAGAGTGATCTCCAACCCCATGACCATGGCGGCGGCCAGTGCCAGAATTGCAGCGGGATGAAAGCTACCCGCACCAGGGCGGATCAACACGACCGCTCCGATCAGCGCGATGGCTGCCGCGATAAAGCGCCACGGCCCCACGCGTTCACCCAAAAGTGGAATGGCCAATACCATGGCAAAAACCGGATTCAGGAAGCTGATCGCCGTCGCGTCTGCCAGCGGAATGAAGGCCACGGCCGCGAACATCAATGAGATACCGGTCCATCCCGATATGGATCGGGCGATGTGCAAGGGGATATTCGTGCTGCGCAGCGCAGGCCGTTTAAGCATGACAACCATTGTGATGGCCAGAAAGGCAAACAGAAACCGCCCATGACTGATTTGCAGGGGATGCAGTGGGTCGCCCAGGCTATCGCGACCGACGAGCTTTGCCATCAGTGTAGTGCCTGCAATTAGTGACGATGCCAGCAGCATGAAACCTGCAGCGGCCAATGGGTTTTCAGCGGGGGTGGGGCGCGTTTTCATTCAACCCGCTTAAGGGTTTGGTGACGTTCTGAAAAGGGTGGACAGGCGGGTTTCCTTCGCGTAAGTCCGCCCCATGATCAAACGCTCGCATATCGCTGAGACCCGACGCCGACGCACCCGCGCCTGACGTCCGCCTTCGTTTGATCCCGCGTCGTTGACGCGCACCCTTTCCGAAATTGTTGACTTGAAGCCCGCCATACGGCACCCAAAGGCTTCTTTTACAAAGGATACCGACATGATCCCGTCGCTTCTTCCCACATATAACCGTGTTGACCTTGCGTTTGAGCGCGGGCAGGGCAGTTGGCTCGTGACCGAGGGGGGCGAGCGATACTTGGATCTGGGGGCCGGTATCGCGGTAAACGCGCTAGGACACGCCCATCCTGCCTTGGTCGAGGTGCTGACCGAGCAGGGGGCCAAACTGTGGCACGTATCGAACGTCTACACCATTCCGCAGCAGCAGAAGCTGGCGGACAAGCTGGTGGATTTGACCTTCGCTGATACCGCATTTTTTACCAATTCGGGCACCGAAGCCTGTGAACTAGCCGTAAAAATGGCGCGCAAGTATTGGCATGAAAAAGGTCAGCCAGTGCGGTCGCGCATCATCGGGTTTGATGGCTCGTTCCATGGTCGCTCCTCCGCTGGAATTGCAGCGGCAGGAGGGGAAAAGCTGACCAAGGGGTTTGGCCCACTTCTGCCCGGTTTCACCCACCTGCCGTTTGGTGATCTGGACGGGCTGACAAATGCACTGTCCGAGGACGATGTTGCCGCCGTGATCATCGAACCCGTGCAGGGCGAGGGCGGCATTCGTCCGGTGCCGGATGATGCGCTGAAGGCCATCCGCGCGGCCTGCGACAAGGTCGGCGCGTTGTTGATCTTTGACGAGGTCCAATGCGGAATGGGGCGAACGGGGCGATTGTTCGCGCATGAATACTCCGGTGTGACGCCTGACATCATGATGGTGGCCAAGGGCATCGGCGGCGGCTTCCCATTGGGCGCTGTTCTAGCAACCGAAGAGGCTGCTAGCGGTATGGTCGCAGGCACGCACGGATCCACCTATGGCGGCAACCCACTGGCCTGCGCCATCGGCGCCAAAGTGATCGACATCATCGCCGATCCAGACTTTTTAAGCGAAGTGAACCGTAAAGCGGGGTTGCTACGCCAAAAGCTGGAAGGCTTGGTGGCCGCCTATCCGACTGTGTTCGAAGCCGTGCGCGGATCGGGCCTGATGCTGGGCCTAAAATGCAAAGCCCCCAATACGAATGTTCTGACCGCTTGTTACGGTGCAAATGTGTTATGTGTGCCAGCAGCAGACAACGTGCTACGCATCCTGCCCGCCCTGACCATTGAAGACGAAGAAATTGCCGAGGCCGTCACGCGCCTTGAAACCGCTGCGAAGGCTGTGGAGGGCCAAATCCAATGACACATTTTCTGGATATCAACAAAACTGACAAAGCCGAACTGACCAGCATGATGTCCGAGGCACATCGCATTAAGCAAGCCCGTGCAGGCAAGCCCAAAGGGGCTTTGGACGATGAACAGCCGCTTAAAGACCATATGGTTGCGTTGATCTTTGAAAAGCCATCGACACGGACGCGCGTCAGTTTTGATGTGGGAGTGCGCCAGATGGGGGGGCAGACCATGGTGCTGTCAGGGTCCGAGATGCAATTGGGCCATGGTGAAACAGTGGCTGACACCGCCCGAGTGCTCAGCCGCTATGTCGATATGATCATGATCCGCACCTTTGAGGAAGCGACGCTGCTTGAAATGGCGGAATACGCCGACGTGCCGGTGATCAACGGGCTGACCAACCGCTCGCACCCTTGTCAGATCATGGCGGATATCCTGACCTATGAAGAGCATCGTGGGTCGATTGCTGGTAAGAAAGTGGTCTGGGCAGGTGATGGTAATAATGTCTGCGCATCGTTCCTGCATGCGGCGGGCCAGTTCGGGTTCGATGTGACCTTTACCGGCCCGGAAGTGCTGGACCCGGAAATGGTGTTTATGAACGAAGCGCGAGATAAAGGTGCCAATATCGAGATCGTGCGCGATCCGGTGCAAGCTGTGCAGGGGGCCGATCTGATCGTGGCAGATACATGGGTGTCGATGCATGATGCGCCCTCGGCCCGTGAGCGTCGCCACAACTTGTTGCGCCCCTATCAGATCAATGATGCGCTGTTGGCACACGCCAAACCTGATGCATTATTCATGCATTGCCTTCCGGCCCACCGCGAGGAAGAAGTCACCAATGCGGTCATGGACGGCCCACAATCGGTGATTTTCGACGAGGCCGAGAACCGGCTTCATGCGCAGAAAGCGATCATGCGCTGGTGCTTGGGCGCTTAATTCCTGACAGCCAGGCTGAGCAGGGGCGTTGCCCCTACGGCGCCACGCAACGCGTAGCACCTACCCCAGGATATTTAGGGCCAGAAGAAACCCGGCGGGCAGTGATCAGGACACGATTGTGTTCAGCACAAAGAAGATCAGTGCTGACATCAGGGCGGCGGCGGGCACGGTGATGACCCAGGCGGCCACGATGGTCATGAAATGCGACCGGCGCACCAGTTTGCGACGGCGGCGTTCTTCGGGAGCGATGCGTTTGACTTCGGGTCGTGCTGCCGAGGAGCGGCGGAGGCGACGCTCCATATGGTATTCGCGATAGAAGCCGACGCCGAAGACGCCACCGACTGCAATGTGCGTTGAGCTGACGGGCAAGCCCAGCCAGCTTGCAACGATCACAGTGATGGCGGCAGACAGGGCGACGCAATAGGCGCGCATCGGGTTTAGCTTGGTGATCTGGCTGCCGACCATCCGGATCAGTTTCGGACCAAACAGCATCAAGCCGAAGCTGATGCCAAAAGCCCCGATCACCATAACCCATGCCGGGATCGAGACTTTGTCAGCGAAATCGCCGACGCTTTCCACATGCACAATAGCTGCCAGCGGTCCAACCGCGTTTGCCACATCGTTCGCTCCGTGGGCAAAGGACAGAAGGGCGGCCGAGAAAATAAGGGGCAGGGCGAACAGCGTTTTCAGGGATTTTGTGCGGTTCTCCAATCCTTCAGCCTGACGGGCAATCAGCGGGGCCGTTATGACATAAGCGACCGCCCCCACACCGGCACCGATCAAGAGGGCGGTGCCCAAGTCAATCTTGACGATTCTTTTCAGGCCTTTGATAGAAAGATAAGCCCCAAACGCTGCTGCCATGATGCCAATTAGCACCGGAACCCAGCGTTTTGCGGCGGCAATCTTGTCGTCTTGGTAGATAATCTTGTGTTTGATCAACGCGAGGAACAGCGCAGCAATTGCACCACCCAAAACGGGTGAAATAACCCACGAGGCGGCGATCTTGCCCATGGTGGGCCAGCTGACGGCAGCAAATCCGGCTGCGGCGATACCCGCACCCATCACGCCGCCCACGACCGAATGAGTTGTCGAAACCGGAGCCCCAACCCAAGTCGCGAGGTTCACCCACAAGGCCGATGAGATCAGTGCGGCCATCATTGCCCAGACGAACGTGCGGGATTGATTGAAGCCGGAAGGGTCAATGATGCCCTTCGAGATAGTTGAGACCACGTCGCCACCCGCCAAAAGCGCGCCGGCGCTTTCACAAATGATTGCGATGACAATGGCGCCCCCCATGGTCAAGGCGTTTGCACCCACCGCCGGCCCCATATTGTTGGCAACATCATTGGCTCCGATGTTCAAAGCCATGTAGGCACCGAATGCAGCGGCGATAACGACAACGAGGGATGTTGGTGTTTGACCGAATAAAACAGCAGCGGCGAGGGCAGCGATGACGATAAATGCGAGGGCCACACCCATGCCGACCAATGGTCGCGAGACATATTGCGTGGCGTATTCGACCTGGCTGATCCGGTTCAGGTCCTTATCCAGTGTTTTCCACTGGCTGCCGCGTTTTTCTGCGCCCATCCGTGGCCCCCTGCCTCGCGTGTTGGTACATGGCTGATACACAGCCGTTACAATTCAGCGCCTGCGCTAGACTGTCAGGGCTGTGATTGCAACAGATTCGGACGCTTCCGACCCGCGCTTTCAGAGAGTGTGGCTTAGAATTCCTGCAGAAGCTTCTGAAGGTCTTTTTCTTTGACCATATCCGCCGCTTGATTCGCCGAGACCCACGTCCGTGTGCGTTCATCGGCTTCGGGGAAGTCATCGGACAATTTTTCGACTTTCAACGGGAAAACGGTGGTCGTACAGCGTGCAATGCCGCCGAAATCCATTTCTTTGTCAGACTCAAAGGCACCGATTGGGGCATGGTCCAACTGACCTTCTGACACACCAGCTTCTTCCCATGCTTCCTGACGGGCTGCTTCGGCGGCGTCTTTGCCATCCATTGGCCAGCCTTTGGGCAGGATCCAGCGCCCGGTGCCACGAGATGTCACCAACAGAACTTCTTTATCGTCGCCAGATCCACGATAGCAAAGAGCTGCGACTTGCACCCGGTTGGGGCGTTGGAACATGGGGGCGACGACCTCTTTCCAGGCCTGTTTTAGCAATGAAGACATTTTTTGCACCTGCGCTTTATGAGCTTTGCTCAATTATTATTGTAGATGTTAAGATATGGTATTTATGGGGTAAAATGCAAGTATTGCACCAAAACAGGGCGTTTTACGCCCAACTTTGTCGTGATCAGCCCTTTCGTTGTTTGGCCCGCAAGGTTGGATCGGCTTGCGTCGGATCATCGGGCCATGGGTGTTTGGGGTATCGCCCGCGCATGTCTTTTCGCACGTCCTGATAGCTTGTGGCCCAGAAATTCGGGATGTCTGTCGTTGTCTGGACCGGTCGTCCGGCAGGTGACAAAAGTGTGACGCGCAGAGGAGTTTTTCCGATCATCGGATGCTGGGTCGTGCCGAACATTTCCTGCAGTCGCAGGCTAATTTCAGGTATCTCGCCAGCGTAGTCTATCGGGATTTTGCGGCCCATTGGCGTAACGAAATGGGCAGGAGCTTCACGGTCAAGCAGCGACATCTGTGCCCAATCCAACCGCGCTCGCAGGGCGTCCAGCAGGTCGAAGCGTTTCCAATCCGATGTAGTCTTGACGCCGGTCAGATGCGGCAGCAGCCAATCCTCCAGACTGGCCAGCAATGCAGCGTCGGACATGTCCGGCAGCTCCGCCCCGCCCACGCGCAGAAGTTCGACCCGCGCGATGAAGCGGCGGGCCGCGTCTGAAGGGCGCAATCCCAGCTCATGAACCCCGTCCAGCATGGCGTGCGCAACGACCTCGTCTGGGACATCCTTCCACATGCGATCATCCATTACGACGGCGCCCAAGCATTCCTGGCGGCGCGCAACCACTCGCCCATCGCGCTTGGACCACGCACAGTGATCGACCCAGATAATGTCAACTTCAAACAACTCGCGCAGCTCTGCTTCGCTGATCTGGATGGACTGTCGGATTCGAGCGTCGCGCGGGTTGCCATCAGTGTCGGTGACAACAATCAGACGGGTGTTGGCCAGTGGATCGCCTTCGTCCGTCACTGCCCCTTTGCCGCCGGACAGAACGAACCGGGGTGCATCCCCCGGACGACGCAGCCCCACGCGATCGGGATAGGCCAGCGCGGCCATCTGGGCATCGCTCAGGTCTGAATGAGCGGGTTTGACCAACTTGCGCAGGCGCCGAGCTTCTGACCGGATACGCTCGATCACACCACGATTGGCCGCGAAGCCACGACGAGCGGCAAAGCCTTTCGGATCGCGGATTGCCTCAAGCCTGAGCGACAGATCGGTTGCAGCCGCCCGTGGCAGAGGGTCACGCTCGCCCCAAAGTGCTGCAAGATCGGCGGCGTCTGGACCGGCCTTGGTCAACATATGCCCAAGACGCGGGTGCATGGGCAGTCGGGCCAATGTCCGCCCATGCGATGTGATGCGCCCTTCGGCATCTAGCACCTCAAGCGTCTGAAGAAGCGATTGCGCCTCGGCCAGCACACCAGCATTCGGGGGCGTCAGGAAGGCAAGCCCGTCTCCGTTGGGTGACCCCCAGGCCGCAAGCTCCAAAGCCAGAGGGGCCAAGTCGGCGGTCTCGATCTCGGCGGGTGGAAAGGGGGGCAGCCCACCTTCTTCCCCCTTCGTCCAGAGCCGGTAACAGATGCCTGGTGCCACACGCCCCGCGCGTCCCCGTCTCTGCTCAGCCTCAGCTTTTGAAACACGCTCTGTTACCAGCCGCGACATGCCCGAACCAGGGTCGAACCGGGCGCGGCGCGAAAGACCTGCATCAACCACCACACGGATGTCCTGTATGGTTAGCGATGTTTCCGCAATGGATGTGGCGAGCACGATCTTGCGGCCCGAAGTCGCCGGGGCAATCGCCGCGCGTTGAGCTGCAAAGTCCATCGCGCCAAACAGTGGGTGCAGATGACAGTCTGCTGGCAAGTCAGGGCGCAAGGCGGCTTCGGTGCGTCGTATCTCGCCTTCGCCGGGCAGAAACACGAGGACGCCACCTTCGGTTTCGGATAGTGCCTGACGCACAAGTGTGGCGGTTGCATCGGGCAGGCGAGTCGTTTTCGGCAGTGGCGCGGGCAGATATTGGGTCTGGACTGGAAAAGCGCGCCCGTCGGATCGCACGATGGGCGCATCATTCAAAAGTTGCGCCACAGGGTCCGCATCCAGCGTGGCGGACATCACCACCAATTTCAGATCGTCGCGCAAAGCCTGAATGGCTTCCCATGTCAGAGCAAGGCCAAGATCCGCGTTCAGGGATCGTTCGTGAAATTCGTCGAAGATCACCGCGCCTATTCCTGCCAGTGATGGGTCGGATTGCAGGATCCGGGTCAGAATGCCCTCTGTAACAACCTCGATCCGGGTTTCTGCGCTGACCTTGGCTTCGCCCCGGATGCGATAGCCGACTGTTTTGCCAACCGGCTCATCCAGGGTCTGTGCCATGCGTTCGGCGGCGGCGCGGGCGGCCAGGCGGCGCGGCTCCAGCATCACAAGCTTGCCTTCGAACACCGCGGCGTCAAGCAAGGCCAGCGGCACAACAGTGGTTTTACCGGCCCCCGGCGGTGCCATGAGCACGGCGCGCCCGCATTGTCTAATGGCGACGAGCAGGTCGGGTATGGCGTCCTGGATGGGCAGCGTATCACTCATGCCCCCTTATCAACCGTCATGCACCTATCGTCCAGATGTGGTCGTTGGACCTCTGGACAGATGGTCCCATGCGCGGCATGACTGTCGGAAAGCTGGAGGCAACATGGACATTCACGATCTGGCAAAGCGTGTGCAGGCGGGCGAACGGCGGGCCTTGGCACGAGCTATCACCTTGGTTGAGAGCGGCCGCGCTGATCACCGTGCACAAGCAGGTGAGTTGCTGGATGCCGTGGCACCTTTGGGTCGTCAGGCTCTGCGGATTGGTCTATCGGGCACGCCGGGGGTGGGTAAGTCTACCTTTATCGAAGCCTTCGGAATGTTCCTTATCGCACAGGGGCTAAAGGTCGCCGTTCTGGCGGTCGATCCCAGCTCGGCCCGGTCAGGTGGTTCTATCCTTGGCGATAAAACCCGCATGGAGCGTCTGAGTCGCGAGAAAAACGCCTTTATCCGCCCCTCACCCTCGCAAACGCAACTGGGCGGGGTGGCACGACGCACCCGCGAAGCGGTGGCGTTGTGCGAGGCGGCGGGTTTTGACGTGGTGCTGATCGAAACCGTAGGGGTTGGGCAATCGGAAACCATGGTTGCGGAAATGTCCGACTTGTTCCTTCTACTGCTGGCCCCGGCGGGTGGGGACGAGTTGCAGGGCGTGAAACGTGGCATCATGGAAATTGCCGACCTAATTTTGGTCAACAAGGCTGATGGCGACCTGAAACAAACGGCGATGCGCACCTGCGCCGACTATGCAGGCGCGCTGCGCCTGTTGCGCAAACGCGTCTATGATCCGGAAGGGTTTCCCAAGGCGATGACCGTATCGGCAGTCACGCAGGATGGCCTGACAGACGCATGGGATGCTATGCAGGCGCTGATCGCATGGCGTCGCGAGCACCACCACTGGACCAAGCGGCGTGAGCAGCAAGCGCGACATTGGTTCGAAGAAGACGTGCGCCTCGGGCTTCTATCTGTCCTCGATCAGAAAGACACGCGCGCCCGGATCGACACACTTGGCGGGCAGGTGGCCAATGGCCAGATATCGGCCAGCCGCGCGGCCGAAGACATCCTTGCCCGGCTTCGCCCGCGCAATGGCTGATCAAATGACCGGCTTCTTCTGGCCAAAATATCCTGGGGTGAGCGGCTCTGCCGCGAGGGGCAACGCCCCTCACTAAATGACAACGCGTCTCGCCGGGGTTGATCAGCGCTAACAACTGGGATAGCGTTCCTCCCAGAACATGAAGGAGAGATGCCGGATGCGAAATTTCAGGACCCTATATCAAGCGTAAGTCGCGGTCCTGATGGGCTGTCGTCAGCCCCGTCCATCACATCTCTATCCCCCAAGCGCACGGAGCGCCTTCATGTTTCGTTTCTTTGAAAATCTCGTCGACCCATTTGCCCCGCATGACATGGGCACGCCACCAAAGACCCTTTGGCCTTTCTTCAAGTCGCAGCTTGGACCATTCCGCAAATGGATGATCTGGATGGCGCTGACCGGGGTCCTTGTCGCACTGATTGAAACCGGCCTGATATTCTATACCGGGCGGGTTGTGGACTTGATGAACCTATCCTCGCCGGAAAGTTTCTGGTCCACCAATGGTTTTGAACTACTGTTGGCGGCGGTGTTCATTATCTTGCTTAGGCCGCTGGCGATCACGCTGAACCGGTTCTTTCTGGAACAAACACTAGCCGGAAATATGCAGGAGCAGGTGCGTTGGCGGGCACACCGGCATCTTCTGGGGCAATCATTGGGTTTCTTCCAAAATGACTTTGCCGGGCGTCTGTCCAACCGTGTTATGCAACTTGGCCCGGCGGTTGAAGACAGCACCTATATGTTCTTCGAAGGCATTTTCTATGCCACCACCTATGTTCTCAGCGCGATGGTGATCTTAGGGCAGGTCGACATTCGCTTGGCGCTGCCCTTGGGGATCTGGCTGGTGTTCTACGTGCTTTATGTGCGCTACATCGCCAAGCGCGTATCTGTGGCGTCGGAAAAATGGTCCGATGCACGGTCACTGGTCACCGGTCGGATCGTGGATGCCTATGCAAATATCGAAAGCGTGAAGCTGTTTTCGCAAGGCGCGGGCGAAGAACGTTATGCGCTGTCCTCGCTTAAACGCCTCCGTCTGCGGTTCCAACGTTTCTTGCGACTGATGACCGAGTTGAGTTTCGGGCTGAACCTGTTGAACGGCCTGCTGATCGTCGGCGTTCTGGGTGCGGCAGTGTGGCTTTGGACGCAAGGTGAAGTGTCTGTGGGCGAGGTGGCCGCTGCGTCCGCGCTTGTGGTGCGTCTGAACGGCATGTCGGGTTGGATCATGTGGGTCACGATCCGCCTGTTTGAGCATATGGGTGTCATCCGCGAAGGTCTGCGATCAATCGCCGTGGCGCACGAGTTGAAGGACGCCAAGGATGCCAAGGACCTTGTGATCCAGGATGGTGAAATCGCCTTTGGTGGTCTGACGCATCACTATGGCAAGGGCTCCGGCGGGCTGGACAACATATCCTTGACCGTGCACCCCGGTGAGAAAGTCGGATTGGTCGGGCGGTCAGGTGCGGGCAAGTCCAGCCTGGTGAACCTTCTGATGCGGTTCCGTGATCCTGAGGATGGGCATATCCTGATCGACGGGCAGAATGTATCCGATGTGACGCAAGACAGCCTGCGTGCGCAGATCGGGATGGTGACACAGGACAGCAGCCTGTTGCACCGCTCGGTGCGAGCCAACATCCTTTATGGCCGCCCCGATGCGTCCGAGGACCAGATGATCGCTGCAGCCAAGCGCGCCGAAGCGCATGAGTTCATCCAAACGCTGGAAGACCCGCAAGGACGTCGTGGTTATGACGCCCATGTGGGCGAACGCGGTGTGAAACTGTCGGGCGGCCAACGTCAGCGCGTCGCCATTGCGCGGGTCATGCTTAAGGATGCGCCAATTCTTGTGCTGGATGAAGCGACATCCGCCCTGGACAGCGAAGTCGAGGCCGCAATCCAGAAGACGCTTTACGGGATGATGGAGGGCAAGACGGTGATCGCCATCGCGCACCGCCTGTCCACTATCGCCCAGATGGACCGGATTGTCGTCCTAGACGAGGGCCGTATCATCGAAAGCGGTAGCCATGACGAGCTGTTGGCGGCAGGTGGGACATATGCGGGATTGTGGGATCGGCAGTCGGGCGGATTTCTGGGCGAGGACTGAGGCGGGTGTCTGCGGCGGCTCACGATGTGAGCCTTGGAGGGGCCTTGCCCCTCTGCGCTCTGCGTATTCATCCCAAGATTTTTCGGGCCAGAAGAAACAGCGAGGAATGGGTTTGCTTGGGGTGGTGGAAATTCCTGCCGGAACCGGGGCACGACTCACTTGACGCGCCGGGGGAAGGGGTCTAATTACCGCGGACGGAATTCGGGGCGCTGCGAGTGCGGCGCCCGTTTGTATTGACCGGCTGGACGTGAGCGGCGCGAGGGCGTGCCGAACATCTCACCAATCTGGCCCGAGAGAGCAAGGAAAAGACCATGTCGCGCGTTTGCGAATTGACCGGAAAAGGCCCGATGACTGGCAACAATGTCAGCCACGCCAAAAACAGAACCCGCCGCCGGTTTCTGCCAAACCTGAACGATGTGACGTTGCAGTCGGAAGCACTGGGCCGTGGGTTCAAGTTGCGCATTTCGGCCGCTGCGCTGCGTTCGGTAGATCACCGTGGTGGATTGGATGCGTATCTGGCGAAGGCCAAAGACGTTGAGCTGTCGGCCAACGCGCTGAAGATTAAGAAAGAAGTCGCGAAAGCTCTGGCAGCCGCCTAAGCCCACCCGCGACCCGGATTGACCGGATTGAGACCGCCCAGGCTTGCCGCTTCGGGCGGTTTTCGTATGTCCGGATCTGATACGTTTTGTCGCTTGTGTCCTTGGGAAAGACAGCATAGCTCTTCGCTTATGATCCGTGTTGTCATTGCATATGCTTTATCACTGACGCTGACCGCCGCCAGTATATCGCTGGCGCACGCGCGCGGCAGCAGCCCTGATGTTGGTAATGCGATTGACATGGTGGTTTGCACCGGTGTCGGAATGAAGACCATCACGATTGGCCCTGATGGTGAACCCATCGAATCGGTTCATTTGTGCCCGGATGGGGCGCAGATATTTGCAGCCGCTTTTGATATGCCGGTCGTTCACATGCCTGTGGCGCGATTGATCACTCGGATCACACCGCTGCAGAGTGCATCCTTTCTGGGTCGCTCAACGCTGACCCCATCTGCCCGAGGTCCTCCGGTACTGATATGATTTTTCATTTCAGATCAACACTATGACGGACTAAAGGAAGAAAACCATGTCCCCTATGAAAACCATTCTTACCACCACCGCGGCTGCCCTGTTTGCCCTGCCTGCGTTCGCCGAAAGCGAGATCGCGATCGAAGACGCCTACGCACGCGCTTCGGGAATGAACGCTAAGGCAGGTGCCGCGTTTTTTCAGATCATGAACCATGGCGATAAAGATGATCGTCTGATTGCAGCAAAATCGGATGTGGCCAAGCGGGTTGAATTGCACACCCATAAGGAAACTGCTGACGGTATCATGCAAATGATGGAAGTCGAAGAAGGCTTTCCGGTTGCTGCAGGCGGGATGCACGCGCTTGAGCGTGGCGGCGACCATGTGATGTTCATGGGGCTGAACCAGCCGTTCGAGGACGGATCGACAATCAGTGTCACGCTTGTATTCGAAAAAGCTGGCGAAATGACGGTCGAGATTCCAGTCGACTTGAAGCGCAATCCGATGGTCGGCGGTATGAAGCACGGCAATATGAACAATGACCAAATGAAACAAGACACCACACCGTCGAACTGATGCAGGTGGGAAGGGCATTCCTTCCCGTCTAACCGGGCAAGACACGCAGGACCGCACCCAGATGGGTGCGGTCCTTTATGACGCATCGACGAGTTCTGAGACCCATTGTGGTACGATTATTGTCGCTGGGCCAAAATGCGCATCGTCAAAGATACCCGCGGTGGCGGACGGCTCAAGGTTAAGCTCTAGTGTCTTAGCCCCTGACGCACGTGCGTCGGCCACAAACCCTGCGGCTGGATAAACATTTCCCGACGTGCCAATGGCGACGAACAAGTCGGCATCTGACAGGTGTTTATAGATCTCGTCCATGTGATACGGCATCTCGCCAAACCAGACGATGTCGGGGCGGCTCACTGGTTTGTTGCATGCGGGGCAAAGGTCGGTGGGTGACATGGCTGCAGGCGCGGCCCAACGGTGATCGCAGGCAGCGCAGAGCGCACCCGACAATCTGCCATGCATGTGAATCACATCTGTCGCGCCCCCCCGTTCGTGCAGGTCGTCCACATTTTGCGTGATTATGGTGACACGGCCCCAATGCTGCGCTTGAAGACGTGCAAGCGCGCTGTGGGCTGCGTTTGGTTGTGCGTTTTGGCAGTTGGCACGGCGCGCGTTGTAAAAGTCGTGAACAAGGTCAGGGTTTCGTGCAAACCCTTCCGGCGTCGCGACTTCGTTCAGATCGTATTTTGTCCAAAGCCCATTCTTGTCGCGAAACGTTCCCAACCCGCTTTCCGCTGAAATGCCTGCGCCGGTGAGGATGACGATGTTGGTCACTTGAAGCCCCCGTATATGTCCATCGCTTTTTGAAGCAGATCCAGCAATGAGGCCACCTGTAACGGGTATTCGGCGGTGATTTCTCGTTCGGCGGCGAAGTTGGCCACGCGCAGGTCCCCACGCGCGACGGCTTCGACGTCGGACCAGTCGAAACTGATCTGTACCGGAGCGAGGGGTAATGAACCTGCCTGAAAGGCCACGCGACCACCTGCGACGATTAATGAGAATGGGGCGCCATCCAACAGGATCTCGGCCCGTATGTCGTCAAGCGGACCAACGGCACGTTCGAGGGCACCGGCAAGGATGACCGCACGATGAGAGACGCCATCGGGATCGGTTGGGGAAGTGGGTACGGGTTGATTGCGTCCAAACCGGGCGAGTTCGAACAAGATGCCACGGGTCGACAAACCATGATCGGTTAACGTGTAGAGGCGGTGAGATTTGGAAATCAATCCAGCCTCGCACAGTTCAGACAGACGCGTGGACAACATGTTGGACGCGATACCTGGCAACCCCGCCTTGATCTGCGCAAAACTGGCTGGTCCAGCGTGAAGTTCGCGCAGCACATGAATGGCCCAACGATTGCCTAACAGATCGAGCGACCGCGAGATGGGGCAGGACATGGTATAGGGTTTCACGCGCGACATGGCGCGGTTTTGACGGCCTTGTCTGGGGTTTGCAAGGGGTCAAACGGTTGATGGGCGAAGCCATGCCCGCCGATCCCTCTTGCCTCAACAGCTTGACGTGGCCGGTTGTGTGGTGAGACCATTACGCATGCCTTTGAAAAGACCAATCCAGCCTATGCCGTCGGATATTGAAGCGCGGCTTCGGGCGCAAGGGATGCGCGCCGCCTATGATGCGCGGCCGCCCTATCAGCGTAATGACTATCTGGCCTGGATCGCACGCGCAAAGCGCCCTGAAACCCGCGAGAAGCGGGTGGTTCAGATGCTGGATGAACTGGCGGGCGGCACCCATTACATGAAGATGAAATGGCGCACCTGACGGGTGGTGACAGTTGGCAATGCCGTGGTTAGAAGGATGCATGACTTATCGCATTCTGTTTGTCTGCCTTGGAAATATCTGCCGGTCACCGACAGCCGAGGCTGTCTTGCGTGCCATTGCCTCCGACCACCCAACGTTGAAGGTGCATATTGACAGTGCGGGCACCTCGGACTGGCATATTGGCGAGCCACCTTATGGTCCGATGCAGGATGCCGCCCAAACCAGAGGCTATGACTTGTCTCGATTGCGGGCACGTCAATTTGTCGTGGAGGACTTCGACCGGTTCGACCTGATAGTCCCGATGGATGAAAGCAATCTGGCTAATGTCGAACGTCTGCGACCCAACCGGTCAACGACGCGAGTGGAACTGTTCACGGAATTCGCGCGGGACACAGGGATGGATCATGTGCCGGACCCATATTATACCCGAAATTTTGATGAGACTCTGGACCTTGTCGAAGCTGCATCACGCGGCTTGGTTGCAGAGTTGATGCGGTAACGCCTAGCGACAGTAAGATGTGACCGTCTGTCCAAACTTCTTGTATTTCTTCCAAAAGCGTTCGTCTGAACCCCGATCCGACTGGCGAAGTGCCTGGCTGCGGTGCGGATCTTTGAAAAACTTGGCAACTTTTGCGCGTTCGGTGTTCGTCAGCATTGAATCAGCGACATTCTGAATGCAGCCACACAATGCGCGCGACGCTGCGGCGCGATTTGCACTCAGGCACGCCCGTTCGATCGACCCACCGGCAAATGCCGCCTGACTGGGAAGAATGACGGAGATTAGTGCGAAGGTGAGAAGAACCTGTTTCATAGCTGTCCTCGTCGAAATCTGCCTCGGGTTATGCAGGTCTTTGGTGCCTGTTTGCAGACAATAATACACTTAGCTGTGGCTGGATGCAATTTGCCATACGCTTCAAAGCTGCGTGATCGTGACCTGCGGCACCAAGGTGCGCAGGTCGCTATCGCGGCAAAGCTCGGTCGCTGGGCTCATCACGGCGGCGCTGGCGGCAGCTGTCCCGTGGCGCAGGGCGTCCATCCAGTCCGCCCCGGTTGCGCGGGCTAAAGTGAACGCTCCGACAAAGCTGTCACCTGCGCCGACCTTACTCACAACCGGTACCGGTGGGGTAACGGCGTGTAGCACAGTGTTTTCGAAGGCAAGCACCGATCCTTCTGCGCCAAGCGCCAGGATCACGGCATCCGCATGGCCGCTTTCAACCAAAGTGCGAGCAAACTCAGCCACATCCTTCTTGGATGAGAGGGGCCGCCCCGCCAGCGCCTCGCTTTCCGCGCCATCAAGTCTAAGGACATCCGGCACAGCCCCTTCATTTGTGGTTTGAACTGCCAATGCAGCCCCGGAGGTATCGAGCGTCAGAACAGCCGCATTGCTGCGGGTGACTGCCGCCAACACCTTGGGAAACCCAACCGGCACACCGGGCGGTTGCGAACCCGACAAAACGACCTGCATGCCGGGTGCGATGATTTTGCGGAGTCGGTCGACAAGAGCGTCCACATCGTTATTCGTCCAGACCGGACCGGGCATCACAAAGCGATATTGGGTATCGGCCTGCCGATCACTGACCGCCAGCGACAGGCGGGTTTCACCTGCCAGTGAGAAGACCATCGTGGGAATGTCCTCGTCCTTCAACAGAGCAGCCATTTGCTGCCCCCGAAACCCGGCCAAAGCAACAAAGGCGGTGGCGGAGCCACCCGTGCGGCAGATGGCGCGGGCAACGTTGATCCCGCCACCGCCCGGATCAAGAACCGGCGCGTCGCACCGCAGTTTTTCGTCTGCGCGCACTGCATCCACCGCGGTGGATATGTCCACCGCTGGGTTCAGGGTGATTGTCAGAATGTCGGCAATCGGATGGAGCATGGCGTCTGCAGCATGTGAAAGATGATGTCAGACTAGGCGGTTGGGGAAAGCACGGCAACGCCTTCCCCGCTGATATTATGCAGCTCGGGCCTTGATAGCCTTGGCCACCACGTCTTGCGCGACGGCAGCTGGGCTAACGCCCTGCTTTGCGGCTTCGGACAGAATGGCCTCCATCGTGTCGTCCAGCGCGACAAGTTTTTTGGCGACCCAATCGACACGGCCTTCGATTTGCAAAACTTCAGTGGCAACATTGATGATACCGCCTCCATTGGCGACGAAATCCGGGGCATAAAGAATGCCGCGTTCGGCCAACAGGTCAGCGTCCGAAGGTTTCGCCAACTGGTTGTTGGCCCCCCCAGCGACGGCTTTCACACCAAGTTGCGGAATGGTGTCTTCGTTCAGAATGCCGCCGATGGCACAGGGTGCGAAAATGTCAGCTTGGACAGCATAGATGTCATCCAACCCAACCGCTTGCGCGTCGAATGTCTCGGTCGCGGCGGAAACTCGACCTGCGTCAATGTCAGTGACAATCAGCTTGGCGCCGGCTTCGGTCAGCAATTCACACAGGTTCCATCCGACATTGCCCAAACCCTGAACCGACACAGTACGGCCTGTCAGATCAGCGTCGCCGAACTGGTGCAGGGCCACGCGGCACACCGCGTTGAAGATACCACGCGCGGTGATGGGCGATGGATCACCTGAAGCAAACGCCCCATCGGACAGACCAGCCACAAAGCGTGTCTTTTTCGCCAGTTCGGCCATGTCTGCTGGGCTCATACCCATGTCTTCCGCAGTCCAATAGCGGCCTTCACAGGCCTCGACTGCGCGACCGAAGGCGTGCAGCAAGGCCGGGGTTTTCAACTTGGCCGGATCACCAATGATCACGGCTTTGCCCCCACCCAGCCGCAAACCGGCAGCGGCATTCTTATATGTCATGCCTTCAGACAGGCGCAGTGCGTCGGTCAACGCGGCTTCTTCATTGGCGTAGGGGCGCATCCGCAAACCGCCGGCAGCGGGGCCAAGCACCGTTGAATGAATTGCAATAAAGCCGAGCAGCCCACATTTGGCATCCTCGACCCGGTAAACTTCTTCGTGGGTGGCCGTAGCCACTTGCGTGATGTTCATGAGATCCTCCCAATTTGCCGCGAGATTACCCAAGGTCAGTGGGCGATATTCACCAAAAAACAGCGTGGAAGTTCACATTATTGGTGATATTACTCGGTATTATCAGGAAAGATGAGAATTTTCTTATGGATGCCATCGACCGACGTATCATAGCGGCCCTTCAGGAAAACGGTCGCCAGAAATTGGGCGAGCTTGCCGATTCTGTCGGCCTGTCCTCCACGCCCTGCGCCCGCCGCATCGCCGCGCTGGAAGACGCGGGCGTTATTACGGGTTACAGCGCACGGGTCGATCAGACGAAGTTGGGCCTGCCGGTCACGGTCTTCATCTCGGTCGAACTGGAAAGCCAGAACCGCGACGCCCTGACCTTGTTTGAACGCGCCGTGTCGCGCATGGAAGAGGTGATGGAATGCCATCTGATGAGCGGCAATCGCGACATCATCCTGCGCGTCGTCGTCGCCAACCTGACTGCCTTCGACGAGTTCATGGAACACCGCCTGATGCGGGTCGAGGGGATAAGGCGCATGCGGTCAAGCTTCACGCTGAGGACGATGGTACGACGGAATGTGTTGCCGATGGGGTAGGGGGAGGGTTGGAGCGCACTTTTCGCCCGGCGGCCCCGCCGGGCAGCGCCCGCCCCGCCCCCAAGGCGGGCGCTTCACGTCACCCTAGGGTCAGGCGATGTCTTACGTTCTCATATCAGAATGAACAACCAAAGACCCAAGCTAACCAATGCTGTCAGCATCGCCGACACAGTCAGCCCCAACCGTGCAGTCTTCATGGTTTTGCTATCAAATATCTCGGCCCCTTTGGAAACCATGCAGTTATAGCTAATTCTGATCTTTGCAGCCCTGCTAAAAATCCGCGTCGCTTCATCCGCACCCGGTAACGACGGAGCACCAAATGGTAGCGGCAAAGTTGCATCGTTGATCAATTGCGGAATATCGGTTTCCCAATCTTCCGCCAATTGACCTTCCGACATCGCTACAAGAAGCGGTTTGGCATCCTCCAGAAGCTCCAAGTCTTCCTTTGATATCTCTCGTAGCGCCTGATCTATTAGGATCTTACGGTTCTCCGCCACGTCAGGGTGGGTCGCCCGAATGCCCCGCGCGCCCTCTTCCAAAGCGTCCCTAAGTGCAAGGTTCTCCTCGCTCTGGGGCATTTCATCGCTTAGGAACTGCCGCGTGATTCCCCTATGGGCGTTGACTAGACCCATCTCAATCTGCTGTGGATCGTTTCCGTACTTGGTGAATACCCGATTGAGGACGCGGACTTCTCGCGAGTGTTCATGCAGCCCGTTCGAGGGGCTGACAAGCACATCCTCCAACGCATCCCTAATCTGCGAAAGTGTTGCGCCCAGCAGATCGGGTTTCGCGATATCCAGCGGGACTGAACGGAATTTCTGGGTCTCGGTGTTGAACTCGATCTTCTCGGCAAGTGGGGCTTTCTCGGCAAGCCAAGCGGTTTTGATCTCTTCGATCTTCTCCGCAATATGCTCCGGCCCCTTCTCCCACTCCTCATCGGGAATAAGGGCCACGCGGCGCTGAAGCTCCCAGTCCAGTGGTTTTCCGTCGAGGAAACCTTGATACCAGTCGCGCCAGAAGGACCATTCGTCCCCCTGCTCAATGATCCGGTCATCCAAGGGCCTGCTATCTAACAACCATTTGGGTTCACCGACTTTCTGCCAAAGGGGTGTTGTAAGCAGCTGCGATAGTGACAAACTGGTGTCGGAGTAGATCATCTCCATAACATCACGCGTTGCTGCTGGTACTTGTGCCTTCTCCAACCCGTTTGCTGGAGACATATTTACGTAGCGGATTACTTCGAATACTTTTTCGATTTCAAAACTGTATGCCGCTTCCGCTGTGTACGTAGCGACGATTCTTGAATAGCCACCGCGTGGTGGGCCGATGCGCTTATCGCTGGCTACTGCAAACCCTGCAGCTTCTTTAGTCTCGTGTGTCGGGAATCGAGCCGCAACTGCTGCGGTCAGCAGCCGCCTTGTTGCGATCAGAGCTGGGTATATCGCTCTTTCTTCGACGAAATATTGCGATTGCGGCAACAACCCTATTGGAAGCACACGCATAGATGCACGGACAGCGATCATCAAGAAGACCTCTGGTTCTTGTTCTGCCAACCACTTTCGAAGTTCTTCTTCAGATTCGATGGTCACTTACCTGATCGCCCTTCCAAACATGATATATTTCCTTCTTGGTTCTGAGGTTGCGGGCTGTAACGCCGCTTGACTGCCTCACAATTCCCCCTCATATCCCTCCGTTATGACCGACCTTAAACACATCCGCAATTTCTCGATCGTGGCCCATATCGACCATGGGAAATCCACGCTTGCCGACCGTCTGATTCAAGAGACGAACACCGTGTCCTTGCGGGACATGAAAGAGCAGATGCTCGACAGTATGGATATCGAGCGGGAACGCGGGATCACCATCAAGGCGAACACCGTTCGGATCGAATACAGCGCGGATGATGGCGAGACTTACATCCTGAACCTGATCGACACGCCCGGCCACGTCGATTTCGCCTATGAGGTCAGCCGCTCGATGCGGGCGGTCGAAGGTTCGCTGCTCGTCGTTGACTCGACGCAAGGGGTCGAGGCGCAGACGCTGGCCAATGTTTATCAGGCCATCGACGCGGATCATGAGATTGTGCCGATCCTGAACAAGATCGACCTGCCCGCGTCCGACTGCGACCGCGTGGCGGAACAGATCGAAGACGTGATTGGCATCGACGCGTCCGGCGCCATTCAGGTGTCCGCCAAGACGGGGCAGGGCATTCACGAAACGCTGGAAGCAATTGTGCAGCATTTGCCCGCCCCCAAAGGCGATGCCGATGCGCCCCTGAAGGCGATGCTGGTGGACAGCTGGTATGACTCGTACTTGGGTGTGATCGTTCTGATCCGCGTGATCGACGGCAAGCTGAAAAAGGGCGAGCGTATTCGCATGCTGTCGACCAACGCTGTCTATCCGGTGGACCGGATCGGCGTGTTCACCCCGCAGATGGTCCCGATTAACGAACTTGGACCGGGCGAGATCGGCTTCCTGACCGCCTCGATCAAGCAGGTGCGCGACACGCGGGTGGGTGACACGATCACGCACGAGAAGAAGGGCACGACCGAGGCGCTGCCGGGCTTCAAACCTTCGCAACCCGTGGTGTTCTGTGGCCTGTTCCCGGTGGACACGGCAGAATTCGAAGACCTGCGCGACAGCATCGAGAAGCTCGCCCTGAACGACGCGTCGTTTAGTTACGAGATGGAAACCTCGGCCGCGCTGGGCTTTGGCTTTCGTTGTGGCTTCCTTGGCCTGTTGCACCTTGAGGTGATCCGCGACCGGATCGAGCGTGAATATAACATCGAGCTGATCACAACCGCGCCCAGCGTGATCTATCACATTTATATGCGCGACGGCACGATGCATGAGTTGCACAACCCCGCCGACATGCCCGACTTGTCAACGGTCGATCACCTGGAGGAGCCGCGCATCAAGGCGACGATCCTTGTGCCTGACGAATATCTGGGCGACGTGCTGAAACTGTGCCAGGACCGCAGGGGCATCCAGATGGACCTGACCTATGCCGGGTCGCGCGCGATGGTTGTCTATGACCTTCCGCTCAATGAAGTTGTGTTCGACTTCTATGATCGCCTGAAATCCGTAACAAAGGGTTACGCATCGTTTGATTATCAAATGCTGGGCTATCGCGAGGACAATCTGGTCAAGATGTCGATCCTTGTGAATGACGAACCCGTCGACGCGCTGTCCACCATGGTTCACCGCGACCGCGCCGAAATGCGTGGCCGCGCCATGGTTGAAAAACTGAAAGACCTGATCCCCCGCCACATGTTCAAAATCCCGATCCAAGCGGCCATCGGCGGCAAGGTCATCGCGCGCGAGACGCTGTCTGCCCTGCGCAAAGACGTGACCGCGAAATGTTACGGCGGCGACGCGACCCGGAAGAAAAAACTGTTGGAGAAGCAGAAGGCCGGTAAAAAGAAAATGCGCCAGTTCGGGAAAGTGGATATCCCTCAGGAAGCGTTTATCTCAGCGTTGAAGATGGATAATTAACTCATGGAAGTATTCGTGAGTAATGAGCAACGAATTACTCTATTGCTTTAGTTCAAGTGTCTCTCGCACCTGCTAATCTGACGCCAGATTCGACAAGGAAAAGGGGATTTAGCTCAGCCCGCATCAATATTTCGCTTCTTTATAAGCTTTCCGGCATTCCTTAAAGTAGAGATTGTTTTCCTCATACTTGCTACAGACAAGATCTATGAACTCAGAACTATATTGTGGGCTTGATTTCGCGTGAGGCCGATGGGAGTGAATCCCACCCGTGTTATCATCAATTCCCTCTTTGAATTTAATGCACTGAATATCGTGTGTATTAATTCTGGCGCCGCCATCGATCTTCTCATTTATCTTTTTGATCACATCTTGTTGTCGGTAAGGATACTTATCCCTTAGGTTTGGAATTCTGACTGACGGTGCGTCCGGATTATCTGTGACGTTTACCTCCGAAATAGCCGTTCCAGAGTGCGTCAAGACAACGTTTGTCCCGAAGGGAGCTTCGACGACCTGCCGAATGTTGCCCAGCCATTCCTTTCGTATAGCGTCTAGGCGTCTGTCTAAGAAAGCCTTGAGGTCATCTCTTGTGCAAGGCTCGCTTTTGGCTCCATGACGAAAATAAACGGTTCCGACACTGAATGCGGTTTTTTGACTGCCGGGCCGGGTTTCATATGTCCCGACTTTGGTGAATACAATTGGTAAATCGACAGGGCTAATGGCGATGGCTGGGTAAGTTCGGGATTCTTTCTCAATGCTTAAGATCGAAATCAGAGCAAAATCGCAACCGGTGTACTTTTTAATCTGATCTGCAATTGAGGCGGTATCAAACGTCAACAAACCTGTGCAATCAATTTCTGATGGCGATCCGTCATCGTTAACTCCAAACAGAAGGATACCTCCCCGAGTATTTGCGAATGCGATAATATCTTTGACGGTTTCAGCCCAAAATGCCGCTTTCTTGTGTGGTGAAAACTCTCTTTTGAAATCCAGAATATCACTTTCTTCCCATGTAGATGTCGCCGCTTCAATAATTCCGCCCATATCCATAAAAAATACTCTCGATAAGTAACCGTACCTCAATGCAATCAGCCTAGGGTTGCTAGGTGTGAAAATCTAGACTGATTGCACTGGGGTCGCCTCGAATTAGTGAGTATTTCAAAATTCAGTTTCAGTCCTCGTTAAGGGTTTGCTTTTATTGCATCCAGTTTTCACATACGAAACACTTTCAAACCCCGGAGCCTCTCCCATGACCTGCCCCCTCTGCGCCTCAGACGCCCCTCTCTCCTCTTTCCCCGTTCCCGGCGGACCCGAGGGCGCGGCGGTTGATATTTGCGCCACCTGTGCCGCTCAGATCGACGGCACGCCCGAGGCGAACCATTGGCGGGGGCTTGCGTCCTCGATGTGGTCCGAGGATGCGGCGGTTCAGGTGGTGTCAGTGCGGATGCTCAAGCGGATTGACGCGTCTTGGGCGCAGGATTTGCTGGATCAGGTGTATCTGGACGAGGACACTCAGGCGTGGGTCGATAATGTCGCCGCCGCGTCCCAGCACAAGGATGCCAACGGGGCCATTTTGAACCAAGGCGACAACGTGGTGTTGATCAAGGACCTGCCCGTGAAGGGCGCGGGGTTCACGGCGAAACGCGGCACTTCGGTGCGGGGGATCAGCCTTGTGGCCGACAACCCCGAGCATATTGAGGGTCGCGTTGAAGGGCAGCGCATTGTCATTCTGACGCAGTTCGTGAAGAAGAAGTAGGCAGGGCAGGGTCGGTCGGCTATGTCGCCCGGCAAGGAGGCCCCAGATGCGTTCACCGCTTTTTAAGATCGTCATGACATTTTACGGGATCATCGGGTCCACACTGGCCTCGGTTCTGGTGGTGGTCGCGCTGGTCAACGGCGTGTCCGGCCTGTGGCCCTTGCTGGGCGCGGCGGGTGTCGGGTTCGTGGTCGGGTTGCCAGTGAGCTACTTTGTCGCAAAGGCAATGATCGGCGACTGATCCAGATCAAAGAGGCGCGGCGGCGTCCGGTCCACAACACGTGCGTATTCGCGATTGTATCGAAGGAGAATGCCATGTTCCGTCTCGCCGCCGTCATCTATATCCTGCTCGGCGCCACGCTTGCCGGGATTTTCATCATCGCCGCGCTGACCGTCGGCATGGATACCGCGCAGCCCATCATCTACGCCGCCATCGCAGGTTTTGTCGTGGCATTGCCGGTGTCGTGGGTGGTTGCCAAGCAAATCAAAGGCTGATCCGTCGTTTTACGGTTGAAAGGAGTGTTGCGCCGGGGGTAAGGCTTCGTCGTGCGGTCCCTTAGCTCAACTGGATAGAGCAGCTGACTTCTAATCAGCAGGTTGAGGGTTCGAGTCCTTCAGGGATCGCCATATTGCCAAAATTGCTGACGTTCGACATCCAAAGTCCGTTTTTACAACAAAACGGATTTTTGTGGTGCTATCGGACGCGTTGTGGATTTAACGATTATAATTCAATGACTTATTTGAACTTGTGCGCCACTCTTGCTCATAAAGTTTTCAAACCCATACCGTCGCCCCAAGGCTGTCCGTCGTCAGAGTTTTTCGGACTTGTGGGGCCGCTTTGTAACGGAGGCTCTGGTTCGGTTTCTGTTTGAGTTTATGCGACCGCGGCTTGGTGCTGCAACCGGTGTTTTCGGATTGTCTGTTTCTTGATCTCCTCTCTCATCTTCAGGATTTACGCGCCGCGGCCATGATAGACATCGGCCGGGGGCAGATTGGCCAGGCTCTCGTGTTAGCGGTGGTTGTTGTAGTGATCCACAAGGGCGCCGATCTGCCGTTCCTGGTCGCCAGGTATGAAGTAGTTTTCGAGCAGCACGCGGTTCTTCATAGTCTGGTGTCAGCGCTCGATCTTGCCCTGTGTCTGCGGTTGATGCGGCGCACCGCGAACGTGGTCCAAGCCCTTGCCCACGAGATACTCAGCCAGATCGGCCGCAACGTAGGATGACCCGTTATCGCTGAGAAGGCGTGGCTTCAGCACGACTGTCGAGCAATTGCAGCCCGATGCGTCCAACGCGAGTTCAAGCGTATCGGTGACGTCTGCAGCCTTCATCGTCGTACAGAGTATCCAAGCGATGATGTAACGGCTGTAGTCGTCAAGGAACGTGCTGAGATAGATCCTGCCCCAGCCGTCAGCCGACAGGCGAATGCGAAGCATTCTTCCGAGAGGGCTCGATCATGTTTTGTTGAGCAGACGGTTCTTGAGCGTCAGTTCGGCGACCCCTTCCTTCAGGGCAGCGGATTCCGAGCGCAGCTTTTTCACTTCTGGTTCTGTCGCCTGGCGCACGGTGTCCCACGAAAGCCGGGCCTTCCCTGCTTCCAGGAACTCCTTCGACTAGGAATAATACAGGCTCTCGGCAATCTTCTCATGGCGGCACAGGGCGGCGATGCTCTACTCGCCGCGCAGGTCCGCCAGGACGATCCTGATCTTCTCCTCGGCTGAATAGCGTTTACGCGTCTTTCGCTTGATCCCCCTGACTAACTTGTCAGCGGCGTCCTTCGATGTCCCGGATTTCTTGTTCGTCTTCGCTCCATAGTGGCTTCGATGAACCAAAAATCCTCCGTTGCTCAAACCCCAAATTCTGTCCGGCAGGCGCTGACGTCAGACACCGGTGAATAACTCTTTCTCATACCAGTTTAAGCACTGACCGCTGCCGTTACGATAACTTCGACCAATAGATCAGGATCAGCCAGCTTTGCCTCTCCACAGGCGCGGGCAGGCGCTTGGCCTTTTGGAGCCCAATCGTCCCAAATTGCGTTCATCTCATCAAAATCCGCCATATCGGCGAGCCATATCGTTGCCTGAAGGATATGCTCCCGCGATGATCCTGCCTCGTTCAGCAACGCGTCGACGCGTGACAGGCAGTCGCGGGTTTGTTCTGTTACATTTGCTCCGTCGCCAACCTGGCCGCACAGGTATACGACACCTGCATGCTTGACGATTTTGCTCATGCGAGCGTTGGTATACATGCGCGTGATCATGGATTGGTCCTTTAAGTGGTTGTTTGCGCTGGAAGATTGGTCTCGTTCGATACGTCGCGCCGCACGAGGTGGCGCAGGTAGCGGCGTTCGAACCAGCGGAAGGCCCATGTGATGCACAACACGATCAGGAAATAAAGCAGGGCTGCGGTGATAAAGCCCTCATAGGCCAGGTAATATCGCCCATTCAACCAACGACCCACGCCAAGGATGTCCTGAAGCGTTATGGTGCTGGCGACGACCGAACCGTGCAGCATGAAGATGACTTCATTCGAATAGGCAGGAATGGCGCGACGGAAGGCAGATGGCAAGATGATCCGGCGCATACGGCTGCGATAGGAATGGCCGGTGGCGATGGCCGCCTCGACCTCGCCTTTTGGCGTGTCCGCGATGGCACCGCGCAGCAGTTCGGTTGTGTAGGCTGCCGTGTTGAGCGTGAATGCAATAAGCGCGCACCACCAAGCGGAAGATATGATCGGGTCCCAGAGAAAGCTTTCGCGGATCACATCAAACTGACCGACGCCATAGTAAATAAGATAGGTCTGCACCAACAGCGGTGTGCCTCGAAAGACGTAGGTATAGGTTTGGATGATGGGATCGAAGATTTTGTGTCGCGAAGCCCGGGCGATTGCCATGGGGATGGCCAGAAGCCCGCCGAGCAACAACGACAGGAACGTCAGGTTCAACGTGATCCACACACCATAAAGAAAGCGGTCGAAATTGTCAGCGATAAGGACAATATCAAGCGGGATGTAGGGGAGTATGTTTTCCATGATTAAGCCCTCACCACACCGCGGCTGTAACGCCGGCCAAGTGCGCGCAGCAGCACATCGGAAATACCGGTCAGAGCCAGGTAAATAACAAAGGCGGCGGCCATGAAGGTGAACAGCTGATCTGTCGAGCGGCCCGCCGTGAAGGCGTTGTAGACCAGATCCTGCAGACCAATGACTGACACAAGCGCCGTTGTCTTGAGTTGCACCAGCCAGTTGTTGGTAAAGCCGGGCAGCGCGTAGCGAACCATCTGTGGCCAGATGATGTGGCGGAAGATAAGCGAGCGGCGCATCCCGCAGCTGATGCCGGCTTCGATCTGGCCGCGCGGAATGGCCATGATCGCGCCGCGGAATGTTTCGGTGAAATAAGCGCCGAAAATGACACCGATCGTGCCTGCGCCTGCGATGAACTGGCTGACCTCGACATAGCCCCAAAGGCCTGTTGCGGCGCCGATGTTGTTGAGCGTGACTTGGCCGCCGTAGAAGACCAGCAAGATCAGCACGAGGTCGGGAATGCCGCGCACGATTGTGGTATAGAGGTTGGCAATGCGCCGTGCCAACCGGTTGGACGACAGTTTGGCCCAAGCGCCGAGCAGCCCGAAAAAGAGCGCGACGACAAGCGACGCAAGCGCCAGTTTGATCGTCATCAACGTGCCGGCGATCAGCTGGGATTGATATTCCAGTATCAGGTCCATCATGCGCTCCTCAGGGCAGGTGGGTGTGTCAGGGCAGCGGCGTGCTGCCCTGACGTGTGGCTTAGCTGCCCTCGGGGCGCGCGCCGTAGATATCGAACGGGAAATACTTGTCGTTGATCTCGGCATACTTGCGGCTCTCGCGAATGGCCTTGATCGCAGCACTGAATGCGTCGCGCAGCTCTTCTTCGTTCTGGCGCACGGCAATGCCGACACCTTCGCCGTAGCACTCAAGGTCAAGCTGGTCTCCGCCAAGGAAGGCAAAGTCCGCACCTTCATCCTGGCTCAGGAAGCTGTTCTGGGCGATCAGGCTATCGGACAACTGTGCGTCGATCCGGCCAAGTGCCAGGTCCTGAAAGACCTCTTCCTGTGTGCCATAAAGAACGATTTCCGCATTGGGATACATCTTCTCGGCATAGCACTGGTGCGTCGCGCCACGCTGGACGCCGATGCGCTTTCCGGCAAGCCCTTCGGCGGTGCTTTCAAAGTCAGCACCTTTTGCTGCAACCAGACGGGCAGGTGTCTGGTAGTACTTTTCCGAGAAATCAATCTGGCGCTTGCGCTCTTCGGTGATCGACATCGAAGCGACGATCGCGTCGAATTTACGGGCTTTCAGCGCCGGGATCATGCCGTCCCATTCCTGCTCGATAAGCTCGCACTCGCGCTTCATCTCGGCGCAAAGAGCCATGGCGATTTCGATGTCGAAGCCTTCAAGCGTGCCGTCCGAGGCTTTCGACGAGAACGGAGGGTATGCGCCTTCGACACCGATGCGCAGCGCGTCTTCGGCGAACGCAGGAACAGCGGCAACAGCAAGTGTCGCGGCGGCGATTGTTGAGATAAAAGTTCTTCTGATCATGGTAGGATCCTCTCTTTTGGACGTCTTGGTTGGGGTCAATTCATGCGCGATAGAAACGCCTGAAACTCGGGGGTTTGCGGGTTGGCAAACAATTTCGCCGGCGGGCCTTCTTCACAGACCTCACCTTGGTGCAGGAATACGGTTTTGGTTGAGACATCGCGGGCAAAGCCCATCTCGTGCGTGACAACCAGCATGGTGCGGCCTTCCTCGGCCAGATCACGCATCACGCCCAACACTTCGCCGACCAGTTCAGGGTCAAGCGCGGATGTCGGCTCGTCAAACAGCATCACGTCGGGGTCCATCGCCAAAGCGCGGGCGATTGCGACGCGCTGTTGCTGGCCGCCCGACAGATGCGCCGGGTAATAGTCGGCACGGTCCGACAGACCGACTTTTTCAAGCAGGGCCAGTGCCTTTTCGCGGGCCTCTGCCTTGGGCGTATGCTGAACGTAGAGCGGCCCTTCGAGCACGTTTTCCATCACGGTCATGTGGGACCACAGATTGAACCCCTGAAACACCATCGCAAGACGCGCGCGCATGCGTTCCACCTGGCGGATGTCCTCTGGCACAACCTCGCCATGGCGGTTCTGCGTCATGCGGATTTTTTCACCCGCAAGGAACACATCGCCGGAATTCGGCGTCTCGAGCAGGTTGATACAGCGCAGGAATGTGCTTTTGCCGGAACCCGATGCCCCCAGGATGGCGATCACTTCGCCTTTCTTGGCCTCCATCGAGACACCTTTGATCACCTCATGGGCGCCAAAACTCTTGTGCAGATCGTCAACTTTGAGTGCGGCGGGATCGCTCATGCCGTTTCCTCCTGATTTGGTGCCATTTCGGCAAGTTCCCCAAGCTTGACCGGGGTGATGGGCGTGCGCGCCCGTGGCGGGTCGATCTGTGTTAAACCGGATGTTTTGCCCGCGCATAAAATGCCGCGCACAGTGGCGTCACACATCCGGCCCTGACACGGGCCCATTCCGGTGCGCAGCGATGTTTTGATCTGACGGGGACCTGACGCGCCTTCACCTATGCTGGTGCGGATCTCGCCCGCAGTTATTTCTTCACAACGACAGACGATCGTTTCATCAATGGGCGACAGGAATTCCGATGGCGGCGGGTAAGCTGCATCCAGAAACGGACGAACTGCGTTGGCACGAAACAGGGTGCCGCGTGCGGCTGCCGCCCTTTGGTTGCGCGCATCGACGGTGATATGACCGGACTGATGCAGGATGTTCAGGGCAGTAAGTTCTCCGGACGCAGCAGCGGCCTCAGCGCCACCAATGCCAGCACCATCGCCCGCCACATGCAGGCCTTGCTGATTTGTGCTGCCCCAGATGTCCGTGATTGGTTGGAATGTCACTTGGTTTGGATTCCATTCGTGCGTGATGCCCGCCGATCGGCTCATGTGGGTGGACGGGATGACGCCCAGATGGGTCAGCAACAGACTGCAGGTCAGGGTCTTGCGTTGACCTTTATGTGAAAAGGAAAACGCAACTGATCCATCATCCGTGGTTTGCGCCTGAAATTGCGAAGCACCGGAATAGCGGGGTACGCGGGCCGCGTGGTTTTTACGGATCAGCCCAAGCCCTTTCATCAAAGTCGGCAAGCCGAACAATGCCTTCGGCAGATGTGGCAAAGCCTTTAACATCATGCGCGGCGTTTGTGTCTCAACCAGCGCTTTGGGCGGAAACCCGGCATCAATCATTTGTGCGGCGATCAGATACAGAAGCGGGCCGGAGCCAGCCAGCACAGCCTCTTTTGGCAGCATCGCTGCCGATTTCATCAAGATCTGTGCCGCACCTGCAGTCATCACGCCGGGCAGTGTCCACCCGGGAAATGGCACCGGACGCTCTTGTGCGCCGCCTGCCAGCAGGACATGTCGAGCCGTTGAGATATGGCTGACACCATCCCGAGACCACACGACGCGCGGCCCGCTTTCCAACCGCCAGACAGTCGCGCCGAATTCAGTGGTCACGCGGGGACGATCAAGGGCGTCCACAAAGCGCGCACCAGAGGCATAGTCCCTACCAAGCCACCCGCGCGACGCGCGATTCTCGCCAACATTGCGGTATATCTGTCCACCTGCACGCGGTTGTTCATCCAAGAGCAGCACCTTTAATCCGCCTTTGGCCGCCGTCGCAGTTGCAGACATGCCGGCAGGTCCGGCGCCGATGATGATCAGGTCAAACTCAGACATCACCGCCCCCGTTCAGCCTTCGCAGACCGATTTGGCGCTTCACAACCATACCCTCGCGCACGGTGATCATACAGGCTTGCGTGTTCGGTGTGCCATCCACGTCAACCAGACATTCAAAGCACACGCCCATCATGCAAAACGCGGTGCGTTCGCTTCCTTTGGCGGTCATACGCGTCGGCCCACCCGAATACGAGAGAAGCGCAGCAGCAAGAGATATGCCTGGCGATACCATAATGGCGTTACCATCTACATGGATCGTCACCTGTGGCGTGTCTTCAAGCGGCGTTTGAAAGCGTGAAGCGATGTTCATCGAATGCCTCCAAATCTGGTGCTGCGGGTGTGTTTTCAATCCAATCGGTGAGGACAGACGCGTGCAGCGGAGCAAGGGTCACCCCGCTGTGGCAGGTCACAAAATATGCGCCCGGATGCCGCCGCGAATGCGAATAGACGGGGAAGCCATCAGGCGACATGACACGCAGAGCGCCCCACGCCCGCACAACACGCACATCAGCCAAGGCCGGGAATACCGCAACGGCATGACGGGCCAAACCAGCCATGACATCAAGCGTTTCACTATCGTCCAGCCCTACATCCGCCTTGGTGCCGCCGATTTGGACACCGCCTTCGTCCACCTGTCGGATGGTGCTGGACAAGAACGGCAACCGTTCTCCCAGCTTCTCGGTGATCAGAAGCTCGCCACGCTGGGGACGAATTTGGGTGCTGAACCCAAGGCTTGCGGCCAGTTTCATCGCACCCAATCCGGCGCAAAGCAAAACCTTGTCTGTTCCAAGACTTTCACCATTTTCCAAATTTAGTTCAAACCCCCCGCCGGACGCAGGTGTGATCTTTGAAACATGCGCCTCTGCTCTGATCTGTCCACCAAGCGCTTTGACAGAAAGGCGCAAGGCACGCAGAAAGCGCAGCGGGTTCACATGACCATCGAGTTGGGAATAGCTGGCCCCCACAACATCACCACCGATACCGGGTATCTGTTTGCGCAGTTCATCGCCGCCAATGATCTCATGACTGAACCGGTTGCCAAGATGGCTTTGCTGCTTTGCCAGCATCCCGGCAAATTCGTCCATTTCGTCAGGGTCCGTGAAAAACTCAAAGCCGCCCGATTGATCCAGCGCCACGTCGATTCCAGACAATTCGGTGAGCCTGTGTGCAAAATCCGGCCATGCGGCCAAGGCATCGTTTGTCCATTGGGCATAGGGTGCAAAGTCCCAACCCTTGCCCTGTCCCCAAACCAATCCAAAATTACCCTGAGAGGCGCGCGCGTCACTATCCGCGCCGTCAAGCACCCGAACACGATGTCCGGCGAGCAGCAGACCCATCGCAACCGATAGGCCAACGACGCCACCGCCAACGATGGTGATTTCAGGGTTGATGGGCGACATGCAATTCCTCCGCAGTCACTGTCGCAAGATTCACTTCATATGAATAATCGTAGTATTTGTGCTATTCATTCCTTCAGGATATGTATTGGTAATGTTGCAGCGCCTCACACATCGCCAGATCGAAGCCTTTCGCGCCGTCATTGAAACCGGCAAGGTCACCGCGGCTGCCGATGTCCTTGGGACAACGCAACCATCCATCAGCAAGATGATATCGGACCTGGAATACACCGCTGGCTTTGATCTGTTCGAGCGGCGCGGTCGACAGGTTTTTCCCACCCCCGAAGCGCTTGCGCTTTACGAAGAGGTTGAACGGTCCTTTGTCGGCATGGCCGAAATATCGCGGGTCATCGAAGACATCCGCGACTTTCGAAAAGGCAGTCTTTTGATTGCGGGTATGCCAGCCTTGGCATTGAAGTTTTTGCCGGATGTGATTGCGGAATTTATCGCTGAAGAGCCTGGCATCACTGTATCGCTGCGTGCTCGAAGCTCTCAAGCCGTGCTGCGGCACCTCAGTTCGCAGCAGTTCGATCTGGGGTTTGCGGCATTGGATACCGATCATCCAGCCGTTATCCGAGAACCGACCTTCACAGCCGGAATGTTGGCGGTCATGCCCATCGGCCATGACTTGGCACAAAAGAGGGCTTTGGAACCTCAGGATTTTGATCAGCAACCCTTCATCGCCCTTGGGGCTGAGATTGGCACGCGATCTGAAACCGATCTCTTTCTGTCAAAGGCATCTGCGCGCCCGCGCATTGTCGCCGAGGCGCAACTGTCCGCATCGATATGCGAGATGGTCGCTGCAGGCGCTGGCATCTCGATTGTTGAGCCGGTTACTGCGACATACTTCGGGTTGTCGGGTCGGGTTCTGGTGCGCCCCTTGATTCCCGAGCAGCCGTTTCGGTACGATCTTCTGCTACCGGCTCTGCGCAAGCCATCGCGGGTGGCGAGCCGATTTCTGGAACTTGTGGAACACAAGTTCGCCACCCTTTTCGAGAAATAGTCTGTTTGAACTGCCCCGCTCTTATCTGGAAGGTGACATTCATACCAACAGCAACAGGTGATCAGATTGGCTTTCCCGGCCGACTGCAGACCATGATCACTCCGAACAGGATTCTGTGGGTTTGTTTGTCGGCCCCTCGACTGTTGAAATCGGCCCCAGTCGTGGGAAGCGCCGCGTCACGCGGGTTTGTCATGATCCGTCAGACAGGCCGAGTGATCGCGCAGAACCTCCAGAACACGGTAGTCGGACACCGTATCCCTGCGACACTCCCGCAGCATCCGCTTAAGCTCCGTGCGCAGGGCTTCCAGCCTCGCGATCCGGACTTCGACGTCCTTAAGCTGACGCTGCGCGATGTTATCGACGTCCGCTCAGGACCGGTCAGGGTTGTCGGACAGGTCCAGCAACTCTCGGATCGCTTCAAGCGTGAAGCCAAGCTGTCGCGCGTGCCGGATGAAAGCCAGCCGGTCGAGATCCTTGTCGCGGTATCGCCGCTGCCCGCCATCGGTGCGTTCCGGCTGAGGCAGAAGTCTGATTTGCTCGTAATAGCGGTTGGTTTGCACCTTGGTGCCGGTGCGCTCGGCGAGGGTGCCGATAGCCGACATAGAAGGCCTTATGATTGCTGCAGTGCATGTAGGTTTTAGTCAGAGCTTACAATGCTCGACAAGCCCGCGTGGGGTTGTAATTCAGAAACTTCAAAAACCTCTTGAAGCTACAGTAGCTAGAGGCTCTATGTTGCGAGTCGTTAACGGAGAAGACGACATGAGTGATAGCAACATCAACGCAAAAACAGGGTCGTGCGACACTGGTGGGTTCATACTGCCCGGTGAAGGCGCGCCACGTTTGACGGCCAGGCAGGGACTGGACTGCTGCTGTGGAACCGTCGACACCACGGTGTCTTCTTGTTGCGGTCCGACCACAAGCGTTGACGCTCCGACATGACGACGTGTGGACTGGATGCTCTGGGGCTCGGGGGCGATTATCCTGCTCAGCTATATCGCAGGCTTTGTTCTGCCGCATGATGCCCCCCTTGGGCTTGGTGTTTTCACCCATGGCATTCAAGAGATGATGAACCTGATGTGGTGGGGCATTCTTGTAGGCATGCTGCTTGATCTGTGCAACCAAGGCGTGCTGATGGTGGGTGCAAAGCTTTATAAGCGCGGTGCGAGCCTTGGACAGGTCTTTGCCTTCCTGATCGCAAGCCCGTGGAATTTGCTGCCTTTAACAGTCATTATCGGTGTTCTGATGGGCTGGGAAGGGATGGCGATCTTTCTGATCGCTTCTCTGGTCATCGCCTTCGCTACCGGCCTTGTCGTAGAGGCTCTGGAACGCGCAGGCAGGGTAAGGCCGAACCCCAACCGCGAAGACCTGCCCGCAGACTTCCACGTCTGGCGTGAGGCAAAGGCGGGCCTGCGCAGCACGTGCTATGACAGGGCCTTTGCAACAGATGTTGCGCGCCGTTCCGTCACAGCCAGCCGCATGGTGCTGCGACCGTTTATACCGAAATCCTGATTTTGCGCGAAGTCACGGGACGGCTAAAGGCGGCACTTCTGCTGCCGCTTTTTGACAGTGCCGCAGGTTCTGGTAATTGGCTGGGCGCTGAACGTCGCAGGGTAAAGTAACTTGAAATGAAATCTGGAGGATATGACATGAAAACGCTCAATCGCCGTAAACTGCTCATCGGCGCTGCCAGCCTTACCGCATTCGCGCCTCATCTGGGCCACGCGCAGGGCGCACCAGCCATCCACGTTCTGAAAGACCGCAATTGCGGCTGCTGTGACGCGTGGGTGCACATATTGCAGGACGATGGTTTTGACGTCACGACCGAAAACAGTTTGGGCACGAAACTGGTTAGATACAAGCTCGACAACGGTATTCCGCAGAACATGATGTCTTGCCACACGGGCAAGATTGGTGAGTACTTCATCGAAGGTCACGTCCCGCCTGCCGATATCCGCAGGCTGCTGTCCGAGCGTCCCGATGCCGTAGGTCTTTCGGTGCCGGACATGCCCTACGGGTCCCCCGGAATGGGACCAGAGGAGGAGCGAGAAGCCTACGACGTCTTTTTGATCCATCCAGATGGCAGCACAGAAGTGTTTATGCAGTATGAAGCTGCCTGACGCGTTTTTACTGGGGCCATACCGACAGCACATGATGCCGCGTCCGGGTGGCTCCAATACCGCGCAGTAAAATCAGGGTTTGCGTTTGCAGTCTTTCGGCTTGGATGAATGGCTGTGTTAGTGACTTAGGCGACATTGCCGCAGCAGCGTAAGTCCGGATTGTCCCGCGTAGTGTGAGTTCGAACGCCCTCAGTTTTTGCACTCGCAGCGTAGGAAGATCTCCCGGGGCCGCACCGCAGAACTCCGCTCGCTGTGCGAATGTCCTGTGAGGGTTGCTCCTGCATCGCAAGATGTTTTTGCGATTGCTATGGTCTGTCAGTACAGTCGTGTGTCCGGCCTGTTTGCGTGGCGATTGCCACGGGCCCTCCCTCTCAGCGATGCAAGCATCGCCTGCCGGGCAGTGGATGAGTTCCGCAAGCAAGGTTCCTATCGGCTAAACGACCTCAGGGGCTGCGACATTCATCGGAGTGTCCTTACTTTTGGTTGACTTCGTTTTGCATCATTGTCCGGCGTGCAGATTTATGCTGTCGATTCCGAGTCGCTAGATTTCAAGGTAGTGTTATTTGTTTAGATATCCCAAAAAAAAATTGCCGAGTCAGGTAGATGTGCAAATTTATGGACAGTCAGCACCAACTCCTATTTCTGCGACCATCGACAGAGCCCGTTCTGGCGACGCGATCATTTGAAAGACTTTAGTTAATCACCCGTTCAGACACGTTTGTTCCTTCGGATAGGCCAGACGAGGGGTAAAGGATCACGCGATCGCCCTCGGCCAATCCGGAAGTAACTTGCGCTTCGATCCCGTTATTCGGGCCAATCTCGATGGTTCGCTGTTGCGCTGTTTCGTTTTCCACAATGAACACGGTCCAATCGTCTTTGCTGCGGAACAGGGCGCTGGCGGGGACGATCAAGGTGTCTTGTGCCTCCCAAACTATGATCTGAGTTTCCACGCGAAACCCATGACCAAGGCCTGCATAATCTGCGGGCGGGCTGGTGAAAGCGATGACGGCATTCACGCGCTGTTCTTCGACGCCAAGGGCCGAAAACTGCGTGATGCCGAAGGGATCGACGCGAATGACCTCACCGGTCAAATCAGTGCCGCCGCCCCAGTCTGCAATGATGACCGCGTCACCCGGCCTGACCTGCACAGCATCGGTGGACAACAATTCAACGACGACTTCCAGATCGTTTTCAATATTTCCAATCTCCATAATTGGCGACCCAGCTAAGAGAGACGTTTCGCTTTGCTGTATGACGCGCAGAATGCGCCCATCTGCCGGAGCGTAGAGCGGAATGTCGTCTGACCTTGTGCCGATGGCAGCGGCCAGACGTGGGTCGTCGAAACCGATCAACTGTGCCTGAGCGTTGGCGATCTCGGCTTCGCGCATGGAAATAGCGGCTTCTGAAGTATCCACATTCGCCTGCGCGACGCGCGCGGTCTGTCGGGCACGGTCCAGCGCTGCCTCACTTGAGATGCCGCGCTTGACCAGTTGTTCAGTGCGGGTCAATTCAGTCTGCGCCAAGTCCCGATTTGCAACGGCCGCATTCAGATCGGCACGAGCGACACGTAATGCAGCCTGGGCTGCATTGACCGCGGCCTGCGCCTGTTCGCGGGTGCGCACGTCCAAAGCAGCCGGGTTCGTGGGGCGCATATGGGCCACAATGGTTTCGCCACGGATCACCGGATCACCCGGCTTCACTTCGACCCGCTGTAACTGACCAGCCACAGGGGTCGAAACGATGTAAGCATCGCGAACACGGGTGCGGCCTTCTTCGTCTATGGTCAAACGCATTGTCCCGCGTGATACCTCGCCTATGTCGACCATGGTGGGTTTGGGCCAGAAGGCAATAGCAAGGGCGCCTGCAACCAACAGAACGACACCGGTCGTCAGGATATGGCGGGATCGTTTTTTTGCTTTGGCCATTTTGGTCACTCTCTTGTTTTCAAAGCCGATACGAGATCTGCCCGGTCGATATCGCGTTTCACCAGCCAACCCGATGCAACAGCAGCCCCGATCACGACCATTGCTGCAAAGCCATAGCTTGCCGGATCGAAGATCGCGGGGATCTGATACAACTCACTGGAAAATCCGGCGGCGATGCCGAATGATAGATAGTAGCCCAGCAAGCTGCCGATCGGTAGGGCGACCAGCGTTACAATGGCCAATTCGCCTAGCAAGACAAACGCGGCTTCGCCTTTTGTAAAGCCTATAACACGTAGGCTAGCCAGATCGCGGGAGCGTTCGGCATAAGCGATGCGTGCGGCATTGTAGACAATTCCGAAGGTGATGACGAAGGCGATAGCCCCCATGACGTAGCGGATTGCACCTGCGCCTGTGTTCATCAGGGTTTGAAAGGCGATCTCAGCCTGTGTCTTCAGGCTGACACCCGCAACGGTCGGCATGTCTTGAAGGGCTGTGTAAATATCGGTGGCGCGTGCTTGATCAATGGATAGATACGCGCCCGATACACGGCTCGGTTCACGCAGAACCCGATTAAGTGTCGCAAGATCCATATAGGCAGGCGCCCCGAGCAAACTTTCGGCGACCGCGGTGACCGGGATGCGCAAGACAGGTTGCCGACCTTCGCGCACCTCGACGGTCAGGGAGTCACCAGGGCGGATATCAAGCTTATCTGCCAACGCCTTGGATAGAACAATGCCGCCACCCTCAAGTGGTATCTCGGCAAGGTCACTGTCGATCGCGCGGCTGAGGCGAGCATCCGGGGCAAGCCCGCTTATGACGCCCCGATGAGTTTCGAGCCTATTTCGAAGCACTACGGGCACGTGCCGTACGGGTTCGACCAACGTGATACCGGGCATACGACGCAATTCAAAGATCGTCGCTTCAGAAGCCGCATGTGTAAAGCTGACGGTCACGTCACTCCGATCTATCACGTTGAAGGTCAGGTCGATGGTTCGGTCAAAGCCCGCGTAAATCGTGATCATCGACAGACTTAGCGCCATACCGCAGGCAATACCGATCATTGCACCGGCCATACGACCCGGCTGCCGTGTGATGCGGCGCAATACCATCCGAGAAGGCTGATCCAGCCAGCGGTTCAGGGCGTGTCCTAACGTGCCCGTACGGCTGTAATCGGCAGGGGTTGGTGCACGCATAGCAGACGCAGGCGTAAGGGCAAAAACACTGCGCAAGACCAAAAGCCCACCTGCAGATGCCGACAGGATGCTTACACTGACGCCTGTCACAAACGATGCCGGATCAAGCTGGAATACAAGAAACGGGAACTTGAAATAGGCAACATAGACCTGAATCAACGCCCTTCCGCCCGCGATGCCCATCAGGCATCCTGCAAGTGCTCCACCGATTGCAATCGCCAGAACCAGCTTGAAGTAGTGCGCGCCAACTTCTCCGTTGGTATAGCCGAACGCCTTCATCAGCCCGATTTCTTCGCGCTCGGACTGCACCATGCGGTTGATAACGATGTAGAGCAGGAAGGCCGCAACAGCGAGGAAGATCGGCGGCACGCCGGTGGCCGCAGCTTCCAGCCCGCCGATTTCTTCGCTGACGAATGTGTTCGATGTCTGGTCTGCCAAGGGATAGGCACCTGTGCCGCCGAAGGGGTTCAGGATACGATCCACGGCGTCCTGAACAGCAGCTTCGTTTGCACCGCGTGACAGCGACAACAGCGCCTCGTTGAACGCGCCTTCCAAGTCATAAGCCGCGGCAAGCGCCGAGCGGCTCATCCAGATCACTCCGAAACGGGCGTCGTCCGGGATCAGCTCGCCGGGCGCAGTTGTATAGAGAAACTCGGGTGCTTGCGCGAGGCCTACAATCTGAAAGCTGCGACGTGCGCCATTCATGGTGGCGCTGATGCGATCGCCGGGGCTTAGTTTGTGGGCATGTGCAAAGGCTTGCAGCAAAAGAATTTCATCTGAATGGTCGCTATCAATCATCCGCCCATCTGTCAGGAACACGTCGTTAAGGCGTGGGCTGCGAAGATCGGGCAGTGACACGGCTTGTGCTTGCACCGGCAGGTCGAAATCAGGAAGGTCGATGAGAGCACCGCCAACGACGCGTGGTTCGACCGATCTGACGCCGTCTATGGCTGCCAACTGCAGAGCCATCCGATCTGGGGCGCGGGTTACAGGTGCAAAAACGTCGGCCAACCGATAGCGCTCGTAATACGCGGCGCGTGTTTCGTTCAACGACGTCACAAGCCCGGTCATCATCACAAGCATGCCTACGCCCACGGCGATTACCATGCCGATTGCGATGGCCTGCCCCTTCATACGCCACAAATCGCGTAGAAGCTTATGATCGAGAGGGCTCACCACTCGATCTCTTCAGGTGTCAACTTGGTTTTGTTCACAACGACTTCGCGAACATCACCATCGGCGAAATGGATGACCCGATCCGCCATCGCGGCCTGACTGGCTGCGTGGGTGACGATCAGCACGGTGGCGCCCAGCTTCTCGTTCACATCTTTCAATACGTTGAGCACCGCACGTCCAGTTGTGCTGTCAAGCGCACCGGTCGGTTCGTCGCAAAACAGCACAGTGGGGTTCTTTGCGACCGCCCGCGCGATGGCGACCCGCTGCTGTTCGCCACCGGACATTTGCGCCGGAAAATGGTCGATCCGCTCGCGCAACCCGACCATAGCCAGGGCTTCGACGGGGTTCATCGGATCGCGGGCGATCTCGGTGACAAGTTCGACGTTTTCTTGGGCGGTCAAACTGGGCATCAGGTTATAGAACTGAAAGACGAAGCCAACATGATCGCGCCGATAACGTGTCAATTGCTTATCGGTCATCTCTGAAAGGTCTTGATCTTGAAAGTATGCTTGTCCTTCCGTCGCGCGATCCAGACCACCGATAATGTTCAGAAGAGTGGATTTGCCGCTGCCCGAAGGGCCAAGAAGCACGACGATCTCACCTTCCGGGATATCCAGATCCACGCCACGCAACGCATGAACGGCAGAGCGACCCTCGCCATAGACCTTCGTTAGACCCTTGGTCGAAAAGGTATTCTTCCGCATGCAATATCTCGCGACTTAGGCGTTCAATTTAGACTGAACGTACTAGACAGATACGGCCTTCGCCGCTAACTTGTCAACAACGTGCGAATTGAGGAGACCTGACGTGAACAGGGTCGAACATGCAAATGCTGCAAAGACGGCACGGGCAGAATTCATCGAAAAAATCGGTGTGATCGCACAATCAGAAGGTTTGCCACGTATCGCCGGTCGCGTTTTGGCCATGCTGTTGTATGATGGCGAGCGGGTATCCTTCGGACAACTTGCCGATGCTTTGCAGGTTAGTCGGGGCAGCGTCAGTTCCAGTGTTCGGATGCTGGAAAGCCAGCAATTGATCAAACGTGTCGCCAAGCCGGGTGATCGTCAGGATTACTTTCAGGTCGTTGACAACGCTTTCGCCAACATGGTCGAAGCCGCTGCAACACGTGTGCGGCGTGCGGCAACGGATATTGAGGAATCACTGAGAGACATTCCTGCGTCCGAGGCCGGCCCACGCGCGCGGGTTGCCGATTACGCAGCCTATTATCGTGCGATGGGGGACGGTCTGGAAATGACTGCAAAGGCTTTGCGGAAAAGCAAATGATCCGGTTGTACTGGATTTTGGCCTGCATGCTGAAATCGCACGACCCACCGATGAACCGACTTGCAGGTCGGCGGGGTGAGCGTGCAATCCCTGCAAGGATCGACATCAGTCTTTTCGCGCAGGTGCACCGCCTTCAAAGCAGTTTTCTTCTGTGTAACTGCACGGCCCTTCTTGCGGTTCAAGATGCAAACCGTCGCCGGTATAGGGATGCGCGCGCATCAAGTCTTCGTCAGGTTCGATCCCAAGCCCCGGCGCGTCTGGTGGGATGACAAAACCCTGTTCCCAACGCAGCGTGTGACCGATCAAGGCAAGGTGGAAGTCACCCCCCTGTTCGATGGTCTCAATCATCAGAAGGTTGGGAATCGAGGTGCCGAGATGGATATTCGCGGCCCATTCGATGGGCCCGGCGTAAAGGTGTGGGGCGATAAGGGCGTTGTGCACTTCGGCGATGGCGGCGATTTTCTTGGCTTCCCAAATACCGCCGACACGGCCAAGAGCGGGTTGCAGGATGGACGCCGCGCCTTGGCGAAGAACCTCTGCAAATTCGGCCTTTGTGGTCAGGCGCTCACCCGTCGCCACGGGGACCGGGCTGGTGCGGGCCACCTTTGCCATTTCTGCGATGCTGTCGGGTGGGACTGGCTCTTCAAACCACAGCGGAGAAAAAGGTGCGATGGCTTGCGCCATGCGGATCGCGCCGCCTGTGGTGAACTGCCCATGGGTGCCGAACAGAAGGTCTGCCTTGTCTCCAACCGCCTCGCGGATGGCTGCACAGAACTCGACCGAACGCGTGATATCGCGCATTGCGGGCATGTGACCTGAATGGATTGTATAGGGTCCGGCAGGATCGAATTTCAGCGCTGTAAACCCTTGGGCCACGCGGGTCGCTGCGGCTTCGGCAGCCATTTCAGGTGAAGTCCAGAAGGCTGGCAAAGGGTGGCCGGGATCAGGATAGAGATAGGTGTATGATCGCAGGCGGTCGTTCATCTTACCGCCCAGAAGCGCCCAAACCGGCCGCCCCCGCGCTTTGCCCAGAATGTCCCAGCACGCAATTTCAAGGCCCGAGAAAGCCCCCATCACAGTTGGGTCGGGGCGCTGGGTAAACCCGGCGGAATACGCGCGGCGGAACATCAGCTCGATGTTCTCAGGGTTTTCGCCCTGCATATGGCGGACAAAGACATCCTCGATGACAGCGCGCATGGTGGTGGGGCCAACAGCGGCGGCATAGACTTCGCCCCATCCCACAACCCCGTCATCGGAGGTCAGCTTGACGAAGATCCAATAGCGCCCACCCCAACCCGGCGCGGGTGGTGCGACCACGAAGATTTCCAGATCTTGCAGGCGCATTACGACCTCCTAGCTGTGATCAAAGATGATGACATTGCGACGGGCCGTACCAGATTTGGTGTCGGCGATCGCTTCGTTGATCTGATCCAGACGCCAGCGGCCTGAAATCAACTCGTCCAGCTTCAAGCGTCCCTGTTGATACAGGTCAATCATCCATGGGATGTCGCGTTGGATTACAACATCGCCCATCTTGCTGCCCACCATGCCCTGACCAAGGGCTGCCAAGATCACGGGTTCATAGTGGGACAGACCGCCTGAGTGGGGCATTCCGACCATCACCACCTTGCCACCGGGAGCAAGGTAACGCGGGGCGGCGTCGTACGCCGGAATCGCACCAACTGTAACAAGCACCGCATCCGCTCCGCGCCCCGCTGCCCTGAAGGCCGATTTCCATGGCGCGTCCGTAGTGGCCAGAACTCCGTCGGTCGCGCCGAACTCAATCGCAGCTTCCAGTTTATCCTGGCTCATGTCGACGGCGATAATGCGTGATGCCCCGGCAATGCGCGCGCCCTGAATGGCGTTCAGCCCGACGCCGCCAGCGCCGATCACCACAACAACTTCGCCGGGACGAATATTGGCGGCATTCACGGCTGCGCCAACGCCAGTGATCACACCACAGGCCAGAAGCGACGCGACGTCCATCGCTATATCGTCGGGTATCCGAACCACTTGGCTTTGTTCCACAACCACACGCTCGGCAAATCCCCCCGTGGCCATGGCCTGATGCAACTTGCCACCGTTCTGCGTCTTGATCGGTCCCTGATCGCCGTCATAGGGCGTTTCGCAAGTGACGGGCGACCCCGACGCACAACTGGGGCAGGATTGACAGGCGCGGATCAAGGTCACAACGACCGGGTCACCGACGGACAAACCCCGGACGCGATCACCCAATCCGGTGATGCGCCCTGCAGCTTCGTGACCATAGACGGCGGGCAAAGAGCCGCCCCAATCGCCCTGCATATAGGAAATGTCGCTGTGGCAGATTGCGACGGCATCCAGCGTCACCTCGACCTCGCTGCCCTCGGGAGAGCGGATCGAGATATCCTCGACCACAAGAGGGTCGCCAAACGCGTGACAGACAGCGGCTTTGATTGTGTCCATCAGGACCTCCTACATATGCTGTTGAGCATCGTGGCGCAAATCAAGGGTGATTGCCAAGCGTGAATACCTGGCCTTGAAAAGACAAATGGTGCAGTGGGTCAACGATGGCCGATACTGACCAAAAACGAGGACAGAATTTCGGTGAATTCATCTGGATTTTCGACTGGTGGCATGTGACCTGCACCCCGGATCAGATGGAACTGGGCACCGGGGATCAATCCGGCGGTTTCACGCACCAGATCGGCGGGGGTCGAACCGTCTTCCGACCCTGCGATGACCAGCGTGGGCAGGCGCAGGCGGACGGTGCTTTCGTAAAGATCGGTATTGGCAATGGCCTCCATGCACCCAAGGTATCCGGCAATTGGTGTGGCGTGCATGCGGGCGCGGGCGACGTTCACGACCTCAGGATGGTCCCGATGGGTTGCGCGAGAAAACCAGCGCTGCATCGTGGCCTCGACCATCGTGTCGAACCCTCCGTCACGCACCGCTTTGATCCGGTCCTCCCAGATCGAGGGCGTGCCGATTTTGGCCGCCGTGTTGGACATCACCAGACCGCGCACCAGGTCCAGCCGTTCTGCAGCCAACCCTTGCGCGATGATACCGCCAATGGACAACCCGACAACGACGCAATCCTTTACGCCCAGCCGATCCAGACAACGCGCAGCATCGCCGACAAGATCGCCCATCGGATACGGGCCTTCGGGACAGGGGCTTTTGCCATGGCCGCGCATATCCATGCGGATCAGGCGCAGACTTTGCGGCAGCTTCGCCACCACTGCGTCCCACATGGTGAGATCCGATCCAAGAGCATGCGCAAAGACCACGGCGGGACCAGTCACAGAACCGCTTTCGACGGCATGCAGGGTCAGGCCATTGTCATCGGGAATGATGATCATCCGCGTTTTTTGTCCTCGTCTCTGCGCTCCTCTTCGCGAAGCGTTAGATAGGCCATGATCTGCCCGTGATCGGACGCCAGCTTGTTGTATGGCGCCTCTGGATGTGAGCCATCAGTGATATGGTCGTTCAACACACTGAAATATGTCATGTCTGCGATGCGCTCGGCGTTGTCGGGGTGGAAATGACGGCTGAGGTAGATTTGGTCGATACTCTCAAATACCCCGGCAAAGGCAGACGTATAGACCATGTCGCGCAAGGATTTGCGCACGAACAGTTTTTCGGCCGAATGCAGGCGAACCGATTCGACCGCGCGAGTGATCTGGATGCTTTCCTCTTTGGAGTAACGATCACGGTCAGAATCCGCGTCATGTCGCAACATCCACGCGTAGTTCTTGAACGGCACTTCGCCCGAGATGATTTCCGAGCTGACCGCGTGTTCGCCATCATTGAAATCCCCCAGAACCACGACAGGGTTGTTCTGGCGCAGCTCTTCGACAATGAAACTGCGCAGAACCCAGGCTTCGGCCATGCGGCGCATGGCGGCGCGGGCGGCCCCAAGGGCGCGTCCCACCGGGTCATAGTTGGTCAGGTCCTCCTCAGGCGCAAATTCCGCACCAGCTGGGCGGATATATTCGCCCAGTTTTGATTTCAGGTGGCAATTGAATACGGTGATCACCTTGTCGCCGATGGGAATGCGCGCACGCAGGATGGGGCGTGACAGTCGCTTAAGGGTATAGTGCCCAGCCTCACCCTCAAGCCCGCGAAGGGCGGTGAAGGGGATGGTCAGAGGCTCGGGCAAATCCTGAATGACCTGCGGTGGTTCGGCGAACCCGAAGCGCGACAGGATCGCCACGCCGGGTCTGCGCTGACCGGGACCTTCATCGGCGGCATTGGGCGCAAAGGCCAAATGATCCATGTCCCATGGCCGGATCGCCAGTTTGCGAAAGATCGCCTTGCGGTGATAACCCTTGCTTTTGTCAGGGATCGTCGCCGCGTTCAGCGCAGCGGTACGTTTGTTCGCCTCGCCAATCACATCGCGCAGGGCATCTTCTTCAAAAATCTCCTGAAACCCGATGATGTCGGCATCCAAGGCCATGAGTTGATCCGCCATCCAGTCTCGTTTCCACGCGTATTCTTCGGGTGTGTAGCGCTGAAACTCGTAATATTCCTGATCCGGCCCGATCAGGTTCTTTACGTTGAACGAGGCGATTGTGAAATCTGTCATGTGGTCCTCCGATCAGGCGTAACGGGTCAATGCATCGGCAAAGACTGGTCCGTCAACATTACCGCCCGATACGACTGCGATGACGGTATCACTGTCGATCTGTTCGGCGTGGAAAAGAGCAGCCGCCAGAGCCACCGCCGCGCCGGGCTCAACGACGATCTTCAGGCAGTTGAATGCGGCGGCCATGGAGTGCAGGCACTCGGCTTCCTGCACTACCAATCCGGGGCTGCACAGGCGCTTCAAGATAGGGAATGTCAATTCGCCCGGTGATGGGGTGATGATTGCATCACAGATCGACCCCGACAAGCGCGCGTTGCGTTCAATCTTGCCAGATGCCAGCGACCGGGCGACATCGTCAAACCCTTCAGGCTCGACCGGGATGGCCCGAAAATCGGGTGCCTCTGCTTCCAACGCAAGCGCGATGCCCGCAGTCAGCCCACCCCCGCCGCAGGGCACCAGCACCGACGCCGCGTCAACACCCGCCGCCCGTGCCTCTCGGGCAATCTCAAGCCCCACCGTGCCTTGTCCGGCAATCACATCGTAATTGTCAAACGGCTTGATCAGGGTCAGTCCCCGATCCGAAGCGATCTTTGCACCGATCTGGTCTCGATCTTCACTGACGCGATCATACAACACGACTTCGCCCCCGAGTGCGTGGGTGTTGTCGATCTTCTGGCGGGGGGCGTCTGAAGGCATGACAATGACTGAGGGTGCACCGACGGCTGTGGCTGCCATTGCGATCCCTTGCGCATGGTTGCCGGATGAGAAGGCGATCACACCCTGCTTGCGCTGCGCGTCCGTCAGTTTCGAGATCGCATTCCATGCGCCACGAAACTTGAAACTTCCTGTGTGTTGCAGGCATTCGGGCTTTACAAAAACCCGCTTGCCGGCGATGTCGTCCAGAAAGGACGAGGTGAGCAGAGGTGTGCGGTGCACATACCCCTCAAGGCAGATGTCGGCGGCTCGAATATCGTCAATTTTCATCGCAAGTCCTCTAGCCACTTGTGGATTGTTTCCAATGCTTCGGGTTCGTCCAGAAACGGAACGTGACCACGATCCGCAACCCGACCATAGCGAAGGTCAGGGTTGCCTTGCCGCATCTCTTCGACAGTCGCATCGGTCAGGATGTCCGAGTTTTCGCCGTGGACTAGCGCCACAGGGAGGTCGTGCAGCGCGTCAAAATAGGGCCATAGATCGGGTGCAGGTTGTGCGCCTGCTTCCAGAACAGCCTCGCGCAGGGCCGGATCGTATCGGTTTTTCAACCCGGTTTCGGTTTGCGAATACAGGTGGCGCACCTCGGCGTCCCAGCGCCCGGATGGGACATTGCGAAAGCCTGATGCCTCCATAATCTGCGCGCGGGCGTTGGCGGCGTCTTTGTAGAACCGGGCAGAGGGCTGCCGTCCCAGGAATCCCTTGATGTAATCCAGTCCGCGCGGGTCAATTACCGGGCCAATATCATTCAGACACGCCCCCAGAAGTCGGTCTTTCGCAGCCACCGCAATCCCCATCGCGATCAGGCCTCCGCGTGATGTGCCAAGGATGGCAGCACGATCAATGCCCAGATGATCAAGCAGCATCAGCGCGTCATCGGCCTCTTGCGGGACGGTATAGGTCTGATACGGCCCCCAATCCGACGCACCGCGGCCGCGATAGTCCATACGGATCAAGCGAACACCTGACAGATGCGGAGCAACGAAGTTGAAATCGTCTGAATTGCGGGTCAGCCCGGATAGTGCCAGAACCGGCAGCCCTTCGCCTTCATCCCGATAGGCCAGCGTCAGACCATCCCGTGCGATAAAGTTTTCCATACCTGTTCCTCGCCGCAATCTGCTTGCGCCAGTAAGCACCGGTTGGGGAAGGGGTGCAAGCAGAAGGCAGGGTCGCGTTCAAACCAGAACACCCGCCCAACTGGACGGGTGTTCTTCAAGCTCAGTATCTGATGATTTGCGTTGTTAAAGGTTCTCAGGCTGGGGCATGCCCAGAACATGGAACCCACAATCAACCGTGATGATCTCGCCGGTTGTACAGGCGCCGTATTCAGACGCCAGATAAACGGCCGTGCCCCCGATGCTTTCCAAGGTCGCATTCTGACGCATGGGCGAATTGGCTTCTGTGTGCCGGAAGGTCTTGCGCGCCCCACCAATTGCTGCCCCTGCCAGAGTTTTCATCGGGCCGGGTGATATGGCGTTCACACGGATACCGTCGGGGCCAAGGTCGTTGGCAAGATAGCGCACCGAGGCTTCCAGCGCGGCCTTCGCGACTCCCATCACGTTATAGAAGGGCGTTACACGGTTCGATCCGCCGTAAGTCAGGGTCAGGATGGTCCCGCCTTCGGCCATCTTGGGTGCGGCGCGGCGCGCAACCTCGATCAAGGAATAGCAGCTGATATCCATCGAATTCTTGAAATTTGCCCGGCTGGTGTCGACAAATCGGCCCGTCAGCTCGTTCTTGTCGGAATAGGCAATGGCGTGCACCAAAAAATCGATGCTGTCCCACTTGGACCAAAGTGCATCAAACCCCTTGTCCAACGCCTCATCATTGGTCACATCCATATCGACCAGAAGATCGGACCCAATGGAAGCTGCCAGCGGCTGAACACGTTGTCCGAACGCGTCGCCCTGGTAAGAAAACGCAAGCTCTGCGCCTTCATTTGCCATCGCCTGCGCTATGCCCCACGCGATGGACCGGTTGTTGGCAACCCCCATGATGAGGCCACGTTTTCCTTGCATCAGCCCTGCCATGTCAGTTCCTCGGTCTTGTTTCAAACATCAGTCGCGGTATTTGCTCAGAAGCATCGAGCCATTGGTCCCGCCGAACCCGAAACTGTTAGTCATCACCGTGTCCAGCCCAGCGTTCTCGATCAGTGTGGTTGCGATCTCGCCCTCGCTGATTTCCGGATCAAGGGTCTCAACGTTGATCGATGGGGTGATAAAGTCATGTTCCAACATCAGCAGGCAATAGACAGCCTCTTGTGCGCCGGTGGCACCTTGACTGTGCCCGGTCATCGACTTGGTCGAGCTAATTGGCGGGGTTGTCCCCTGGCCAAAGACGCGCCGCACGGCTTCAACTTCTCCGACATCACCCACGGGGGTCGAGGTGCCATGCGCGTTGATATATCCCACTTTTCGATCATCGGGCAGGGACTGTAGCGCCAGTCGCATTGCCCGTTCGCCGCCTTCGCCCGACGGGGCCACCATGTCGTGGCCGTCTGATGTGGCGCCATAGCCGGTAACCTCTGCATAGATTTTTGCGCCGCGCGCCTTGGCGTGGTCCAGATCCTCCAGAACCAAAATCGCGCCACCACCACCAATGACGAACCCATCGCGATCGGCATCAAACGCGCGCGAGGCTTTTTCCGGCGTGTCATTGTATTTCGACGACATCGCACCCATCGCGTCAAACAGGCAGGACAGAGTCCAGTCCAGCTCTTCGCCGCCGCCCGCGAACATCACGTCCTGCTTGCCCATCATGATCTGCTCGGCCGCATTGCCGATGCAGTGCAGGCTGGTCGAACAGGCTGAGGTGATGGAATAGTTGATCCCTTTGATTTTGAATGCGGTCGCAAGGTTCGCGGAAATGGTCGAGCCCATGCATTTGGGCACAGCAAATGGTCCGATCCGCTTGGTCGCACCGGTTTTCAGCGCCGTCTGGTGGGCTGCAAACATCGCGCTGGTCGATGGGCCGCCAGAACCGGCGACAAGCCCCGTGCGCGGGTTGACCACGTCATCTTCGCCAAGGCCTGCATCGGCAATCGCCTGCGTCATCGCGATATGTGCATAAGCCGCACCAGGCCCCATGAACCGAAGGGCACGCTTGTCCACATGAGCGGCGATGTCGATATCGGGCATCCCGGCGATCTGGCTGCGGAACCCATGGTCGATCATATCCTGATTGGCGGTAATGCCGGATTTGCCAGCCTTGAGCGAGGCCAGAACCTCGTCCTTGTTGTTCCCGATGGCCGAGACAATGCCCAGACCGGTAACGACGACACGACGCATATGCGCACTCCTTCGCGTGGTGGTGCCGGCTCGTGCCCGGCACCTCTAACCCTGTTGTCCCGTCAGCTTTCCGACAAGGCGACTTTCATATCCTTAACCTGATAGATCACTTCTCCATCAGCTTCCACAATCCCGTCAGCAACCCCCATGGTCAACCGCCGGGTCTGCACGGCTTTGGTGAAATCAATCTTGTAGGTCAGCATCTTGCGATCCGGGCGTACCATGCCGGTCAGTTTGACCTCGCCCACACCAAGCGCGTAGCCACGCCCCAGCCAGCCGCGCCAACCTAGGTTGAATCCTGTCAATTGCCACAAGCCATCAAGCCCAAGACAGCCGGGCATGATCGGGTTGCCGGGAAAATGACAGTCAAAGAACCAAAGGTCGGGTGTGATGTCGAACTCGGCGATGACATGGCCCTTGCCATGTTCGCCTCCGTCACCCGAAATGTCGGTGATGCGGTCCATCATCAACATAGGCGGGGCCGGAAGCTGCGCATTACCGGGACCAAATAAGTCACCCCGCGCACATTTCAGAAGATCTTCCTTGTCGAAACTCGTCGGATAATCCGCCATTCCCTCCGCCCCATATCTTGTGCTTTCCTTCCCTTCACCCTCTATCACCCGGCCCAAGCCGGACGCAAGGGCGAGCGAAAGGGGTAATCCAGCAAAGCGCGGCAGCTCAGCCACACTGGTGGGACAGAAAATATTGGTACTTTGGTGCCTCAGGCCCTATATTCAATAAGCACTTTCGATCGCAGCGGATGAGACAACGACCTGATGAACCAAAACGGCGACACAACAGAAGCGACATGGCTGGCAAGTGCAGGTTTGCGCCCGACCCGGCAACGGCTTGCTTTGGCACAGCTGCTGATTGGTGACGGTCAGCATCGCCACGTGACGGCGGAAAGCCTGTATGAGGCGTCGCGAGATAGCGATGAACGGGTCTCACTTGCGACAGTTTATAACACGCTCCGCATATTTTCAGATGCGGGGCTTTTGCGCGAAATTACCGTGAACGGCGCACGCAGCTATTTCGACACCAACGTCACCAATCACCCGCATTTTTTCTGGGAAGACACCGAAGAACTGATGGATGCGCCGGATGAAGATCTGAAAATCGCTCAATTGCCTACGGCGCCTAAAGGGACCGAAATCGCAAAGGTCGATGTGGTGATCCGGTTGCGCCGGAAATAGCGCATACCTGTTTCTTCTGGCTGAAAATATCCGGCCTTATGTATCAAACGCACCAAGCGGGTTCGAAATGACTCCCGTAAAGGTTGAGGGTGTGCAATTCTCCGAGAATGACAGAGATTCGTGTTCCGCTTTCAATAGTTTACGAGACAAATATCCCGACGCCCATTGGGGATGTGATTGCTGCGCTCAAGGCAGCAGATGCAATCTCTTCCGAAGCCATCGCACTGCTGCCAAGCTTGATAGACGGCTTGCAAATCGAAGAATGTTCGCTAAATGTTCACTCTCTTACGGAAGGGTCTCTCAAGGAAGCGCTCTTTCTGGCGCTATTGATAACTTATCAGGGCGACTTAGCAGAGGAGGTTCCGCCATTGCTTGAAGACCTCTTCAAACTAACAGTTAGCGACAAATACGATACCATCGTAACGGTTGTGTTTTTGACCGTGCTTTTTTACGGCACTGGAATAGCTATCGACATGGCAAAGAAGGCACTCACTGATAGCCTTCCGCGTCAGAAGCTAAATGAATTGATAGATCTTTTGGCGCTCGAAACTGGCAAATCATCCTCCGACATACGAAAAATCGTAGAGGCTAAGTTTCAAAAGCCAGCGGCAGTAAAACGCTTGGTTCGAGAGTCGAAACGCTTCTTCCTGCCCAGTCAAAAAGATGGGAACGCACCAATCTTGCTTGACAGAGACCGCATTCCAGAAGCCACAGTCGGAGAGGTTCCATATCCTAGGGATAGCGATAAAGATCAGGATTTTGACCGCTATACGCCTCATGAAAACGTCACTCTCGAAATTCATGCCCAAGACAAAGACAAGAGTGCTGTAGGGTGGGCCGCAATAGCAGACGGGATTTCGGATAGACGCTTGAAAGTCAGAATCGTTGAACCAGTTCAACCAAGCGATTTATGGCAACAAGATCAAATTACCGCCGATGTAGTTGTCGTTTCCAAGTTGACTTCGGACGGCTACACGCCATCCGAAATTCAGATAACCGCAGTGCATCCTACAGCCGAAGCTCATTCTGACCAATCGCCACTAGAGACTGAATAAGAAACGCCGCACTGAACTTGCCGCGCGACAGCTTGTTGCGGATATTCACTTCTTTTTCGCCAATACGTTCTGCAAGTTCAGCGTAGGTTATGCCAGCTCGTTTCAATTCTGCCTTTAGAAGGTTAGCAGCCTTAGATTCCCACTCATTTTGCTCAGCCATGTAACACCTACATAAATAAAAGTACCATAATCATTACATAAGGTATTGTGTGCGATACGTCTATGTACTATATTCATTACATAGGTAATGGATAAGATACAAAATGGCACAGCACTTTCTTCTTTCAGCGGCGTCCCGCACACTTAGCCTTCGCAGCATCTACAAAGCTGGCGAAGATGCTGCGTATGCGACGTTCTGCCAGATGCGCTGGCCTGAGACGAATGGCGAAGCTGTTTGCCCATGCTGCGGCTATGACGAGGCGTACAAGATCGCCACGCGCCGCAAATTCAAGTGTAAGGCGTGTCACCACCAGTTCAGCGTGACCAGCGGCACAATCTTTGCGTCGCGGAAAATGGATTTTGTGGACCTGCTGGCCGCGATCTGCATCATGGTGAATGCTTCCAAAGGTGTGAGCATGGTTCAACTCAGCCGTGATCTGGACTGCCAGTACAAGACAGCCTTCGTTCTAGCCCACAAGTTGCGCGAAGCAATGGCGCTGGAAGTCCACACGGGCGAAGTGCTGGAAGGCCATGTTGAGATTGATGGCGCATACTTTGGTGGTCATATCCGCCCTGAGAACGCCAAAAAAGACCGTAAGGATCGCCGCTTGAAACGCCACCAGACAGGCAAGCGCCGCGTCGTGATCGCCATGCGTGAGCGTGAGGGCCGCACACTGCCTTTCGTAGGCCAGTCCGAGGCAGAAGGCGTTGCGCTGGCAAATGAGAACGTTTCGCGTATGTCCACTATGTCAGCGGATGAAGCCAGCCATTGGGACTTGCTGCACATCGGGTACCATGTTGGCCGCGTGAACCATTCCGAGATTTACAGCGACCACGGCAAGCATACCAATATGGTTGAAAGCTTTTTTAGCCGCTTGCGTAACATGGTGTCAGGCCAGCACCATCACGTGTCGCCTCAGTACCTTTACCAGTATGCGAACCACGCTGCGTGGCTGGAAGATAATCGCCGTACAGACAATGGAACGCTGGCCCAAATCGTAACATCTAACGCGATGGGTTCGCCGGTGTCGCGTAGTTGGAAGGGCTATTGGCAGCGGTCGGCTTGAACCCAACTACAAAATGTAGGGTGAAAGGGCTGGACTCAACCACGCACGATTCGGTAAAAGAAAAACGCCTGAACCGTTGGAGCGGCTCAGGCGTAAATGAAACCACCGTTGGCCGGTGGAAGTTTGAGAATTCTCACTGGGTTTTTACCCATATGTGGAATCACAAGTCAAGTCGGCCAACACATCGCAAGGAGAAAAAGCGATGAGTATGACTGTGACTTGGACCGGACATTCCGGCTCGCGATACCGTTTCGATGTGTTTCCTGTAGGAACACCTTTCAACCCAATTTCAGGGGTCTACATCTTCTGTAGGCAAATCGCTTCTGGGAGTTGGGAAGCTCTTTACGTTGGTGAAACCCAATCCCTTGAACAGAGATTGAATACTGGGATTGGCTCTCACCAAGGCTACGCTCGCGCCGCGCGTTTCGGCATGACTCATATCGCTGCTATTGCTGTAGCGGGCGATGCCGAGAGCCTGCGCATTGAAACTGACCTTAGGTATGGCTTGAATCCTTCTGCTAACGCCCAGAATGCACTGGGGGGGTTCGCTAATGAGCAGTGAGACCGTAACGGTCCTTTGCGGCAAGTGTAAGGTGGCGGTGGACGGCCCCACTAACCCGAAGCCGAAGGATATCTTTTCGTGCCCCAGATGTGGGCGAAGTGACAACTTCGAAAATGTCATGACTTCCGTCGAGAAGCACACTCATGATCTCATGAGCAACCATATGACGGATGCGCTCAAAAGGAGCACGCGGGGCAACGAGTTCGTGAATTTCACGGGTAAGCGCATCCCAAACCGAAGCTATCCCTTCATCAGTGATCTGAAGCTCTGACATTACTACCTCCTGCTGGCCCTACGGGGCCAGCTTCCACAAACACCCATCCGGCCTGAAGTCCTGCACAACCAGCCCTCGCCTCTTCATTTTGTATAGCGCTTGCGTCGCGCGATTGTAGCACCTGTCAGGATCGACGTGCGGCCTTGCTTTCACCACATCTTCTACAATGCATCGTAAAGCCTTGGGTCCATCGCGTAGGGACTTGAGAACTATCTGTGTCATTTCACCCTTGCGCGCCACGTCCTTGCGCTTGGCGGGCAATACGCGGGGCATGTGAACGCCCCGCATGGTCAGCAACGCCTCAACATGTGCCAGCCCATCACCACTCCCACGAATGGCCTGCTTTCTGAGTTCCAGAAGCGCATTGTTGATCGTCTTATCCTGCATGGTGCAAGGGTGATTCACAATAGACTGAAAGTCAGCTATATTGTTGGTGCGTTTGATACATAAGGCCGCAAGTTTACGCGACACTGACCACTTCGAAGTCAAAGATCAGCGTTTCGCCGGCCAACGCGTGATTTGCATCCAGTGTCACACTTTCCTCGGTCAACTCAGTGACCGTCACCGGGACCGGCTGGCCTTGTTGCCCGGTCATCTGCAGTTGCAAACCGACCTCTAGCGGAATTTCTGCCGGAATATCACCACGCGGCACTTCCAGAAGCGCTTCTTCCTGACGCGGGCCATAGGCCTCTTCCGGGGCTATTGTGACTTTCTTCTTTTCACCGACAACCATACCCGGCAGGGCATTGTCCAGACCGGGGATAATCATGCCGGACCCGACCGTGAACTCTAACGGATCGCGACCTTCGGAACTGTCAAATACGGTGCCGTCTTCAAGCGTTCCAGTGTAGTGAATGCGCACGGTTGCGCCGGATGTGACTTCGGTCATAGATGCCTCGTGATGTAGGGGGGGATTGGTGGACGAGGCCGCTTGCTCAGCGGGTGCTCGTGTGATGGGCTGACCCTAAAGGTTTAAGACCGGATGTAAAGGGAGGCCCTTTCTTCACCTAGAACCACTGTCCGGGCTCCATCAATCCCAAGTCGAGCAACTGTTGAGATGACCAGTTGAATTGGGTCGAATTATGCCATTTGAAGCTTGAAATCTCGAAAGTTGATCCCGCGTTTGATTTCAAAGCTTTGGCTGTTCTGAAGCTCGCAATCGCAACCGTGATGTTGTTGTGCCACGGGCAAGCAAAGGTGTTGTATTCTTCATCACTGAACGTGTGATCGGGGCGCAGTTTCAGACCCTTCTTTGCGCGAAAGATCGAGATTCGGTCGATCTTTCGTCGCGCGGGCGGGATGTGCTCCTCAAACCGCCAACGTAGCCCGCCGAAAAACTCCAACTGACGTTCACGCGGATTGCCGTCTGCGTCCGGGCGGCCTAATGCGTAATAGCCCGATTTGTCCAGATATGCATGATCCAGAGACACAGCGTTCGGATAGTGCGACAGGTCGTCGGCATAAAGGTCCACGACGTAGGTCAAGACCGAGTTGCGCCGTTCTTCTGTGTGGAAGGCCAAAAGCTCTCCGATCGAACGGGTTTCGCAGAATGGATGGAACAGATATTCAGCGTTGAAACAATAATACAGCCAGATGCCGGGGGCAGCGTCGATGATCTTGTTAACTGCGTGCTGCAATGCCCCTTCGCGGGCGACGGCATAGGGGATTCGGTGGATCGTGTTTTCAATCGCGTCGGGCAGCTCGAGCACGTCCGGCGCGAACACCAGCACCTCGGCGAAGCCAGCGTTCTGGTGGTGGGTAATAGTGCTTTCAACTTCGATTAAGTCTTCGACAAATATCATCGCGACAGGCCCCTTTGCCAGCGCCTTGGCGCCAGTGCTCAGGAAATCTGTCAGGCCGTTATATCGCATCACGCTCTCTTACCGGTCGCAGGATTCTGCGGCGTTTTTGCCAAAATGCTATGAAATCAAAGCCTTTTGCAAGCGTTGCGGCATGTTGCGCTTTGCTATAGGACACGGGACCTGATCCACAGCCTTATACAGCAGGAAATGCGCGTCATGTCCGACCCTAAAAAACTCTTCATTCGCACCTATGGCTGTCAGATGAACGTCTATGACAGCGAACGCATGGCCGAAGCGCTGGGCGCAGACGGGTATGTGCAGACTGACACGCCCGACGATGCGGATATGATCCTGCTGAACACCTGTCACATTCGCGAAAAAGCGGCCGAGAAGGTATATTCCGAACTTGGCCGTTTCAAAGGATTAAAGGCGGAAAAACCTGACCTGAAAATCGGTGTAGCTGGTTGCGTGGCGCAGGCTGAGGGCGAAGAGATCATACGCCGTCAGCCGATGGTCGATCTGGTGGTCGGACCGCAGACCTATCACCGTCTGCCCCAGATGATGGAACAGGTGGCGAAGGGCGAAAAGGCGTTAGACACCGATTTCCCCGAGGAAGACAAGTTCGAACACCTGCCCGTGCGGCACGGGACAAAGAAAGCAGCCCGTAATCCATCAGCGTTTCTGACAGTGCAAGAAGGCTGTGACAAATTCTGCGCGTTCTGCGTGGTGCCTTATACCCGCGGAGCAGAGGTCAGCCGCCCGGTTGACCGTATCCTGCGTGAAGCCCGCGACCTGGTCGAACGCGGTGTGCGAGAGATCACGCTGTTGGGCCAGAACGTCAACGCCTATCACGGTGCGGGCGAGGGGGGCGACTGGTCATTGGCAAAGCTCATCTGGGCGCTGAATGACGTTGACGGGTTGGAGCGCATCCGCTTCACGACCTCGCATCCTAACGATATGAGCGATGATTTGATCGAGGCACATGGGACATGTGCCAAGCTGATGCCATATCTGCACCTGCCGGTTCAGTCGGGGTCTGACAAGATTCTGAAGCGGATGAACCGCAGCCACACGGCGGACGGTTATCTGCGCCTCATCGAACGCATCCGTGAAGCGCGACCCGATATTCTGCTGTCGGGCGATTTCATTGTCGGCTTCCCCGAAGAAGACGATCAGGATTTCGAGGATACGATGTCCCTGATCCGCGAGGTGAACTACGGACAGGCTTATAGCTTCAAGTACTCGACCCGCCCCGGCACGCCAGCCGCCGAACGCACGCTGGTGGATGACGCGATTGCCACGGATCGCCTACACCGGTTGCAAGCTATGCTGACCGACCAGCAACGCGCCATTCAGCATGCGATGGTTGGTAAAGAGGTTGGCGTGCTATTTGAAAAGACGGGCCGGCTTGAGGGGCAGATGGTTGGTAAATCCGATCACCTGCACGCCGTGCATGTCCATGCCCCAGAAGGCCGGGTCGGAGAGCTACGGCGCGTGAAGATCGTGGACAGTAGCACCAATTCGCTTGCGGGCGAATTGATTGGGTAATCTCGCCTTCGCTATTGTGTCGAGTTCGTGAAGATTTTCAAAGGGGGCTTGCGCCTGCCTTCTGCACTTGGCACCATCACACTATAGGATCTGACCAGGAGACCCCGTATTGGGATTTGAAAACCTGACCGCTGCGCCCGACGCCTCGACCGCCGAAGAAGCGCTGCTTGAATTTCCCGACAACCGCCTGTTGATCGACCTGTGCGGTGAGTTTGACAAGAACCTGACCCATATCGAAAGCCATTTGGGCGTGCAGATCGTGCGGCGCGGCAATCAGCTTGCCGTGTTCGGTGAAGCCAGCGCGCGCACGAAAGCTGTCGAGGTCTTACAGGCCCTTTATCAGCGGCTGGAAAGCGGAAAGGGGATCGAGGCCGGGGACATCGACGCCGAGATTCGCATGGGCGGAACCGACGAGGGTACGGGCACCCGCGACGGCGACCAGATGGAAATGTTTAAGGGTGGCGCGGTTGAGATCAAGACCCGCAAGAAAACTGTTGAGCCGCGCACCGAAGCGCAGAAAGCCTATGTTCAGAACCTGTTTCAGAACGAACTTGCCTTCGGCATCGGGCCTGCAGGCACCGGCAAGACCTATTTGGCGGTGGCTGTGGGTGTGAACATGTTTTTAGGCGGGCATGTGGATCGCTTGATCCTGAGCCGCCCTGCCGTGGAAGCCGGCGAGAAGCTGGGTTATCTGCCCGGTGACATGAAAGACAAGGTCGATCCCTACATGCAGCCGCTTTACGACGCGCTGAATGATTTTCTGCCCGGCAAGCAAGTGGCAAAGCTGATCGAAGAAAAGCGAATTGAGATTGCGCCCCTGGCTTTCATGCGTGGGCGCACGCTGGCCAATGCTTATGTCGTGCTGGACGAGGCGCAGAATGCCACAACCATGCAGATGAAGATGTTCCTGACCCGACTGGGCGAAGGGTCGCGGATGGTGATCACCGGCGACCGCACGCAGATTGATTTGCCGCGCGGTGTGGACAGCGGGTTGCGCGATGCTGAAGGGCTGTTGAAGGGCATCGACCAGATCGCCTTCAATTACTTCACCTCGAAAGACGTGGTGCGCCATCCGCTGGTCGCCAAGATCATCGAGGCCTATGACGACGCAGCACAAAAGGCGATGGTCAAGAAGGCCGAGCGCGAGCAGCGCGACCGCTGACATGAATGTGGATCTTGTGATTGAAGATGAACGCTGGACGGCGGTGGATCTGGGCATTCTGGCAGGTCAGGCTGCGGAGGCCGTGGCCGATCATCTTGCTCTGACGCCAATTGACGGGCAGGGGGTCGAGATCAGCTTGCTGGCATGTGACGATGCACGGATCGCGGCGCTGAACGGTGACTTTCGTGACAAACCTTTGCCGACGAACGTCTTGTCCTGGCCGTCCGAAGACCGTGCGCCCGACCAGCCGGGCGGCGTGCCGCATTCGCCTTCAGACCCGGAGCTGGGCGATATTGCGATTGCATATGACATCTGTCAGCTTGAAGCAGCTGCGCAAGGTAAGAAATTCTCCGCTCATGTGACCCATTTATTGGTGCATGGGATATTGCATCTGTTGGGTTATGATCACATAGACGACAAAGATGCAGCCCTGATGGAGGGGTTGGAGGTTGAAATCCTTGGCAAGATGGGCATTTCAGACCCATATGAAGGATAACCTGCGCAATTTTGCGCGAATATGGAAAAGGAAAGATGGGCGACACCGAAGACGGTTCTTCTGAGGCGGCGCAAAGCGCGCCAAGTGAAACTGAAAGTAGCAGGACCGGGTTTTTCGGTCGTATTGTCGGGGCGCTCAGCCCCTCGGATACAGTGAGCGAGCCACCTCAGAACGCACCCGCCGTCACCTACGGCGTATCCCCTTTTGTCACACCGGGCATGATGAACCTGCGTCGAATGCGGGTCGAAGATGTTATGGTCCCCAAGGCTGAAATTGTCTCGGCTCCTGTGGATATTGAAAAAGACGATCTTGTTGCATTGTTTCGTGAAAGCGGCCTGACGCGGGTGCCGGTGTTTGACGGCACTCTGGACACGCCCAACGGGCTGGTTCACCTGAAAGACCTCGCATTGAACTATGGCTTCAATGGCGCTGCAGATGTGAAAACCACTGAGTTTTCACTACGCGAGCTGTTGCGCCCGCTTCTCTATGCACCGCCGTCCATGCCGATCGGTGTGCTATTGCAAAAGATGCAGACCGAGCGGATTCACATGGCACTTGTCATTGATGAATATGGTGGGGTTGATGGGTTGGTGACCATCGAAGACTTGATCGAACAGGTGATCGGCGAGATTGAGGACGAACACGATCTCGAAGAAGGTGCGCTGTGGGTCGAAGAAAAACCGGGCTGCTACTTGGCCGAAGCCAAAACCCCGCTGGACGAATTCGAGGCTGAGATCGGCATTGACCTGTCTGGCGAAGATATCGACGATGAAGAGGTCGACACTTTGGGCGGGTTGGTCTTTGTCCTGTCGGGCCATGTGCCTGCACGCGGCGAGGTGATCGCCCACCCAGCTGGTCCCGAAATCGAAGTCGTCGACGCCGACCCGCGCCGGATCAAGCGCCTGCGGGTTCGGGTTCCGTCAAATCCTGATGACAAAACGTAACCGTCTGGCAACTGTTCGGACGGTTTTGGCCATCTGCGCGTTGGGCGGTGTGGCTGCGTTGGGTCACGCACCGTTCAACTGGCCCGTTCTCACGTTGATCGGGCTTGCGGCTGCCTTCTATTTTGTCCTGAAAAGCGAAAACTCAAAACAGGCTGGGTTGCGCGCTTGGGTTTTGGGTGTCGGCTATTTTGGCGTTACACTTTCTTGGCTGGTCGAACCTTTTTTTGTTGATGCCGCGCGGCACGGGTGGATGGCACCTTTTGCATTGTTTTTTATGGCGGCTGGTCTGGCTCTACTGTGGGGTGCTTCGGCCGCTCTGGCACACTGCTTGGCATCGCCGGTCCTTCGCTGGCTCTCTCTCGCGCTGACAATGTCCGGGGCCGAGTGGGTCCGCGGCTGGTTGTTCACAGGATTTCCCTGGGGCAATCCGGGACATGTCTGGATTGATACAACATATGCTCAACTGGCCAGTTATGTTGGGGCCAGCGGCTTGGGCGCGGCGACCATTCTGTTGGCGGTGCTGATGGCACGGTTTTCGGCAACGGGAGCGAGCATACGCACGCGTTTTACGTTGTTGGCGCTGGGTGTGGTCCTTGTGGTCGGTGGTCTGGTTGTTGGTGTGACGCGGGGACAAAATCCGCTGCCAGCGGATCGTAATGTAACACTGCGTCTTGTCCAGCCCAACGCGCCGCAACATCTGAAATGGGATCCCGACCACGCTTATGATTTCGTTACCCGTCAAATAGAGTTCACGGCAGCCGAGCCGGCACCCGGGCAACCGCGTCCCGATTTGGTGATCTGGCCTGAAACCGCTGTGCCAACTTTGTTGGATTGGACTGATGACCTGCGCATCGTCATGGCCGAAGCAGCACAAGGTGCACCGGTGCTGTTCGGAGTGCAGCGTGGCGACGCGATGCAATACTACAACAGCCTCGCGCTGATTGACCCTGAAGGGCAGGTGCAGGCGACCTATGACAAGCACCATCTGGTGCCCTTCGGCGAATACATTCCGCTCGGCGATTGGCTGGAGCAATTCGGCATCAGCGCTTTCGCCTCGCGTGCCGGAAACGGCTACTCGGCAGGGCCGGGCGCACGGTTGTTGGATACAGGGTTGGCGGGCGCAGCGTTGCCGCTGATTTGTTACGAGGCGGTGTTTCCGAGGGATATCCTTGCAGTTCCTGAACGGGCGGACTGGATCCTACACGCAACGAATGATGCGTGGTTTGGTGACTATACCATGCCGTATCAGCACCTTGCCCAAGCCCGTTTTCGTGCGATCGAATTTGGTCTTCCAGTAATCCGGGTCGCCAATACGGGTATATCAGCCGTGATCGACGCACGCGGCCAGTTGCGGGCCACCCTTGCGCTGGGTCAGGCTGGCTTTCTTGACCAACCTTTGCCTGGCGCTGATCAAACCACGCCTTATTCCCGCCATGGTGACATGCCATTGGCTGTGCTGATCACTGTTGCATTATGCAGCCTGTTGGTCCGCCGCGTCGTAAAAGCGCGTTGACCACAGTTGGTTTGCGATGTAACGCCAAGACATATCCCGCCACAACGGCTTCCTGACGTGGTGAGGGCTTATAAATCGGAGCACTTTTCATGACACGTAAGAACCACGTATTCACTTCGGAATCCGTTTCCGAAGGCCACCCCGACAAGGTCTGTGACCGTATCTCGGACGCCATTCTTGACGCCTTCCTTGCAGAAGATCCTCAGGCGCGCGTTGCCTGCGAAACCTTTGCAACCACCGACCGCGTTGTGATTGGCGGTGAGGTGCGCGGCCCTGCAAGCGTCATCCAGCGCGTCGAAGACATCGCGCGCGAATGCGTCCGTGATATCGGCTATGAACAGGAAGGGTTCCACTGGGCCAACCTGAATGTCGATAGCTATCTACATGCTCAATCCGCCGATATCGCCCAAGGCGTGGACGCAGCAGAGAACAAAGAAGAAGGCGCGGGCGATCAAGGCATCATGTTCGGCTATGCCACAGTCGAAACCGACGCGTTGATGCCTGCGCCGCTGCAATATAGCCATGCCATTTTGCGTCGACTGGCAGAACTGCGCAAGGACGGTTCAGAAGGCTGGATGGGCCCGGACGCCAAATCGCAACTGTCTGTGCGTTATGAAAATGACCTGCCTGTTGAAGTCACATCGCTTGTGCTGTCCACTCAGCATCTGGACGCAACGATGTCCCCGGAAGACGTTCGCGAGCGGGTTGCCCCGCATATCCGTGACGTTCTGCCTGATGGTTGGCTGACGGATGACACAGTTTGGCATGTTAACCCAACGGGCAAATTCGTGATCGGCGGCCCGGATGGGGACGCTGGATTGACCGGCCGCAAGATCATCGTAGACACCTATGGCGGAGCAGCACCACATGGCGGCGGCGCGTTCTCGGGAAAAGATCCGACCAAAGTGGACCGTTCTGCAGCCTATGCTTCGCGTTATCTTGCCAAGAACATCGTGGCTGCAGGTCTGGCAAAGCGTTGTACACTGCAACTGTCATACGCCATCGGCGTCGCGCATCCTTTGTCAATTCTTGTTGATACACATCGCACAGGCGAAGTGGATGAAAGCGTGATCGAAAAGGCCATCGGGCAGGTCATGGATCTGACACCACGTGGTATTCGTGAACATCTTGGCCTGAACAAACCGATTTACCAGCGCACCGCTGCCTATGGGCATTTCGGGCGCGCGCCTGATGCAGATGGCGGGTTTAGCTGGGAAAAAACCGACTTGGTTGATGCAATCACAAAAGCTGTCTGACCCAAACACTGGCAAACTAGCAGCTACAGAAGGGCGGTCCGTCACTTGACGTGACCGCCATTTGCACGGCATAGGCGCGGCCATGACACAAGATGACCCCACACCGAACAAGCATCGCTCGGGCGCACCGTGGCGTAATTTTTATGGCCGCCTAAAGGGCAAAGGCCTGCGCGACAGTCAGCAAGAGTATTTGGACAAGGATCTTGCCGCCCTCAGCCCCGGTGCAGTTGATTGGGACGAAAACCCCGACCGCATCCAGCTTGACCTGAACGCCCTTTTCGGTGGCAAGCCGGCCTGGCTGGAAACAGGCTTTGGCGGCGGTGAACACATGGTGCATCAAGCCGCAACCAACCCGGACGTTGGTATTATCGGCTGCGAGCCTTACATCAACGGCGTCGCCATGCTTTTGGGTAAGATCCGAAAGGCGGGGTGCGAAAACATCGCTGTGCATCCGGGCGATGTGCGTGACCTGTTCGACGTGCTGCCCGAGCACAGCATCGACAAGGCCTTTCTGCTGTACCCGGACCCATGGCCCAAGAAACGACACCACCGCCGCCGCTTCGTGACACCCGAATACCTTGAACCCTTCCACCGCGTGTTGAAACCAGGGGCCGAGTTCCGCGTCGCCACCGACATCCCCGATTACGTGCGCCAAACGCTGGAAGAGGTCCCGCGCGCAGGCTTTGAATGGTTGGGTGAACGTCCCGCAGACTGGCGCACGCCTTGGGATGACTGGATTTCGACCCGCTACGAACAAAAAGCCCTGCGCGAAGGCCGCACCCCCCATTACTTGACCTTCCGCCGAACCTGACAAGCCCTGCTGTTCTTCTGGCCCAAAATATCCTGGGGTGAGGCCGCAGGCCGAGGGTCAACGCCCCTTTCGCTCTGGTCTCATGGATATGTCTGCGCTATCAGAATTCGCAGAATACAGGAGAAGACATATGTCCGGACACGGCCCCGCCATTCCCATGACGTCACGCAAATCCGGCCCGCTGAAGGGCGAGGCGCGCGTGCCCGGCGACAAATCGATCAGTCACAGATCCCTGATCCTCGGGGCGATGGCGGTCGGGGAAACCCATATCACCGGTCTTTTGGAAGGCGAGGATGTGTTGGGCACCGCCGATGCGATGCGGGCGTTCGGGGCCGATGTCGAACGTGTGGGCGAAGGCGAGTGGCGTGTGAACGGTGTGGGTGTGGGCGGCTTTGCGGAACCCGAGCAGGTCATTGACTGCGGGAATGCGGGCACCGGCGTGCGCCTGATCATGGGTGCGATGGCCACCCAACCGATTACCGCGACCTTCACCGGCGATGCGTCGCTTCGGTCGCGCCCGATGGGGCGAGTGACAGATCCGATCGCGCTGTTCGGTGCGCAAAGCTTTGGGCGCGAAGGTGGGCGGCTGCCGATGACCATCATTGGTGCGCGCGAACCCGTCGCTGTGCGTTACACAACGCCGATGGCTTCGGCGCAGGTGAAGTCTGCAGTATTGTTGGCGGGACTGAACGCGCCGGGCAAAACTGTCGTTATTGAAAAAGAGGCCACACGCGATCACACCGAACGCATGTTGGCCGGTTTCGGTGCCGAGATAACTGTAGAACAAACCGATGAAGGACGCGTGGTTACGCTGACAGGGCAACCCGAACTTGAACCACAGACCATCGCTGTTCCTCGCGATCCAAGTTCAGCCGCGTTTCCAGTCTGTGCGGCGTTGATCGTGCCCGGATCTGACGTTCTGGTTCCCAATATCGGCCTGAACCCAACCCGCGCTGGGCTGTTTAATACTTTACAAGATATGGGCGCGGATCTGACATTTGAAAACGAGAGGTTAGAGGGTGGCGAACCCGTTGCCGACTTGCGCGCGAAATACTCGCCAAACATGAAGGGCATTGTTGTGCCACCTGAGCGGGCTGCCAGCATGATTGACGAATACCCGATCCTGTCGGTCGTTGCAGCCTTCGCCACAGGCACCACCAATATGCCCGGTGTGCATGAATTGCGCGTGAAGGAAAGCGACCGCATTGACGCGATGGCCAAGGGCTTGCGCGCCGCTGGCCTCGTGGTTGAGGAAGGCGAGGATTGGTGGGCCGTGGACGGGTTGGGGCCGGAGGGCGTGCGCGGTGGCGCAACTGTGGCAACCGTTCTGGATCACCGCATCGCGATGAGTTTTGCTTGCCTTGGGTTCGCGTCACAAAAGCCGATCAATCTGGATGATGGCAGTCCCATCGCAACCAGCTTCCCGGTGTTTGAGCCACTAATGGCGGGGCTTGGCGCTCAGTTGGTGCGGTCAAACGTATGACTCAGAGGTGGGTGTTCTGGGCTGCTGTTGTCGCGGCTATGGCAGTTTATCTTGCGATTGTTCTTTGGTCTTTGCCACTGATCCAATCTGACGCCAACGGATTAACCCCGTTTGACCTTAGACCGGTCGGGTATTCATTCGCAGAAGCACAAGCCTTTCTGGCGGCGCTGGGTGAAAGGGGACGCAGTCAGTATTTAGGGCCACAGCACTGGCTGGACTTGTTTTATCCTGGTCTTTTGGCTTTGGCGCTAAGCTTGGGCTTTTTGCGTTTATTCCCGCTTCGTTGGGCTGTCGGTTTTTCCGCCATTGCGATTCTGGCTGCTGTGTTTGACTGGCGTGAAGATGCATTGGTTTCCGACATGCTTGAAACCAACCTTGATGCATTGTCATCTGACCTTGTATCGCAAGCCTCGCTGATGACGGTTTTGAAGTCTGGGGTTTCGACGATTGCAATGTTGATTTTGTGCCTAGGGCTTTGCCTTGCACTATGGCGAAGGATGAAAGGGCTTGTGAGGTGATCTTTACTGTCGCAATTGACGGACCTGCTGCAGCTGGCAAAGGCACAATCTCGAAGGCGGTCGCTGATCATTTCGGCTTTGCGCATTTGGATACAGGGCTGCTTTATCGTGCTGTAGGGGCCAAGGTGTTGGCTGGTGGCGATCCGGTTCAAGCAGCGAAAGCTTTGACACCGAAGGATCTTGAAGGGGATCTGCGCACGCCAGAAGTCGCCCAAGCCGCTAGCCGCGTGGCGGTTTTGTCAGATGTGCGTGCAGCCTTGTTTGAATTTCAGCGCAGCTTTGCCGCACGTGATGGTGGTGCGGTTCTGGACGGGCGCGACATTGGAACAGTGATTTGTCCTGACGCTGATGTGAAGCTGTTCGTGACTGCAAGCGCCGAAATCCGTGCCGAACGCAGATATCTTGAGCTTTCGGAAAAGGGCATTGAGGTCACCCGAGAAGACGTTTTGGAGGACGTGATCGCGCGCGATAAACGCGACAGCGAACGCTCCGAAGCTCCTTTGAAGCCAGCTGAAAACGCAGTGGTCATCGACACATCTGACCTGCCGATCGAGGTCGCCGTGGCCAAAGCGGTTTCAGCAATTAAGGCATGTCGATAGTACATAGCCGACTTGCGTCTTAACCGGTTGTCGTGCGCGTCAAGCAATCATAGCTGTCTTGTTTGCCGGAATGGTTCCGGCCAAGGAATGACAGGTAAGATATGCTCGACAAACTGAATTGGCGCTATGCCACCAAGAAGATGGATCCTGCGAAAAAGGTTCCGGAAGACAAGCTGAATAAGATTCTGGATGCCATCCGCCTTGCGCCAACGTCGTCGGGAACTCAGCCTTTTGAAGTGCTCGTTATCACCAATGACGAGATTCGTCAGAAAATCCGCCCAGTTGCTTGGGATCAGGCGCAGATCACCGAGGGCTCGCATCTGTTGGTGTTTGCGGCATGGGATAACTACACCGAAGACCGCATTGATGCGGTGACAACCCAGATGGCCGAAGAGCGCGGCGGTGAAAATCCAATGCTGAGCCAGTATTACAAGAAGCTCAAAGCCACCTATTTGCCGCGTGCGGCGCAAACCAATTTCGAACATGCCGCGCGTCAGGCTTACATCGCGCTAGGCTTTGCGCTGGCCGCCGCTGCCGAGCTTGAAGTGGACAGCACCCCGATGGAAGGGTTCGATCCTGAAAAAGTGGACCAAATCCTTGGTCTGCGCCAACAAGGATTGCGGTCGGTTGTCTTGCTGCCGCTTGGATATCGTGACGAAACTGGCGACTGGTTGTTGCCGATGAAAAAAGTCCGCAAGCCAGACGAACGCTTCCTGCGCCGGATCGACTGATCTCGCATTTGGGAACTCTTTGTGAAACAAGGGGGATATCCGCAATCCCCCTTGCTTTATTGGCAGAATCCCCGTATTTCCCGCCCCTGTCGATAAGGTGAAAACACCGCGATAGCAGGGATACGAGCAGGGTCGGAGCTACCGGCCCTCTTTGTTTTGCGGCTAACCTGTTGACCAAATTGGAAAATCCAAGACCTGCGGAGCCAACCGCACGGCCCGAATAGTACTTGAAAAGGAACAAAACGCATATGTGCGCTAAAGCAACTATGGAGGAATTCGAAGCCCTCCTGAACGAAAGCTTCGAAATGGACACCCCCGAAGAGGGTTCGGTTGTCAAAGGCAAGGTCATCGCCATCGAGGCCGGCCAAGCCATCATCGACGTAGGCTACAAGATGGAAGGCCGCGTTGATGTCAAAGAATTCGCTAACCCCGGCGAAGCCCCTGAAATCGCAGTTGGTGACGAAGTAGAAGTCTTCCTTCGTTCTGCCGAAAACGCACGTGGCGAAGCTGTCATCTCGCGCGAAATGGCTCGCCGCGAAGAAGCATGGGACCGTCTGGAAAAAGCATATGCCGACGATGCACGTGTCGAAGGTGCCATCTTCGGCCGCGTCAAAGGCGGCTTCACTGTCGATCTGGGCGGCGCGGTTGCGTTCCTTCCCGGCTCGCAAGTTGACGTGCGCCCCGTGCGCGACGCAGGGCCCCTGATGGGTCTGAAACAACCCTTCCAGATCCTGAAGATGGACCGCCGCCGTGGTAACATCGTTGTATCGCGTCGTGCAATTCTGGAAGAATCGCGTGCTGAACAGCGTGCTGAAGTCATCGGCAACCTGACCGAAGGCCAAGCAGTTGACGGCGTCGTCAAGAACATCACCGAATACGGTGCGTTCGTTGACCTTGGCGGTGTTGACGGCCTGTTGCACGTCACTGACATGGCATGGCGCCGCGTGAACCATCCTTCGGAAATCCTGACGATCGGCGAAACCATCAAGGTTCAGGTCATCAAGATCAACAAAGAGACCCACCGCATCTCGCTTGGTATGAAACAGCTGCAAGATGATCCATGGGATCTGGTTGCTGGCAAATACCCACTGGAAAGCACACACACTGGCCGCGTGACCAACATCACCGATTACGGTGCGTTTGTTGAACTGGAGCCGGGCGTTGAAGGTCTGGTGCACGTGTCGGAAATGTCGTGGACGAAGAAGAACGTTCACCCCGGCAAGATCGTTTCGACAAGCCAGGAAGTCGAAGTCATGGTTCTGGAAATCGACAGCGCCAAGCGCCGCGTGTCGCTTGGTCTCAAGCAGACCATGCGCAACCCGTGGGAAGTGTTTGCAGAAACACACCCCGAGGGCACCGAGGTCGAAGGCGAAGTCAAGAACATCACCGAATTCGGCCTGTTCATTGGCCTCGACGGCGAAATCGACGGCATGGTTCACCTGTCCGACATCTCGTGGGACGAACGTGGCGAAGACGCGATCCAGAACTTCAAGAAGGGCGACATCGTCAAAGCTGTTGTCTCGGAAGTGGACACGGACAAAGAGCGTATCTCGCTGTCGATCAAAGCCCTGGACGGTGATCCCTTCGCAGACGCCATTGGTGGCGTGAAGCGTGGTTCGATCATCACTGTTGAAGTGACCTCGATCGAAGATGGCGGCATCGAAGTGGAATATGAAGGCATGAAATCCTTCATCCGTCGCTCGGACCTGTCGCGTGACCGTGCTGAACAACGTCCCGAGCGTTTCCAGGTTGGAGACAAGCTGGACGTTCGCGTGACCAACGTGGACAGCAAATCGCGCCGTCTGGGACTGTCGATCAAAGCCCGCGAGATTGCCGAAGAAAAAGAAGCCGTCGCACAGTATGGTTCCTCGGATTCAGGTGCATCTCTGGGCGACATTCTTGGCGCCGCTCTGAAGCAGGACAACTAAGTCCAGTCCTAAAGAAATTAGAACAGCCCCGTGCCAAGCGTGGGGCTGTTTTGCTTCGAATCAACGGGTTATGCTGCGCTGCAACAATTCTGCGACAGTGACCCTTATGTGATTTGCCGGTGCGGCATCGGCCTGAAAATCCCGAAAAAACTGCGCGTTTCCTGCCAAAAAAAGCCGTTCAGCATGGCAATGCTTGTATCTCGCGCGGCGGTTTGCTCCTATAATCTGTGACAGAATAAGGATGCAAAATCCATTACATAGCCAATTGGGGGGACCAGAATGATCCGGTCGGAATTGATCCAGAAGATCGCGGATGAAAACCCGCACCTTTATCAGCGCGACGTTGAACGCATCGTAAACACGATCTTCGAAGAGATTATCGAGGCGATGGCCAAGGGGGACCGGGTGGAACTGCGCGGCTTTGGCGCATTCTCGGTCAAGAAGCGGGATGCTCGTATCGGGCGCAATCCCCGGACCGGCGAATCGGTCGAGGTTGAAGAGAAACATGTTCCGTTCTTCAAGACCGGCAAACTTTTGCGGGACCGTTTGAACGGCAAGTAAGAGGTATCCATGCGATACATCCGTTACGCTTTTCTGGCGACCCTTGCGGTCGTCCTGATCACAGTCGCACTGGCCAACCGGGCGACTGTCACCCTTCATCTGCTGCCACAGGAACTTGCAGGATTCCTGGGATACAGCTGGTCGATGACCTTGCCCCTGTTCGTCGTTATTTTTGCCGGTGTGGTAGCAGGAGTTCTGATCGGCTTCGTTTGGGAATGGTTCCGCGAACATAAGATACGTGCCGAAGGTGCCCGTCACCGGAAAGAACGCGACCAGTTGGCGCGTGAGGTTAAGACCTTGCGCGAACCCAAGACACGCACCGGCGACGATGTGTTAGCCTTGATCGACGATACTAAGTGATCTGAATATCATGAGAGCAAATGTGAAAATCTGTGGGTTGTCCGACCCGCAGCATGTTGATGCTGCGGTGGCGGCTGGTGCGCGTTACTTAGGGTTTGTTTTTTTTCCAAAAAGCCCGCGCAATGTGTCTGTTGAACGCGCTGCAGAGTTGATGTCCGATGTGCCGGTCGGCGTGGCGAAAGTGGCGTTAACAGTGAATGCTGATGATGCGCTGCTTGACCAGATCGCGTCTGAAACAGTGATCGACATGTTGCAACTGCATGGCGCTGAAAGCCCCGAACGGGTCGCCCAGGTCAAGGCGCGCTATGGTCTGCCGGTGATGAAAGCCATCGGCATTGCCGGGCCGGACGATGTCGCACAGATCGAGCGGTACGCCGGGGTGGCTGATCAGTTGCTGATCGACGCCAAGGCGCCAAAGGGCGCAGACCTGCCCGGCGGCAATGGCATCGCCTTCGACTGGCGTCTGGTGCAGCGGAAATACTGGCCCTGTCCCTGGATGCTGGCCGGGGGCTTGACTCCCGACAATGTCGCCGAGGCGATCCGCCTCACCGGCGCAAAACAGGTCGATGTCTCGTCAGGGGTTGAATCTGCGCCGGGGATCAAGGATGACAGGCTGATCGCGGCCTTCTGCGCCGCGGCCCACGCTGCGAACTGAGGGAAGCACACTCATGCCCAACGACCTTTTCAACAGCTTCATGAACGGCCCGGACGAAAAGGGCCGGTTCGGCGATTTTGGCGGACGCTTCGTGTCCGAGACCCTGATGCCGCTGATCCTTGACCTTGAGGCCGAGTATGAAAACGCCAAGACGGATGACAGTTTCTGGGCCGAAATGCAGCACCTGTGGACCCACTATGTTGGCCGTCCCAGCCCGCTTTATTTTGCGGAAGGCCTGACCAAACATTTGGGTGGTGCCAAAATCTATCTGAAACGGGACGAGCTGAACCACACTGGTGCGCACAAGATCAACAATGTGTTGGGGCAGATCTTGCTGGCCCGCCGCATGGGCAAGACCCGCATCATCGCGGAAACCGGGGCAGGGCAACATGGCGTTGCAACGGCGACGGTCTGCGCCAAGTTTGGCCTGAAGTGTATCGTCTACATGGGTGCCCATGACGTGCAGCGACAAGCGCCCAACGTGTTTCGTATGCGCCTGCTGGGGGCCGAGGTTATTCCCGTAAGCTCAGGCCGGGGCACGTTGAAAGACGCAATGAACGATGCGTTACGCGATTGGGTGACAAATGTGGCTGACACGTTCTATTGTATTGGCACGGCGGCCGGGCCACATCCCTATCCCGCCATGGTACGCGACTTCCAATCGATTATTGGCAAAGAAGCCAAAGAGCAGATGCAGGCGGTCGAAGGTCGGCTGCCTGATACGTTGATCGCGGCCATTGGCGGAGGGTCAAATGCAATCGGTCTGTTTTACCCGTTCCTTGATGACAAATCCGTTCGCATCATCGGCGTTGAAGCTGGGGGCAAAGGCGTAAACGACAAGATGGAACATTGCGCATCCCTGACCGGCGGTCGCCCCGGCGTCTTGCACGGCAACCGCACTTTCCTGTTGCAGGACGAGGACGGGCAAATTCTGGACGGATATTCCATCTCGGCGGGACTGGACTATCCGGGCATCGGACCGGAACACAGTTGGTTGCACGAGATCGGTCGCGCCGAATATGTGGCCATCACCGACAAGGAAGCGCTCGACGCTTTCCAACTGTGCTGCCAGACTGAAGGCATCATTCCCGCGCTGGAACCTTGTCATGCACTGGCCCATGTGATGAAGATCGCGCCAGAGCTGCCCGAGGATCACATCATCTGCATGAATATGTGTGGTCGTGGCGACAAGGATATATATACCGTCGCCAAGTATATGGGCTTTGATATGTCCGACACGGAAGGCCGCGACGCGAACTGACAGGAGTCAGTCCACTGATGCGGCAATCTTGCGGAACATGGCGATGTTGGCATCGTGCACCCCGTCCCCGCGGAACCCGCGATCGGCACTGTTCAGCGCGATGACAACGTCGCGCGCGGTGTCGATGAAGATATACTGCCCATAAATGCCGCGGGCGAAATATTCGCCTTCGGGCGCGTCCGGGGCCATCCACCACTGAAACCCGTAACCCTGTTCGCCTGCCACCGTCGGGGCGGATGGGACAGTCGACGCTGCCACCCAATCTGCCGACACGATCTGTTGCCCGTTCCAATGCCCATTTTGCAAATACATCTGCCCAAACCGCGCATAGTCACGTGTGGGCAGGTTTAGGCCGCCCAGCACAAATGCAACATCGTAGCCATCGGTAACGTAATAAGGGTCCGCCTCGAAACCCATCTTCTGAACCACATGACGTTCAAGCAGGTCCGGGATGGATTGCCCTGTTGCGCCCCGTATCACCATACCAATCACGTGGGTGTCGATTGAGACATATTGCCATCTCTTACCCGGCGGCGCGAAAGTCTCGGTCAGTCCAGCGGCAAACTCGTCCATCGACTGCCCCAGCGCAAGCACACGGCCCATGCGATTGATGTCAGAGTTGAAATCCAGATAGTCCTCGTTGAACACAACGCCAGACGACATGTTCAGAACATTACGGATCGTCGCACCTTCATAGGCGCTGCCCTTTAGATCGGGTGCATAAATTTCAACCGGATCGTCGATGGACGCAATAGCTCCCTGATCCACTATGATCCCGGTGAGCGCGGACAGAAAGCTTTTGGCGACCGACCAACTGATGCGTCGATCTTCCGGTCCCGTACCAAGGTGATAGCTTTCGTGCCGCAAAACGCCATCCTTCAGCACAACCAACGCTGTGACTGACCGTTCGGACATCCAATCTTCGGCCCCATCAGGCAAAGATATTGGTGCACCGACGAGCAGGGCGACAGGCTCGGCGTTCCCGCGTGAGATTGTTCTGGTCAAGAACGCACGATCCATATGCGAAAAGTTGTGAACAATTTTCTCTTCCGTAAACAACGAGTTTACAGCAAGAAGCCGGCCAATCTCTTCACGTTTCCAGACCGCAGCGATCGCGACCAAAACCACGATAACCAAAATCGCCTGCGCCAGACGTTTGAATATGATGTGCATGTGCCCCCCTGGAAATTTTCGTCAGGGTGCCGTCCAATCGACCCAACGTCCATGAAAATCAGCACGACCAAACGTCAACTTCTGACCCTCTGGCCACAGGGTCAACTTAAGGCACGCCCCTTTGTCCAGATGCACGTCCGCCTCCATGGAAAAATGTGCAATTGGGCCACGTTGTGCGGCAGTTTCGATGGCTTGACGACATTGCGTCTGAGTCTCGGGCGGGAAGTATTGCCAAGCGATCGTGTGATAAACCAGCGTTAGATGATCGGGTGCCACGTGCTCTAGCTGTCTTTCAAGCCAACAGGCTGCGTCGCCCGCATCCACTTGCGCGTCCAAAACATCAATCACCGCACGCGTCCGCGACAAACGCTCAGGCTGATCCGCCCAAAGATACGAGATCAGGCGCAGGGCATCGGTGGGGTCACTTGCATCCATTGGCATCAGATCGACGCCACGCCGAGATAGGATGGTCGGTGTGTGCCCCGTTGGCAGATCACCTCGCCAGCTGGGTGTCAGAGTGATCACAGGGGCAGGTGGGCCAAACTGGCCATCAGACAGGGATAATGCGAACCGATCCCACATGAGGTTCAGTCCGGCGCTGGCTCCCAGTTCATACAGGCGGATAGGCAACTTATAACGCGCGGCCAGCCAATGTCCGGCAGCAATCAGAACAGCGGCACGGCGCACTTCGTTGGTTTGCGGTGGATTGTCGAGCCATTGGTCCAACACTTGTGCATGATCGCGCAGCCCTGTCTGGATCGCGGCCAAAAGCATGGCGTCGTCTCGTGACGGGTTTGGTGGATAAACCGCTTTCAATGCAGGGCAGACGCCTGTCAGAACCAGCGCATGCAGCCCAGCAAGCAGGCGGAGAGGAACCGAATGCCCCCTTGGTCCAATGTCGCCAGGCCAATTGAACATGCGGTCGGTCAATGGCGTGCCGGGCTGGATGCTGTCAGCAATCAGGTCAAGAACGCGGGCGGTGAAGGGGGAATCAAGATGTCTGTTGCTGCCCGCCTGATGCCGCAAAGCGTCGCGAAAACTCATGAAAATTTGTCCATCAGCCGCTGTAGTGGGCTGCGGGTTTCCTCTGGTTTGGCGTCTGCCTTTGGCTCGGGTGATGACGCAGGCTCGGGGTCTGATTTTGCGTCTGGTTTTGGTTGCGAGGTAGATGAGCGTGGCGGATTGACCCGACGACCGATGGCATTCATGAACTTGCCGCTGTCCCCTTCCGCAAGGTCGACCGCCCCGTCGGCACAGCCGCGCAGCACGTCATCCAACCAGCCCTCATCCGCCTTGGAAAAATCGCGCAGAACATAGGATGACACCGCATTCTTGTTTCCCGGATGCCCGATGCCCATACGCACACGGGTATAGTCCGGCCCGATATGTGCATGAAGCGACCGCAGACCGTTGTGTCCCGCATGACCGCCCCCCTTTTTCACACGCACCTTACCGGGCGCCAGATCAAGCTCGTCATGGAAAACGATGATGTCGTCGGGGGTTAACTTGTAGAACCGCATCGCCTCACCCACGGATTGCCCGGACAGGTTCATATAGGTCTCGGGCTTCAGCAAAAGCACCTTCTCGCGGCCCAACCGCCCTTCAGCCAACGCGCCCTGAAATTTGCCGCGCCACGGGGCAAATCCATGATCTTGCGCAATGCCATCCAGCGCCATAAAGCCTATATTGTGGCGGTTGCCCGCGTATTTTGGGCCGGGGTTTCCAAGCCCCACAAACATTTTCATCTCTGACCTTTCCTGCTGGACATTTTGCCCGCGTGGCGAACAAGTTGTGGCACTGCCAAACTAAAGATCACACACACGGGTTGCAATCACCCCAACGTATCGCGATCGGAGATCCCTTTGCCCCGGTATTCGATAGACGGAATCGACCTTGAAATTCCTCATCACTGCCTGAACGACAATCTGGAACAGCAGTTGCAGAATGAACTTTATGAATGGAAAGAGGTCAACGGCCTGAAACGTCACCTGAAGAAAGGTGATCGGGTGCTCGATCTGGGGGGTGGGGCAGGTTTCATCGCAATACAAGCCGCCCGGATTGCCGGGGCGGCGAATGTCGCAACAGTTGAAGCCAACGCCGATATGGTGGACGCCATAGGAAGAAACCTTGGACTGAATCAGGTCGAAGAGGTTCGCGTGTTGCATGGGGCCGTTGTGCCTGATGACTTCTTGCAGGACAGTGTTGATTTTGACATCAAACCCGCTTTCTGGTCGTCCGCCCTTGCGGCGGGGACGCGAAAAGGGGTTGTCCAACGAGTTCAAGTGCCCGCGCTCAGGCTTAGTGATTTGTTTCAGGCATTCGAGCCGAACCTGGTGATTATGGATGTCGAAGGCGCCGAGCGGAACCTTGCCCGGCAGAACTGGCCCGATATGGTGCAATTGGTGATCATGGAAATCCATCCGCAAATCTATCAGCCTGTCGGCATCCGCGATCTGTTCGATGACATGTCGAAAGCAGGCTTTGCCTATATGCCATGGGGCTCGCGCGGGAATCTGGTGGTGTTTCAGCGTCTGGTGGAATGACAACTAGATCGGCCGAAACAAAAAAGCGGGCCCCGCAGGACCCGCTTTGTCGCCGTCCATGTGGACTGACTTACTCTTCCGACTTCATTTCGGTTGCTTCGACTTCGTCGGCTGCGACCTCTTCGGTCTCGCTCTCTTCATCATCTGCTGAGCGTAGTGAGCTTGGAGCAGAGATGTTGGCGATCACAAAGTCACGGTCAACAGTGACTTTCGCGCCTTTCGGCAGGTCGACGTCTGAAATGTGGATCACGTCACCAACTTCACGACCGGACAGGTCAACAACGATCTGCTCAGGAATTTCACCCGCCAGAACGTTCAGTTCGACTTCCGGGCGCACAACGGTCAGAACGCCGCCTTTTTTCAGGCCTGGTGCTTCTTCTTCGTTGGTGAACTCAACGTGAATAAAAAGGCTGATCCGCGTGTTGCGGTGCAGACGCATCAGGTCAAGATGGGTCGGCAGGTCTTTCACAACGTCACGCTGCACGTTCCGGCAGATAACGCGGACATCATCATGCCCATCGACCTTCAGGTTCCAAAGTGTCGAAAGGAAACGACCAGCTTTCAGCTTTTTCAGCAGGTCGTTGAAGGGGATGTTGATCGGCAGCGGATCTTCGCTGCTGCCATACACGATACCCGGTACCAAGCCTTCGCGGCGAGCTTGACGAGCGGCCCCCTTGCCTGTCCCCGTCCGTACCGTGGCCTCAAGATCAGGAATCTGTTTTGCCATGGAAATTCTCCAGTTTGTTGATGCGGGATTCCTCCAAGGGTGTAAGTCCCGCGGTTGAAGCCGTGCCTATAGACTGCTGGTCGTCAAAAGAAAAGAGGATTCTTGCCCGGTATGCCCCGCGAAGCAGTCTGTTCAAACCGCTTCTGCGCTTTTAACCGCATCGCTTGCTTTTCGTCGCGCACCAAGGCTTCGGTTGCAGATTTTCGGCCGAACGTTTGAGCCGCGTTCTGGACATAACTGTCACGTTCTGCCCGTGCCCGTGCGAGGTCAGAGTTCAGCTTGGTCAGTTCCCGTTCAAGCCAGCGTTGCCAAGTGCCATAATGCCCGCTGATCAACGCAATTGGGAAAGCGTCACCTGGTCCGGTCTCTGGATTAGCGTGAAGGCGTTGGCGCAGATCTGAAATGTGAAGCTCTAGGGTTTGGATGGCGCGATTGTGCTGTGTCAGAGCGGCCATCGCTGCATCATGTCGCAGGGCAGCCAATTCAGCCAATTGAGACAATTGTTGGTTCATGCCTTGGTGCCGAACATGCCGCGCGCCCGGCTGCGCATCTTCTCTGCAAAGCGAATTGCGGCGGCAACGGCTTGGTAGTGGTCGGGTGGAATCTCGTCGCCAATGTTGACCGTGGCATAAAGCACGCGTGCTGTTGGCGGGTCGCTATGAATCGGCACGCCGTTTTCGCTGGCCGCCTCGCGAATCCGTGCTGCAATTTCATCAACGCCTTTCGCGACACAAATCGGTGCAGCACCCGGCATCCGTGACCATTTAAGAGCCACGGCGTAATGGGTCGGGTTGACCACGACCACGTCAGCATCGGGGACGTCGCCAAGCATTTGGTTCATGGCGATGGCATAGCCTTTCTGACGCCTCTGACCCTTCATATGGGGATCGCCTTCATTCTGTTTGATTTCGTCGATCAGATCCTTGTGGGACATACGGTTCTTTCGCAAATGCTCCTGATGTTGCCAGAAATAATCGATGCCACCGATGATCAGCGCTATCACGAGAACAAGAGCGAAAAATTCGACACACAGTTCAAGCAGTACGACCGTCGTCATTCCCGCGCTCAGCGACATGGTGGATAATATTTCGGGCAGTTTTACCCAGATAAAAACACCCAGCACCAGCGTATAGATCGACAGTTTCACAAAGTTTTTCGCAAACTCAAACAGGCCAGATCGCCCGAACTTGTTCTTGGCATTCGACACGAGCGATAGGCGGTTCAGCTTTGGTTGGAGCTTTTCAGGCGCGACGATGAAGGTTCGCGTTGCAATGGAGAGCAACAGAACCGCTATTGCCGGGGCTAGAAACCAAGGCGCGAGTGGCTGTCCTAACCCCACCAGAAGCGATGCGGAGAACGGTGCGCCACCACGAAAAACTCCATCGGCGATTTGTTCTGATCTGGCTAGAATGCCAGCCAGCAATTCGCCCATACCCTTCAGGCTTGCAGTGCCCAGTGACGCCGCGATAATCAGCAGAGCAAGGTATGATGTGGCGGTGTTTAGGTCGGCAGACCGCGCCACTTCGCCCCGCCGACGGGCGTCGTCCAATTTCTTCTGTGTTGGCGCATGTTGCTTGCTGTCATCATCATCGGTACCTGACATCATTGGCCTCCGAACGGGTCGGCAAGTGTCACCTCAAGCGCGGCTTGCCAAATGGGCAGCAGAAGTGGGGTGGTCATCAACAGCAAGATCAAACCGCCAGCGGTAATAGCAGGCGCGCCGACAAAGGCCACCATCAACTGCGGCATCGCCCTGTTGATGACCCCGAGCGCAACATTATAGAGCAGCGACGCAATGACGAAGGGTGCGGCCAGAGAAAAGGCCAAAGAGAATGCGTGAGCGATCTGGGCAATCCCCCATTCCGCGAAAACATGTGCGTCAGGAAACTGTCCGACCGGAAAGACGTGATAGGTTTGGATCAGGCCCGTCGCCAGTTTGACATGCAGACCGAGCATCACAGCCAGCGCCAAACCGGCGACGACCAGAACATGTCCGATAGCGGGTTGCGGATCAGTATTTGCACCCCCCATCAATTGTGCGAGGGATGTGGACTGGGCTGCGATGCTGCCCGCAATCTGAAGAGTCATGATCATCAAGCGAATGGCAATTCCGAACCCCAACCCGATCAACGGTTCGGAAATGTAGTGAACTGGTCGCAGTGGTGGCGCCGATCCGGCGTCAACCATGACAACGGGCGCGACGATCATCGTGAATGCGATTGCCAGAAATAGTCGCACCCGTACGGGCACCGATTTTTCTCCGAATGCAGGAAGAACGGACATCGCTGCCCCCACCCTTAGAAAGACCACCAAACCCTGATGTAGAAGCAGCGGCACCAAGATCGAGATTTGATCCAGAGCTGCAATCATGCCGGGATCATCCCGACCAGTGATGGTTTAGCTTCTGTTCCGATCTCCTCAAATGACAGGACAGGGTTTGCGATGCCCTTGGCGGACAGCACAGTCTTCAGAAACCGTCGACGCTGGGACGAGGTTACAATTGCTGGATATATCCCGTTCTCCCCTGCACGCGCGATTTTGTCCGCGACGGAATTGGCAAGCCGATTGAACTCTTCCGGGGGTAATGCAACATCGCTGCCAGTGTCGCTGTCAAGCTGGTGCGATTGAAACGTGGCCTCCCATTCCGGTGCGAGCTGAACAAGCGGCACTGTACCATCGTCGCGTTTCAGATCCGCGATCAACTGGAACCCCAAACGCTGGCGGACATATTCACAGATGGTGTCGGGCGCGGCAAAGACAGGGCGCGCTTCTGCGATGCTTTCGATGATCAAGGGCAGGTTGCGGATCGAGACACGCTCCTCCAACAACAAGCGTAGAACGGCGTGAAGCAGGTCAAGTGGTACTTTTTCCGGCACCAACTCGTCTAAAAGTCGCCGATTGGCCTCGGCTCGGTTTGCGTCCGATAAGTTTACAAATTCATCCAACAAACGGCGCAACGCCTTAAAACCAAGAAGGCGTGGAAAGTTTCGTTTCATGACTTCCAGCAAATGAGTGGCCAGAACTTCAGTTGGCGCAATGACAGCACAGCCTGACAGAGCAGCTTCTTCCTGATGGTCAAGGCCAATCCAGCGGGCAGGCGCACCATACACGGGCTCTTTCACGTCGTCGCCATCGGGCAGAATGACCTCTGGTCCCGATAAGATGACCAGCGCGCGGTGTGCTTGCAAGATATTGCGTGCTTGTTCGACGCCCTGGATCTTGATTGCGTAGGTGCCGGCGGGAAGTGTGCTGTTATCAGTTAGCCGTATCTCTGGCAGGATCAGTCCGAACGAACTGGCAATATGATTTCGAATGCTGGCTATGCGGGCGTCCAGACCGGTGGCAGGGTCCAGAACCATCGATACCAGATCAGGCGCAAACTCGACGTGGATGTCGTCTAAATCGAGTATATCCCCAAGGCTTTCAGTTTGTAGAGATGCATCGATGTCGGTGGGTGAGACGGCAGCCTTTCGAGCTTCTTCAAGCTGAACTTGGTGCCCCTTCCAGCCAGCAGTGCCCAAAGCCGCCGCACCCAGAATAAACGGTAGGAAAGGCAGGCCGGGGACCAAACCGAACAGCGCCATCAGTACAGCGACAGTAACCAACGCAGACGGATATCGACCGAGCTGTGAGAACAGGGCAAGATCTGTTGACCCAGAAGTTCCACCACGCGCCAGCAGCAGCGCCGAGGCAATTGAGATGATCACTGCTGGAATTTGAGTTACCAACCCGTCACCGACCGTCAGGATGGCATAGGTTTGGAACGCGTTAGCGATCTCCATATCGTGCACCACCACGCCAATGATCAGGCCCATGACCAGATTCAGGAATGTGATCAGCAGCCCCGCCAAGGCGTCGCCCTTCACGAATTTCGATGCCCCATCCAGCGACCCGAAGAACGTGGTTTCTGCCTGATCCTTCTCACGACGTGATTTGGCTTCCGCGTGGTCGATTGCGCCTGCCGACATGTCACTGTCAATGGCCAATTGCTTGCCGGGCATTCCGTCCAACGCAAACCGCGCACCAACTTCGGCCATGCGCGCCGCACCTTTGGTGATGACGATGAAATTCACAATCAACAGAACGCAAAACACTACGAGACCCAGCAAAATGCTGCCGCCCATGACGAAGCTGGCAAACCCTTCGATCACGCTGCCCGCTGCCGAGGTTCCCGTGTGACCCTGCCCAATGATCAGTTTCGTAGATGAGACATTCAGCGACAGTCGCAGCATCAGTGACGCCAACAACACGGTTGGGAAGGCCGAAAAATCCAGTGGCCGCTCGATGAAAAGTGTAACCGTAAACATCAGGATCGCTAGGGCGAATGACGCGGCAAGCCCGACATCCAACACCCACGCAGGCATGGGCAGAATCATCATGACAATGATCGCCATCAAGACCAGCGCCAGCAGGATGGTCGGGCGAAAGATGGTTTTGACAGTCAACATGGGTGGCGTTTCCCGATGACCGCCAACTTAACGGGGAAAGGTCGATCGATGGGGCCGAGACTCGTTTCGGTCGTGTAAGTCGGCCCGCTTCGCGAGTCACACGATCTGATCAGACAGCTATCTGTGTACACCCAGATCGCAGATGTGACATCCGTGGTGTCGTGCCAGATCCGCCGGTGGAGGGTATCATGCTGAATAGGTTTTGGCATCGGGTCGCAGATCCTGCTTCTGTCTGTCGACCAGACTATTCAGCCATGCTTAACAAGCGGTAACCATCGCTGAATTTATTGTGTCCTTTCGTTTTGCAAGGCATCCTCTACGCGCGCGCGGATCGCCTTGCTGTCGTCAATCATTCGTCCAACGGCTTCAAGCGAGATTTCGGTCGCTGGTTCGCTCGCAATGTTGTTCGGCCGAAACCCTGTCGAAACCGTAGATATGGTCATCTGATCGGTTGCAGGCAGAAAAGTATCACGCATTTTTTGCGACTCGGCGTCATTCAGCCCACTCAGATAGCCGAGCGCGACGTTTGCCTTCCCTTCTAATATGGCAGCTCTGGCGATCAGAACTCGGGATTCACGTCCTGGCGGGAAGGGTTGGTTGATCAATATTTCTTTTGCCGCAGATGCAAAGCCTAGGCGAAGCAACCGATCCGCGATTGCTATCCGTGTTTTTTCTTCAGCATCCGCCCAGATGGGTTGGTCGATGGTGTTTCGAAGAAATGTGCCATCTGAACCAGATTTACTCAGTGCCATGCCGAACTCGTTCAAGATTTGAAGGTGGCTGTCATTCTCTTGGTCAGGGAAGTGTTCAAACTTGTGCAATTTTGCCCTGGCGTCTGCGAAACGCGTGGCATGGATCAACCCGCGGACCTCCGCAATCGCTAGATCAGCACCTCTCTTAGAAGCTTTGTGTTCATGCGCCAGTGAACCGAGAAGCTCCAATGTTCGGTCAGGAATGCCTGTGCGCATTGCGATGTGATTTTCAATCAGTAGCAGAATCGCATCCACCGCATTGTGGTCATCTCGGTCGACGATTTCGATTAGCTGGTCGCGGCCTTTTGAGCTGGATTCAGTTTCCAACAACAGTTGCGCATCTGCAAGAGTATGTTCGGTGCTAAGTGTTTCGATGCCGCGTTGGCTGATGCGGTTGATCTCGATCGACGTATCTGTGTCGCCGATAGCTAAGAATTTACGCATCACCATTGGTCCTAAATGGATGCGAAGGTGCCGCGGTAAGATAGAGAATTCGGAGATCACCGCAGCGGTATTGATGGGGTGGTCGCGGGGCAGGCGAGGTTGTGAGAGCACTGCCCACAACGCAACCGGCCCATCGCATGCCAGATGTGGCGTCATGCGCGCATACCCTGTCGCGCTGCCAGTTTCGATGATCTCGGCCATTAGCTGCAGGTCTTCGTCGTTTGTCAGGATTCCTCGGAAACTATTCAAGTAAGATAGCGCCTCGGCACCAAGGGTCAGAAAGATCTGGTGCTGCACGAAAGATCGGAAAGTATCAGGATTCAGCCTGTCGACTTCGGTCGTCAGGCTGGCTCGATATGTTGCGAAGTCAAGTGTCTCTCCATCCCCCTTGCCCCAGTTGGCGATTGAAAAGGATTGGGGCGGATGGCACGTCGCGCCAGTCTCGGGAGTATCGGATGGCGCCGACGGTCGGCCCAGATCGCGATCGACCGAGGTTTGAATGCGAATGTGGTCTGTGGCGGTCGGAGATGCAGAATTGGGAGACGGGCCTTCGATTTCCGCTGCCGGTTCGTCGGGGTCGGGAGTGGTTTCCATATGCTCTGAAACGGATGTATCAAGGATCGACGGCGCGTCAACAAGCCCTTGCGCTGCGGCCCGTGCCAACTGCTCCAGCAGGCCATTCTCGTTTGGTGGCAGCTTGTTGGTCCGGACAGGGTTAAGTGGGGCGGGGTCAACTGCATCATCTTGAATGGTCGCGACGAATTTTTCCCCGGCGTCACTAGCGTCGGGCGTCCCGGCAATCGGAAGCCCGCGCCGTGCTTCCAGTGCACTGGTTCGGTTGTCTTTGTTCGGAATGTCAGGGTCGGATTGCCGAAGCCCCGAGGGAAAAGGTTCGCGTGGTTCAGTGGCATTGAAAACATCAATGACGAACTGCCCGTTTGGCAGAATCTGTGTCTTCGCATCACAAGAACAGTTGAGGACTATGTTCAGCACGCCGTCATTGGAAGATTTCAGATCGGAGATCCGATCGCGCGGGATCATGTCGAATACGCCCGCGATTGCGAACCGATCCCCATCAGATCCGGTAGTCATCTGAAAGCCGTTCTCGGTTCGGGTCAAAACGGGTTTATCATACAGGTTTGTGTACACGACCAAACGTGAAAAGTCTGAGTGTTCACCCGATTTGACCGTGATGTCCTTGGCCGGCAGTAAGGTTGGCCAGCAGATCATCAGGCTGGTCAGTATGATCCGCAGGCTCATCACGCTACCTGTTTGACCTCTTTCAAGGCCTCCTCAAGTTCGTTGAAGCTGGGCCGGTGATGGCCTGGTGTGTTTTGGCGACCAACCTCAATGCAAATATTGACGGAATGATTGTATAAGTTGGCAACCAGAACTTCTCGGATCAACTGATAGAAATGGGCGTCCTCTTCGACCACGGTTTTAACCTTCGCAGAAAACGGCCCGACTAGCCCGTAAGCCAAAAACACACCTAGAAACGTTCCGACCAGTGCGCCGCCGATCATTTTTCCCAAGATTTCAGGTGGCTGGTCAATCGACCCCATCGTCTTGATGACCCCCAAAACGGCTGCGACAATGCCTAGGGCGGGCAACCCATCCGCAACCGTTTGCAGCGCATGACTGGAATGCAGCGCGTGGTGCAGATTGGCGTCCATTCGCTTTTCGAGGACTTCCTCTACCTGATGAGGGTCATCGTAGTTCATTGTTGCCGAGCGTAATGTGTCACAAATCAGTTCCACAGCCTCGCGATCTTCCAGGATTTTCGGGTAGCGTCCGAAGATAGGGCTGTCATGCGGGTTTTCGACATGCTCTTCTAAGGCGACGGCGTTTTGCCGGGCTTGTCGGATCAATTCAAACAGGAGACACAAAAGATCGCGGTAATCATCGGGCTGCCATCTTGGACCTTTAAATACCTTTCCAATGTCTTTCATCGTGTGCTTGATCGCTGCCATATCATTTGAGATCACAAACGCACCGGCAGCAGCACCTCCGATCATAGTGAATTCGAACGGCAGCGATTTGAGAATGATCCCCATTTTACCACCAGCGGCCAGGTAGCCACCGAACACCATTACGAAGATCAATGCGATACCAACAAAACCGATCATCTTCTGTCTCCTGAACTGGTTACTTTGCGGTCATGTTTTCATCGCAGATATGGATTAACAAATCCTCGACTCACCCTAGTTTGTTGGGGCATCTGAGTTGCGGCCTGCAAATACCACGCTGATGGCGTATGCAGATTGTGGATCGATTCCCGCCATGATTTGCGCGGCGATGGCTGGTTTCATTCGGGACAGAAAGCCGACGGCAAATTCCGGATCCATAGCTTCGAATAAAGGTATTGCTTGTTTGGGTTTCATATTTTCGTAAAGCGTAGTCAGGCGGGCAAGGTCGTCGGATGCCGCAGTCTTGGTTGCGGCCATCGTGGCGGCAAGAGCGTTTTCAGCGGCCACCAGAGCCTTTAGTTTTTCCTCTAATGCGGTTTTGGCTTCCGACAGAATCTTTAGTCGTTTTTCCACAGCGGTCTCATTCTCAATGAGGTTTTGTTCGCGGGTTTGAAGCGCTGCCAGAACGGTCTCGATATCCGCTTCTGAGGTGCAGTTGGCCGGGTCTCCCTGGCTGGCCGACGTGCCGCGTAGCAGGTCGTTTACGTCATCTGCGATTGCCATGCCAAACCCGCCCAACCGAACCAGCCCAGAGGTCGCAAGTAGCAGAGCCAGCGTAACCAGTACATGTCTACTGATACCACGACGACGCAAATTTCTTCGTCTCGACTGTGTCTGCATTATTCTGCCGCTTTCATCATGCGATGGCTCACGAAGACGGGCGGGGTAGGGGCATCTTGGCTCGTGCTTTGCGGTGGGGATGGCGTTTGACGAACCTCGGGCTGATGTGTGCCTTGTGTTTGTCCTTGTGTGCTGTCAGGTAAATCGTGAAGACTCGCCATCATCAGTTCCAGCTTTTGTGCCGAAGCTTCGGCTCGTTCCGTTAGATTGGTCAAAATATCGGCGCTTTCACCAGCAGCGTCTCGGGCGCTATTCAGCATCGTGGTCATATCATCAACCTGGGCCGACAGCACTGCCACCGCGCCACCCATACCATTCTGCAGGTTGTTAAAGCGACGCAATCGCCGCGACAAAACCATGCAGTAAATGGCGGCACCAATCGCGCCGATGCCCAGCATGATATCAGCCAGAATGTCCATGCACATGCCTCCCTATCAATTGAGGACGAATTCAAGAATCAAAAGGTCACGCACGCGACCCTCACCAGTGACCAGTTGCACGCGCCGCAACATTTGTGCGCGCAGTTCGATCAAGGCTGCCGGGTCTTCCAACACTGTTACGTCAACTGCGCGAAGATAGGCATTGAGCAAGTCGATGACGCGGGGCAACAGATGACCGACATCCGTTTCATGTCCCGGTACAACTTCAAGCGATCCACGAAACCGAAGGTGACGACTTTTGCTTGAGCTGCCGAGTGATATGACCAACGGGTCCAGCTCGACAAAGGCCACAGAGGGAAGATCGACAATAGGTTCGGCATGATCAGGGGTATCTTTTTCTGTTCCATGACCGCCCAGCATCCCTGAATAGGTGGCAAAAAAGCTTCCCCCGCCTAAGACGACCGACAGAATTATTCCAATCAAGAATCCCTTCCGGGATTTCTTGTTTGTAGGTGCATCTGCGATGTCGGCTGTCAGGGCGGTGTCGGTCATGTGGCTATCCAAAGAAATCTGTTCGATTCGTTATAAGCTGTCGCCCACTAACCAATTGTTAAGGGCGATCAGCGAAAACTGCGGAATGTGACGGGGGCAGAAGCCCGCTCGGTTAAAGGAGTTGCGTCTTGCAGCAGATCACCTCGATATGGACCAGTTTGGATATGCGGAAACGCATCATCGTGTTGGCGGCGACCCTCGCGATGTTCATCGCGGTGATTGGCCTGTCCAGAATGGCGACGACCAGTCAGCTGACACTGCTTTATGCGGGCTTGGAAAGTGGCGCAGCAGGAGATGTCGTCAAAGCGCTTGAGGCGCGAGGTGTAGTCTATGAGATTCGCGGCGGGTCGATCTTTGTCGACACGTCCCAGCGTGATAGTCTGCGGATGACTTTGGCCAGTGAAGGGCTGCCTGCAAATGGCGGCAAAGGGTATGAGCTGCTGGATGGTCTGAGCGGGTTTGGCACCACGTCGCAGATGTTCGATGCCGCATATTGGCGTGCAAAAGAAGGAGAGTTGGCGCGCACCATTGTGGCCAGCCCGTTGATTCAAAACGCTCGGGTTCACATTGCAAACACCTCGACTCAAATGTTTCGTCAACGTAACGAGCCATCGGCCTCGGTAACAGTGACCACGGCTAGCGGCGCATTGCCGGGAGCGCAGGCAAAAGCACTTAAGTTCCTTGTAGCTTCGGCAGTGCCGGGGTTGCTGCCGGAACGCGTGTCGATCATCGACAGCCGCGGCGGATTGATCGCGGTTGGAGATGAACGATCGGATATTTCCAGCCTTACCTCTGATCGCGCGCTGACCCTAAAGCAGAATGTGGAACGTCTGTTAGAAGCACGCGTCGGGTTTGGAAACGCCGTAGTTGAGCTTAACCTGGAAACAGCGACTGAACACGAAAGCCTGAGGGAACGCCGATTTGATCCTGAAACCCGCGTCGCCGTGTCCACCGACACGCTTGAGACGTCGAATTCTGCTAAAGACAACGAGGGTGCGGGCGTCACAGTGGCATCGAACCTGCCAAATGGGGATGCGGCAAGTGGGGGCAACTCCTCGTCGAACACCTCCGAGACACGAGAGCGGATCAACTACGAAGTGTCGGAAACCACCCGGGAAGTGGTGACCACACCCGGCGCAATCAAGCGGCTGACGGTGGCCGTTCTGATCGACGGGATAAGAACGTCAGACGATGCAGGCAACGAGGTCTGGACCTCTCGCAGCGCCGAAGAAATCGCAAGCCTGCGCGAATTAGTAGCAGGCGCGATCGGTTTCGACGAAGCGCGCGGCGATCTAATCACCATCAAGTCGTTGGAGTTCGAACCTGTGCCAGCGCTGGGCAGCGCGCCTGCCGGCGGAGTACTTTCCGGCTTGGCCATCGATGTGACGTCTCTGGTTAAGATTATTGTTCTTGCGGTTGTCGCCTTGATACTTGGATTGTTCGTACTGCGGCCCATTTTTTCCGCTCGTCCCGAAGAAGTTGCGGCCGAGAGACCTGACCCATCACTTCAGTCTTCGTCGGTGGCAATAACACCCCCGCCTTCGGCGCAGGCAAGTTCAGCCGATGCGTCCAGCCTTCCCGCCGTGGTCAAAACACTTTCAAGCGGCGAGGTCGTTGACACAGACCTGTCAGAGATTGCTGACCCAGACCCGGTGGAGCGGCTGCGTAATCTGATCGCTGAGCGGCAGTCGGATACCGTTGAAATCCTGCGTGGTTGGATGGAAGAAGATGAAGAGCTTGCGTGATGAGTAAACCCCTGGCTTTGGAAGATTTTGAGCAATCTGACTTGTCTGTTTCGAATTCAGGAATTCGTTCTGGCGCTGACGCAGAGCTCGAAAAAGTTCGACTAACCGCATACGAAGCAGGGTACAGCGCTGGTTGGGACGATGCTCTGAACGAAGCCGATGGTGACAAAGACCGCATTGAGGCTGAGTTTGCCCGCAACCTTGTGGATCTTGGTTTCACTTTCCACGAAGCGCGAAGCCACGTTCTTGGATCATTGGAACCCTTACTGCGCACAATTGTCGATACACTGCTGCCCGAAGTCATGCGCGATGCGCTAAGCCAGGTCATTAATGACGAAATCATGCCGCTGGCTGAACAAGCCGCCGACACGCCGATTGAAGTGCGCGTGTCCTCTGGCAGTCGGCAAGTTCTCGACCACTTGATGGATCGCGTTAATGAGACGCCGTTGCAGGTGTTTGAAGATGACACGCTGCCGGACGGTCAGGTGTTTCTTCGATCATCATCATCTGAACGCTGCATCGACCTGTCATCGGCGTTGGCACGGATTAAGAGCGCGGTAACGGCGCTGTATGAAATAAACGAGAAGGCTTTTGAACATGGCTGACACCCAAACATCTACCAACTCAGACAGTGCCGCAAACCCCTTTGTACAAGTCCCGATAGAAATCACGATTTCGGTCGGCCGTGCGCGACCCACTGTGAAAGAGCTGCTACAACTGACACAGAACACCGTTCTGCCGCTGGACAAACGGATCGAAGATCCGGTCGAGTTGTATGTTGGTGACAAACTGATCGCGCGCGGCGAACTGGAGGAGTTGGAAGGCGATCCCCAAGGACGTCTTGCGGTCAGGTTGACTGAGGTCGCTGACTTGAAATCTGGCCTATAATGCGCTTCTGGTGCGGGAAGATCATGCGCTATCAAGCGGTAGCACTTGCAATTGCCGTGATTCTGATCGGCACAGTAGATTCTGCTTATGCGCAGGACATCACGCTTTCGCTTGGGGATGAAGCTTCGCTGGCGACCCGGACCATTCAGGTTTTTGTGCTTGTCACCCTGCTGAGTCTTGTGCCCGGTCTTGCAATCATGGTGACGTGCTTTCCTTTCATTGTAACAGTCCTGTCCATTCTGAGGCAGGCGATCGGATTGCAGCAGTCACCTCCGAATATGTTGATCGTTAGTCTCGCGCTGTTTCTGACCTATTTTATCATGGAGCCAGTGTTCATTGAGGCATGGACACAAGGCGGCAAGCCGTTTTCAGATGGTGTGCTTGCGCTTGAGCCAGCCTTCATGGCGGCGATCGAGCCTTTCCGCGTATTCATGGCCGCCCGCATCGACCCCGAGACTTTTAAACATCTCGCTGCTCTGCGGGAACAAACAGCTAATATTGCGGTCGGCAATGAGGCACCCTTGTCCCTGCTGGTGCCGTCCTTTCTGTTGTCCGAAGTCGAACGGGCTTTCCAGATCGGGTTTCTGGTGTTCCTGCCGTTCCTTGTCATAGATCTCGTTGTTGCTGCGATCCTGATGTCGATGGGCATGATGATGGTGCCGCCTGCCATCGTGTCTTTGCCGTTCAAGTTGGCATTTTTTGTTGTGGCTGACGGTTGGACACTGATCTCTGGTGCGCTGGTCAGAAGTTATTTCTGAACCGCCCTCCTCAGGATCATTCTTCCCAGTCGCCTGCAAAACCCTTGGGAATACGCAGTATGGATCGGTCCACATTTTTGATATCCGTATGCCCGCAGAACGCCATCGAGATGTCCATTTCCTTGTGGATCACCTCAAGCGCTTTGGTCACACCTTCTTCACCCATCGCCCCCAGCCCATAGGTGTAGGCGCGCCCGATATAGGTGCCTTGAGCCCCCATCGCGACCGCCTTCAACGCGTCCTGACCCGAGCGGATACCACTGTCCAGATGTACTTCGATTTTGTCGCCAACCGCATCAAGCACAGCGGGCAGAGCTCGGATCGAGCTGAGTGCGCCGTCCAGTTGTCGCCCACCATGGTTCGAGACAATGATGGCGTCAGCTCCGACATTCATCGCCTGAACCGCATCTTCCGGTTCCATGATGCCTTTGATGATGATTGGCCCGCCCCACATTTTCTTGAACTGACGAATACGACCCCAGTTCAGCGACGGATCGAAAGCCTCGGCTGTCCAGGAGCTGAGCGATGATGGATCTGAAACGCCTTTCGCGTGACCCACGATGTTGCCAAAGAACCGCCGCTTGGTACCCAGCATTCCAAGCCCCCAATGCACTTTTGTCATCATGTTGGCGACAGAGGCGGGAGTCAGCTTGGGCGGTGCAGACAAGCCATTTTTAAGGTCCTTGTGTCGTTGGCCCTGAACCTGCAAATCTACCGTTATCACGATGGCCGAGCAGTTGGCGGCGCGGGCGCGATCGAACAGGCGCTGCATGTAGTCATCGTCTTTCAACGTATAGACCTGAAACCAAAAGGGCGTGTTGGTGTGTTCTGCCACATCCTCGATCGAGCAGATCGACATCGTGGACAGTGTATATGGCACGCCGAATTTCTCGGCGGCGCGGGCGGCTTTGATCTCGCCATCGGCGCATTGCATCCCCGTAAGGCCGACCGGTGCCAACGCCATCGGCATTGCCACGTCCTGCCCCAACATTGTTGACCGGGTGGATCGATTGTCCATGTCCACAGCGACGCGCTGCCGAAAATAGAGCTTGTCGAAATCCGAGCTGTTTTCGCGGAATGTTTGCTCAGACCAACTGCCGCTTTCAGCATAATCATAGAACATCTTTGGCACCCTTCGGGCATAAAGGCGGCGAAGGTCTTCGATCTCGGTGATGACTGGCATGGTGCGCTCCGAAAAAATTGGTAAAGTTTTGTTACCAGTTCTTTAGAGGCTTGGCAATCGCCCCATAGTAGGTGGCAACACACATCACAGTAGGTTAGCCAGACTGTTGCGATTTCATCGCGCCGGAAACTGGCAGAAGGTCACGTATACAAATTTCTTAACAAAGCGAATCACCCATGCTAGCTTTGAGGCAATAAAAACAAAAAATGGCAGGTTAACGGGCATGGAAACGGGCTTTAATGGCACGTTTGTCATCTCATGGTCGCAGACAGAAGTGGACGGATTGCCGGCGGCGCCGGTGACGTCGCTTGGCGTGGGGTCGAATTGGCGCTGGACGGGAACACCGTTGCGCGTCGACGGTCCACGTGAACTTCGCGATCTTGAGAGCGCAAGCGGAGAGCAGGACCAGCGCAGGCGCGCAGCACACAGCGTGTACAAACTGGTCGGGGCAGCAATCGACCCTTCACGACCCTTGGGGTCGCATTCGGTCAACAGTCATCATTTGAATATGGGGTTTGAGGTCACGGACGGCCACGCAAGTTATGTTGCGACTCTGATCGATGGCGCGGACAATCAGGTGCTTCTGATGTTTGCGGGCGAAATGCCGCCAGAGAACACGGATTTCTGGGTGGTGCGCGCCAGTATGCGACCGACGCCTCGGAACCAGCTGATTGAACAACCGGCGGGCGTTATTTGTTTTGCGCCCAGCACCCGACTTCGCACTCATTCTGGCGAAGTGTGTGTGGAAGATCTGCGGGAAGGCGACGAGCTGCAAACCCGAGACAACGGTACACAGAAAGTACTGTGGATCGGGACGAAACGCATCACCGGTGCGCGTATGTTCGCGATGCCGGAACTGCGCCCGATCCGATTGCGGGCTGGGGCCATTCGTTCTGGCCAGCCAGATGCGGATTTGATCGTTTCAGGCCATCATCAGATATTGCTGAACGGAAAACGCGCCCAAGAGCTGTTCAATGAGGACGAAGTCCTGATTTCCGCGCGGGATCTGGTGGATGAGCGACGTGTGGTGGTTGACTACACCATCCGCGAGATCACTTATTATCACGTGCTATTGGAAAATCACGAGGTTGTCTGGGCCAACGGCGTTCCGGCGGAAAGCTTCCATCCAGCTAACGCGGATCTGGACACATTGGATACAGAACAACGCAACCGTTTGGTGGAGATGTTCCCGCAACTGGATTTCGATCCTATGGCCTATGGCGGTTTTGCCCGCCGCAGCCTGAACCGGGGCGAGGCCGCGATTTTGCGCGGAGAAATCGCCTGACACAACGTTCGGGGCGTTGACACCACCACTCACGACGCTATAAGCCCCAAATCCGGTCCCGCAAGGGGCCGGTTTTCATTGGTGTTGGTGGCCCCTGCAAGGGGATGCCTGTCGGGCTTCGGCCAAAGGACAACGCCCTTCGATACTTTTATGAAGGAGATCAGCCGTGACCAAACGCACGTCTGCCAAGTACAAAATTGATCGCCGCATGGGCGAAAACATCTGGGGTCGCCCCAAATCGCCGGTAAACCGTCGTGAATACGGCCCCGGCCAACATGGCCAGCGCCGCAAGGGCAAACTGTCGGACTTCGGTCTGCAACTGCGCGCCAAGCAGAAGCTGAAGGGCTATTACGGCGACCTGACCGAAAAACAATTCCGTCGCATCTATGGTGAAGCCGAGCGTGTCAAAGGCGACACCGGTGAAAACCTGATCGGCCTGCTGGAGCGCCGTCTGGACGCTGTCGTTTACCGCGCGAAGTTTGTACCGACCGTTTTCGCGGCTCGCCAGTTCGTGAACCACGGCCATGTGCGTGTAAACGGCAAAAAAGTGAACATTCCTTCTTACCGCGTTCAAGAAGGTGATGTGATCGAAGTGCGTGACCGCTCCAAGCAAATGGCTGCCATTCTGGAAGCCATTCAACTGCCCGAGCGTGATGTTCCGGATTATCTGGAAGTTGACCATTCGAAACTGACCGCAACATTCACCCGGACGCCCAGCCTGTCGGATGTGCCGTATCCGGTCGTGATGGAACCGAACCTGGTCGTCGAATTCTACGCGAAGAACTAAGCACAGCTTAACAACGCGCCGAGTTTCAGAACCCGCCCAGGTTTTTGGGCGGGTTTTTTCGTGTGTGTTGCAGATGCAGCGAAGCCTCAGGACACGCGTACATTGTGCAAACTGACGCTTTCACCCTTTCTCTGACACGTCGACCTCTGTAAATCACCTCGTAGGGGGAGCACCAAGATGACAAAGATCGAACCTCAACCGGGGATCATGCAGATAAAGCCCTATGTGGGTGGCGCCTCCAGCGTTGCTGGTGTGGCAAACGTGATCAAGCTGAGCTCGAACGAAAACCCGTTCGGTCCAAGCCCAGACGCGATTGAAGCGTTTCAGCGGGCGGGGCGCGAGTTGCATCGCTATCCAAACACCGACCACGCGCCGTTGCGAAACGCCATTGGAGCACTCCACAAACTGGATCCCGCGCGGATCATCTGCGGGGTCGGATCGGATGAGGTCATCACGTTCCTGTGCCAGTGCTACTCTGGTCCCGGAACTGAGGTGATCTATACAGAACACGGCTTTTCCATGTACAAGATTTCGGCTTTGGCGGCAGGTGCCATACCGGTGAAGGTGCCCGAGCGTGAGCGGATGGTTGATGTCGACGAAATTTTAAAAGCCGTCACAGAACTAACCAGCCTTGTCTTCGTCACCAATCCGGGCAACCCGACGGGCACCATGGTCAGTCAGGCAGAACTGGCGCGACTGGCGCGCGAACTGCCCGATCATGTGCTGCTGGTTCTCGACGGGGCCTATGTCGAATATGTCGATGGATTCGATGGCGGGGCGCGGCTTGTTGACAAATACGACAACGTGTTCATGACGCGGACATTCTCGAAGATGTATGGTCTTGGCGGATTGCGGATTGGCTGGGGCTATGGCGCGCCCGATGTGATTGACGTGCTGAACCGCGTGAGGGGGCCGTTTAACCTTTCGATGGCGCAACAAGATGCCGCGGTAGCCGCTTTGCAGGACCGTGATCACGTCGCCCGCTGTCTGTCGGAAAACACACGGCTGCGGTCATGGTTGGCCGAAGCATTGGCCGAACTGGGTGTGCCATCCGATACCTCTTGTGCCAATTTCATTCTGGCCCGTTTCGCCAACCCGGAAGAGGCCGAAGACTGTAACGCGTTCCTTCAGGAACAAGGGATAATCGTGCGTATGGTGGCAGGCTATGGCTTACCACACTGCTTGCGCATCACCATCGGCGACGAGGCATCTTGCCGCCGGGTGGCACATATGATCGGGCGTTTCAAGGGCGGTGCACCGGGTTCAAAGCTGATGCTGCTTGAAGAGGATCGGCTGGATGATGAGGCCGCAACATGAGTGTAATTTACAACCGTGTCGCTTTGATCGGGCTTGGCCTGATCGCGTCATCCATGGCCCACGCCATCCGCCGGGCGGGCTTGGCAGGCGAAATTGTCGGCACTGCGCGTTCGGCCGAGACTCGCGATGTCGCCCGCGAACTTGGTTTTTGTGATCGTATAGTCGATTCAGCTTCTGAAGCGGTCGACGGTGCAGATTTGGTTGTTCTTGCTGTCCCGGTTGGCGCAATGGGTGCCGTCGCAGCAGAGATTAGCACACACCTTCAGCCCGAAGCGACGGTAACAGATGTCGGATCAGTGAAACGCGCGGTAATCGAAGCAGTGGCCCCGCATCTGCCTGATCATGTGCATTTCATACCCGGCCACCCTTTGGCGGGGACAGAACATAGCGGCCCCCGGTCTGGATTTGCAGAACTTTTCGACAACCGCTGGAGCATTCTGATCCCCAACGGTGCGGACGACGCTGCAACCGAACGGTTGATCAGTTTGTGGAAAGGCATGGGGTCGAATGTTGAAGTTATGGATGCAGATCACCACGATCTGGTGTTGTCTGTTACCAGCCACACGCCCCACCTGATCGCTTACACTATGGTTGGTGTCGCCGATGACCTGTCGCGTGTCACGGATAGTGAAGTCATCAAGTATTCAGCGGCGGGTTTTCGCGACTTTACGCGGATTGCTGCGTCGGACCCAACCATGTGGCGCGATGTGTTTTTATCCAATAAAGACGCGACGTTAGAAATACTTGGCCGGTTCACAGAAGAGCTGTTTGCCTTGCAGCGGGCTATTCGCGTCGGGGACGGAGAGGCCTTGTTCGACTATTTCACTCGAACCCGAACGATCCGTCGTGGTATTATCGAAGCCGGACAGGATACGGACGCGCCCGATTTCGGTCGGAAGGGAAAGCATGATTGATCCCGCCCGCCGGCGCGCAAAGGAGCATTGATGAGCGCAGGATGTTTCAGACCAAAGGTTTTTCACCGTTTTGCAATGGGTATCCTGATCGGATGCAGTCTTAGCCTGTCGGCATTCGCGTCCGCGCCTGATACGTCTTCGCGACCCGAGCCGCGGCCAAAAACAGCCACGGTCACAACAATCACGTCAACAAGCAATTCGCCGTCACTGAACGCACCGCTCCCGACGCCATTTGCGGTAGGCAGGTCGTTGCGACCTCAGTTGCGCCCAAAAGGCTTTGCACGGAAAATTGCAGCGTCGACACCCAAGCCTGGCAGTTCGGGGCGTCGTGGACGTGTCTGCGGTGTTAACGAGATCAAGGGACAGGCAATTTCTGCTATCCCGGGAAGGATCCGCGGATGTGGTGTATCCGACCCGGTGCGTGTGACCGAGGTGTCGGGCATAAAGCTGAGCCAACCGGCGGTGATCGATTGCACCACCGCGAAAGCCCTGAACGCTTGGGTGCGAGATGGGGTGTTTCCGGCGGTTGGACGGCTTGGCGGTGGTCCTGCGACCCTGCGCGTTGCTGCGCACTACGCTTGTCGCACGCGAAACAACCAACCGGGTGCAAAGGTCAGCGAACACGGGCGTGGACGTGCCATCGATATTTCAGGTGTGACGCTTAAGAATGGCGCGACCATCACGGTTCTGAAAGGGTGGAGCGATCCAGTTCGGGGAAAAGTCTTGAAGAAGATGCACAAGGCGGCCTGTGGTCCCTTCGGTACAGTGCTTGGCCCCAAATCAGACAGGTTTCACAAAGATCATCTGCATCTGGATACCGCGCGTTATCGCAGCGGGTCTTATTGTCGGTGATGGCGACCTGATTGGGGGGCGTTGCCCCCCTGCGCGTCCGCGCATTCCCCCAGGATATTTTTAGCCAGAAGTAACGGTGGAGGCGGTAGTCTGCTCAACGAAGGCGGATCACGGGTGCGGTTCCGATTGGGACTGGTCCAAGGAACATGCGCCCACCAGACAGGCGCAACGGCACGTCCAATGTTGATTCGTCCCCGGACAGACCTGCCACGAATTGTAGTGCACCAGTGACGGTTGAGACGAGTTCGGGCGCAAGGGCACCGGAGGCACGGGCAATTTCGATCATCTGGCGCCAGTTGCGGGCTTTGACGGTGATGTTACCGGTGGGAATGCCTTGGGCATCGACATCTGCTGCGCCCGCCAGCCAAAGTTCCAGCTCGCCCCAATTTGCCTTTAACTCGTTCAGGTCGATATGTGTGATTTGTGGCCGCGCTTTTTCGATAGCTGTGCGGTCCCAAGGGGCGTTGAAATCCACATTGGCCTTCAGAGTGATACCCTCAAAGACGGGGGGTAGCAGATCGTCAGCATTCAAAGATTGCACGAATGAAGAAGCCGGAGTCAGGTTTGCCGCTTCGAAATGGATCTCGTGACGGTTGTCACCATCCTCAAGCTGGCGGGTTGCCAATTGGCCGTGCTTCAACGCCGAAGTCCAACCGGCGGTCGATGACATCGTGATGTCTGCCAGCACAATTGAACTCCGCTCCAGCGTAAGGTCGGGCGTTGGGGACACCATGATCGAGCCTTTCACGTCGCTACCTGCGATCTGAATGCGTTGCTCGGGCGTGGCAATGACCTGCGTGCCGGGCCAGACCGCGATCACATGATGCGGTTTGTAGGATAGGGCGAGGATCTGGAACTCAGGGGCAACCCATGACAGGCCGGTGTCGGGATCGGCCAACTCGAGATCGGTGAAAATCGTGTCAAAACGGTTGGGAAATCCGCGTGTCGAGATGTCAGTAGCCTCGGCAATCCAGCCTTCATCTTGCCGGTCTGCAATCCATGCTTTAAATGCGTGTTCTGTAGCGCTTGCTCCAATATACCAATAGCCACCCCACAAGCCCGCCAATATCATGGCAATCACTATCAAATTGCGCATCACTCTTTCCTCTTGCCGCTCTGCGTGCATATTGGCGTATGTAAAGCGACAGGTGGTAAAGAGCGAGTGAAATGAGCACACAGGATCTTTGGGTTTTCGGGTATGGCTCGTTGATGTGGAACCCCGGTTTCGACCATACCGAAGCTGTCATTGCCACGCTTCCCGGCTATCACCGCAGTTTTTGTATGCGGTCGATCCATCATCGCGGGACCGAGGATACGCCGGGACTGGTTCTGGCGCTAGACGAAATGAGCGGTGCGCGATGCAAGGGGCTGGCCTTCCGGGCTTGCCCGAAAAGCCATGATAAAACGCTGGCAGAGTTGCGCGAGCGCGAGCTTGTGTCCTCCGCTTATCTGGAGAAGTGGCTGACCGTCATACTTCAGGACGGGCGTAAGGTCGAAGCGGTCACCTATGTGATCGACCCCGATCATGCTCAATACTGCCAGATCGAACTTGACGAACAGGCGCAAATCATTGCGCAGGCAGTTGGTGGGCGGGGGCCGAACACCGAATACCTTTACAACACGGCTGCGCATCTGTCCGATCTGGGTATCGAGGATCAGGACCTGAACTGGCTGTCGCAAACCGTGCGCGCGATGGTGACCCCGTAGCACGCAGACAAGGCTTGGCACCTGCACCGCTTGCGCCTATCCTGTGCGCAACAACAATGGCGACAAGGAATATCCCGCATGGATCAGCTGGATCGCGGGACGCTGACTGCGCCCAAAAAACGAGGGGTCGAGCCGTCCTTCACCCACCCGATCCGCCAGATCTTCGTGATGCTGGTGGTGCTTGGGTTGGTCGGGTTTGGCGTGTTCATCGCCCTTCCGCGAGTGCTGCCGGTCTTTCAAGCAAACCTGTATTTGAACGGATTTATCCTGTTTGTCTTCGTGATCGGGCTGCTTGCCTGTTTCTGGCAGGTCTGGCAGGTGTTTTCGTCTGTCGGATGGATCGAAGATTATGTACAGGAACGGAATGGGCACGACCCGGACCGTGCGCCACGCTTGCTGGCATCTCTTGCTGCGCTTCTTCGGTCGAACCGCGGGTCGCATTTGCAGATTGGGGCAGCCTCAGCCCGATCGATCCTTGACAGTATCGCAACACGGATTGATGAAGCGCGCGATATTACGCGATACATCGTTAATCTGCTGATTTTCCTTGGTCTTTTGGGTACTTTTTATGGATTGGCAACAACGGTTCCAGCCGTTGTGGAAACGATCCGGTCGCTTGCACCGGGCGAGGGGGAAGGCGGTGTGGAAGTCTTCAACCGCCTGATGACGGGTCTGGAAGAACAATTGGGCGGCATGGGCACCGCATTTTCTTCGTCGCTTCTTGGGCTTGCCGGTTCCCTAGTTGTGGGTTTGTTGGAGCTGTTTGCGGGCCACGGCCAGAACCGGTTTTATCGCGAGCTTGAGGAGTGGTTATCCACCATCACTAAGATCAGCTTTGCCGCGGGGGATGGCGAGTCTGATGACGCGGATGCCGGGGCATATCTTGGCGTACTGGCCGAGCAAATCGAAGCTATGCAGTCGTTGTTCACGCACAGCGATGTTCAACGTACGATGCTGGATGATAGACTGGGGCAACTCGCGGATAGGCTGGAAACCTTATCGACCCAACTGGGGCAAGACGGGGGGCAGGGTGAGGCGTTGACCAGACTGGCCGAAGGTCAGGAACGTCTGATCGTGACCCTTCAAGCGCAGCATGAAGAAGCCGAAGCGCGGACTGATGCGGAAAGCCGAATGCGGCTTCGATCCATCGACGTTCAGCTTTTGCGCATTCTGGAAGAAATGCAGGCTGGTCGACAGGAAAGCCTGTCAGATCTGCGAAGTGATATGGCGACGCTGATCCACTCCATTCGTGTCGCTTCCGGTCAGGACGAGGCGTAAGTCATGGCCCTGACGCGTCGATCGGTGCAACGTATGAGCGGCTCGATCTGGCCGGGATTCGTTGACGCGATGACTGCGCTGTTGCTGGTCTTGATGTTCGTTTTGACAATCTTCATGATCGTGCAATTCATCTTGCGCGAAACGATATCGGGGCAGGCAGACGAGTTGGACGAACTGTCCAGTCAAGTTGCCGGGTTGGCTGATGCGTTGGGGCTGGAAAGAAACCGAACGGCAGAGCTGGAAGGTGAACTGGGCAGTCTGAACGCGACCTTGGCCGAAGCACGGTCGGTGTCCGATGCGCAAGCGTCGTTGATTGCACAACTGACCGCCCAGACCGAAGCGCAAGCCGGTCAACTGGCCGCTCAGGCGGCGAAGATCACCAATTTCGAAGCGCAGGTAGCTACGTTGTTGGCTGAACGGGATCACGCTTTGGCGGAAGGTTCAGCCTTGAGCGCTACGGTCGAAGAACTGGAAGCGTCACAGGCTAAAATGATTACCGACCAAGAGGCGCTGACGCTGGCTTTAGCCAAGGCGCGGGACGAAATCGACGACGGTGCTGAAGCAGCACGTTTGGCGGCTGCGAAGCGTGAGGCGCTGGAGGCTCTGGTCGCCGATCTGGAAGCAAAGACTGATGCGCAGGCGGCGGCATTAAGTGAAGAAGAAGAAACCCGATTGGCCGAGGCTGCAGCCGCAGCAGCACTGCGTGAACGCCTGCAGTCGGCAGACGAGGAATTGACTGCGATGACCCTTGCGCTTGAAGCACAGCGCAAACGGGCGGAAGAGACATTGACTCTGTTGGCGGCGGCCAAGGCGGCGGGTGTTGATCTTGAAACCCGTTTAGCCACGGCGCTGACCCAAATTGACGCGAACAAAGAAGAACTGGCCGACTTGCCAGAATTACGCGCGCAACTACAGGCCGCACTTGTCGCACGTTTGGCAGCAGAAAGTGAAGTCGACGAAACGTTAAGCGAAGCAGAGGAGCGTGCTCGTTTACTGGCCGCAGCAAATCTGCAGCTGGCTGAAAAAGAGGCTGAAAGCGCGGAAAGCCAGCGAAAAATCGCGCTGCTGAACGAACAGGTTGCGGCTTTGCGCACGCAGCTTGGCAGCCTTCAAGCCATCTTGGACGAGGGCAACGCCCGCGATGCCGATGCACAGGTCCAAATTCAAAAACTTGGGTCAGAGTTGAACGCAGCTCTTGCCCGTGTCGCATCGGAAGAGCGTAAACGCGCCGCACTGGAAGAGGCGGAGCGAAAGCGGTTGGAGGAGGAGGCCAAAGAACTTGCCGCCTATCGGTCCGAGTTCTTTGGTAAGCTGAAACAAGTTTTGGCTGATCGAGAAGGCGTTCAGATCGTCGGCGACCGTTTCGTATTCTCATCCGAGGTGCTGTTCACCAGCGCCGAGGCTGCGTTGCAGCCGCAAGGTAAGGCACAGGTGGCGAATGTCGCCGATCTGCTTTCTGAAGTGGCAGGCGAGATCCCGGATGAGATTGATTGGATCATCCGCGTCGATGGCCACACCGATAATGTGCCGTTGTCCGGCACCGGCCGCTATCGCAACAATTGGGAACTTAGCCAGGCGCGGGCGCTGTCCGTAGTGCAATACATGATCAACGATCTGGGCTTTCCCCCTGATCGGTTGGCCGCAACCGGGTTTGGAGAGTATCGTCCCGTCAACACCGCAGACACGCCCGAAGCCCGAGCACAGAACCGTCGGATCGAGTTGAAACTGACCGAACGCTGAACCCACCTTGTATGATATGAGCAAAAGAAAAGGCCGCAACAAAGTGCAGCCTTTCTGATTTCACCAGTCTGATATGCGTTAATCAGCGGTCAGCAACGGTGGACGTTTGCGTGACCCTAGTTGGCGGCTCTTCGGCTTCTCGATCCGAATATCCAGTTCTCCGTTTTTGACACCGACCTGGACCAGGCCACCTTTGACCAGCTTGCCAAATAGAAGCTCTTCGGCCAGCGGCTTTTTGATATGCTCCTGTATGACGCGGCCCAAAGGACGCGCGCCCATCCGGTCATCATAGCCCTTGTCAGCAATCCATTCGGCCGCCGCACGGGTCAGTTCGATGCTGACACCGCGATCCAAAAGCTGGGCTTCCAGTTGCAGCACAAATTTCTCGACCACTTGCAGGATCACCTCTTTGCCCAGCGGCGCGAAGCTGATCACCGCATCCAGACGGTTGCGGAACTCTGGGGTGAACGTTCGTTCGATGGCGGCGGTGTCCTCACCCTCGCGACGGTCACGCCCGAAACCGATCGCCGACTTGGCTTGTTCGGCAGCTCCAGCGTTCGATGTCATGATCAAAACCACGTTGCGGAAGCTGACTGTGCGACCGTTATGGTCGGTCAGCTCACCATGGTCCATGACTTGGAGCAGGATGTTGTAAACATCCGGATGTGCTTTTTCGATTTCATCCAGCAACAACACACAATGCGGGTGTTGATCAACTCCATCTGTCAGCAAACCGCCCTGATCAAATCCGACATAGCCCGGAGGCGCGCCAATCAGACGCGACACTGCGTGTTTCTCCATATATTCTGACATGTCAAAGCGCAGAAGTTCGACGCCCAGATTGTCGGCCAGTTGCTTTGCCACCTCGGTTTTGCCGACACCCGTGGGACCAGCAAACAGATAGTTGCCGATGGGCTTTTCGGGTTCGCGCAGTCCTGCGCGCGCCAGTTTGATGGCGGATGCCAGCGATTCAATCGCTTTATCCTGCCCAAACACGACGCGTTTCAGCGCCTTTTCAAGATCACGAAGGGTTTCCGCGTCGTCCTTCGATACGCTCTTGGGCGGGATACGGGCAATCTTCGCGACGACGGATTCGATCTCTTTCACGCCAATCGTCTTGCGACGCTTGCTTTGGATCAAAAGATGCTGGGCCGCACCAGCTTCGTCGATCACGTCGATGGCCTTGTCAGGCAACTTGCGGTCATTGACATAACGATCCGATAGTTCGACAGCAGACTTGATCGCATCAGCGGTGTATTTAACGCCATGATGTTCCTCGAAATACGGTTTCAGCCCTTTCAGGATTTTCACCGCATCATCGACAGTGGGTTCGTTGATGTCGATCTTCTGGAACCTGCGAGAAAGCGCGCGGTCTTTTTCGAAGTGCTGGCGAAATTCCTTATACGTGGTCGAGCCCATGCAGCGCAGCTTGCCACCCTGAAGCGCCGGTTTCAGAAGGTTCGACGCATCCATCGCCCCGCCCGATGTGGCACCCGCACCGATCACGGTGTGAATCTCGTCGATGAACAAGACTGCGTCGGGGTGATCTTCAAGTTCTTTCATCACCGCTTTTAGGCGCTCCTCGAAGTCGCCGCGATAGCGGGTGCCGGCAAGAAGCGCGCCCATATCAAGCGAGTAGATCGTGGTTTCAGACAGAATCTCGGGCGTTTCACCCCCAACGATCTTGGCGGCAAGGCCTTCCGCGATGGCGGTCTTGCCCACACCGGGATCGCCCACAAGAAGCGGATTGTTCTTTCGACGGCGGCACAGAACCTGGATGCAGCGTTCGACCTCGTGTTCGCGTCCGATCAGCGGGTCGATATCCCCGTCGCGGGCCTTGGCGTTCAGATCAACACAGTATTTCGCCAACGCGCTGTCATTTTCTTCGGCGGGTTGGGCGTCCTGGACATCTTCTTCGAAGTCAGGCGTCCCGGAAACCTGGCGTGCTTCGCCAAAATTGGAATCCTTGGCCACGCCATGAGCGATATAGTTCACCGCGTCATAGCGGGTCATGTCCTGTTCCTGCAGGAAGAATGCGGCATTCGATTCGCGTTCGGCAAAAATGGCCACCAACACGTTCGCACCCGTGACTTCGGTGCGACCCGAGCTTTGGACATGGATTGCCGCGCGCTGGATCACCCGCTGGAATGCGGCGGTCGGCACCGCCTCGCTGCCTTCGACATCGGTGATCAGGGTCGTCAGTTCTTCGTCGACAAATTCGATCAGCACCTTGCGCAGAACATCTAGATCGACCGAGCATGCCTGCATCACGCGGGCGGCATCCGGTTCGTCCAGCAGCGCGAGAAGCAGGTGTTCCAGCGTTGCCAACTCATGTTTTCGCTCATTCGCCAACGCAAGCGCGTGGTGAATGGCTTCTTCGAGCGGTCTTGAAAAGGATGGCACGTTGAACACTCCTCGTATCTGGTGCGGAATTCTCCGCGCGGCGGTTCGTCCGCCTTGACTGTCGCCTCATATGTTTAAGGTTCGGTTTTCCGACCGTCTCTTCAAGCCTTTTCTTGTCAATTTTAGCTCTCGGAGGCGTGATCGGCTGAAATTCATGGTTAGAAACTGTCTTTTCGACGCCGGATTTCGGCGAACACCTCGACGTCGCGGGCGGCATTCATATGTAGGGCGGCTTTTACCTCTGGCAAGTGGGCGCGTAAAAATGGGTTGGTTTCAAGTTCGTCGGACAGGCGGGAAGGCACGGTCGGTTGACCGGCTGCCCGTAGGTCGGTGATGTCATCAATGCGTTTTTTAAGGGCTTTGTTGTTCGATTCTATCGTGGTGGCAAAAGCTGCATTGGACGCCGTGTATTCATGACCCGAGCAGATTAGGGTGTCAGATGGCAGCGCTGAAAGGCGCGTCAGGCTGTTCCACATTTGGTCGGGGGCTCCTTCAAACAAGCGACCACATCCCAATGCCATCAGACTGTCGCCGGTAAACACAGTTCCGGCATCTGGGACATGAAAGGCAATGTGGCCAATGGTGTGCCCCGAAACATCCATCACGTGAACATCATGCCCGGCAAACTGAAACGAGTCACCATCGGCATAGGTACGGTCCAATTTAGGCAAACGGTGAACATCTGCCGCTGCTCCCACAAGTTTGGCGCCTGTAGCTTTCACAAGATCGCCAACCCCTTCAACATGATCCCAGTGATGGTGGGTCAGCCAGATCTGAGACAAGGACCATTCGCGCGCCCTAAGTTCGGCGATGATCGGTGCAGCTTCGGGCGCGTCGATCAGTGCGGTTTCGCCAGATGCCTCGTCATGCAGCAGGAATGCATAATTGTCTGAAAGGCAGGGTATCGTGACCAGTGTCAGCATGTGTTTCTCCTGTGTGCATCTCTACTCTTGCCGAAAGACGTGGAAGGCTCAATACTACGCTTATACTGGGAGGTTCGATGGCAGGTGAAAAGCCACATTCGATCGCGCAGTCGCGCTGTGACGGACGGTTGTCTGCGCCATCTGCTGCGCGCAATATCGTACCTATTCTTGAGGCCATCGGCCCTTATGTTCCCTCCAATGGTGTCGCGTTGGAAATTGCATCAGGAACGGGCGAACATGCCGTCGCTTTTGCCGAAGCGTTTCCCGATACAATCTGGCAACCCACCGATATTGATGCCGAACGTCTGATCAGCATTGATGCTTGGCGTGCCCGCAAAGGGATCATGAATATGCGGGTTGCGCAGGTTTTGGATGCGACAGCCCCAAGTTGGCGTACCGGTCCGTTCGCGATGGCCGTAACAGTAAATCTTATGCATCTGATCGACCCCGCTGCTGCACAGGCTGTGGTCAAGGGGGTTGCGCGCAACCTTTCGCCCGGCGGACACTGGTTTCTGTATGGTCCCTTCCGTACACAAGGTTTGTTCCGTTCCGAAAGTGATCAAGCATTTCACTCTGTGCTGACTGAACACAATTCTGCCATTGGTTACAAGGATATAGAGGCGATCGAAGCCTGGGCGGTCGAGGCTGGTCTGTCACACGTCGCGTTGATCGAGATGCCTGCGAACAATCTGGCGCTGGTGATGCGCCAAATAGAAGATTGAACGATCTTTTTTTATGATCCAGACGGCGGTGCATTTCTTTTTACGAGTGATCCGTTAATCTTGGCGCAGTAAAAACGGGCAGGTGACAAACGGCGTCATGCATCTTGATGTGCAAGATCTTCGCAATTTCTACTACCGCAGCATGCTGGGGCGTGCGGCGCAAAAGGCCATCCGTGACAAAGTAACGTCCTTGTGGCCTGCGTCGAAGGCCAAAGGGCAGACCGTGGCTGGCTTCGGTTTTGCTGTGCCGTTGTTGCGCCCCTATCTATCATCTGCACGAAGGGTGATGGGTCTGATGCCCGCTCCGCAAGGGGTCATGCCTTGGCCAGCGGGGATGCTGAATGTCTCGGTGTTGGTTGAAGATACGATGTGGCCATTGGACACGGGCGTTGTCGACAGGCTGGTCGTGATGCACGGTTTGGAAACCTCAGAGACACCGAGCTTCCTTTTGGACGAAGCCAATCGCGTCCTTGGACCCGGTGGACGGGCGTTGTTCATCACGCCCAACCGCGCCGGCCTGTGGGCGCGGTCGGATGCTACACCATTTGGCTACGGCCGGCCCTATTCGCTTGGTCAGCTTGAGGCCCAACTGGAAGAACACGGGTTTCGTGTCGAACGTCACTTGTCCGCTTTGTATCAGCCGCCATCATCGAAACGCTTCTGGCTCAAAACCGGAAATTTTTGGGAACGGGCGGGTCTGCAACTGCCGTTGGTTCTGGCGGGTGGTGTCCTGATGGTCGAGGTATCCAAGCAAATTCCTGCCCCAAAACGTCCGGGACTGGCGCAAGCTGTTAAGCGACCTTTGAAGGTGCTTGAAGGTCTTGGCGTGCCGGAACCCAGCGCCTCGCGTGTGGTAGGACATAAGTCGAGTTAGCTCTTTTCGCGGTGGCAGAATCAATTGCATTTGCCCCCAAACACGTCCTCAATCACTTATTGTGATATGGGTGGTGCCGGAATCACACCCCTCAGTATACAAGAGTATTCAGAAAATAGGTCGTAGTGATTACATCCAGCAACGCCTTTTTTCCCTTAGGTGAAAGGGTCTGGCAGAAATAAGTTCGCTGGATTGGTCAAACGGGGCGAATATGTTGGCGTTAAACTCCTGTAAGCCTGTTGCGAGGTGAGCATATCCCTGCTACATGCATCGTCGATTTAGATGACACGCTAGAACATGCGGCATCTGTAGGCCGCCCCGATTTGCTGACCGGCAGATCACAATGGGGCTAAAGACATCGGAAGGGTGGACGTGTCCGAACCAGTCGCGATCTCAACCGGCATTGCCCAGCGTTATGCCACTGCCGTCTTTGACCTGGCCAAAGAAGGCAAGAACCTGAAAGCAGTCGAGGCGGATATTGACGCCATTGACGCTGCTCTCGCCGATAGCGAAGATTTTCGCAACCTGATCAGCTCCCCGATTTACAGCCGGGACGAGCAGGGTGCTTCGATCACTGCCATCGCCAAAAAAATGAAACTTTCGTCGATGATCGCAAACACGCTGGGGCTGATGTCCCAAAAACGGCGTCTGTTTGTGTTGCCTCAGTTCGTGGCCGCCCTGCGCGAGTTGATTGCTGAGGATAAAGGCGAGGTGACCGCACAGGTGACCGCCGCCAAATCTATGACGAAGGCGCAACAAGACAAACTTGCCAAGGCTTTGAAAGCCACAATCGGCAAGGATGTGAACATCAATCTGGCCGTCGATGAATCCCTCATCGGTGGTCTTGTCGTCCAAGTGGGCTCGCGCATGATCGACACGTCGATCCGTGCGAAGCTCAACGCACTTCAGAATTCCATGAAAGAGGTCGGATAATGGGTATCCAAGCAGCAGAAATTTCTGCGATCCTGAAGGACCAGATCAAGAACTTTGGCCAAGACGCCGAAGTGGCCGAAGTTGGCCGTGTGCTTTCGGTCGGTGATGGTATCGCCCGCGTGTATGGTCTTGATAAAGTCCAGGCTGGTGAAATGGTCGAATTCCCCGGTGGTATCCGCGGAATGGCCCTGAACCTTGAAGCCGACAACGTTGGTGTTGTTATCTTCGGTTCGGACCGCGACATTAAAGAGGGCGACACCGTCAAGCGCACGAACTCGATCGTGGACGTGCCAATCGGTGACGAGCTTCTGGGTCGTGTTGTTGACGGTCTGGGCAACCCGATCGACGGCAAAGGTCCGATCAACGCAAAGAAGCGCGGCGTGGCCGACGTGAAGGCGCCGGGCATCATCCCGCGTAAATCGGTACACGAGCCGATGGCAACCGGTCTGAAATCGGTTGACGCGATGATCCCGATTGGCCGTGGCCAGCGTGAGCTGATCATTGGCGACCGCCAAACCGGTAAGACCGCCGTGGCACTGGACGCGATCCTGAACCAGAAGTCGTATAACGACGCGGCGGGCGATGACGAAGGCAAGAAGCTCTACTGCGTCTATGTTGCGATCGGTCAAAAACGTTCGACCGTTGCGCAGCTGGTGAAGAAGCTGGAAGAAAGCGGCGCGATTGACTATTCGATCGTTGTGGCTGCTACCGCATCCGACCCTGCGCCCATGCAGTTCCTGGCACCCTATGCCGCGACCGCTATGGCGGAACACTTTCGCGACAACGGACGTCACGCCCTGATCATTTATGATGACTTGTCGAAGCAGGCTGTGTCCTATCGTCAGATGTCGCTGCTGCTGCGCCGTCCGCCGGGCCGTGAAGCCTATCCGGGTGACGTTTTCTATCTTCACTCGCGCCTGTTGGAGCGTTCGGCCAAGCTGAACGAAGATTACGGCTCCGGTTCGTTGACCGCGCTGCCCGTGATTGAAACCCAAGGTGGCGACGTGTCCGCGTTTATTCCGACCAACGTGATCTCGATCACCGACGGTCAGATCTTCCTGGAAACCGAACTGTTCTATCAGGGTATTCGCCCGGCTGTGAACACCGGTCTGTCGGTGTCGCGTGTTGGCTCGTCGGCGCAAACCAAGGCAATGTCGTCGGTCGCCGGTCCAGTGAAACTGTCGCTGGCCCAGTATCGTGAGATGGCAGCGTTTGCGCAGTTCGGGTCCGACCTGGACGCAGCCACGCAGCAGCTTCTGAACCGTGGTGCACGTCTGACTGAGCTGATGAAACAGCCGCAGTATTCGCCGCTGACCAACGCTGAAATCGTTTGCGTGATCTATGCAGGCACGAACGGCTACCTCGACAAGATCGACGTGAGTGAAGTTGGCCGCTTTGAAGCTGGTCTGTTGAACCATCTGCGTCAGAACCATGCCGATCTGTTGGCTGATATCACCAATAATGACCGCAAGGTCAAAGGTGAGCTTGAGGACAAAGTCAAAGCTGCGCTGGACGCCTTCGCCGCTGACTTCGCTTAAGGGGGCGTTGAACGATGCCCAACCTTAAGGATCTCAAAAATCGGATCGAGAGTGTCAAGAACACTCGGAAGATCACGAAGGCCATGCAGATGGTGGCCGCCGCAAAACTGCGGCGGGCACAAGACGCGGCTGAAAGCGGTCGACCCTATGCAGAGCGGTTCAATGCCGTTCTGGGCGGGTTGGCTGCGGCATCAACGGGTGGGGACAGTGCGCCCAAACTGCTGGCCGGTTCGGGTTCCGATCAGGTCCACCTTCTGGTGGTCATGACGGCTGAACGCGGGTTGTGCGGTGGCTTCAACTCGTCGATCGTGAAAATGGCACGTGCCAAAGCAGAAGACCTGCTGGCGCATGGCAAGACGGTGAAGATTCTGACCGTCGGCAAGAAGGGCCGCGAACAGCTGAAGCGTGAATATGGCGATCACATGATCGGTCATGTGGATCTGTCGGGCGTGCGCAATGTCGGTTATGACAACGCGCAGGCTGTCGCAAACGACCTGATCCATCGCTTCAACGAGGATGAGTTCGATGTGGCGACGATATTCTACAACACGTTCGAAAGCGTAATCACGCAGGTTCCAACCGCGAAACAGGTCATCCCGGCCAGTTTTGAAGCCCCGGAAGAGGGTGCGGAGGCATCGACAGTTTACGATTACGAACCGTCGGAAGAAAGTATTCTGAAGACGCTGCTGCCGTCTGGTGTTGCCACTCAGGTCTTCTCGGCGCTTTTGGAAAACGCTGCTTCTGAGCAGGGTGCGCGGATGGCCGCAATGGACAACGCAACCCGCAACGCTGGCGAGATGATCGAGAAACTGACCATTCAATACAACCGCTCGCGTCAGGCTGTGATCACCAACGAGCTTATCGAAATTATTTCGGGCGCCGAGGCGCTCTAAGAAACCGGAGAAACAACAATGGCTAACGCTAAAGGTAAGATCACGCAGGTGATTGGCGCCGTTGTGGACGTTCAGTTCGGGGATGACCTTCCGGCCATTCTGAACGCCCTGACCACGGACAACAACGGCAACAAACTTGTTTTGGAAGTGGCACAGCACTTGGGTGAAAACACCGTGCGCTGTATCGCTATGGACGCATCCGAAGGTCTGGTGCGTGGTCAAGAGGTGACTGACACCGGCGCGCCGATCTCGGTGCCTGTCGGCAACGCCACTCTGGGCCGCATCTTGAACGTCATCGGCGAACCCGTTGACGAAAAAGGCCCCGTGAAGTCGAAAGACAGCCGCCCGATCCACGGCGATGCCCCTGCGTTTGACGAACAGTCGACGGAAACCGAAATTCTGACCACCGGCATCAAGGTCATCGACTTGCTGGCCCCCTACACCAAGGGTGGTAAAATTGGTCTGTTCGGCGGTGCCGGCGTTGGTAAGACCGTTCTGATCATGGAATTGATCAACAACATCGCGAAGGTGCACTCGGGTGTGTCCGTGTTCGCGGGTGTTGGCGAACGGACCCGTGAAGGCAACGACCTGTATCACGAGATGATTGAATCGGGCGTTATCGTTCCCGACGATCTGGAAAAATCGAAAATTGCGCTGGTTTACGGCCAGATGAACGAACCTCCCGGAGCACGTATGCGTGTGGCTCTGTCGGGTCTGACGCTGGCGGAACAGTTCCGCGATGACACGGGTTCGGATGTTCTGTTCTTCGTCGACAACATCTTCCGCTTTACCCAAGCTGGTTCGGAAGTTTCGGCACTTCTAGGCCGTATTCCTTCGGCTGTTGGCTACCAGCCCACGCTGGCCACTGACATGGGTGCGATGCAGGAACGTATCTCGTCGACCAAATCGGGGTCCATTACATCGGTTCAGGCCGTGTATGTTCCAGCGGATGACTTGACCGACCCTGCGCCCGCAACCTCGTTTGCTCACCTTGACGCAACGACGGTTCTGGATCGTGCGATCTCGGAAAAAGGTATCTACCCTGCTGTGGACCCGCTTGGTTCGACCTCGCGTCTGCTGGACCCGCTGATCATCGGTGAAGAGCACTACAAAGTTGCCACCGACGTTCAGCAGGTGCTTCAGCGTTACAAGTCGCTGCAGGACATTATCGCCATTCTCGGCATGGACGAACTGTCGGAAGAAGACAAACTGACCGTTGCCCGTGCCCGGAAAATCGAGCGCTTCCTGTCGCAGCCTTTCGACGTTGCAAAAGTGTTCACCGGCTCTGACGGTGTTCAGGTTCCGCTGGAAGACACTATTGCGTCGTTCAAAGCCGTTGTGGCCGGCGAATACGATCACCTGCCCGAAGGCGCCTTCTACATGGTTGGCGGCATCGACGAAGTGATCGCGAAAGCCGAAAAAATGGCGGCAGACGCCGCTTAAGGAGGCCCTCTAATGGCTGATACGATGCAATTCGATCTGGTGTCGCCCGAACGAAGACTCGCTTCGCTTCAGGCGACGGCGATCCAACTACCGGGTGTCGATGGCGACATGACGGCGATGCCGAACCACGCACCGACGATCACGACGTTGCGCCCCGGTATCGTTCGCGTCGAAGCGCCCGAAGGCAATGCCGAGTATGCCGTCACCGGGGGCTTTGCTGAAGTTACCGCAACCGGCACCTCGGTTTTGGCCGAACGCGCTGTTCCGGTGTCGGAAATGACGCAAGAGCTGCTGGATGGGTTCGTGTCTGACGCCGCTGCCGCGTCGGAAAACGCGACCACCGAAAATCTGGACGAACTGGCCAAGCGCACAGTGGATATTGCTGCCATGGCCAACGAATTGGGATTGACGGTCAAAGTCTGACCTCGACCCATCTGAAAAGACCCCAAAGCCCCGCCTCGAAGGCGGGGCTTTTTTACGTTTGCGCCCAGCGATCAAACGCGGCACTGATATCCGCATGACTGCAAGCGGCCACACATCCAACAGATCGGCCATCTGGTTCATTCTGGCAACCATCCTGCTGGATGCGGTGGGCATTGGCATCGTATTTCCAATAATGCCGGACCTGATGCAGCGCGTGGGCGCCAGCAACACCGCTGACGGTGCGTTTTGGGGCGGGATTCTGATGGCGTCCTATGCTGCAATGCAATTCCTGTGTGCTCCGGTAATCGGCGGCATATCGGACAGTCTAGGCCGTCGACCGGTGCTGCTTCTGGCGTTGGTAGCCTTGACGATTGATTACATCGTCATGGCCTTGGCCACGACCTTTTGGTGGCTCTTGATCGGGCGAGTTTTGGCTGGGATCGCGGGGGCCACCTATATCACGGCGACAGCCTATTTGGCTGACATATCAAAACCCGAAGATCGCGCCGCAAATTTCGGATTGATTGGGGCCACGTTTGGCATCGGATTTGTGATGGGTCCTGCCATCGGTGGTTTCGTCGCCAGCATTCATCTAACCGCACCTTTCTGGCTGGCAGCAGCTTTTGCGGGACTAAACGTCCTTCTGGGGCTGTTCGTCCTGCCTGAAAGCCTTGTCCCTGAAAGACGTCGTTCTTTCAGGCGGCGCGATCTGAATCCCTTTGGCTCGATCCTTGATGCGTTCAAACTTCCCGGGTTGGGTTTGCCGCTTATTCTGATCTTCCTTTTCGAATTTGCCAATATGGTTTATCCAACCCTTTGGTCCTTCTGGACGCGCGAAGTTTTTGGGTGGAGCACAGCGCTCATCGGCTTGACGCTGGCAGCTTATGGGATCGCTGTCGCTTTTACTCAAGGCGTCATCATGCGGTTGTTGATCCCCCGTCTGGGCGAGTTTCGCACGCTCATATTTTCGGTCATTTGTGCCATCGCGGCCTTTGCGGTGTTCGGGGTAACGGCAAGCGCTTATGTCATGTTTGCAGCTATCTTAGTTGCAGCACTTGCCGATATGGCGCCACCCACCATGACCGCCATGATGGCCAACATGGTTACCGAGGATCGCCAAGGGTTGTTACAAGGGGTTATTGCCAGCCTTGGTTCGATCGCGGCAGTGATCGGACCGATGATGGTGACGTGGTTGTTCCAGAACTTTGCGGATGCGGAAGGGGCGATTTACCTGCCCGGTGCGCCGTTCCTGTTTTCTGGCGCGTTGGTGGTGGTTCTATTCCCGTTCTTCTTGCGTCTTGGCCGCTAGGCACGGCTTGTCACCTGACCGCGTTTGAGGTCAGCTGGTGATACATGAATTTGAACGGAGCTGTCAGATATGCGCAGGATCAGAACCCATATGGTTGGGGTGGAGCAAGGCAGCACGATACTGTTTTCGGATTTCGAGCATGATGGCGAGATGTGGACTGGAAACGGTGCCCGGCAATTGGTGATACCGGTCGGTTTCTCGGACAGGTTTCTGAGTGCGCCTTCGGTACATGTCAGCGTGTCGATGTGGGATCTGGACAAGCGCACCAACGCGCGGGCTGACATCTCAGCGGCTGCAATCACGGAAACGGGGTTTCAGATCATTTTTCGTACCTGGGGCGATACACGCGTGGCGCGGATGCGGGTCGATTGGATAGCGATGGGTGAAGTGTCCAACGACGAAGACTGGGATGTTTGATCTGTCATATCTGGCATTAAAAAGGGCCCCGCGGGGCCCTTGAAACTTTAAAGATCTATGTAGCCCTCAGGAATACATACCTTCGTAAAGCGGTTCTAGCGTGTCATGGTCAAACAGCGAAGATACCGATGTGCCGCCCCAAATGTTCAGAATAGCCTGCGCAAACATTGGTGCGGTGGGCACGATGCGAATGTTGGGGGCGTTTTTCACTGGATCGGTTGGTTGGATCGAATCCGTGATGACAAGCGACTTCATAACGGATTTCGACACCCGTTCGACCGCTGGGCCAGACATGACACCGTGGGTGATATAGGCGTGAACCTCTTGCGCACCGTTTTCCATCAGAACTTCAGCCGCCTTGCACAGCGTTCCTGCCGTGTCGCAAATGTCGTCGATGATGATGCAGCGTTTGCCTTCGACATTGCCGATCACGGTCATCTCGGCGATTTCACCAGCTTTTTCGCGGCGCTTGTCGACGATGGCCAGCGGGGCGTTGATACGTTTGGCAAGCTCGCGGGCACGGGCAACGCCGCCTACGTCTGGTGAGATCACCATGACCTCGTCCATGCAGTCCTTGAAGTGGTGCTTCACATCCAGCGCGAAGATCGGGCTGGCATAAAGGTTGTCCACCGGAATGTCGAAGAAGCCTTGGATCTGTGCCGCGTGCAGGTCCATGGTCAAAACCCGCTCGATCCCCGACTGGGCGATCAGGTTGGCGACCAGTTTAGCTGAAATCGGCGTGCGTGCCTTGGTGCGGCGATCCTGCCGGGCATATCCAAAATAGGGGATTACAGCGGTGACACGCGAAGCCGACGACCGGCGCAGCGTGTCCGAAATAATCAGAAGCTCCATCAGGTTGTCATTGGCAGGGTTGGAGGTGGGCTGGATGATAAACATGTCCTCGCCGCGGACGTTCTCGTAGATTTCGACAAACACTTCCTGATCGTTGAAACGTTCCACGCGGGCGTCAACCAACCCGACGGACGAGCCGCGATGCATCGACATGCGTTTGGCAACGGCTTCGGCAAGGGGCCGATTGGCATTGCCTGAGATAAGTTTCGGTTCAGTAATGGATGGCATGGCAGCGGTTCCCGGCGTGGTCTGTGTGACAGAATCGTGACGTTGACACCCCTTAACATCGGGATAGATTCCTTGGAACAGTAATGGGGCAACAAGGGCCGGAAAAATGACACAGATCGACTATTATTTCACGGTGTTGTCACCATGGGCCTATCTGGCCGGGTCGCGGCTGGAAGACATCGCGGCGCGACATGGGGCGCAGATCACTTACAAGCCCGTCGATATCGGGCAGTTGTTTGGTCGCACGGGGGGCACCCCGCCCAAGGACCGTCATCCGTCGCGGATGGAATATCGGATGCAAGAGCTGAAGCGCTGGTCCAAGGCCCTCGATATGCCCATGAACCACACGCCCGCGCATTGGCCCACTAATGGTGCCCCTGCGTCCTATGCAATCATCGCCGCACAATCGGCCGGCGGCGGTGATCTTGGGGCGCTGGTTCACGGGATCATGCGCGCCTGCTGGGCGGAAGAAAAAGACATGGCACAGGATGATGTGATTAAAGCTTGCCTGTCAGACGCTGGATACGATCCAAGCCTAGCCGACAGCGGCCTTCTGGCCGGGGCAGAAGCCTATGGCCGCAACCTTGAAGATGCGGTCAGTTCTGGTGTGTTCGGCTCACCTTTTTATGTCTGCAACGACGGAGAGAAGTTCTGGGGTCAGGATAGACTGCATGCACTGGATACCCATTTGGGTGCGAAAAAAGGATGACCCTTCAGACGTTCGGGGCGCGCGAGACTTACTGGCACCGCTCTGGCGAGGGTCCGCGGGCTGCACTGATGGTGCATTGCTCGCTCGCGCATTCCGGTGCTTGGCGTGGGCTTGAAAGGCGACTTTCCGACACGCTGACCATGGTGGCATTTGATTTGCCAGGCCATGGCCGCAGTGCAGATTGGGACAAGAAAGGCGATTTTCAGGATCAAGCGGTCCAGATTGCCGAGGCATTGATGGACCAGGAAACTTCTGGTCCCATTGATCTGATCGGGCACAGTTTCGGGGGCACCATTGCGCTGCGATTGGCGCAACGCCATCCGGGCCGAGTGCGCAGCCTGACACTGTTCGAACCCGTCCTGTTTGCCGCCGCCAAGAAGCATCCGGCTTTTGCCGAAAACAAAGCCTATATGGACGGCCCCTTTGCCGACGCCATGCGCGCGGGTGACCGGATGGAGGCCGCACGCCTGTTCAATGTGCTTTGGGGCCGGGATGCGGCATGGCAGGCACTGCCCATGTCCCTACGCGAAGATATGGCAAAAAGAATCCATTTGATCCCCGCCGGAACCAGTGTGATTTATGACGATATCCATGGCCAGGCTGCGCCGGATGCTTTGGAACGGTTGACAGTTCCGGTTCTGTTGATGGAGGGGTCGCGATCACCTGCCTTGGTGGGGGCGGTCAATGATGTGCTGGTGTCCCGCATGCCCAATGTACAGCGACGTGTGTTTGAAGGGGCAGGGCACATGGCCCCGATCACCCATCCCAAAGAAGTCGGCGATGCGATTTCGGAGTTTCTGTCACGTCAAGCGCCGATCGCACCTTAGCCGCGCACCAATTCAAGAAATCTGTCGATATTGGCGTCGTTCATTGACCAGTCTGCAACCATGCGCGCGGTCAATACCTCGTCAGGATTGGCGCCGTCCAGCGACCCCTCCCAAATGTAATAGGCCGCGCCGGCATCATGCAGTCGCTTGTGTCCGGCACGGGACCAGCCCGCGAAGGTCATGTTGGCGTCAGGATCATGCAGGAAGGTCACCCCGTCGATCTGTTTCAGCCCGCGCACCAAGTGTATGTTTGCGGCGTTCGATTGCCGGGCACAGTCCAGCCAAAGATCGTCGGTCAGATAGGCCAGCATTTGGGCAGACAGATAGCGGTGCTTGGAAAACAGATGCGCCCCGCGCTTGCGCCGCAATTCGAACTCCCATGCGTGTTTCGGGTCAAAGAAGATCACCGCCTCGACACCCATACAGCCGTTTTTGGTGCCTCCGAAGCTGACAGCGTCGATCCCGGCCTTCCATGTCATCTCGGACGGGGTGCAGCCAAGCGATACCAGCGCATTGGCAAAGCGTGCCCCGTCCAGATGGGTTGGCAGGTTGTATTGTTTTGCGATGTCGCACAGGGCCGTTAGTTCGGCCACAGAATAGACCGTGCCACGTTCTGTCACATTGGTGATCGACACCGGGCCACGCTGCGGGCCATGTACGCCGCGGCTTTCTTCGGCCTCAATCGCACAGCGCAAGGCGGCTGGGGTCATCTTTGCATGGTCTGATGGAACCAGCGTCAGCTTTGCGCCGCCCGTGTAAAATTCTGGCGCGTTGCATTCATCCTCGTGGATATGCGCCTGTGTCGCGCAAAAAATGGTGTCCCACGGCTGCGACAAGGTGGCTAGGCTGATCGAATTCGCCGCAGTGCCCGTTGCCACCAGGTAAACGGCGGCTTCTGGTGCCTCGAAGATTTCTCGGATACGCGTGCGGACCTCGTTCATCAGTGGATCGGCCCCATAGGGCATGGCGTAGCTTTCGTTTGCGCGGGCCAGTGCTTCCATCACCTTCGGGTGGGCTGGGCCTGAATTGTCAGAGGCGAAAAACATCAATGTGGCTCCTCGATCAGGTGGTCTTCCCATTCGTCTTCGGGCACTTCGAATTCAGGCACCGTCCAGCCTTGTACGCTGCGTCCCGCCTTGTGCACACTGTCAGGATCGCCCGAGATTAGCGGATGCCAGTCATCGAGCGATTTGCCCTCATGCCGCAGGCGATAAGCACAGGAGGCGGGCATGAAATAGGCAGTTTCGCCGATATTTTCGGGCGTCAGCACGATACATTCCGGCACAAAATTCAAACGGATATCATATTGCGAGCATCGGCAGGTATCGCCGTCCAGCAATCGGCAAGCCACGCGCGTGAACACTACGTCGCCAGTGTCTTCATCTTCCAGCTTGTTCAGGCAACACTTACCACAACCGTCGCACAGGGCTTCCCATTCCGGCCCAGTCAAGCTGTCCAGCGGACGCTCCCAAAATTTATTGCGCAAACTTTTGGTCATCGGTCTGCAGTAAAATCCGCAGCGATGCGCAGCTCGCGCAGGGGTCGCACGCGGGAGATGGATTGTTGATACAGCGGATGCGCCTTATAGGCCGAAAGTTGCTCCTCATCCGCGAACTCACCATAGACAACGACGTCGGGCGATGGGCCGGGGATCGGGTCGGTTGCGAAATTCTCGGCAACCTCAAGTCGCAGGCTGTGGGGGATGTCCTTCAGCAGTTCCAATCCTGCGCGAATGGTGTCGCGATCTTCGGGGCGTTTTGCAGTGAAAAAGACGATGTGGCGGATCATGTTACGGCCTCATAGTTTCGCCAAAATGTCGCGCGCTTGGGCGCAATCTGCATCCATCTGTGCAATCAGGGTGTCCACCCCGTCGAACACTTGTTCGGGGCGCAGATAATCGACAAGCGCGACTGAAATCTGCTCGCCATAGATGTCGCCCTTGAAGTCGAAAATATAGCTTTCCAAATTTGGACGGTTCTCGCCAAACATCGGACGTGTGCCCATGGATGCCGCCCCGCCATAGCTGCCCGTATGCGGGCCGGTCAGGATGTCGACCTCGACCACATAGACACCAAACTTCGGGGGGTGCAGTCCGGCGATGGATATGTTTGCAGTCGGATAGCCCAAATCGCGCCCACGCTGGTCGCCGCGTATAACCTCGCCTTCGATCCGATGCCAATGGCCCAACATGCGGGCGGCATCGCGTGGACGGCCTTTAGTCAACGCATCACGGATGGCGGTTGAGCTGACTTCGCCGACGTCATCAGACATCAGGGGTGCGACAGTCACGCCGAAGCCAAGTTGATCACCCAGCGTGACCATGTCTGCGGCCTTACCCGCGCGACCTTTGCCGAAATGAAAATCTTCGCCAATCACAACATGGCTCAGGCCCAGCCCTTCGACAATCACTTGTTGTGCAAACTCATCGGGAGCCAGCACCGAAAGCGTGTCGTTGAAGCTGAGTTCATAAAGCCGCTCAATTCCCAGTTTCTCTAGCCGATGCGCGCGGGCGTCTGCGCTCATCAATCGGAAGGGCGGGCTTTTCGGGGCGAAATACTGGCGCGGGTGCGGTTCGAAGGTCATTACGCCCAGCGGGGTGTTTGTCGTCTTCGCTTGCGCGCGCGCGATGTCGATCACGTATTGGTGGCCAAGATGGACGCCGTCGAAATTTCCAATCGCGGCCGCGGCGCCGCGATCTTCTTCTTCGACAAACTGATAATCTCGAATGATCCGCATGTGCTGGCATTATCGCCCCGCGCGAACGGGTGCAAGCCCAGCAGCGCCGGGTGATCCGATTTCCTGCGGCGGATGGGTCAGTCGAACTTGGCCGAGGGTGCCAGAACTTTGGCTTCGCCTTTCAGCACCGGCTTGCCGTCGACAAGGCATTCGGTCTTCAGCGTCACACGCCGCTTGGCATGGTCGATATCCATCACCGTGACTTCTGCACACACCGTGTCGCCGGGGCGTACTGGAGCCAGGAAAGTCAGGCTTTGACCCATGTAGATGGTGCCATGCCCCGGAAGCTGCTCACCGATCACGGCCGAGATCAATCCGGCTGTAAGCATACCGTGGGCAATTCGACCTTCAAAGATCGTGTCATTGGCATAGTCGTCGTCCAGATGAACCGGGTTCCGGTCGGTCGAAATCTCGGCGAACATTTCGATATCCCGGTCGGTGACTTCCTTGGTGACATGCCGCGACATGCCGATTTCCAGCTCTTCAATGCAGATCGTGCCGCGCGGGAAATTGTCCAACATCTGGATCCTCCGAGTTATAAAAGGACGAATGACCGCCTAGATTGGCAATAATATTACTTTGCAGTCGCAGAAAATCAAGGAAAAATGTGACCTGGTACGATTGAATCTGACAGGCTGAATTTATTCTGTGCAAGCCAAGGATCGCCTTCTGGCAGCCCTTTCAGCCCTTGTTTGCATAGAAGAAAGTCGATCTGAACCTAGCGCAAATAGCCGATGGCAAAGGTCGGTGTTACCATTTCTGCCGCAACAAACCGCTCAAGCGCAGCGGCGTCCGGTTGTCGATCCGTCTTTGTTTCGTCCCGCGCCAGCCCGCCAGTAATGAACAGAGAATCAATGTCTTCGCCCTGCGCACCCTTCACATCGGTCAGGATGCCGTCGCCAATGGCAAGGATGCGCGAATTGTCCACCGACCGTCCTTCAGCAATCATGCGGCGGCGGGCCAGATCATAGATCGGCGGGTGGGGTTTTCCGAAATACAGGCTCTCGCCTCCCATCTCGGTGTAAAGCTGGGCAACGGCTCCGGCGCACCATTCGCGTGATTCACCACGATCCACCACGATGTCTGGATTGGCGCACAGCAGTTTCAGCCCGTTCTGCTTGGCGAGCAGAAGTTGTGGACGCAACTTGTCTGGATGGGCATGCGGGTCAAATGGGCCACAGCAAACGATGCCCTCGGCCTCGTTCAACCCGACCTCTTCGATGTCGACAGGATCGGCGATAATGGCCAGAGGATCGAAAAAGGAACGGTCGTGCGCTTCACCCATGAACCAGACCTTATTGCCCACTGCGCCCGTGTACATCGCCGCCCTCGCGCTGTCGCCCGAGGTTGCGATCGTGTCCCAGCAATCGCGCGGCACGCCGATCTGGTCCAACTGCCCCTCTACCGAGGTCCGGTGCCGTGGTGCATTGGTGACAAGGACGACGAAACCGCCGTCTGCGCGGACTTGGCGCAGCGCCTCAACTGCTTCTGGGAAAGGGTGCACACCGTCATGCACGCAGCCCCATAGGTCGACGAAATAGGCGTCATAATTGGCGGAAATCTCGCTGAGGTTTTCGATGATGCGGGTCATAGTAGGTCTCCTTGCTCAAAGCAGATATGACAGAGCGAGTGGGGGCATGGCTAGGGGGGAGATCGCAGGGAAAGCCGGCAGAGTGGGACTACGCCGCCGTTCGCCACCTATTGATTTTGTGATAGGTTGGAACAAACGCCTTTGGCATGGGGACTCTCACATGACGATACCAAGAAACAGAATCTGTCTGATGTTTAACAAGGACGCAGAAGCTGCTGCCAATTTTTACGCGGAGATTTTTCCCGGTAGCTCTGTCGAAAGTACCCAGTTTGCGCCAAGCGACAATCCGTCTGGTGAAGCAGGCGAGGTGTTGGTGGTCGAGTTTACGGTGTTTGGTATTCCGTGCATCGGCGTCAACGGAGGCCCTAGTTTTAAACACAGCGAAGCATTCTCGTTTCAAGTTACGACCGACACCCAAGAAGAAATAGACGCTTACTGGGACGCAATCGTCAGCAACGGCGGCGAAGAAAGCATGTGCGGTTGGTGCAAAGACAAATGGGGGGTCTCTTGGCAAATCACACCCCGCACACTGACCGAAGCGATGACGACCGGAGGCCCAGAAGCGAAACGGGCTTTTGACGCAATGATGCAGATGAAAAAGATCAACATTGCCACGATCAATGCCGCGCGCAAGGGTGACGTTGAACTGACTTAAGATTGTAGGTTCGAGTCCAAGCCTTTCCTGAACGCCAAAGAAAAAAGCCCGCGCACACGCGCGGGCTTTCTCGTTTCAAGACCTGTCTCAGCTCAAAGTGCTAGGTTCGGAATAATCTGCTTCTTCCGGCTCATAATCCCCGGCAGGACAACCACGTCGCCATCAACCGTCGCACCGAAGCTTTTCTCGGCCACAGTTTTCACCAGATCGTTGGGGACGAGCAACGTGGCTTCTTCCTTCAGGATGTCCACGACGAACAGCAGCACCTGATCTACGCCGTCCTCGGCCTCGACGGTTTTGAAGGTCTCCATCAGACTGTCCTTGCGGTCCAGTGGGATGTCTGGCGCGGTGGTTTCCAAGACGCTCACGCGGAATTTCTTGCCAGAGACTTCGTACTCTTTCGAATCCATACGGATCAGTTCGGCGTCCGAAAATTCCGATACATCGGATTTGGCCGCAAACATCTCGGCAGCGTATTCCGATACGTTCACGCCCAGATCAGCGGCGAGCGCGGCCACGACTTCACGGTCGCGGTCGGTGGTGGTGGGCGAGCGGAATTCAAGCGTGTCGGACAGGATGCAGGTCAGGGCAGCGCCTTTGATCGCCTTGGGCATCTTGGCGGCGTCGTCGCCCATCAGGTCGTACATGATGGTGGCGGTGCAGGCCAAGGGGCGGATGGTGATGTCGATCGGGCCTTTGGTTTCCAGACCACCCACCAGCTTGTGGTGGTCGATGATTGCCTGCACGTCGGCCCCGTTGATATTGGCGGGCAGTTCGGCGGGGTTGTTGGTGTCGACGACGACACAGGGCTGGTCGTCGTCCACGTTCTCGATGATGTCGAGCATATCAAAGCCCCAACGCTTCAGCATGAAGGCGGCTTCGGTGTTGGGCTGGCCCAGCAACACGGGCTTGGCGTCCACGCCTTTCACGTCGTTCAGATACCAGGACCAGATCAGGGGCGAGCCGGTCGAGTCAGTGTCAGGTGATTTGTGGCCAAAAACGAGGGTTGTCATTTTGGTATGTCCGTTTTGATAGGTTTTTGAAATTTGCCAACCTTATAGGGCGCGCGCCCGCCTTTGTCACGCGCTGCGTTGCAGCATGATGGTGGGCGCGACTTGGCTAACGTGTGAGTTCCAGCAAAGTGACGCCGTTGGAATATGGTGTCACCGCTTTGGTCTGCCAATGTGTTGTTAAAAGCGCGTCAGAGAACAGCGGTATGCCCGCGCCCAATGTGATCGGCGCCGCCTTAATAATCAGTTCGTCGATCAATCCCTGTTGAAGCACCCAGCCAGCAAACTGCCCACCGCCGCACAGATAGATCGGCATACCCGTCGCACTGCGCAGTTTGGATAGATAAGACAGCCAGTCAGACCGCACGATCGTTATGTCAGCGTTGTCGGGCAGATTGATTGACGTTGAAAAGATGTGGTGATCCATATGAGGATATGCACGTGCACCGGGTTCAAGTCCGAAGCCATATCCGTATTCATAGGTGTGTCGCCCCATGATCACGGTGCCATAACCGGCCAGCCTGTCAAAGTAGGGGGCAATGTGATCGCCTTCGCCGGGGAAGGCCGAAGCATCTCCGCCGGGGGCTGCAATAAAACCGTCAAGGCTGACGGCAACATCATAAATGATTTTACGCATGAGGTATCCTGTCGTGTGAATGTAAACCGACCCGCGATGGGGTATCTGAAGTGATTGGCTTACTTGATCACTGGCAGGGCACTCCTCTTGCTATCGTAATGATAGTCGGGGAATGGGATTTCGTAAATCCCTTGGCGCTTGCGCATCGCTGACGTTAGAAAGACGCCATGTCAAAACCCGCCGAGACTGAGCTTTATGCCCCCGTGAAATCCTGGCTTGAAGGTCTGGGGTATGAGGTGAAATCCGAAGTTGGCCCAGCGGATGTTGTGGCGATGCGGGGTGGCGACGAGCCAGTGATTGTTGAACTCAAAGCCGGCTTTTCACTGACATTGCTGCAGCAGGCCGTTGCGCGGCAGGCGGTCACCGATCTGGTCTATGTCGCCGTTCCACGCTGGACAGGCAGGCCAGGATGGCGGGCGTTCAAAGGTAATCTGGGATTGTGCCGGCGGCTTGGGCTAGGTGTTTTGTCGGTGCGATTGAAAGACGGACTGGTGCAGGTCCATGCCGACCCCACCCCATTCCAGCCACGCAAATCCAAGGTGAAGTCTGCCCGTCTTTTGTCCGAGTTTGCGCGACGTGAAGGCGATCCAAACACAGGCGGTACAAATGGGAAGCTGGTGACAGCCTATCGGCAAGATGCCGAGAAGCTGGCGGCTTGCTTGGTGAAAGAGGGTCCGATGAAAGGCGCGGCACTTGCAAAGGCAACGGGGGTCGCAAATGCCACGCGTATGATGGCGATCAATCATTATGGCTGGTTCAAGCGGGTGGAACGTGGCGTGTATGGGTTGACTGCAGAAGGTCTTGCGGCTTTTAAAGATTAATCTGACTTTTTTGATCAGGATCAATTTCCTTCCCTTCGATTCTGGATTATGAGCGTGTCGGAATGATCAGGAGCTTTGCCATGCGCGTGATACCCACCTTGGTTCTTATGATCGGGCTGGCATCGCCGGTTGCAGCGTTCGACAGTCTTGAGGAGTTGGGAGAGGCGTTGTTTTTCGACGTAAACCTATCAAAAAACCGAACGCAATCTTGCGCAACCTGCCATGATCCGGAGTCCGGATTTGTCGATCCGCGAGAAACGGAAGCAGGCCGGGCAGTGTCTTTGGGTGATGACGGCGAAAGCCTTGGCGACCGCACGGCCCCGACTGCGGCTTATGCGAAGTTTACGCCCGAGTTCGAACAGTTGGAAAAGAAGGCATGGCGCGGGGGTATGTTTTGGGACGGGCGCGCTGCGGGATTGGCAGGTCAGGCAGGTGGGCCGCCCCTGAACCCAATCGAGATGGGAATGCCCGACGAGGCGTCGGTAGTCGCGCGACTGTCTGAAAATGCGGACTACGTGGCTGCATTCAAGACGCTTTTCGGCGATGCGATTTGGGATGATGACGCTGCTGCTTATGTCGCAATGACTCAGGCCATCGCGGCGTTTGAAAGCACCGACCTGTTCTCTCCATTCGATAGCAAGTATGACCGTTTTCTGCGTGGTGAGGTCAAGCTGTCGGACCAAGAAGAACTGGGCCGCGTGTTGTTCTTTTCCGAGCAATTCACCAACTGCAATCTGTGCCATCAGCTGCGAACATCGTCTATTGCAGAGGATGAAACTTTCACCAACTACGAATACCACAATATTGGCACACCCGTGAATGTTGCGGTACGGGCCGCAAATGGAGCTGAAGGGCCGGATCTTGGCCTGTTGGCCAATCCCGCCATCGACAGCGCCGATGCGGGTGGTCGTTATAAAGTGCCAACTTTGCGCAATGTCGCTGTAACCGGCCCGTACATGCATAACGGCGTTTTCAAGGACTTGCGGACCGTCGTCCTGTTTTACAACAAATACAACACGCTGGACAAAGATCGACAGATCAACCCAGAAACGAACAAACCTTGGGCGATGCCGGAAATCCCTCAGAACTTGGCAGTGACAGAGCTGATCCATGGTCCCGCGCTGGATGACAAGCGTATTGATGCGTTGGTCGCGTTTATGAAGACGCTGACAGACGCCCGGTATGAGCATTTGCTAGAGGACCAGGCCAATTGAAGCGGATCAATCGGTTGCCCTTGTTGACGGTCCGCGCGATGGGGGCAAAATTTCTGATCCGATCGCTTGACAGCCTGAAGATGACTCCCTAACTCTGCGCCGTTAGCACTCGCATCCGGTGAGTGCTAAGAGAACTGAAACTGAGCTTAGGGAGTCTCAGCAAATGGCATTTACACCACTGCATGACCGTGTGTTGGTCCGCCGCGTCGAAAGCGACGAGAAAACAGCAGGCGGCCTGATCATTCCGGAAAGCGCCAAAGAAAAACCGGCTGAAGGTCTGGTTGTTTCTGTTGGTGCTGGCGCTAAAGACGACGACGGTGATCGTATCGCCATGGACGTCAAAGAAGGCGACAAAATCCTTTTCGGCAAATGGTCCGGCACCGAAGTCACCATCGACGGTGAAGAGCTGCTGATCATGAAAGAATCCGACATCATGGGCATCATTGCCTGATCGTCTGACCGATTTACACGTATTTCCAGGAGTAAGCTAAATGGCTGCTAAGGACGTAAAGTTCGACACCGATGCCCGCAATGCAATGTTGCGCGGCGTCAATATCCTCGCTGACGCTGTCAAAGTCACGCTCGGCCCGAAAGGCCGCAACGTGGTTCTGGACAAGTCGTTCGGCGCCCCCCGCATCACCAAAGACGGTGTGACGGTCGCAAAAGAAATCGAACTGGAAGACAAGTTCGAAAATATGGGTGCGCAAATGGTGAAAGAAGTCGCCAGCCGCACCAATGATGAAGCCGGCGACGGCACCACCACAGCCACCGTTCTGACACAGGCGATTGTTCGCGAAGGTCTGAAACAGGTTGCTGCTGGCCTGAACCCGATGGACCTGAAACGTGGTATCGATGCCGCTGTTGCAAAAGTGGTCGCAAGCCTGAGAGAGATGGCCCGCGAAGTGAAAGATTCTGACGAAGTTGCGCAGGTTGGCACCATTTCGGCCAACGGCGAGTCAGAAATCGGCCGTCAGATCGCAGACGCGATGCAGAAAGTCGGCAACGAAGGTGTGATCACGGTTGAGGAAAACAAAGGCCTCGAAACCGAAACGACCGTTGTTGAAGGTATGCAGTTTGATCGTGGCTACCTGTCGCCCTATTTCGTGACCAACCCCGACAAGATGATCGCCGAGCTGGACGATTGCCTTGTTCTGCTGCACGAAAAGAAACTGTCGTCGCTTCAGCCGATGGTGCCGTTGTTGGAATCGGTGATCCAGTCGCAAAAGCCGCTGCTGATCATCGCAGAAGATGTTGAAGGCGAAGCGCTTGCAACTCTGGTGGTCAACAAGCTGCGTGGCGGCCTGAAAATCGCTGCCGTTAAGGCACCGGGCTTTGGTGATCGCCGCAAAGCGATGCTGCAAGACATCGCGATCCTGACCGGTGGTCAAGTGATCTCGGAAGATCTGGGCATGAAGCTTGAAAGCGTGACCATGGACATGCTGGGTTCGGCCAAGAAAATCCAGATCACCAAGGACGAGACCACCATCGTTGACGGTGCTGGCGAGAAGGCCGAGATCGCAGCGCGCGTCGCTCAGATCCGCACCCAAGCTGAAGAAACCACGTCGGACTACGACCGTGAGAAGCTGCAAGAGCGTGTTGCCAAGTTGGCAGGCGGTGTTGCTGTGATCCGCGTCGGTGGCATGACTGAAGTTGAAGTTAAAGAGCGCAAAGACCGCGTTGACGATGCCCTGAACGCGACCCGTGCGGCCGTGCAAGAAGGCGTAATCGTTGGTGGTGGTGTTGCTCTGGTTCAGGCTGGCAAGACACTGAAAGGCCTGAAAGGCGAGAACGCCGATCAAGACGCCGGCATCAGCATCGTTTTGCGCGCATTGGAAGCTCCGCTGCGTCAGATCGCCGAGAACGCTGGTGTTGACGGTGCCGTGGTTGCTGGCAAAGTGCGCGAAAGCGACGATGTGACCTTTGGCTTCAATGCTCAGACCGAAGAATATGGTGACATGTTCAAGTTTGGCGTCATTGACCCGGCCAAAGTGACCCGCACCGCGTTGGAAGACGCTGGTTCTGTAGCAGGTCTGTTGATCACCACTGAAGCCATGGTGGCCGATAAGCCGCAAAAAGAAGGCCAAGGCGGCGGCGGCATGCCCGACATGGGCGGCATGGGCGGCATGATGTAATCTGAATTTCCTTAAGGAAATTCAGATGCGACAGGCGATTGGCCGTGAGGCCAATCTGCCGAGAGCCAGACCAGATTGATAATAGGGCGCTCGTTTCGGGCGCCCTTTTTTCTTTGGGATGGAAATTTCACGCTGACCCCTTACAAAAGGTTGAAGCACTCTATATGTTAATGGGTGTAACATAACCATTTGGCGGGGACTGCCATGCTTCGATCATTCATCCTTCTTTTCGTCACCCTTCTGGCGGCGCCAGCCACCGCGCAAGAGGTTTATCGCTTCGGCAATGACGCCTATATGGCCGGGGATAACGTAACTCTGACAGGCGAAGCGGTGGATGATGTGTTCATTGCGGGCAACACGGTGGTTGTATCCGCGCCGATTGAGGGCAGCGCCCATGCCGGTGGCCGTTCGGTGTCAATCTCTGGCCCCGTGGGCAACAGCCTTTATGCCGCGGGGATGAACGTCAATGTCTCGGGGGGCGTTGGTGGTGATGCGCATCTGATGGGCGACACGGTATTGGTTAATGATGACGTGGGTGGCGACCTTCGTGCTGCGGCCCAGCGGATTGAAATTAACGGTGCCGTTGGTGATAGCGCCTTGGTGGCTGCGGAAAACATCCTTTTAACCGGGGTGATTGCCGGTGACGCCAGTCTTTCAGTTGACAACATCAGCTTTGGTGATGCGGCCCGAATTGATGGTACGCTGTATCTGTATGCTGATGACCCAAACGGCATTGAAATTCCTGAAAGCGTCGTTCCCGAAGACCGGATCAAGCGGCATAGCGTGGACGACTTCGATTCCAGCGCCAACGCTGAAGGGGGTGCCACGCTTGATCGCTCGGGCTCTGGTTGGGGCGCGTGGCTCGGCGGCAAGATTACTGCGATTCTGGTGTTGACGGCCATGGTTGCGTTGATTGCAGCCCTTGCGCCGACCTTCCTGTTGGCGTTGCGACTGAGGACGCTGGAAACACCCGCCCGTGCGCTTTGGATGGGTTTTCTGGCAATTTCGGCGTTGGCCGGATCGTTGTTCCTGTTTGCCATGACGGGCTTCGGAATCTTGTTAATCCCGGTTTCGGTCGTGCTAGCGGTGCTTCTTGGCTTCGCAGGATATGTGATCGGCACCTATATCCTTGGCGTCGGGATCTTGGGCGCAACCAACCGTCCGCTTCCGGAAACTCTGAGTGAACGCGCAATTGCGGCGCTTGTGGGTGCTGTGGCAATCACGATTTTGGCCATGATCCCGTTCGTCGGCTGGATCGCTACATTGGCAGTTGCAGTCACAGGGGCCGGGGCTTTGATCATTCGTTGGTTTGCGCCAGGCTTCTACACCGAAGTGCGCTAGCAAGATGTAACCGCAACAAAATGACTACCGCCCGAATAAGAAGGCCTCGCTGGTAAGCGGGGCTTTACGAGCGTTCGGGTGAACGTTGAACCCGCCTGTGCTATGTTTGCAGGTCAATGGTTTGTCATGGAGGCATGCATGTTCAATTCTGCAACACGGGGTATCGTCACGACCTTTTGCTTTGTTTTGGCGCTGTCGGGCCAAGGCTGGGCGCAACATGAGAAGAGCTTGGAGCTGGCGCAACTGTCCATTGAAGCAACCATGGCAGGCAACCGCGACCGAGCCATAGCGTTGGCTTTGCGCGCATTTCCCGACAAACCAACCGCTGCCGATCTAGAGAATTTCCCAGAGGCCTATGGCGCTTTGTTGCGCGCCGTCGCTGCGCGTATCACGCGGGCTGACCGATCTGGGTTCCAGCATTACGCCGTCAATTCGAAGGGCGATCGAGCTGTCGCGGGCCCTGCCAATGGCCCACAGGACGGGACACAACATGCGGCCCCCTATGCTCTGTTTGATCCCCGCAACAACGAACTGATTGCCGAACTGGTGACATGGGACGTGCCGATGAGCATGGTTTACGGGCCGGGACTACCACCTGCGTTTTCGCCCGATGGCAACCTGGTGGCAATTTGGGCGATGGACGAAGGTCAGGCGCTTTTGTTCGACACCAAAGATGGCAAAGCTCATCTCCCGTTGGATGGTGGCGGTCAACCAGGGTGGATTGTCGGATTTTCACCCGATGGAACGCACTTGGCTGCAGTCGCCGGAGGACGTCTTTTGGTTTGGGATCTGTCGAACCGTGAACTGGTCAGCGGGTTTTGGCCGAACCAACTGGGAAACTTCGACGTAGCAGCATGGGCAGCCGATGGCAGTTTCGTGGTCGCGCGAGCTGAAACCGAAAACTACGAAATCTCTGTTGTCGTGCTGGAACGTTATACTCAATCCGGGATTGAAGGCACCGTTCGGTTCGATGCGACTGGCCCATCAATCTATCTTCTTCCGGCAAAGGTGGGAAGCACAATGCTCGTTTATGTCGGAGACAATCAATTCGTTGCAAACCCTGTGCAAGAAACAGCGACGCGATTGGGTGGCGCGGTAGGTTCGTTCGCGCAGATTGTCCGCGATGGAACCGTGGCCGCAACGCTTGTTGCAACGGGATATGACGAAAACTACATGCCCACCGGGTTTGAACTGATTGCGTCGGATTTTCAAGGCAACAGGATTGAGACCACGTCCCGTGACTGGATCGTTTTCGATCAGTATCCCGTTGGTACGGATGGAACGATGCTTGGCATGGGCAGTGCGCGACCATTCACTTATGTGGGACATGATGTTCCTTCAGGCACAGAGCTTTACGAGATGGTGTGGTCCGGGCTGTCAGAATCCCAGCGTCAGGACATAGCTGCCAACAGGGTTGTGCGCTAAGTACATGGCTGTTCTTGACTATCTGACGATCGCCTCAAGTGCGTCGTAGGAGGGTACCGTCTGAACATTGCCCCATGCCAGATATGGCAGGGACAGTGGGCGAAAATGCAACCCGGTGATCTGATCCCGACTGACCCAGCGCCGATCGGTCACGATGGCTTCCGGGTCGAGCCACGCGGAATCAAGCCGCCCGCTTTGCAGCTGACACCGAAAGACAATCTCTACCTGGTGAAAACCAGTGTCCGGGTCATGAAACTCGTTCACCAGAGCAGTGGCGCCTACCGAAATGGTCAGGCCGGTTTCTTCGTGCACTTCACGTCTCAGATTATCCGGCAGACTTGCCCCGGATTCGACCCCGCCACCGGGCAGGCATAACAGATCTGACTGGCCATCGGGGTAGGCGTTCACCATCAACAGGTGGTTGTTATGCAGTATCAGACCACGCACGGCCAATCGGGGCGTTTTGAAAGAAATCGACATGCGCCAAGATTTGCTTATCCATTGCCCTGTGACAAGCCGCCTCTCGCAACCGGTGGGCGGGATGCGTATCTATTCGACATGTTCAGAATGCTGACCCTTGCCCTTGGTTTTGTCACTGCTCTTGCAGCGCCCGTCCGTGCGGACTGTGTGGTGCTTCTGCACGGGCTTGCGCGGTCGCCGTCATCCTTGTGGGTTATGGAAGAAAGTCTGCGCGCCTCTGGCTATGATGTCGTCAACCTTGGCTATCCTTCGACGACGGCCAAGATCGGCGAGTTGGTCGAAGCCGCGATACCACCCGCGTTAAAGGCTTGCGGTGATCAGAAAATACATTTTGTGACCCACTCGATGGGTGGCATCCTTGTGCGCGTCTGGTTGCAGGACAATCGACCCGCCGATATGGGGCGCGTCGTGATGATGGCTCCGCCCAATCAAGGGTCGCAACTGGTCGATGCGTTCGGAGACCTTGAACCGTTTGAATGGTTGAACGGACCGGCCGGTCTGCAACTCGGAACCGGCGAGGATTCGGTGCCAAACCGTACAGGCTATGCAGCTTTCGAGCTGGGTGTGATTGCCGGCAACCGGTCTCTCAACCCGATCTACTCGGCAGTGATCGAGGGCGAGGACGACGGCAAAGTATCCGTGGAGAACACGCGCATCAGCGGCATGAACGACCATATCGTTCTACCCGTAACCCACACATTCATGATGGTGAACCCATTGGTGATCGCGCAGGTCACGGAATTCTTGCAAAATGGCAAGTTTGATCACGATCTGACGTTGGCACAAGTTCTGGACGACATCGCCACCGAGGCGGGATACCGCAATCGCATGCTGCGCAAGGACCGCTAGCGCAGGCGGGATCAAACCGCTTGGCTATGCCCGCTTTCATTCATTTCGTAGTCATCGAAGTGCCGCGCGATCATGCGAGCGACGGGGCGTGCCTCGGACCGAATGGTCAGCACCGTGCCGTCAAGATCTGTCGTGCCCGGCATCGCTTGTTCAAGCCCTTCGGCCATCGAAAGGAAGTCTTCGAACGGGCGCGCAAACTCCTCTGCCAGTTTGGCAAAATCGACACGGAAATAGCACAGCAGTTCTTCGATGACGCGACCGCGGGCAAGATCATCTTCGGTAAAGATGTGGCCCTTTGCACCAGCCAAGCGTCCATCCCGCACGGCGGCTTGATATTTCGACGTTGCCGGCTCGTTCTGTGCATAGCCTTGCGGATAACGCGCGATTGAGCTGGCACCCACACCGATCATCACTTTTGACACGTCTTCAGTATAGCCTTGGAAGTTCCGTTTCATGGTTCCGGCCTTGTGAGCCTTTGCCAGACCGTCCGAGGGCAGGGCGAAATGGTCGATACCAATCTCGTCATACCCGGCCGCGATAAACAGATCGCGGGCGGTGTTGTAAAGCTCAAGCCGTTCTTCGGCAGAGGGCAGCGCTTCGGTTGGGATCAGGGTTTGACGACGCGCGACCCATGGAACATGGGCATAGCCAAATAGCGCCACGCGGTCAGGACCAAGGCTGATCAGTTTTTCCACCGAGTCGGTGATCCGCGCCGTGTTCTGGTGCGGCAGACCATAAAGGATATCCATGTTCAGGCTGTTGATCCCCCGTGCACGCAGACCGTCCACCGCCTGTTTGGTGATTTCATAGCTTTGCGGGCGACCAATGACTTCCTGAATCATCGGATCGAAATCCTGCACGCCTATGGACGCGCGGTTCATCCCGGCTTCCGCCAGCGCATCCAGTCGCGCATCGTCGATTTCCGACGGGTCGATCTCAACCGAGAACTGAGCATCCGGCGCAAGCGGCGATGTCGCCAGAATCGCTTCGGTCAGATCCGTGATCATTTCGGGCTGCAACAGGGTGGGCGTGCCGCCGCCCCAATGAAGATGCTCCAGTTTGATCCCGTCGGCGAGCAGATCTTTGATCGTTGCAAGCTCTTGTTTCAGGCTGTTCACATATGCCGCGACAGGTTCGGCGGTGGTTGTGCCTTGGGTGCGGCAGGCGCAGAACCAACACAGTCGGCGGCAGAACGGAATATGCACGTATAGCGATACTGCGTCATGCGCAGGGATGGCGCTGATCCAGTCAGACAGGGTTTTAGCACCGGTTCCAGCCTTGAAATGCGGGGCGGTCGGATAGCTGGTGTAGCGGGGCACGCGCGCGTCAAAAAGACCGAGGCGTTTGAGTTGCGAATTGGTCTGCATTCGCATAGGTTTGGCTGACAAACGCGCGCTCAACTTTGATCAGGATCAAACAAGAAACATCTCTTGTTAAAAAAATAATGAATGAACTCCGCTTTAACACCCGTGATTGTGGCAGCTGCCCAATTCGCCACCGAGCCGTGTGCGCACGGTGCGAGCCTGATGAGTTGGAACAACTTGATGCGATCAAGTACTACCGCACCTTTGAAGCCGGTCAGCCGGTGATCTGGTCCGGTGACCCGATGGAATTTGTATCCAGTGTGGTCAGCGGCATTGCGACACTCAGCCAAACTATGGAGGATGGGCGAACGCAGATGGTCGGCCTGTTGCTTCCGTCTGATTTTATAGGGCGGCCGGGTCGGGATGCGGCTCCTTTTGATGTCGTGGCTATCACGGATCTGACGTTGTGCTGTTTCCGCAAGAAACCGTTCGAAGACATGATGGAAAAAACTCCGGCTATCGGTAAGCGATTGTTGCAGATGACGTTGGACGAACTGGACAGCGCACGCGAATGGATGCTGGTTCTGGGGCGCAAAAACGCACGCGAGAAGATCGCCAGCCTATTGACTATTCTGGCGCGAAGGGATGCTTCGCTGCATATGAAGCTGCCGCGCGACGGGATGAGTTTTGAATTGCCACTGACGCGCGAATCGATGGCGGACTATCTTGGCTTGACGCTGGAGACCGTCAGCCGTCAGGTTTCTGCGCTGAAAAAATCCGGGGTGATTGAACTTCAGGGCAAGCGCCGCGTCAACATCCCTGATCTTGAGGCACTGATCGCCGAGACGGGTGACGATATAGATGGTGCTCCGATCACCTGAAGCGCTTCACGAAGAACTCCTTGTAAACATCAAGGGTGCCGACACCGGCACACCTTGTTTTTTCGCCCTTGTCAGTGGGCAAGCAAGATGGGCAATTCAGCCACTTCCAGCATGTGACGTGTCGCGCCGCCAAGGATCGATTCGCGGAACCGTGAATGTCCATAGGCTCCCATAACGATTAGATCCGCATCTTTGTCGCGCGCATGTCTGTTCAGGATGTCCGAGATGCGTGGCATGGTTTTGGCCAACACGCAGACCTCGGCCCGCACGCCATGACGCGCTAGCAACTGGCTGAGCGCCCCGCCGGGATCGGACCGCTCTGGTCCATGCTGTGGTGGGTCGATAATAGCAATCGAAACCGAATCCGCCTGGCGCAGGAACGGCAATGCCTGACGCACCGCCCGCAAGGCCTCGGGGCTTTCGTTCCAGGCCACAACGACATTGCCGACAGTTTGCGGAAATTCCGCGCCGTCGGGCATCACCAGTACAGGCACATTGCCGTCAAACAATGCTGCCTCGACGATCGCTTCAGCGTCGTGGCCACGACCCTCGCCATACGGGCGCGGCAAGACGACAAGATCGGAAAATCGTGTTCGATGCGCGATGGCTCCATTCAACGCAACCATTTGCGCGGTCAGTGCTTCACTTGACCAAGGCAAGGCGTGGGCGGTCACCGACTGTCGGGCAAAGGCCTCAAGCTCAATGGCGACTTCGCGCGCTTGCGCCAAGTTGTCCTGAACGACCATTGCCGAGGCCCCGGCGTAGTAGAAACCCTGCTGTGTTCGGTCGACTCCAAGGCAGAGGATTTCAAGATGGGCATCATACTGATTGGCAACCGCCTTTGCGGCCGCAAGTGATCCTTTGCTATGTGTGGTGTCGGTGACGATTGTGGTAACGGTGCGGTAGTTCATCAGTTTGCCCTCCGATTTGGCCTGACTAACAGGGTGCCTTCGTCGCGCGTGCGACGCATTGACATGGGTCAATCAGGGATATTCGGACACCTGCGACAGTTTTTGATATGGATCAAAGCAGGCTTGAAGGGATAGGTCCAAACCCACACAAGTCGAATAGTGCCCTCATCCGGTCGTGGGAGGGGGGTGTATGACATAAGACGAAGGGACGCAAAATGTGGGATTACCTCAAATTGGCGATCTACGGCCTCATCGCAGTGATGGCCGCGATTGCTGCAAGTTATGCCCGCGACATCGCCTATCAGATTCACGCAATTCTGGTAGTGCTGATCGCGGCTGGCCTGTTTGTCTTTTCACTCCGTCGTGTGGGTGAAGAGAAGGTCATAGAAACCGGTTATATGGATGGCCCCGTGCGCGTAGGCGTCGCCTTGACCGCCTTTTGGGGCGCGGTTGGCTTTCTGGTTGGGACGTTCATCGCGTTCCAGCTTGCGTTCCCAAGTCTGAATTTCGGTTGGGCAGAAGGGTATCTGAACTTCGGCCGTCTGCGCCCACTGCACACGTCTGCGGTGATCTTCGCGTTCGGTGGTACCGCCCTAATCACATCTTCCTTCTATGTCGTCCAGCGCACGTCGGGCGCCCGCCTTTGGGGTGGAAATCTGGCATGGTTCGTGTTCTGGGGATACCAGATCGTGATCCTTCTGGCGGCTACTGGCTATTTGCTGGGTGCAACGCAGTCGAAAGAGTATGCAGAACCCGAGTGGTACACTGACCTATGGCTGACCATCGTCTGGGTGGCTTACCTGCTGGTCTTCATGGGCACGCTGATGAAGCGGAAAGAGCCACATATCTATGTGGCCAACTGGTTCTATCTGTCCTTCATCATCACCATTGCAATGCTACATGTGGTGAACAATCTGGCCATGCCGGTGTCGATCTTTGGGTCGAAATCGGTTCAGCTATTCGCTGGTGTGCAGGATGCGATGACGCAGTGGTGGTATGGTCACAACGCCGTGGGCTTCTTTCTGACCGCTGGTTTCCTTGGTATGATGTACTACTTCGTGCCAAAACAAGCAGAACGTCCCGTGTTCAGCTATAAGCTGTCGATCATCCACTTCTGGGCGCTGATATTCTTGTATATCTGGGCTGGTCCGCACCACCTGCATTATACCGCTCTGCCAGACTGGGCAGGCACGTTGGGCATGGTGTTCTCGGTCATCCTGTGGATGCCCAGCTGGGGCGGCATGATTAACGGACTGATGACCTTGTCGGGTGCATGGGACAAACTTCGTACCGATCCGGTCATTCGGATGATGGTTGTGTCCATCGGCTTCTATGGCATGTCGACTTTTGAGGGTCCGATGATGTCGATCCGCGCCGTGAACTCGCTGTCGCATTACACGGACTGGACCATTGGTCACGTGCACTCGGGTGCGCTGGGCTGGAACGGGATGATCACCTTCGGGATGCTGTACTTCCTGGTCCCCAAACTGTGGAACCGCGCCGGTCTTTACAGCCTGAAACTGGTCAGCTGGCACTTCTGGCTCGCTACCATCGGCATCGTTCTTTACGCCGCGTCGATGTGGGTGACCGGTATCATGGAAGGCCTGATGTGGCGTGAAGTTGACGCACAAGGCTTCTTGGTGAACTCGTTCGCCGACACCGTTGCCGCCAAATTCCCGATGTATGTGGTGCGCGGCATGGGTGGGGTTCTGTTCCTCACGGGTGCCCTGATCATGTGCTACAACCTTTGGATGACCGTAAAGCGTTCGCCGGCAGCAGAATCTGCCCATGACGCCCAAACGGCTCCGGCAGAATAAGGAGGGAAGGACCAATGGGAATTCTCGACAAACACGTTGTTCTGGAAAAGAACGCAACGCTTCTTCTGGTCGGTAGCCTTCTGGTTGTCACCGTGGGTGGTATCGTAGAGATCGCACCGCTCTTCTATCTCGAAAATACGATCGAGGATGTGGAAGGCATGCGCCCCTATTCCCCGCTGGAGCTTGAGGGCCGGAACATCTATGTGCGCGAAGGCTGCTATGTCTGTCACAGCCAGATGATCCGCCCGATGCGCGACGAGGTTGAGCGTTACGGCCATTATTCGCTGGCGGCAGAAAGTCAGTATGACCACCCGTTCCAGTGGGGATCGAAACGGACAGGGCCTGACCTTGCCCGCGTCGGTGGCCGGTATTCAGACGAATGGCATGTGGATCACCTGAAAGATCCGCAGTCGGTCGTGCCGGAATCGGTGATGCCGAAATATGCGTTCCTGGCGGATCGCCTGATCGAGCCGAAATATATCGAAGACCTGATGAAGGCCAATCAGATCGTGGGTGTGCCTTACACCGACGAGCAGATGGAAAACGCTGAAGCCGACTGGTTGGCTCAGGCCGATCCGGATAGCGACTACGATGGTCTTCTGGCACGCTATCCGAAGGCGCAAGTGCGCAACTTCGATGGCGCGCCCGGTGTTTCGGAAATGGACGCCTTGATCGCCTACATGCAGATGTTGGGCACGTTGGTCGATTTCTCGACTTTCACACCTGACGCAAGCCGGTAAGGAGCTGGGATGATGGACACCTATTCACTGCTCCGAGAAATCGCTGACAGCTGGGTGCTTTTGGCCATGTTCGTTTTCTTCCTTGGCGTTGTTGTCTGGGCGTTTCGCCCCGGCAGCCGCAAGGTTCATGACGATACGGCCAATATCCCCTTCCGCCACGAAGACAAACCTGCCGGTGACCGGGACACATCCGGGAGCTCAGCTCAAAGGGAGTTGCGGCAATGAGTAAAAAACCTGTTGAAAAGAAAGAGGTCGAGACGACCGGGCACGAATGGGACGGTATTCAGGAGTTCAATAATCCGCTGCCACGTTGGTGGGTCTGGGTCTTCTACCTGACCATTATCTGGGGCGTGTGGTATTCGATCGCCTATCCCGCTTGGCCGCTGATCAAAGGGGCCACCGCTGGGTATCTGGGATATTCGACCCGCGCTGAAGTGGCCGCCGAGATTGACCGTTTCACTGCCATGAACGGTGAACTGGAGGCCCAGTTGGCATCCGCTGACCTGACCGCGCTGGAAAAGGGCGGCGATCTTCATAACTATGCGATTCAGTCCGGTCGTGCGACGTTCGCGACCTTCTGTTCGCAATGTCACGGATCGGGCGCTGCGGGCAACGTCGGCTATCCCAACCTCTTGGACAACGACTGGCTCTGGGGTGGCACCATAGAGGATATCCAGTTGACCCTTCTGCACGGTATTCGGTCGGAAGATGATGAAGACACCCGATATTCCGAGATGCCTGCTTTTGGTGATGACTATCTGAGCGATGAAGAAATCGAACAGGTTGTGAATTATGTGATGTCACTTTCGCCGGTCACCAAGCCCGATGCTGATATGACACTGGCGGCTGACGGAGAAACCGTGTTTGCCGACAATTGTACCTCTTGTCACATGGAAGACGGCACGGGTGATCGTAGCCAGGGTGCACCGAACCTGACCGATGCCATCTGGCTGTATGGCGACAGCGAAGAAGCCATCACCGAGATCGTGGCCACTGGCCCGTTCGGCGTTATGCCGGCCTGGAGCGGCAAGCTGAGTCAAAGTCAGATCAACGCGGTATCCGCGTATGTTCACCAGTTGGGCGGCGGCGAATAAGCCACCGGTCAACCGCAAGTTCCGGGGCCTCACTCCCCGGTCAACGGCACCGACCCCTGATCCTGTTCGCGCGTTTCTCCGGGGTCGGTGCCACCTAACAGAAAACCCCGGTTGCTTCAGAGCGGCCGGGTTTTTTGATGCTTGGGGATCGTTTCAAAGCCAACGAGCAATATCTGTGGGATTTAGGGGTGCGGCCAATTGACCGGCTGCGACGGGATGGCGCTGTGACATTATGGAAACTTGATAATAGTCAATGACTAAACACATATCCATTGGACGGCTCCGCCAAAATCTTTGATCCACATCAAAGCTGCAATGTAGAATAATTCTTAGTTCCAAGATCAACCCGAAAAGCAGGATTGGAATCTGTCCATGTCTGACGCCCCCGAACAGCTGTACGCCCCGCGCGAGCCAATTTTCCCAAAGCGGGTGAAGGGCACGTTTCGCAGCCTGAAATGGTGGATCATGGGGATCACACTTGGCATCTACTACCTTGCGCCGTGGATCCGCTGGGATCGGGGACCCAATCTACCCAATCAGGCCATTCTTGTCGATATGGCCAATCGTCGGTTCTATTTCTTCTGGATCGAAATCTGGCCACATGAGTTTTATTTCATCGCGGGTCTTTTGATCATGGCAGGGCTAGGGTTGTTCCTTTTCACATCCGCCGCAGGGCGCGTCTGGTGTGGCTATGCTTGCCCGCAGACCGTCTGGACAGATCTGTTTATTCTTGTTGAACGCTGGGTCGAGGGTGATCGAAACGCCCGCCTGCGTCTGCACCGTCAGAACTGGAACGCCGAAAAAATTCGCAAGCGCCTGATCAAGTTCACGCTTTGGATTATAATCGCGGTCGCAACTGGTGGGGCGTGGGTGTTCTATTTTGCAGACGCGCCCACCCTGCTGGTCGATCTTGTCACCGGGAATGCGCATCCGCTGGCCTATTCCACTGTGCTGGTGTTGACCCTGACCACGTTTGTTTTCGGAGGCATCGCGCGCGAACAGATTTGCATCTATGCCTGTCCCTGGCCGCGCATTCAGGCGGCGATGATGGATGAGGACACGATCACGATCGCCTATCGCGATTGGCGCGGCGAGCCGCGCGGCAAGGGCAAGGCGCGTGACGATCTGGGCGACTGCATCGACTGCAATGCTTGCGTGAACGTCTGCCCTATGGGCATCGACATCCGTGATGGGCAGCAAATGGAATGTATCACCTGTGGTCTTTGTATCGACGCGTGCGACGAGATGATGGACAAAGTGGGCAAGCCACGTGGCCTGATCGATTATCTGGCCCTGAAAGATGAAGCGTATGAACGTGCCGGAAACGAGAAAATTCCGGTTATCAAGCACCTGCTGCGCCCGCGCACGATCCTTTATGTGTCGCTTTGGGCACTCGTCGGCGTCGGCCTGACGGTCGCCTTGTTTGTGCGGCCGAAAGTGGATGTGACGGTGCGCCCGGTCCGCAATCCGACCTATGTCACTTTGTCGGACGGGGCGATCCGCAACACATATGACGTCGGTGTGCGCAACCGGCATGGCGAAGAATGGCCCTACTACTTCTCGCTTCCCGATGGCAGTGGTATGGTGATCGAGCTGGAAGGCAGCGAGGAACTGGTTTTGGTTGCGCCGCCCGACACCGAGGCAAAACAAAGGGTCTATGTCATCGCACCTCCGGGGTCCGAGGCCGCACGCACGGCGCGCACCGAATTGCGCCTTTGGGTCGTCGATGGCACCACGGGTGATCGTGTGCACGTGGACACGGTATTCAACGGCAGGGGGCGCTAGGCCATGGCCAGTTCGCAAGATAAGAAACAGTTCGAACTAACCGGCAAGCATGTTCTGGCAATCGTGGTCTCGGCCTTCGCCGTAATCATCGGGGTGAACCTGTTCATGGCCTATTCGGCCATCGGCACGTTTCCGGGGCTTGAAACCAAGAACTCCTATGTCGCCAGCCAGCAATTTGACGTTCAAAAGGCCGCACAAGATGCGTTGGGTTGGGATGTGGCCGCGGACGTGGATGGCGAGATGCTGATCTTGAACATCAAAGACCAGGCGGGCGAACCTGTCACCGTCAAGTCCATCTACGGCCTTTTTGGGCGTGCCACCCATGTGAACGAGGATCAGGAACCGTCTTTCGATCAAGGCTCGAACGGTGTCTATCTGGCGCGAGTTGGCCCGATTGGTGAGGGGAACTGGAACCTGCGTCTGAACGTGGTTGCGGAAGACGGCACTAATTTCCAGCGTCGTATCCCGATCTTTATTTCGGCCAAATAGGCCTGATTGACAGCGGACAAGGAACGCATTCATGGCCACGCCGATCTCTGCCTGTCCTGCCTGTGACGCGGCCCCGCTTGCTGAAGCGCAGGCCGGCAAGGGGTATCACGGCAATGGGATGGAGGCGCAGCGCGTCATGCTATCTCTGCCACAGATCTATTGTGCTGCCTGTATCGCAGGTGTCGAACGCGGGCTTGCCGCGCAACCGGGTGTGCGGGCAGCACGCGTGAACCTGACGTTGAAACGCGCCACCGTGGAAGTCGATCCGGGGATGGAAGCGCAGACATTGGCAGACTACCTGACCGGGATCGGTTTCGAAGCCTATGAGCTTGACCCCGGCCAGCTTAGGTCGACCGCGACGGACAAGCAGGGCAAGGATTTGCTGATGCGACTGGGCGTGGCGGGCTTTGCCATGATGAATGTCATGCTGTTAAGCGTCGCGGTCTGGTCTGGTGCCACCGATGCCACCCGCGATCTGTTCCACTGGATCAGTGCGGCCATCGCCATTCCGACCATCGGGTTTTCCAGTCAAGTTTTCTTCCGGTCGGCCTGGACGGCCCTTCGAGTAGGACGTCTGAACATGGATGTGCCGATTTCGTTGGCGATTCTGCTGGCACTGGGCATGTCGCTTTACGAAACGATGCATTCCGGCGAGCACGCATATTTTGATGCAGCCCTGTCTTTAACCTTTTTCCTGTTGGCGGGGCGCTATCTGGATTATCGCACCCGTGCGGTCGCGCGATCAGCCGCCGAAGAACTGGCGGCCCTGGAAGTGCCGCGCGCGGCCCGCGTGAACCAAGGCCAAGCGGATGAGCAAGTGGCCGTGTCTGACCTGTCGCCCGGCGACATCGTTCGCGTTGTGCCGGGCGCTCGTGTGCCTGTGGACGGAATCGTCGTCACCGGGGAAAGCGAATTGGACCGCTCGCTTTTGACTGGGGAAAGCCTGCCCGTTGCTGCTGCGCCCGAGACCATCGTATCAGCAGGCGAAGTGAACCTGACCGGTCCTTTGACCGTGCGCGTGACGGCAGCAGGGCGCGACAGTTCCTTGCACCGAATGGCTGATCTTGTGGCAATCGCGGAAACGGCGCGCAACAGATACACTTCGCTCGCCGACAAGGCCGCTGCGGTCTATGCACCGGTGGTTCATTTGTTGGCTTTTGCTGCGTTTTTGTTCTGGTTCTGGTATTCCGGCGATTGGCGGATGGCGATGAATATCGCGGTGGCGACTCTGATCATCACTTGCCCCTGTGCGTTGGGCCTTGCGGTGCCTGCCGTGACTACAGCTGCGTCCGGGCGTTTATTCAAGCAAGGCATGTTGTTGAAATCCGCCACCGCTATGGAGCGATTGGCCGAGGTTGATCACGTTGTTTTCGACAAAACCGGTACGTTGACCGAGGGTAAACCTGCAATGGGCGATCTGACACAGTACAAACCCCGTGATCTGGAAATCGCGCTGGCGCTGGCGGAAGGCTCGAGCCACCCCTTGTCGCAATCGCTTGTTCAGGCTGCGCGGGCGGCAGGAGTACAGCCCGCAGAAATAACCGGAGTGCACGAAGTTCCGGGCCGCGGTGTTGAAGGTATCTGGCAGGGCAAGATCGTTCGTTTGGGTCGTGCGGAATGGCTGGGTGCCAACGCGGTTGGACAGACTGCAACCTATCTGTCCGTCTCGGGCGCGTCTCACGTGGCCTTCACGTTTGCCGACGCGTTGCGACCTGGCGTGACCAAGGCGATCACCGCCCTGAAAGCCAAGGGGATGGGCATCACGCTGATTTCCGGTGACGTGCCCGCCGCTGTGGCTGATATAGCTGGTCGCGTAGGCATCACAGAATGGAAGGCGGATACGTTGCCCGAAGACAAAGCCGAATATGTCGCGCGCCTGGGCAAGGCAGGCAAGAAAGTTCTGATGGTGGGCGACGGGTTGAATGATACCGCAGCGCTCGCTGCCGCGCATGTCTCGATCTCGCCAGCCTCAGCGTTAGAAGCGGCTCGCGTGGTGTCAGATATCGTTCTGTTGGGTAAGTCGATGGAGCCGCTGTCCAGCGCGATTGACATGTCCAAAGCTGCAACGCGTCGGATCAAAGAAAACTTCGCCATTGCGGCCGGTTACAACGCCATTGCGATCCCGATTGCATTGATCGGGTTTGCGACCCCGTTGGCGGCTGCACTTGCCATGTCAACGTCATCCGTGACAGTGTCCTTGAACGCTTTGCGGCTGAAGAAAGGCTGATCCATGAATGTGCTGGTCTATCTGATTCCTGTCTCGCTTCTGCTGGGCGGTCTTGGGTTGGCTGCGTTTTTCTGGACTCTGAAAAGCGAGCAGTATGAGGACCCGGACGGCGATAGCCATCGTATTCTCAGTGACCGTTGGGACAATGCCCCCCCCGAGGATTAAGGACGGTTCACACCATCCCGCGATCGCGTGCAATCATGGCAGCGTGGGTTCGGTTGCGAGCGCCAAGCTTACGGATCACCGACCGCATGTGCATTTTCACGGTCACTTCCTGAATGCCGAATGTATGCGCGATTTCCTTGTTCTGCTGACCGTCGCATAAAAGCGCCAAGATCTGTTCTTCGCGCCGAGATAGCAGGCCTTCATTGCTGGATTTCGTCATGCTTCCGTGCGGCAAAACAATCAAGTGATTGCGCCCATTCGAAAGGGTCAGAGCGGCCTTCAGATCGGAGTTTGACAGGTGGGCCGGGATGCAACCGGTAACGCCAAGGCGCAACGCCTGACGTGCGATGCTCAAGGACGGCGTGTGCATCAAAAGCAATACCCGCGCATTGGTTCGCGCCTTGATCATCCGTGTAATTGCTTTCAATCCACCAAGGCCCGGAGTTCCAAAATCCACCGCCAGCAGTCGAAGATCGGAGTTTCCGGGCAACAGCAATTCTGCCTCTTGCAGGGTTGCGCAGACATGCAATGGGGCGTCACTGCCCAGCTTTAAAACAGATGTGAACCTGCGTTGGATGGCTAGGTCCTCTGTTACCAACAGGATTGTCACAGCGGCGCTCCGCTTCGGAATTTGAGGCCATCGTGGCCATGACCGGTTTTGGGGCGCAACATTCGCACAGTGAGCGGATGACGAATAGGTGTCACTAGGGATAGGTTTTTGGGGTCAAAACCTGTCCGAAAGTGAGGGTGCGTGGCCAGATTCGTGCATTGTGCAACGGTTCACAGCTGTGGCGGTTGCTGGCGTGGTGACTGAAAGCTAGGGCAGCACGTCCAGAACCACTGGTCCCAAAGCGTCAACGATCAAGGATACACCTTGCGCGGTTGGGTGCAGTCCGTCCGACTGCAAATATTGCAGCGCACCGTTTGTGGAACCTGCGGCCTCCGTCAAACCGGCCAGAAAACTTGGATACAGGGGAATCTCATGGTCCTGCGCTAAACGCTCGAACACCTGTTCGAACCGGGCTTTGTATTCTGCCCCGAAGTTGGCTGGTCCGGGCATGCCGATCAGCAGACTGGGCAAGCTGAGCGCCGACAGGTCCGTCAGAATGGTATCGAGATTGTCATAAGTTTCTTGCGGGTCAATTCCACGCAGCATGTCGTTGGCCCCCAAAGCCACGATGACCACGTCGATATTGTCCGTCAGAACCCATCCCAGCCGCGACGCGCCCCCCGCCGTCGTGTCGCCAGACACACCACCGTTTATGACGGTCACATCTGCCCCGTGGTCATTCAGCCATGTCTCAAGCTGGGGCACGAAACCGTCCTGCTGTGGCAACCCGTATCCGGCTGTCAGGCTGTCACCCAGCGCAAGGATTGTGACTTCTTCCGCACGCGCCGCACCTGACAGCAACGCAATTGTCGCCAAGCACTTGAGAAACCGGGTCAAAACCCCATATCCACCTGACATCATATTTTCATTCCCTTTGCAGGATTTCCTATGCCAGAGCCGATCATCACCCTGACCGACGCCCGCCTTACGTTGGGCCATAATGCCGGGCGGACCGAGATCCTCAAGGGCATAGACATGTCCGTAGCGGCGGGCGAGACATTGGGGCTGACAGGTCCGTCGGGGTCGGGCAAATCATCTCTCCTTATGGTGCTGGGCGGGTTGGAGCAAGCCAGCGGCGGCGGGGTAAACGTTCTGGGACAGAACCTGAGTGTGATGGGCGAGGACGACCTTGCCCGGTTCCGCAGGGATCATATGGGGGTGGTGTTCCAATCTTTCCACCTGATCCCGACGATGACCGCGCTGGAAAACGTGGCGACCCCCTTGGAACTGGCCGGCGCGCCGGATGCGTTTGAGCGGGCGACAGAAGAGTTGAACGCAGTCGGTTTGTCGCATCGGCTGGATCACTATCCAAGTCAGATGTCGGGAGGGGAACAGCAGCGTGTGGCGCTGGCCCGAGCCGCAGCCCCACGCCCCGAAATCCTGTTGGCGGATGAACCGACTGGCAATCTGGACGGCAAGACCGGGGCGGCAATCATGGACTTGTTGTTCGGGCTGCGTGACCGCCATGGTGCCACCCTGATCCTTGTCACCCACGCGCCAGAGCTTGCCGAACGCTGTGATCGGATCATCCAGATACAGGACGGAGTGCTCGTATGATGCAAACGCTGAAAATGGCGTTGCGTCTGGCCCGCCGCGAGATGCGCGGCGGCACTCGCGGTTTTCGCATCTTTTTGGCCTGCCTTGTGTTGGGTGTCGCGGCAATTGCCGGGGTTGGCAGCGTGCGCGAAGGACTGCGGGCTGGGTTGGCCTCGCAAGGGGCGGTTCTTTTGGGCGGCGATGCATCGGTGTCTTTCACCTATCGGTTCGCAGATGAAGCAGAGTTGTCACTGCTGGCTGCAGAAAGCGACGCGATGAGCGTGATCGCCGATTTCCGGTCCATGGCGGTTGTGGGGGACGAGCGGGGTCTTACCCAGATCAAGGCTGTCGATGATGCCTATCCCCTAGTTGGTTCGGTCGAACTGGACCCTCCGATTGCCTTGTCCGCAGCGTTGGATGGGCAGGGGGGACTGCCGGGTGCGGTGATGGATGACCTTTTGATCGATCGATTGGGCCTGTCGTTGGGGGATGCGTTGCAGTTGGGTGATGTCGAGTTTGTTTTGACGGCCGAACTCGTCACAGAACCTGACAATGCCAGCGGTGGCTTCAGTCTTGGCCCACGCACCATCGTGCGGCGGGACGCACTGGTAGGGTCGGGTTTGCTGACCGAGGGCACGTTGTTTAACAGTCATTACAAGATGCGTCTGGCTCAGGGGGAAAGCCTGAACTCGCTCTATTCAGCCACGATGCCGACGTTAGAACCGAACGGCGCGCGCTGGCAGGATGCCCGAAATGGCGCGCCGGGCATGCGACGATTGGTTGATCGGTTAGGCGCGTTCCTCGTACTGGTCGGGTTAGCTGGTTTGGCGGTAGGCGGTGTTGGTATATCGGCGGCGGTGCGCGCATATCTGGATGGTAAAACACGCACAATTGCGATCTTACGGGCCTTAGGAGCGACGAGATCGACTATTTTTCTAACATATTTCCTACAAATTGGTGTTCTGACAGTGATTGGCCTGACGCTTGGCCTGTTTCTGGGCGCTATCGTGCCTTTGGCGCTGGCCCCCTTCATCGCGGCAGTGTTGCCCATCACTGCAGAGATCACGATCTACGCCCGCCCTCTGGCCGAGGCCGCTTTGTACGGCATTTTGGCTGCACTTCTGTTCACCCTGTGGCCCTTGGCGCGAACTGAAGACGTGAAGGCCGCTGCCTTGTTCCGGGATGCCGCACTAGGCCGCGCCCGCCTGCCGCGCCTGTTGTTCATCGGTTTGTGTCTGGCCATTCTGGCACTGTTGATCTGGTCTGCCGCCGCCCTTTCGGGAATGCCGCGCCTGGCGATGTGGAGCTTTATTGGTCTGGCTGGTGCCTTTGCTGCACTGGTTCTGACTGGGTTGGCGGTGCGCTGGGTGGCCCGATGGGTTGGGCATCGCAAGGCGATGCGTGGCTGGCCCACGCTCAGGATGGCGCTTGGGGCTGTTGGCGGGCCGGGAGGTGAAGCAGGCGCGGTGGTTCTCTCACTGGGTCTTGGCTTGTCGGTGCTGGCTGCCGTCGGTCAGATTGACAACAATCTGCGGGGCGTAATTGCGCGGGATCTTCCGGACGTGGCCCCAAGCTTCTTTGTCGTGGACATTCAGCCCGATCAGATAGACGGCGTGAAAGCACGGCTGGACGACGACCCCTTGGTCAGTCGGATCGACACTGCCCCCATGCTGCGTGGGGTGATCACCAAGATCAACGACCGCCCAGCACGCGAAGTCGCTGGCGGTCATTGGGTGGTGCGCGGCGATCGCGGCCTGACCTATTCCGCCACGCCCACCCGCACCACGGTTGTCGAAGGAGAGTGGTGGCCTGAAGACTATCAAGGCACGCCCCAGATAAGCTTCGCGGCGGAAGAGGCAGAAGAGATGGGGATCGGCATCGGCGACAGCCTGACTGTCAATATTCTAGGGCGCGACCTCACCGGCGAAATTACCAGCCTGCGCGAAGTTGACTTCAGTCAAGCCGGGATGGGATTTGTGATGACATTGAATCCCTCGGCATTGGAAGGGGCGCCGCATAGTTATATTGCGACGATTTATTCTGAAGCGGCGGGCGAAGCGGCTATCCTGCGCGATCTTGGCCGGGCCTATCCAAATATCACCCTGATCTCTGTTCGGGACGCGATCACGCAAGTGACGGGGATCATGGGGCAGGTGGCTGCCGCAATCACCTATGGCGCGTTGGCGACACTGCTGACCGGGTTCGTGGTGCTGATGGGGGCCGCGGCGGCTGGCGAGAGGGCGCGAACCTATGAGGCGGCAGTCCTCAAAACACTGGGGGCTACACGCGCAAAGATTCTAGCCAATTTCGCGATCCGGTCTGCGGTACTTGGCGCGGCGGCGGGGGCTGTTGCTGTGCTGGCGGGCGGGTTGGCGGGATGGGCGGTGACCCATTTTATCATGGAGGAACGGTTTGCCTTTGATGCCCTTAACGCGGTCGCGATCGTATCGGGCGGTGTCGTTGCCACAGTTTTGGCGGGGCTTATCTATGCTTGGCGCCCACTGTCCTCCCGTCCTGCGCGGGTGCTTCGGTCGTGGGAATAAATCGTCAACCGTGTGCGGCACGAAACTCTTTGCGGATCACGAGTTTCAGGCCCGACCAAATGTCGTCTATGGCACAGACCTTCACATCGACCAGCGTTGTTTGCAGCGCGGCATTGCGGATCACATCCTCGGTCATGTCCGTCGGCACTTTCGACGCCTTTTTGGGCCACGAAATCCAAATCATGCCATCCTTGTCTAACGCTACGAGCAGCTGCGGCAACGCGGCTTCAAATGCCACGCGGCTGTCGGCAAACATATGGATCATGTCATACGGACCGTTCAGCGCTTCGACGGTGACCTCGTCCACGACTAGAAAATTGCCGCTGGTTGCAAGATGGTCATGCTTCGGTGGGCGACCAATCCAAGCTGCGCGTTGTCCGTCTTTCAGGCCGAGTTTCGTCGTCAGAGATGTGCCGCAATAGCCTGTCATAGAGTCAGGATATGTCCGCCCAGCCCCAATGCAAAACCCAATATCGCCCCCATGGGTGGAGACCATTGGTAATCCAATGGCACTTGGGGAGCGATGTCTTGGAACATCAGGTAAAGAATGCCTCCTGCCGAGAACAACATCAGAACACCCAGAAGTTCGGGCCAGCCCGCAAATATGGTGATGCCCAAAACCGCCGCAATCGGCCCGGCAGGCACCAAGGTAACAAACAGCAAAAGACGTTTGCCGCGCGGTGCAGTGGAAGTCGCTGCGAGTTCGCGATCTGCGTTGAACCCCTCGGGCAGGTTCTGCGCAGCTATTAGGATGGCCAACAGCGACGCAAGCCTGGGATCGGCAGTGAGAATAGCGCCCATAGCAATCGCTTCGGGAATGAAATCCATCAGCATCGCGATGAACTGAGCCTTTGAGCCGCCCCGGTGTGACATCGCAAGATCCGCCAACAACGCTGCACAAGCGCCCAACGCCACAGGCAGCAGCGCCATAAGGCCCGGTACCCGTTCGACCCCTTCAGGGATCAGAACTAGGGCAACGGCGGACAGCAAGGCACCGGCACCAAATGCCATGATCCAATGGTTGGCTTTATTGCGCAAAGGTCCGGGCAGAATGCGATCAAAGCCCGCCAGCCAAGCGCCAAAAGGAATGGCCGCCCCGGCTAGGGCGGCCAAAATAGTCGCATGAGCAAGTGCGCCCATCAAAGCGTGCGTTCGACCATCATCTTCTTGATGGATGCGATAGCTTTGGCCGGGTTCAGACCTTTTGGGCAGGTCTTTGCGCAGTTCATGATCGTATGGCAGCGGTAGAGTTTGAACGGATCTTCCAACTCGTCCAGACGTTCGCCGGTCGCTTCGTCACGGCTATCGATGATCCAGCGATAGGCATGGAGCAACGCGGCTGGGCCGAGGTAGCGGTCCCCGTTCCACCAATAGCTGGGGCACGAGGTCGAGCAGCTGGCGCACATAACGCATTCGTAAAGACCATCAAGCTTCTTGCGGTCTTCAATCGACTGTTTCCATTCTTTCGCGGGGCGGTTGGTCTTGGTTTCCAGCCATGGCATGATCGACGCGTGCTGCGCATAAAAATGCGTCAGGTCCGGGATCAGGTCACGCACCACGGGCGTGTGGGGCAGCGGGTAGATTTTCACATCGCCCTTGATCTCGTCCATGCCATAGATACAGGCCAGCGTGTTGATCCCGTCAATATTCATCGCGCAGGACCCGCAAATGCCTTCGCGACAGGAGCGGCGGAAGGTCAGGGTCGGATCAATCTCGTTCTTGATCTTGATCAGCGCGTCCAGAACCATCGGGCCGCATTTGTCCATGTCGACGAAATAGGTGTCGACCCGGGGGTTTTCGCCATCGTCCGGCGTCCAGCGATAAATCTGGAACTTGCGGACATTGGTCGCGCCATCAGGCTTGGGCCAGGTCTTGCCAGTGCGGATGGTGGAGTTCTTCGGAAGCCTAAACTGTACCATGTCGTGTCCTCCTTAAAACGTCCGCGCTTTAGGCGCGATTTTCTTGAGGCTGATGCCACCCTCGGATTCGGTGGTCAGCGGGTCGGTGATGACAGGGCGATAAGTCAGATCGACCTTGTTGCCATCCACGCGGCTGACGGTGTGGACACGCCACTTCTTGTCGTCGCGTTTCGGGAAATCCTCGTGGGCGTGTGCCCCGCGGCTTTCTTCACGCGCTTCGGCACCGTGGATGGTGGCCAGTGCATTTGGCATCAAGTTCGCCAGCTCCAACGTCTCCATCAGATCCGAGTTCCAGACCAGCGAGCGGTCGGTGACGGCCAGATCGTCCATCTTGGCAGCAACCTTGGTCATCTTCTCGACGCCTTCTTTCATGGTCTTGGCGGTGCGGAAGACGGCGGCATCTGCCTGCATTGTTTTCTGCATCTCAAGACGCAATTCGGCAGTCGGAACCGAGCCGTTGGCGTTGCGCAAACCGTCGAAACGGTCAAAGGCTTTGTCGACTGAGACTTGGTTCAAAACCGGATTTGGTCCCTCAGCGTCCACAACCTTGCCTGCCCGGATTGCGGCGGCTCGGCCAAAGACCACAAGGTCGATCAGGGAGTTTGATCCAAGGCGGTTCGCTCCATGCACGGACGCACAGCCAGCCTCGCCCACGGCCATCAGGCCGGGCACGACAGCGGTCGGGTCGTCCTTGGTCGGGTTCAGTACTTCGCCCCAATAGTTGGTCGGGATGCCGCCCATGTTGTAGTGAACCGTGGGCAGAACCGGGATCGGCTCTTTGGTCACATCAACGCCCGCAAAAATCTTCGCACTTTCCGAAATACCGGGTAGGCGTTCGGCCAGCGCCTCGGCGGGTAGGTGGTCGAGGTGTAAATAGATGTGATCTTTCTCGGGTCCCACACCGCGCCCTTCGCGGATCTCCATGGTCATCGAACGGGAAACATAATCGCGTGGCGCAAGGTCTTTGTACTGAGGTGCGTAACGCTCCATGAACCGCTCGCCTTCGCTGTTCACCAGATAGCCGCCTTCGCCGCGTGCACCTTCCGTGATCAGACAACCCGAGCCATAAATTCCGGTCGGGTGGAACTGCACGAACTCCATATCTTGCAGGGCCAGACCTGCGCGCGCCACCATGCCGCCACCGTCGCCGGTGCAGGTGTGCGCAGACGTGGCCGAGAAGAAGGCGCGTCCGTAACCGCCTGTGGCCAGAACGACCATCTTGGCGTTGAAAACGTGCATCGTGCCATCGTCGAGCTTCCAGCACACAACGCCCTGACATTCGCCGTCATCGGACATGATCAGGTCGATGGCGAAATACTCAACATAGAACTCTGCGTTGTTCTTCAGCGATTGACCATACAGCGTGTGCAGGATCGCGTGGCCGGTCCGGTCGGCGGCGGCACAGGTCCGCTGCACGGGTGGGCCGTCACCGAATTCGGTGGTGTGGCCGCCGAAGGGGCGCTGGTAGATTTTGCCTTCCTCAGTACGCGAGAAGGGGACGCCATAATGCTCCAACTCGTAGACGGCTTTGGGCGCTTCACGCGCGAGGTATTCCATCGCGTCGGTGTCGCCCAACCAATCCGAGCCTTTCACAGTGTCATACATGTGCCACTGCCAGTTATCGGGGCCCATGTTGGACAGGGAAGCGGCAATGCCGCCCTGTGCGGCCACGGTGTGGGAACGTGTTGGGAAAACCTTGGTCACGCAAGCGGTGCGCAGACCCTGTTCGGCCATGCCAAGAGTAGCACGCAAACCAGCGCCACCGGCACCGACCACGACCACGTCATATTCGTGCGTTTCGTATTCGTAAGCTGCCATTTGGGTTGCTCTCCGGTCTTAAAAGGCAATGCGGGCAAGGCCATACAGGCCAACCGCAAGAATAGTGTAAGCCAATGCGGTGCAGGCGATCACAAGGACCTTCTTGGTCACGCCGCGGGAATAGTCCTCGATCACCACCTGGATGCCGTGTCGAAAATGAACCATCGCGGTAACCAGCGTCATGGCTGCAACGATGGCTGGAAAGGGACGTTGGTAATAGGCCACGGCCTCTTCATATGGCAAGCCAAGCGCACAGCCAAAGGTCAGTGCAAACAACGGCATCAGGATCAGAAGACCAACAGCCGAAATAGCCTGTCCCCAGAAATTTTCGGTGCCAGAACCAGAAGCCCCTTTGCCTACGGCGCGTTTGCGGTCCGTCAGATATTGCATGACTGCCCCCTTAAACGATGATGGCGACGATGATCGCCAAAACGACTGAACCGATGATGACGCCAATGCCCATCTTCTCGGCGGTTTCAACATCAAGGCCAATGCCGATGTCCCAGATCAGGTGCCGCAGTCCAGACAACGCGTGGTAGCACAATGCCCACAGTGCCAGGAACATGATCACATCGCCGATAAACGACGTCATCAGACCGTTAACAAAATCGTAGTATCCCGGTCCCATGGCGGCTGCGATGAACCACCACACAACCAAGATCGCAGCCCCCAAAAGGGCAACGCCGGTAATCCGGGCGAAGATCGAGGTTATGGAGGTCAGCTGCGGGCGGTAAATTTGCAGATGCGGGGATAGTGGGCGATTGCCCCTATTCACGTCGGCCATGGCGGCCTCCTTCTGTCTGTTGCGACTGTTGTGACAGGAATAGCGCCATTTACCCGGCAGAGTCACGCGTTATGGACAGCAAATCCGGCCAAATTTGCGCTAACACGTCGGAAAGTTATGGCTTGTGATCACAAAAATTATTCTTGTGATCACAAGCCCAGCGTCTGTATATCCGACCGAAAAAATAGGGAAATCCGGTAGAAATGCTGCGCGACGGCATCAAAATGCTTTGCCAGATTTTCTGGTCTGGCTTCTATTTCGGCAGTAGCGCCCAGTAATCGAGGTCTAGCATCACTTCGGGATGATACTTGTCGTCTTTGCTTTTCAATGCAAATTCCGGCGCGCCATGTTTTACCGCAACCAGACGCAACCTTATCGCGCCAACACCCGGCGCATCTGTGTCGGCTTTGTCCAAAACCTCGGACCATGCGCGGATCGTGTCGCCTGCAAAGCAGGGGTTCGCGTGCGCACCGCCGTTCAGCCCAACGATCATCTGGGCGTTCGCAAGCCCGTTGAAGGACAACGCCCGCGCCATTGAGATTACATGACCGCCATAGATCAAGCGCTGACCATCCGGACGGAAAGTCGCATCGAAATGCACTTTGGCTGTGTTTTGCCATAGACGCGTTGCCAACATGTGCTCAGCTTCTTCAACGGTCACGCCATCCACGTGGTCGATTTTTTCGCCGACCTCATAGTCGCCCCAGCGATGTGGCTCTCCGGCCAAAGTGAAATCATAGTCCTCGAAAGACAGCCCCTCGGGGATCACCAGATCGCTGGCGTTCAATGAGCCTTTAAGGTCCGGAATAACGGTTTCGGGTGCTGGCGCGTCCAGATCGTTCTTGCGCACCATAACCCAGCGCACATACTCCAACACTGGCTCGTCAACTTGGTTGACGCCACGCGTGCGCACCCAAACCACCCCCGATTTGCCGTTCGAATTCTGTTTCAGTCCGATTACCTCGGACGAGGAACGCAGCGTGTCACCGGGATAAACTGGCTTCAACCAGCGGCCTTCGGCATAGCCAAGATTTGCTACTGCGTTCAGAGAGATATCGGGAACGGTTTTTCCAAACACAACGTGGAACGCGATCAGGTCGTCAATCGGTGACCCTTCCAACCCACATGCCCCGGCAAACTCGTCTGACGAATACAGGGCATGTCGCGCAGGATAGAGCGCGTGATACAGTGCGCGTTCCCCTTCGGCGACGGTACGCGGCACGGCGTGGTGGATCACATCGCCCAGCTTGTAATCTTCGAAAAAGCGGCCGGGATTGGTCTTTGCCATCAGTGATCTCCGAGTTTGGTGTCGGGTGTGTAGTCACCTGGAACAACTTTCACCACCGCCTGCGCACATCGCATTTTTCCGGTGGTCGGATCAGCGGCATAGGCGGGGTCGCCGTGCAACTCCCAGCCTTTGTTCAAGGCTGCGGTCACTTTGTGGCAAAAGGCCGAGGTGTCGTCTTCAGTCAGCAAGCGATACAGTTTCATGGCTTACATCCCGAAAGGTGACGGGCCAATCAGCCCGTGAACAAACCCGATGATCAGGGTCAGAACCACCGACGCGCCAAGGAACATGCCGTCTTTGGCGATGGTGCCCTTGGGGTTCGGTGTCCACTCTGGCTCAGCACGATTGATCACAATGATCTCGGCCACAGCCCAGATCGTCAGAGAACTGAATAAAATCATCGACGCCAGATCGGGGTTCACCAAGATATGCGCGACGGACCAGATGATGAAACCGGTCAACATCGGGTGGCGCATCTTGTAAAACAGCGCGCCTTTCGATGGGCCGGGGCTCATGAAATAGATAGCGAACACAATTGCCAGGTTGTTGATGTGTTTCAGGAACGCGGGATAAGCGACCAGATCATAGCTTTCCACGCCGCGATAGCCGATCACCATCAAGATAATGCCGACCACAAGGATCAGGGCAGAAACACCCTTAGCTTTTTCACCCATCGCCGCATGTCGCGCGGGCAACGCGCGTTTCCAAAAGTGCCCCGCATACCACAAGGCGATGCCGATGATCAGGATGGTCATGTGTGTTCTCCGCGTTAGCCGGCCATATTGGCGATGGCGTCTGCCTTGGCCAGAATTCCTTTTGCCGTCACAACATGCAGGTTTTCGACGATTTTACCATCCACAACCGCGACCCCTTGACCCGACGCTTCCGCCTCTTCGAAGGCAGCGATCTGACGTTGTGCCAAGTTGATTTCATCCTCGGACGGGGCAAAGGCGGTATTCGCAATCTCTAACTGGGCAGGGTGAATCAGTGTTTTGCCGTCCATCCCCATGTCACGTCCCTGATTGCATTCGGCTTTCAACCCCTCGTCATCCTTGAAGGCGTTATAGACCCCATCAATGATCACCACATCGTGGGCTTTCGCAGCCAGCAGGCACATATGTAGCCCGCCCATCATAGGCAGGCGATCGGCGCGGAAACGGGTGTTGAGTTCCTTGGCTAAGTCGTTCGTGCCCATCACAAACCCCTTCAGACGTGTGTGGGCGGCGATTTGGGCGGCGTTCAACATGCCCAGCGGTGTTTCCATCATCGCCCAGAGGTCCACATCGGGGATCAGGACGGCCAACTCGTCCAATTGCGCCGGGCTAACAACTTTCGGCATCAGGATCGCGTCGATATCGGCCCCTACAAACGCGGCCACATCGTTCTTGCCCCATGCCGTGTCAAACCCGTTGATCCGCACGATCTTCGCGCGATTGCCGTATCCGCCTTTGTCCAACTCGGCTTTCAGGGTCGCGCGGGCCTCGATTTTGGCATCCGGCGCGACGGCGTCTTCCAGGTCAAAGATGATCGCGTCAGCGGGCAGAGTACGCGCTTTCTCCAGCGCGCGCTCTTTCGAGCCGGGGATATACAGGACGGAACGATAGGGACGAGTGGACATGATTCTGAGCCTCCGCAATATTATTGCGCAAGGGACCACATCTGCGCACCAATCCGCAAGGGTGGATTTGCCGCAATGCAGAAAATTGTGAATTGTGGCGGCTGTTGATCAGGTCAACCCCTCCCAAATCAGTTTCGCGCCGGTGAGGATCAGGAACAGATAGGTGAAGGCGAAGAAACCCCGTTCAGATAGACGGTGGTGAAGATGCACGCCAATCCAGACGCCGATCACCGCGAACGGGATTAGCAACAGATCGGCTTTGGCGGTTTGCCAAGTGAAAATCCCAAGTGCGAAATATGGAATGAACTTCAGAAGGTTGATCGCCCAAAAGCTGATCACCGTGGTGGCCTGAAACGTGGTCTTGTCCAGCCGCCGCGACAACAGGAACACTGCAGCGGGTGGGCCGCCCGCGTGGCTGATGAAGCTTGTGAAGCCCGCAATCAGACCCCAAAAACCGCCTATGCCAGTGGACATCGGGTTCGGCGCTGGCTTAATCCAGCCGCGTGATTTTGCGGCCTGAAACGCGACAAAACCGACTGCGATCAGGCCGATCAGTAGCCGAAAGATGTCTGGATCGGCGATAGAATACAGCAACGCCCCAATCGCGACACCCGGAACCGCGCCCAGCACCAAAGCCTTGGCCGACGGCGTATCCCACTTGCGCCAATATGGTTTCAGCGCGGTCACATCCATCAGCATCAGAAGCGGCAGCATCAGGCCAATCGCCGCCCCAGGCTCCAGAATCAGCGCCAGAAGCGGGGTCGCCGCAAACGCTGCGCCTGACCCGAATCCACCCTTCGAAATACCCGCAAAGATCACCGCAGGGATCGCAAAGGCAAAGAATGTGAGGTCTAGCGCCTCGGGCATCGTGGCCCCCTCAAACCGCTGGAAAACGTGTGTTTTAGCGCTATCGTGAACGGCGTGTTCGCGCAAGAGGCGCTGAATGCCGCAGCGCGGCACCCTTGCGTGAGTGCCATATTCGGACTACGCATGCGCCCGAAAACAACTGATCGGAGATCACACTCATGGCCAGACCTAAGATAGCGCTTATCGGTAGCGGTATGATCGGTGGCACGCTTGCTCACCTTGCTGCACTGAAAGAAATGGGCGACGTCGTCCTGTTTGATATTGCTGATGGCATCCCGCAGGGCAAGGCGCTGGATATCGCCGAAAGCGGCCCCGTCGAAGGGTTCGACGCATTGTTGTCGGGCACCACAAGCTACGAAGGTATCGCAGGCGCAGATGTTTGCATCGTGACGGCCGGTGTGCCTCGTAAGCCGGGCATGAGCCGCGATGATCTGCTGGGCATCAACTTGAAAGTCATGAAATCGGTTGGCGAAGGCATCAAAGAACACGCGCCGGACGCTTTCGTGATCTGCATCACCAACCCGCTGGATGCCATGGTTTGGGCACTGCGCGAGTTTTCCGGCCTGCCGCATCAGAAAGTCGTCGGCATGGCTGGCGTGCTGGACTCGGCACGTTTCCGTCACTTCCTGTCGGTAGAATTCGATGTATCCATGCGCGACGTTACGGCCTTCGTTCTGGGCGGCCACGGCGATACCATGGTGCCGCTGACCCGCTATTCGACCGTTGGCGGCATCCCGCTGCCAGATCTGGTCGAGATGGGTTGGACCAGCCAGGATAAATTGGACGCCATCGTTCAGCGTACCCGTGATGGCGGCGCAGAAATCGTTGGTCTTCTGAAGACCGGTTCAGCGTATTATGCTCCGGCAGCTTCGGCGATTGAGATGGCTCAAGCTTACCTGAATGACCAGAAACGCGTTCTGCCCTGTGCAGCTTATGTCGACGGGGCATATGGTCTGGACGGATTCTATGTTGGCGTGCCGACTGTCATTGGTGCAAATGGCATCGAGAAGGTCATCGACATCAATCTCAGTAAAGACGAGCAAGCAATGTTCGACAAATCCGTCGATGCTGTGAAGGGTCTGGTCGAAGCCTGCAAAGGGATCGACAGCTCGCTGGCTTGATCCATTCAGTAGAACAGATTTGGGGCGTTCCGATCAGGGACGCCCTTTTTCTTGCTGCCGAAGCACCTTTAGAATCGCAGGATTTTCCCGTCACTACGTGGGTAAAGCGATTTGTGATCACAGCTTTTTCAGGTGTGATCACAAAAAAGCGGGTTTAGCGCAAAAATCCACCATTTCAGCAGAAAGTGTTTTCGACCATCCGTACAGTTGTGCATGGTGTCCGCGACCATATGGACCAACTGGATAGGATGATTTCATGAACATTCATGAATACCAGGCGAAGGCCCTTCTGAAGTCCTACGGTGCCCCCGTCTCTGACGGGCGCGCTGTTCTGAGAGCAGAAGAAGCCAAGACCGCTGCAGGTGAACTCGACGGCCCCCTTTGGGTGGTCAAAGCGCAAATCCACGCAGGTGGCCGCGGCAAAGGTTCCTTCAAGGAAGCAGACGCTGGCGAAAAAGGCGGTGTGCGTTTGACCAAATCGGTGGAAGAAGCCGCCGAAGAAGCTAAGAAGATGCTGGGACGCACGCTTGTGACCCATCAGACCGGCCCGGCCGGCAAGCAAGTCAACCGCATCTATATCGAGGCCGGTTCCGGCATTGAGCGTGAGCTTTACCTCGCTCTGTTGGTTGACCGCCAAACTTCGCGCATTTCGTTCGTCTGCTCGACCGAAGGCGGGATGGACATTGAAGAGGTTGCCGCCGCGACCCCGGAAAAAATCCTGAGCTTCTCGGTCGACCCCGCGACGGGTTACCAAGGCTTCCACGGCCGCCGCATCGCGTTCGCGCTGGGCCTGGAAGGCACGCAGATCAAGCAGTGCGTGAAGCTGATGGGTCAGCTTTACAAAGCCTTCACCGAGAAAGACATGGAGATGCTGGAGATCAACCCGCTGATCGTATCCGACAGCGGCGACCTGAAAGTGCTGGACGCCAAGGTCGGTTTTGACGGCAACGCCGTTTACCGCCACCCGGATATCGCTGAGCTGCGCGACACCACCGAAGAAGACCCGAAAGAGCTGGAAGCGTCGAAATACGACCTGAACTACATCGCTCTGGACGGAGAAATTGGCTGCATGGTGAACGGTGCCGGTCTGGCAATGGCCACGATGGACATCATCAAGCTTTATGGTGCTGAACCTGCCAACTTCCTTGACGTGGGCGGCGGCGCGACCAAAGAGAAAGTCACTGAGGCGTTCAAGATCATCACCTCGGACCCCAACGTTAAGGGCATCCTTGTGAACATCTTCGGCGGCATCATGCGCTGTGACGTCATCGCCGAAGGCGTTGTCGCCGCGGTGAAGGAGGTGGGCCTGCAAGTTCCGCTGGTGGTGCGCCTTGAAGGCACCAACGTGGATGAGGGCAAAGCAATCATCAACGGTTCCGGCCTGAACGTCATCGCGGCGGATAACCTATCCGACGGTGCAGAGAAAATCGTGAAAGCGGTGAAAGGTTAATACAATGGCAGTCCTTATCGACGAAAATACCAAGGTGATCTGTCAGGGCTTTACTGGCTCGCAGGGCACCTTTCACTCGGAGCAGGCCATTGCATATGGCACCAAAATGGTCGGAGGTGTGACGCCGGGCAAAGGTGGGCAGACGCATCTGGACCTTCCGGTCTTCAACTCGGTGCACGAGGCCAAGCACGTCACTGAAGCCAACGCTTCCGTGATCTACGTGCCGCCGCCCTTCGCAGCGGACTCGATCCTTGAAGCGATCGACGCTGAGATGGAGCTGATCGTTTGTATCACCGAGGGCATTCCGGTGCTGGACATGATGCGCGTTCAGCGCGCTCTGGAAGGCTCGGCATCGCGTCTTGTGGGCCCGAACTGCCCCGGTGTGATTACCCCCGGCGCCTGTAAAATCGGCATCATGCCCGGCCACATCCACCAGCGCGGCAGCGTTGGCGTTGTGTCGCGCTCGGGTACGCTGACCTATGAGGCTGTGAAACAGACCACCGATATCGGTCTGGGCCAGTCGACGGCTGTTGGCATCGGCGGCGACCCCATCAAAGGCACCGAGCACATCGACGTGCTGGACATGTTCCTGGACGACGACGAAACACAGTCGATCATCATGATTGGTGAAATCGGTGGTTCGGCCGAAGAAGAAGCGGCTGAATTCCTGGCCGAACAGAAGAAGAAAGGCCGCTGGAAGCCGGTTGCAGGCTTCATCGCGGGCCGCACGGCGCCTCCGGGTCGTCGGATGGGCCACGCTGGTGCCATCGTTGCTGGTGGTAAAGGTGGTGCCGAGGATAAGATCGAAGCCATGCGCGCTGCTGGCATTGTGGTGGCAGACAGCCCCGCAACGCTGGGCGAGGCCGTGCTGGAAGCGATCGACAAATAATGAAAACTCTTCGCGCGCCCTGTGATCGGGGCGCGCGTTTACCAATTTTCAGGTGAACCCATGACGGATCAAAGCCCCAACGACCTTTTTCATGCTTCAAGCTTCATGCAAGGTCACAATGCCGAGTATCTGGAACAGCTGTATGCCCAATATGCGCGCGACCCAAACGCGGTTGATGCCGCGTGGCAGGCGTTTTTCGCTGAGCTTGGGGATGACGGTGGCGACGTGACTGCCGAAGCGGCGGGGCCATCCTGGGCACGGGGCGATTGGCCGCCGATGCCAACGGGCGACCGGGTTCACGGGCTGGACGGACAATGGCCTGAAGAACCGGTGGCCGAGGCAAAATCCGCAGGCAAGAAGATCGAAGCGAAGGCAGCTGAGAGGGGAGTCCAACTGTCTGACGATCAGGTCAAGCGCGCGGTGCTGGACTCGATCCGCGCCCTAATGATCATCCGCGCCTACCGGATCAGGGGCCATCTGGCAGCTAATCTGGACCCGCTGGGAATGCGCGAGGCGTCAGACCACCCCGAGCTTGATCCGGTTTCTTACGGGTTCACCGAAGCTGATATGGATCGTCCGATTTTCATCGACAATGTGCTGGGGTTGGAAGTCGCCTCGATGCGTCAGATTCTGGCGATTGTGAAAAGCACTTATTGCGGCACTTTTGCGCTGCAATACATGCATATTTCGGACCCGGTTCAATCGGCGTGGCTAAAGGAACGGATCGAAGGGTTTGACCGCGAGATCAAGTTCACCCGCGAAGGCCGAAAAGCCATCTTGAACAAGCTGGTCGAAGCCGAGGGATTCGAGAAATTTCTGCATGTCAAATATATGGGTACCAAACGGTTTGGTCTGGACGGCGGCGAGGCGCTGATCCCGGCGATGGAGCAGATTATCAAGCGCGGCGGTGCGCTGGGTCTGAAAGACATCGTGATCGGGATGCCGCACCGCGGCCGTTTGTCAGTTCTGGCCAATGTGCTGCAAAAACCTTACCGCGCGATCTTCAACGAGTTTCAGGGTGGCAGCTTCAAACCCGAAGAAGTCGATGGCTCGGGCGATGTGAAATACCACCTTGGGGCCAGCTCGGACCGCGAGTTTGATGGCAATATCGTGCACCTGAGCTTGACTGCGAACCCATCCCACCTTGAGGCCGTGAACCCTGTCGTTTTGGGCAAGGTGCGCGCCAAGCAGGAGCAGATGAACGACAAGGACCGCGATCAGGTTCTGCCGATCCTTCTGCACGGTGATGCGGCCTTTGCCGGTCAGGGCGTCGTGGCCGAAGGTTTCGGCCTGTCGGGTCTGGTCGGCCACAAGACCGGCGGCACAATGCATATCGTGGTCAACAACCAGATCGGGTTCACCACAGCCCCGCATTTCAGCCGTTCGTCGCCTTACCCGACGGATATCGCACTGATGGTGGAAGCGCCGATTTTCCACGTAAACGGCGATGATCCCGAGGCTGTGGTCCACGCCGCCCGCGTCGCGACCGAGTTCCGTCAGAAATTCCACAAGGACGTGGTGCTGGATATTTTCTGTTATCGTCGTTTCGGTCACAACGAAGGCGACGAGCCGATGTTCACCAATCCTCTGATGTACAAGCGGATCAAGAAGCATCAGACCACGCTGCAAATTTATACCGATCGTTTGGTAAAAGACGGGCTGATCCCGGCAGGCGAGATCGAAGACATGAAAGCCGCCTTCCAAGCCAAGATGAACGAAGAGTTCGAGGCCGGGAAGGACTACAAACCCAACAAGGCCGACTGGCTGGATGGGCGCTGGTCGCATCTGGACAAGGAAAGTGACGAATATCAGCGCGGCAAGACCGAGATTTCGTCTGAAACGCTGGCCGAGATTGGCAAAGCGCTGACCATCGCACCTGAAGGCTTCCCCCTGCACAGAACCGTGGGCCGACTGCTGGAGGCCAAGAAAGAGATGTTTGAAAGCGGGACAGGGTTTGACTGGGCAACCGGCGAGGCCATCGCGTTCGGGTCGCTTGTAACCGAAGGCTTCCCGGTCCGTCTGTCAGGCCAGGACGCCACACGTGGCACATTCAGTCAGCGCCATTCCGGCCTGATCAATCAGGACACAGAAGAACGATACTATCCGCTCAACCATATCCGTGAAGGTCAGGCGCGTTACGAGGTCATCGACTCGATGCTGTCGGAATACGCAGTGCTTGGGTTTGAATACGGCTATTCGCTGGCCGAACCCAACGCGTTGGTGATGTGGGAGGCGCAGTTCGGTGACTTTGCCAACGGCGCGCAGATTATGTTCGATCAGTTCATCTCGTCCGGCGAGTCGAAATGGCTGCGGATGTCCGGCCTGACCGTCCTTTTGCCGCATGGCTATGAAGGGCAGGGTCCAGAACACAGCTCGGCCCGGTTGGAGCGCTTCCTGCAAATGTGCGGCGGAGACAACTGGATCGTGGCCAACTGCACCACGCCTGCCAACTATTGCCATATCCTGCGCCGTCAATTGCATCGTGGGTATCGCAAACCACTGATCCTGATGACGCCCAAATCGCTTCTGCGTCACAAGCTGGCCGTGTCGGATGCGAAGGACTTCACCGAAGGGTCCAGTTTCCACCGCGTGCTGTGGGATGACGGCGACCGCGACAACGGCACCGGCCGGTCCGAGGCCAAGCTGGTCACAGACAAGAAGATCAAACGTGTCGTGATGTGTTCGGGCAAGGTCTATTACGACCTGCTGGAGGAACGCGACAGTCGTGGCATCGAAGACGTCTATCTGCTGCGCCTTGAACAGTTCTATCCCTTCCCTGCCATGTCGCTGGTGAAAGAGCTAGAACGCTTCAAAGGGGCCGAAATCGTCTGGTGCCAGGAAGAGCCCAAGAACCAGGGCGCCTGGACCTTTGTTGAACCGAATATCGAATGGGTGTTGACCCGGATCGGGGCCAAGCATACGCGACCCGTCTATGCCGGTCGGCCAGCATCGGCTTCACCCGCCACTGGTCTGGCATCACAGCACAAAGCACAACAAGAGGCGCTCGTGGACGCGGCGCTGAACATGGAAGGAAATTAAGCCATGAGCATCGAAGTAAGGGTTCCCACCTTGGGTGAAAGCGTCACCGAAGCAACTGTCGCTACGTGGTTCAAAAAACCCGGAGACGCGGTGGCTGTGGATGAAATGCTCTGCGAGCTTGAAACCGATAAAGTGACGGTGGAAGTGCCGTCGCCTGCCGCAGGCGTTATGGGTGAAATCGTTGCCGCCGAGGGCGAAACCGTGGGTGTCGATGCGCTTTTGGCAACCATCAGCGAAGGCGAAGGGACTGCCCCCGCGCCCGCGGCTGAGAAGAAAACCGACGCCGCGCCTGAAGCATCCAATGCCGATGCGCAGGCTGTCGATGTCATGGTGCCCAGCCTTGGTGAAAGCGTGTCCGAAGCCACGGTATCAAGCTGGTTCAAGAAAGTCGGCGATAGTGTCTCGCAAGACGAAATGCTGTGTGAACTTGAAACCGACAAAGTATCGGTCGAAGTGCCTGCCCCGGCGGCTGGAGTGCTGACCGAGATTTTGGCCGCCGAGGGCACCACAGTCGATGCGTCGGCGAAGCTGGCGGTGATCAGCGGCAGCGCAGATGGGGCTGTCGAACCCGCCCCCAAACCCGCCGAGGCACAAGGCACGACGGTCACGACCGGCAAGGATGTGGAAGATGCCCCGTCCGCCAAGAAAGCGATGGCCGAGGCCGGTCTGAAACCCGGTGACGTGCAGGGCACAGGGCGTGACGGTCGCGTGATGAAGCATGACGTGGCCGCCGCCGTTGCCGCGCCGAAAGCTGCGCCTGCCCCTACCGCCGCCGCGCCTGCCGCCCCGCGCGCCGCAGGTGATCCCGCGCGCGAGGAACGCGTGAAGATGACGCGCCTGCGCCAGACCATCGCCCGCCGCCTGAAAGACAGCCAGAACACCGCTGCCATGCTGACCACCTATAACGAGGTCGACATGACCGAGGTGATGGCGCTGCGCAACGAATACAAAGCCGAGTTTGAAAAGAAACACGGCGTGCGTCTGGGCTTCATGTCCTTCTTCACCAAGGCCTGCTGTCACGCGCTGAAAGAAGTGCCCGAGGTGAACGCGGAAATCGACGGCACCGATATCGTGTACAAGAACTATGTGAACATGGGCGTCGCTGCCGGTACGCCCACGGGTCTTGTGGTGCCGGTGATCAATGACGCCGATGCCATGTCCTTTGCCGCGATCGAAAAAGCGATTGCCGAAAAGGGACGCAAAGCCCGCGACGGCAAACTGTCGATGGAGGAAATGCAAGGCGGCACCTTCACCATCTCGAACGGTGGTGTCTATGGCTCGCTCATGTCCTCGCCGATCCTGAACCCACCGCAATCGGGCATCCTTGGCATGCACAAAATTCAGGACCGCCCAATGGCCATCAACGGAGAGGTCGTCATCCGCCCGATGATGTATCTGGCGCTTAGTTATGACCACCGCATTGTTGACGGCAAAGGCGCCGTGACCTTCCTTGTGCGCGTAAAAGAAGCTCTTGAGGATCCGCGCCGGTTGTTGATGGATTTGTGAAGAGTGGGAGGGTTCCAAGTACTCTCGTCTGGGTGGCCAAGAGTGTTCTCAACTATCGGCCTCGGAGCGGCTTTCATATTCGGGATGATTTTAGTTGATCCATCGTTCGATGAGTTCACAAACTCAGCCGATGCTTGGCTAGTGGCCTCAAGGCTTGATAGCCTTCCAGTTTCGGTAGGTGTGGCGCTGATCTTCGCTCTTTACGTCTTAGGTGAGGTAATAATGTTCGTGCCAAGAAGTTTCAGGCGAAGCGTGAGGGGGTGGAAGGAAGAGGATAAGCTGTTGCTAGATGTTGCCTTTTCGAATGACGCTCTAGTGATCTCCGAGTTTCAATCACACCGAAATCGCTGGGAAATGTTTGATGCTTTGGGTGCCCTTTTGGTGGGGCTTGGAGTGTTTGAAATCACTTTTAACTTCCAAGAATTACAAGATGTTTCGTGGTTAAATGTTATTGTTTGTTTCGCCATTGGAGGAGCAATAATAAAGACCGTCAGCGATGAACGTCGACGGTTTGGAGAGTTGCTAGCAAAATACAAGATCGGACAACCTGCTTGACCCCCGAACTCACCATCCTCACCCTCGCAGGCCTTTTGCAAGTGGTCCAGTTCTGCATCTACTCCGTTCTGGCGCAGATGCAGGTGGGGTCCAAATATGCGGCCTCGCCCCGTGACAAACCGCGTGAGTTGACGGGCAAGGCGGGGCGCGCGCAACGGGCGTTGAGCAACCATTTCGAAGGGTTGATCCTGTTCACCGCCGCCGTGGTTGTGGTCTCGCTATCGGGTCAGTCCACGGCGACGACCGCAACATGCGCCTATGTCTATCTGGGCGCGCGGCTTTTGTATCTTCCCGCGTACCTGTTTGGCTGGTCGCCTTGGCGTTCGCTGATCTGGTTCGTGGGTTTCATCGCGACGACCGTGATGTTGATCTCGGCGCTCATATGAATATCACTAGGCAAGAATGCTCCGGGGTGAGCGGGACGATGGCGGACATGCGCCGCGCCCAGACCCCAAATGAAAGGAACGAGACACATGGCAGACTATGACGTAATCATCATCGGCGGTGGCCCGGGCGGCTATGTCTGCGCGATCCGCTGTGCTCAACTTGGCCTGAAAACCGCTTGTGTCGAAGGACGCGAGACTTTGGGCGGCACTTGCCTGAACGTCGGCTGCATTCCGTCCAAGGCGCTGCTTCACGCGTCGCACAGCCTGCATGAGGCCGAGCATAACTTCGCCAAGATGGGCCTGAAGGGCAAAAGCCCCTCGGTCGATTGGAAGCAGATGCTGGCCTATAAAGACGACGTCATCGGTCAGAACACCAAGGGAATTGAGTTCCTGTTCAAGAAAAACAAGGTCGACTGGATCAAGGGCTGGGCGTCGATCCCCGCCGCCGGTCAGGTCAAGGTGGGCGACGACGTCCACAACGCGAAGAACATCGTGATTGCCTCCGGGTCCGAGCCGTCGACCCTGCCCGGCGTCGAGGTGGACGAGAAGGTCGTCGTGACCTCCACTGGGGCGCTTGAGTTGCCGAAGGTTCCAAAGAAAATGGTTGTGATCGGCGCAGGTGTGATCGGGCTGGAAATGGGGTCGGTCTATGCACGACTGGGCGCCGAGGTGACGGTCGTTGAATTCCTTGACGCGATCACGCCGGGGATGGACAGCGACCTTGCCAAGACCTTCCAGCGCGCGCTGAAAAAGCAGGGGCTGAGCTTTATCATGGGTGCGGCTGTTCAGAATGTGGATGCCAAGAAAACCAAGGCGACCGTGAACTACAAGCTGCGCAAGGATGACAGCGAACACGCGATTGACGCGGATGCGGTGCTGGTTGCCACCGGACGCCGTCCGTATGTCGAAGGTTTGGGATTGGACGCGCTGGGCGTGAAAATGACCGAACGGGGTCAGATCGCGACCGACCATTGGAAAACCTCGGTACCGGGTGTCTGGGCCATTGGCGACGTCATCGAAGGCCCGATGCTGGCCCACAAGGCCGAAGATGAAGGCATGGCCGCCGCAGAAGCCATCGCAGGTCAGGCCGGTCACGTGAATTACGATGTTATTCCGGGCGTCGTCTATACCGCGCCGGAAGTTGCCTCTGTCGGCAAGACCGAAGAAGAGCTGAAGAAAGAAGGCCGCGCCTATAAGGTCGGCAAGTTCAGCTTCATGGGCAATGGTCGTGCGAAAGCCGTGTTCCAAGGCGAGGGTTTCGTGAAAATCTTGGCCGATAAGGACACCGACCGCGTTCTGGGTGTCCACATCATGGGCCCCGCAGCGGGCGAATTGATCCACGAGGCTTGCGTGCTGATGGAATTCGGCGGCTCGGCCGAGGATCTGGCCCGCACCTGCCACGCCCACCCGACCTTCTCGGAGGCGGTGCGCGAGGCGGCACTGGCCTGTGGGGACGGCGCGATCCACGCGTAAGCTGCGCTTGAGTAAAAAGAAAGCCACCGGTTTGCGCCGGTGGCTTTCGTGTTTTCATGCTGTCGTGTGACGTGTCAGTGGAACTTGCGAATTTCCCCTGACTTGAGGCGTGACAGGTAGCTGTCCAATTCGCGCTTCACGATGGGCATCAGGAAGTACAGCGCCACGATGTTCACGACTGCCATGGCAAAGATTGCCGCATCCGAGAAGTCGATCACCGGGCCAAGGTTGGCCGAAGCGCCGATCACCACGAAGATGCAGAAGATCACTTTGAACACGATTTCTTTCGTGTGGCCTTCGCCAAACAGGAATGTCCAAGCCTTTAGGCCATAGTAGGACCAGCTGATCATGGTCGAGAAGGCGAACAGGATCACCGCGATGGCCAGCACATACTTGAACCAACCAAACGACGCCGAGAATGCCGCCGATGTCAGCGCCACGCCTTTGTTGCCGTCGATGGTCTGGATGGTCGCTCCGCCTTCGTCCAGCAGATACAAGCCAGTTGCCGGGTCACTGACCAATTGCCCTGTGATGATGATCACAAGCGCGGTCATAGTGCAGATCACGACAGTGTCGATAAATGGCTCAAGCAGGGATACGAAGCCTTCAGTGATCGGCTCTTTTGTACGCACCGCCGAGTGGGCGATTGCGGCCGAACCAACGCCAGCTTCGTTCGAAAACGCCGCCCGTTTGAAGCCCTGGATCAGTGCGCCCACCATACCACCAGCAACGCCGAGACCGGTGAAGGCCCCTGCGAAGATCTGGCCGAAAGCCCAGCCGATCATGTTGGCATTCATCAACAGGATGACTAAGGCGGTCAGCACGTAAAGCACGCCCATGAACGGGACGACCTTCTCGGTCACGCTGGCGATGGATTTCAGGCCGCCAATAATGACGGCGAAGACGATTGCGGCGAAAACGATACCGGTGATCCAGCCGGGGAAGTCACCGACCACGTTGGCGATCTGTGCGTGGGCTTGGTTGGCTTGGAACATATTGCCGCCGCCAAGGGAGCCCAGAATACAGAAGACCGAAAACAGAACCGCCATGAATTTGCCAGCTGGCAAATTACGTTCGGCAAACCCTTTGGTCATGTAATACATCGGGCCGCCGGACACGGTGCCGTCTTCGTATTCGTTGCGGTATTTCACACCCAACGTACATTCGGTGAATTTCGACGCCATCCCCATCAGACCCGCAAGGATCATCCAGAACGTGGCACCCGGCCCACCGATGCCAACGGCGACGGCCACACCTGCGATATTACCAAGGCCGACAGTGCCGGACAGGGCGGTCGCCAGTGCTTGGAAGTGGCTGACTTCACCTGCGTCATTGGGATCAGAGTAATCGCCCTTCACGAGCGAGATCGAGTGAGGGAAAGCCCGGAACTGGATCAGTCCGAAATAGATCGTGAAGATCGTTGCCGCGATCACCAGCCACGCCACGATCCAAGGGAAGGACGTGCCGGGGAAGGGGCTGAAGATGAAGTTGACGAACCAACCGGTTGAGCTGGCGAATATGTCGTTGATTTTCTGGTCCATGGATTGGGCCATCGCGGGCGCTGTCGCTGCCAGCATGACCGGTGCGGCCAACGCCGCTGCCTTGAAAGTGTTTCTCATAACTATCCCTGTTCGCATTGTTTTTATGGAACGATGGTGACGGGCACGGGCGAGATTTGCGCCAGTGTGCCTGCGACCGACCCGAAGATGCGTGACGACAAGCCCGAGGCACCCGTGCGCCCGACGATTACTTGCGTGGCGCCCTCGGCTTTCACGATGTCACACAGAGTGTCTGCGATACCGCCATATTTCAGCGCAGTCGTGACCTCGACCCCACTGTCGGACAAACCTTTGACCAGAGGGGCCAGCACGGCTTTTTCGGCGCGCTCCAGCTCTTCTCCACGCCGTTTGTGACGCTCTTCCAGCTCATTTGGTGTCAAGAATGAGTATGGCGACCATTCCAGCACATGCGCCACCACGATGGCCGCGCCTTGTGATTTTGCCAGTCCGACCGCGAAATCCAGCGTCGCTTTCGAACTGTCACTGCCATCGTATCCGACGACGATCTTATTGGACATTTTCTTCCTCCCTTGGGTGAACGTGTCACATGTTAAGCAACTGTAGCCTAGCAGTGCTTCACTTGAAAAGGTTCCTTAATTTCTTGCAATGAGGGATTTTTTACGTAAAAACTACTGTCTATACCCAGATTATCGGAAAAAATACGATGGATAAGCTAGACACCAGAATTCTTTCCATCCTTCAAAAGGACGGCTCGATTTCAATGTCGAAGCTTTCCGACAAGGTGGGGCTTTCGATTTCGGCCTGTCACAGACGAGTAAAGATGCTGGAAGCGGACGGGTTGATCACCAATTATGCCGCGCGTCTGAACCGCAAGGCCATCGGTCTGGAAATTCAGGTGTTCATCGAAGCCAAACTGGTCAGCCAGCGGCGTGAAGACATCCAGGCCTTCGAGGCGGCAATTCTTGAAATGCCGGAAGTGCTGGAATGCCATCTGATATCGGGCGAGTTCGACTATCTGTTACGGGTCGCGGCCAGAAACACCGAGGACTATGAGAAACTATATCGCGAACGGCTCTCATCCATTCCGTCCTTCGCACAGATGAAAACACTGCTCAGCTTGTCGACTGTGAAAGAATTTCGTGGCTTCCATCTGGGCTAATCTGCGCTCAGTCCGCCACCAACATTTTCAGGCCTTGCGTTACGTCAGTGCGCACCGCCAGTCGCAGGGCGGGTTCGTCCCCGGCAGCCAAGGCTGACAAGATCATTCGGTGGTGGCGCTGTAAGTCCGTCCGTTGACGGCGCGCATAAAGTGAACGCATCGTTGGGCCAAGTTGCAGCCATACCGTTTCTGCAACAGCCAGGATCGCCGGGGCCTGGGCGCGCAAATACAGTGTGCGGTGGAACTCAAGATTAGTACGCAGATAGCCAACCGCGTCTTGCTTGGTCACACATTCCGACACTCGCACATTGATGGCGCGCAATCGGTCAATTAGCGCCATATGGGCGCGGGGTAGGGCGCGGGCGGCAAGCTCGGGTTCCAACAACGAACGCAGGGCTGCGAGCTCCTCGATCCGCTCAGCCGTCAGGTCGGGCGCCGAGACGCGTCCGGAACTGGACAGGGTCAGCGCACCTTCGGCGGCTAACCGGCGCACAGCTTCGCGGGCCGGGGTCATCGAGACATCGTATTCCTTGCCGATCCCGCGAATTGTCAGGCTTTGACCGGGGTCCAGTTCTCCATGCATGATCCGCGCGCGCAAACTGCGATAAATGCGTTCGTGGGCGCTGGACGTATCTGATTGTTGGCGATTTTGAGCCTGCATGGTGCAACTGTGATCACAAAACTGTGCGGCGTCAACACGTCCGTTCTGTCAATCGCGAAAGCGATAGCGATGCAGACTCGCACCATGGTCGCGCAGCCATTGGCGCGGTGTTTGATAGGATGGGTAAATGGTTGCGACCTGCGACCAGAACGCAGGTGAATGATCCATATGCACAAGATGGGCCACCTCGTGTGCTGCGACATAGTCCAGCACCGCTTCGGGTGCCATGACCAACCGCCATGAATACATCAGGTTGCCTTGTGAACTGCAGGACCCCCAGCGCGAGCGCGTGTCGCGCAGGGTCAAACGGCCGAACTTATAACCAACCATATCTGCATAACAGTCACTTGCGTGCGCCAACCGGTCCCGTGCTTCGTGCTTTAAAAGAGCCTCAAGCCGGGCGGCGGTTTTGCCGGGGTCACCGGGTGGCACGAGGATTGTTCCCTCACTGATCCGCGCGGCCCCAATTGGTGCCTCAGTGATTTGATGCGGCTGTCCAAGGAATGGCAAGGTTGTGCCGACGATCGGGTGCTGTTCTGGCATCGTGTCGGCCAGGTGCTTGCGAATCCAATCGGCGCGTTCTGACACAAATCGCACAGCCTCACGACGCGACGCTCCATGGGGGACGGTCAAGGTCACGCGCCCATCCAGCTTCGAGACTCGTAGCGACAATCGACGCGCCCGTGCAGAAGGGCGTAATATAACAGACACTTCCGGCGTTCCCGCCAGATCAACTTGTTCAGCTTCGGTCAGCCTGCTTGTCTGTTTTGACCAGAACATTTGGTCCCTTTTTTCCTTACAATTGTCACGGTATCCGCCCATAAAGGGAAAAGCCTTTGACACCTCTGCATTCATGTGGCAGTTGGCGGCAAATCTCGCACGACTTAGACAGAACGGAAAGGGTTTTACATGCCCAAGGAAGAATGGGGCGTCAAACGCGTCTGCCCGACGACTGGTAAACGTTTTTACGACCTGAATGCCGATCCGGTGGTCAGCCCTTATACGGGTGAGGTTGTGAACCTCGAAACCGGCAAAGCGTCGCGCACTATGGTTGCCGACAAAGAAGACAAAGCCGCGATGAAGGACGATCTGGTCGATGACGCGGATGCAGTTCTTGAAGACGACGACGACGTCGATGTCGATCTGGGCGATGACGTTCTAGAAGACGACGATGAAGATGATGTCTCGTTGGATGACATCGCAGATGTCGCTGCAGACGACGACGATTAAGCGGCATTGAATTTTTTGCGAAGGCGCCTTTTTAGGCTTGAACCCAAAAGCGCCTTTGCATAAATACCGCGCATTGACGGCGGAAACGCCATCGGATGGGGCCTTAGCTCAGTTGGTAGAGCGCTTGCATGGCATGCAAGAGGTCAGCGGTTCGACCCCGCTAGGCTCCACCATCCCCTCTTTCTCACACATGTGATAAACGCCACGACGCGATGTGGCTGACCTTCCGGGTGATGGAGTTACTGGAATACCGACAGATCGACAAATGATCCGATCGCACTGGCCAAAATCGGCGAGGCGATAGCAAGGATGGACTTGAACGCTTCCATACTGGCGATGCGTTTTATGTCGAACCCTTCCAGCGTACGGCCAAGCCTGGTTTCCCCTACTGCCTCACTTGCTTGTTTGAACTGTTCGATCCGCACCTTCAGGATCAGGCTGACCGGCATATAGAACGACAGAATCAGAACCGTGTAGGTCACACCACGAAACATCGACAGCGAACTGACCACATGATCATGAGCGCTTCGCACGTCGGGGTCTGCGATTAGGGCACCGGGCCACTTCATCCAAGACAGTACAAGCACCATCCCGGTGGTCAGCAAGACACCGGCGCAATACAGGTATCGCTGGGTGCTTTCCTGTGCGTTCTGCAGTGCCATAGCTTCGGAAATCAAAGCAGACTTGGACCGGCGATCAATACCGACAGGTTCAGCCAATGACAGCACCATCCCCGCGATGATGGCCGCCGCTGCCAATGAGGTCAGGATGTTGACGTGATCCAGAAGGTATTTCATGGCAAAAAACGCGCCCATCCCATCGCAGGCAACCTCGAACGTGCCGCCGGGCGCGCAACCGGGTAGGTTGCCGATCCCTAATGCCGTACGAAACAGGTTTTCGCCCAACAGGGACTGAGATTCAAAGCTGGCAGGCATCCAATCCGGTTCAAATGTTGAAAAGCTGAGGGACACGAGGATGACGCCGACAATGCCGACCAGCGTCCAGCAGATCGATTTTTTGGTATGGCGGGCGTAAAGCTCGAATGAGAACATGGCGATCAGCGTGATCGTCACAGCCACGAACAAGAAAAGGGCGGCAAGAAACTTGTAACGGCCGTCCAATTCGATAAGCGGTGCCATCGGTGCAAGTTCAACTCCCTGCACCAGCAGTGACGTATCGCCAAATGTGCCCAACAGGTATTCTGACGCGGTCAACACCGCGACCGGTAAAAGCAGGATCAACAGATAGCGTGGCGCGATCTGTAGCTTTCCTGCAGTCACCGGTCGTGGCAAAGGGCCGGAATCGTCCTGCAACGGGGGAGGGGCGCTTTCTTGTGTCATCCGATGTCAATATCCGCGATCAGGGTCTTGCGCGTGTCTGACAGCTTGTCGCGAATGATCTCGCGCACATCAGCATAGATCGTCGGGCTAAGTGCAACCTTTTGCGCAGACAGCCAATACTCCAACTCGTTCTTGCCCCAGGACACGAACAGGATGTTCTGTTTTTTGTCCTTGAAGTTGAAGTTAAACGCCCCCAAGGCCATCGAGATCACGTCACCTGACGCCTCGGCGCTGCCAATCTGGAAGTTGCCGCCGGTGGAAGATGAGGTTTCGAAATCAAACAGTTTAATTTTACCATCATCCGCCGCCAGCCCGCGCAATGCTTCCATCGCGCTTTCGACGATCTTGAATTGGTTGCCAGTGGCCACCTGCGCCAGCGTCGTCAGAATGACCTTGTCGAAGCTGCCATTGCCTTTCATCTTTTGGCTGGCCTCAAACGGGGCGGCCTCGCGAGTCCAGCCCATCAAGCTGAGCATGTCCATATAGGTGGCATGCCACAGCTCGCGTTCTTTCACCGGGTCCGCTTTGGCGTCAGCGGCGCGCTGGGCAAAGAGCGTGGACAAAAGCACATCTTCTTTCTGGCTTGGAGTCAGGTTTTCAACGAAGGAAATCACGCTGGAGGCATTGACGGCCGCCTGCAGAGATTGCTGGTGCGCGGCATTTTCCGAAGTCGGATCGAAATCGTCGCCTGATCGGCTGACCGGGTCAGCAAAGGCAGAGCTGCGGGATTTTGCGCCTGGTGCCGATCTTGGTTTTGCCAGCATGGTTGATATCAGAATGGCGATCCGCTCGGCCAGATCCCGCGGCTCGCGTTTCTTCAGGGGGGAAGCGCCAGACAGCTTGGCATTTCGGAATGCGGGCGGCCAGGTGGCGTTGATGCCCCGCGTGTCGATATGGGTGAAGCTGTTGTAGCGGCCAATACCGCCGGTAAAGAACCCTTCTTTGTCCCGCAGCCAGCGTAGGGCTCTTGCTGCCTCGGGGGCAGGCATACCCGAGACCTTGAAATCCAAAGCACAGAACTTCATGTGCTGGCTTTGCTTAGCCCCGCCGATGCAAGCGTTATAGGCCGGGCCGCGATAAGCGTTGGTGATGGCGATCGGTTTGCCGATCCGGTCACGGAAATGGTCCAACGCCTGCGCAGTCTTGGCGATGTTGGTCCATAGGCTGCGGGGGGGATATGTGTTTTTGCCCTGACATTTCCCACCGGGGGTATTGTGACTTCCACCAAGGATGAGGAATTCATCGGTGCTGAAGTTTTTCAACCCAAGTGATCGGATGAACCCGTCGAAATCCGCATAGTCGGACCACTCCAACGCCGCCGTGGCGCTGCGAAAGCCAGCCCCGCGGGTTTTAGCGGACAAGATTGCATCCACCTCGGCGTCAGGCAGAAGGTCGTTTTCGTCCCCCTCATCCTCGTCTTCAAGGGACGGTGGCGGCGCCGAACGCGATTTCGCTGTATTGCTGCACGTTCCGCTGGACATGCCGGCGGGTTGCAGCGTGAAAGGACGATCCAGCACGAAGTTTGGCTGTTTCAGAAGCGTTTCAAACAGTTGCGGGGTTTGGCTGTCGCTGCCGATCTCGGCGTCGATAGCGGCACGGAAGGCGCGATAGTCACCATTGAAGCGCCCACCGTCCCAGACCTTCAGAAGCGCGCCGGTGAAAGCGCCGTTTTCCGGTCCGTCCATCGCATATTGCGTGTCTTTGCAGGCCCCAAGGTTCAGGACAGAGGCTTGAATGGGGCTGCTGAGCGGCGCCGTCATCACGCTTTCCTTCATCGCGCTATAGGATTTAGACGCGGTGCGATAGGCCGCTTCGTTGGCCCGCCAGACCCGGTCTTCAACGTAAAGCGGCATCGCGCGGATGCGGGGGTCTTGTGGCATGGCGCGACCAAACAATTCGGTTGGGGCTGTGGGGCCAAACCGCGCCATCGAACCCGAGTGGCAGGTGTCGGGCATGATCAGGACACGCACCCCATCGCGGAACAGGGTCCAGAGCATATAAAGCTCGTCATCTGCGATCTGGAAATCATAAAGGCACAGGGTTTCGTCCATCCGCTGGCTTTCGTCGTCATGATCCTCGTCCTGATTGAAATCAGGCACCCGCCCGCCATGACCGGATACGGTGAACAGGAACATATCGCCGGGGTCCAAATCCTTTGCGGCGCGCTCGATCTCGTTCACTACGTTTTGGCGGGTAGCATCGCGGGTCAGCAGAAGTTGCGGTTTGAACCCCTCGCTTTCCGCGATATTCTGCATCGCGAGTGCATCTGCCTCGCAGGCGGTGAGTTGACCGTCCCATCCGTCGTAATGGGCCGGGTCCACAGTGTTGACACCGACATGCAAAGACATGCCCTTGGCAGGACCACCGGCAATGACGGGCGGGGCTTGCATAGCGCGCGATAGATCACTGGCCGAGCCGAACGGGCCGCTGATGACCACCGGCGGGCCGCTGCGAGCATTTGCGATACGGTTGATCTCGCGGCGGAATTTTTTGGCGACGTCTCCATAACCTGCGCCGGTTGGATGCAGTCCGTCGAACCAACGGTCGTTGCCGACAACTCCCCGGCAGTCGATATAAGTCACATGTGGCATCGAGCGGGCAAGGCGGCGCAAGCGCCGGTTGAACTGGTCCATCATCTCGGCAGCGATGGCCATTTGCAGCGCGCGGTCACGTATGCCGCGACTTTCCATCGGTTTGCCAAGCCACTTGTCCTTGTTGGGTACGGGATAGTCGTAACCGTGGCACAGGATGCTGACATGGGGAAATTTCTGATGCACCCCTTGAAACATCCGCCCGTACTGCATCAGAGCATCGTCGAGCAACGCCCGAAAAGATGGTAGTAGATAGTCGGCAGGGGCCAGGTCGGGGTCGAACGCTTCAAGATGGGCGGCCAACGCACCACCGGCGACCAGATCGTTGCCACCCCCTGACAGAAGCAGAATTTCTGCGCCCGTTTCTTCAAGTGCACGGATATATTCCTGTTTGTCTGCCATGCGTTTCAACAGATCGCCTGCCGCACCCAGTGAATAGATGGCATAACTGTGCATCAAATGGTCAATCGTATCGCGCAAGCGGATCGGATACTGAAACCAGCTGTCGCCTTCGGACACGATGATCGGGCCATCATAGCCGCGTGCCAGCTTTTGCTGAAACACGTTTCTTCGGCTCATTCGCGCGAACCAATTGGCTGAATTCATCAGAGCCGCTGTGCGTTGGGCGGCATTCGCCCCGCGCGGAATCTGAACCGTCGCCGGATTCAGTTTGAATTTTGGAGAGAACGGTCCCGATTGTTCCTCATCGAGTATGAAATACTCTGAGAACTCGGTTTCATCGGCGTCCAGATCCGCCATTTTCGACATCAGTTGTTCAACAGTGATCTTAGTCAATGGTCTTCTCCTTGATGGCGTTCAGTGTCCCTTTTCCTGAAATCCTCTTATGCATTCGAAAATGCTGTTGGTGATGGTGGGGTCGTCGTTCAAGACCGACTGTGGAATACGGTCCAAATCGTGTTTTTGTGCGGCGATCCGGTTCAGTCTGAACACCGCATTTCGCACGGGAGAGGCCCGTCCATCCGCAACGCTCGACATTCCCAAAAACGGGCGCGGGCGCAGTAGATAGGGGGCCGATACGTTATCGGCATCTTGCGGCAGGGGGTATCTGTCTTCGAATGCACGCGACACAAGATGCAGGATGGATTTGCCATAAGCGCCGAAGTTCACGCGGTCTTCAAGCTCTGGCGTCGGTATGTAAACACGCGCACGGGGGGGCGTTTTGTGTTCCAGATACTCCTGCACCACTGGCTTGCGCGATGACGTTTTACGTTTCTTTTTGCCTTCGGCAGAACCGTTCATCACGCTGATCAGAGGGATCAGTCGTTTGCCGGCACGCGGCATCCCGATAGCCGGATGGATCAGATGCAACGTATCGAACCGATCCGTCCCCCCTGGTGTCAGGGAAGCGGGGTCAAACCATCGAGTTTTCTGCTCCAGCAGTGACAGCATTTCGTGTACCACCAGTGCTCCGGCCCCTTCTGCGACGATGTGAAGTTCACAGCCTGTAGCTTTCTTCAACTCCAAGAGGTCGAACAACAGATCGCCGACAAATCCGGTCTTGATCTTATCCAGTTCCTCGTTCTCGAAGTCTTCATAGGGCAGTTCTTCGGTTCCGCGCAGCGCGCGCCGGGCACCCAGCTCAATATCACGCCAAAAGGCGCGTCCCACGCCGCGCACCCGGTTTTCGATCAGCTCGTCCAGATGGGCGGCGTTTTCGCCTGCCTGTTCCTCGCAGCTGTCGAACAGGCTTTGCAGCACTTCGAGCGACTTTTCGACAAAGCTGTTGCACCAGAAAACTGTATAGGGATAGAGACCCAGATCTTTGATCAGGGTCTTGCGCCCCACCGCGTCGGCAAAGGCCGGTTTGATCCCTTCAAGGCTGCCGGGGATCCAGACCAAGACACCGCGATACTGATTGTCTTTGTTGCCGGGGTCTGCCGAAGGGTCCAATCTTTCAGACAGGTATTTTTGCGTGCGACACCAGCCGTTCTTGAACGACGGATAGGACCCCGTGGCCACGTGATACCCGTCATCCAGATGCATGTAGTGACCTACAAGCTCGAAACACGGGGTCGAACCAGACTGGATCGGCCCTGTGTCCCCTTTGGTTCCCTTTTCGCCGACCGAAGCACCGAAGGCTGAAGGTGCGAACACGCCCAACCGCAAGACCCAGCTGTCCACGACATTCTGCGCCCAGTCGGCATAGGACCACAGCGCAATTCCTGACTGATCCTTATAGCCGCCCCATTTCGGCCCCCATGAGTTCAGAACGTGAAACCCGTTCTCGTCATATCCGGTGACGACGAAGGCATGGGTGCCAGTTTTTCCAAGTTTGGGTGGCCATGTGATCAGACCACCGTTGTCGGGTGTCGCGGCCAGCCAGCCGTCATGCACATTCGCCGTGGTCAGGATCGCTTCGGCATCGTTCAGTGCCGCGTGAAAATGGTTCAGGATCGAAGCGAGACGGAAATATGCCCCCAGCCCGATTTCGCGCGCTTTCTTGGCTTGTCCAACTGTCGTGAATTTGCGCCCCATGTCCGGCCCATCCGCGAGATAGCACTCGCTTTGCCAGCGCCCCAGATCGGTGGCCGCCTCCCCAAAGGGCCAGTCGCGGCACACGCCATGGTGATAGAACCCTTTGATTGCGGACCTGAGGGTTAAGATGCCTTCTTCAGTTGTGACTTCGCCATTTTCAAGCTCGGGGTAGCGGTCATGGAATGAAGCCATGCGATATAGCATATCCGCGCTGACGATATCCTCCTGCACTTTGGACAAATCAGGTTGCCCATGCCCGTTTGCGCTGGGCGACCGGCGCAGATGTTGCAGTTGGCGTTGGATATCGATCAGGTTTGCCAGCGCGAAACCAACGCACCGACCGCTGCTGCCTTGATCACGCGCGCCGAAGACCGGCACCTGCAACCCGGTGTCGGGATCAGGGATCAGCAGGTTCGGGTTCAGGGAAACCGTATCGCGCAGCACCGTCAGATTGGGGACATAATCCTGATCGCGCAGGTCCACCCAATCGGCGCGCACGCCGGTATCCTTGATCAAGGATCGCGCAAAACTGGCCATCGAAATAACCGTCCCTTACAAAACAATAGGTATTTAAAATCAACTAAACTAAGAAATAATTGGATTTTACTCTATCAGAAAATTGTCTCGAATACAAAAACACTGTGTTTCCAAGCTAAAACCTGCCGGGCATAGGCGGGTGGTGGTGGCAATATGTTCGGTCGCGGGAAACCCTTTTTCGGATGTCATCACGTCTGGGATCATTATAGGTTTCACGGTGATTGAAACCATTTGTCAGGGCGGACGTGTCCCAATCTGAACCACCAGTTAAGACCTCGGAAACACCGGTCGTTTGCACGGCAGGAGTGGACGGTATGTTGGTCCGGTTCTCAGATACGCTTGGCGAAGCGGCCAATCGCGCAGCCCTTGCATTTAAGGCGGCGGTCGAAGTGGCGAGGTGGGACGGGGTTGAAGAGACGTCTTCTTCTCTGGTGTCCGTCTATGTTCGTTTTGACCCGATCCATCTGGACCACACGACACTGCACCGTCAGATCAAGACGCTGCTGGGCAGTTGCGACTGGTATGCGGCTCAGCTGCCCGAAGGGCGACGGCTTTGGCGTATCCCTGCCGTGTTCGGCACCGATCTGGCCCCGCAACTTTCTGAAGTCGCCGCACAAGCCGGGTTATCGGTGGATGATGCGATTGCATCCCTGACGTCGACACGCTTGCGGGTGCAGACCATCGGATTTGCACCCGGCCAGCCCTATCTTGGGACCTTGCCCGATGCTTGGGACATCCCGCGCCAAAGCCAGTTGACCGCGCGGGTGCCGGAAGGGGCCATCTCGGTGGCGATCCGCCAGTTGGTCCTGTTCTCAGTCTCGACACCCACGGGATGGCAACATGTGGGTCAGACCGCGATGCGCTTGTTTCAGCCTGATGCAGAGGAACCGTTCTTGCTGCGCGCCGGGGATGAGGTGCTGTTTAAGGCCACCACACCAGAACAATTGAATGCGTTTCACCGCGACCCCATGGGTGGTGCAAAGGTTTCGGTGATCGGATGAGCGACAGGCTGAAGGTTCTGAAGGTGGGTCCGGGTGTGACCTTGCAAGACAAGGGCCGCCCCGGATGGCTGGAAGCGGGCTTGTCGCGTGGCGGTGCGGCTGATCTGCTGGCCTTGTCCGAAGGCGCTGCACTTCTCAACCAATCCGACGACTTGCCTGCGCTTGAGATGGCGGGAATGGGCGGAGAGTTCGAAGCGGATGTCGATATGCGTATCGCGCTGACTGGGGCGCCCATGCGGGCTGCATTGGACGGGACGACGTTGGCATGGAACGCCAGCCACACGGTGCCAGCAGGTGCGCGGTTGTCGATCGGGGGTCCTGTGGCAGGCAGCTACGGTTACCTTCATGTGGGTGGCGGTTTTACGGGCCGTTCGCGGTTGGGCACATGTTCGACCCATCTGGCGGCGGGGATCGGTGCCGCGGTGCAGGCGGGCGATCATTTGACAACAAAGCCTGATCGCGGAGCATCCGTGGGCATGAAGCTTGACGTCGAAGACCGTTTTAACGGCGGCAACGTACGGATTGTCGAAAGCCTTCAGACGCATCAGTTTTCACAGGCCGAGCGGGACAGGTTCACCGCTTCGATTTTTCACCGCGATGCGCGTGGCAACCGGATGGGTGCGCGTTTGGTGCCGCCGGGTGCCGGGTTTGAAACGAAGGGCGGACGCACGATCCTGTCCGAGGTGATCGTGCCGGGCGACATCCAGATCACCGGCGACGGGACGCCGTTCGTGTTGCTGTGCGAATGTCAGACCACTGGAGGCTATCCGCGTATCGGCACGGTGCTTCCCTGTGATTTGCCGATTGTTGTGCAAGCCCCAGCAGGCGCACCGCTGCGGTTCCAGTTCATCGAACTGGACGAAGCGGTTGAAGCAGAACGGACGGCCGCAACCGCGCGCAATGCGCTTGCGAAGAGCATCACACCCCTGATCCGCGATCCCCATTCCATCCCCGATCTGCTATCCTATCAGTTGATCAGCGGGGTCACGGCAGGTGGCGAAACATCAGATGAGGATTAAGGGCAACGCATGGCACAGATAATCGATCTGAACGCAGATATGGGCGAGGGGTTCGGCCCTTGGTTGATGGGGGACGATGCGGCACTGCTGGAGATCGTGACCTCGGCGAATATTGCGTGTGGTATGCACGCGGGCGACTGGGACGTCATGGCCGCGACGATGAAAAATGCTGTGGCCAAAGGGGTTGGTATTGGTGCGCATCCGGGATTTGCAGACCTGCATGGCTTTGGCCGGCGGCGGATGGACCTGCCGCGCGCGACGCTACAAAATCTGGTGCGTTATCAACTGGGGGCGGCGCAGGCGATGGCGGCGGCGGTAGGTGGGCAGGTGCGACACCTGAAACTGCACGGCGCGATGGCAAACATGGCCGCCGAAGATGCGGACATGGCGCGTGCCTGTTATGAGGCGGCGCTGTCGATTGCGCCGGATCTGATCATCATGGTGCTGGCGGGCACCGCGCAGCAAGACGCGGCGCGTGATCTGAGATGCGCGACCGCCTGCGAGATTTTCGCCGACCGCGCCTATAACGACGATGCCACGCTGGTCGACCGCAGCCTGCCGGGGGCGGTGATCCACGACCCCGACCAGGCGGGCGCGCGCATGGTTGATATGGTGCGTGAAGGCGCGATCATCACCGAAAACGGCAAGCGCATTCCGACGCGGATCGACACGATCTGCCTGCATGGGGACACCCCCGCCGCCGTGGCGATTGCCACAAAAGTGCGGCAGGCCCTGCACGAAGACGGGATCGGGCTCGCGCCGTTTTCCGGCGCCCCGGTCTAGGGGCTGTCGCTCACTCAGCAGGTTGTGCCGCCCCCTTGGCCACCGCGCGTGTCGCGCGTTTTTCACCCAAAATCAACATGGATGGCGTGACGATCAGGGTCAGTACAGTCGCAAACACCAATCCGCCTGCGATGGCGCTGGACAATTCGGTCCACCACTGGGTCGAGGGCGCGCCATAGACAATCTCACGCGTGAAGAAGTTGATGTTCAGCCCGATCACCATCGGCATCAGACCCAGCGCGGTCGTGACCGAGGTTAGCACGACCGGGCGTAGACGCTGCGCACCGGTGCGAAGCGCAGCCTCATAGGGCGAAGCGCCAGCAGCTTTCAACTCGTTATATGTGTCGATCAGCACGATATTGTTGTTCACCACAATACCCGCCAGCGCGATCACACCAATCCCGCCCATCACAACGCCGAAAGGCCGCCCTGTGATCATCAGACCCAAGAGCACGCCTGCGATCGAAAAGACAATCGCAGACATCACCACGAAGGCTTGCCAGAAGCTGTTGAACTGGGTCAGCAGGATCAAAAACATCAGTCCAATGGCCGACAGGAACGCACCGATCAGGAATGTCATCGCCTCGGCTTGTTCTTCGGCCTCGCCGCCGAATTTCACTTCGACGCTATCGGGCAGGTCGATCCCCTTCAACGCGCCTTGCAAAGCAAGGATCTGGTCGTTGACCAATACACCCGGCGCCACATCCGCCGAGATCGAAATGACGCGTTCCTGATCAATCCGTGTGATAACGCCACTGCGCGGCGCGGGATTGAAGGACACGAAATTTGAGATCGGCACCAACCCGGCGCTGGTAGGCACGCGCAGGTTTTGCAATTCGGCCAAGGTGCGGTCGACGGCGGGGAAGCGGACGACGATGTCCACTTCGCCATCCGTGTCGCCAGGGCGGTAATTGGCCACCGTTATTCCTTGGGTCAGCAGTTGCACAGCCTGGCCCAGAATGGCCACATCCGCGCCTGCACGTGCGGCTTCGGAACGGTCAATGGCAATCTGCCATTCCACACCCGGCGAAGCGCTGGTTTCGACGATGTCGGTGAACCCCCCCAGACGCTCCATTGTCTCGATGATTAGCGTGACACCTGCCTGCTGATCTGCTGGCGTGTTGGAAGCAACCTCAAGGTTGACCGGTTTGCCGCCTCCTGGCCCGGCCACAGCAGTCTGCACCTGCACATCAATGCCCGGAATGGTGGCGACGTCTCTGCGAATGTCCTCGGCGATATCGACCACGGGTCGCCGCGTGTCCCATTCGGCCAGCTCCAACTGCAACGAGCCGATGGCGTCGCTGCCATCGCGTCCACCGCCCGAACGGGCGTAGGTGCTGGCGATTTCGTCATAGTCTGACAGTTTTGCCTCGACCCGCCGCACCAATGCGTCTTGTTCATAGACCGAGAAGTTGTCCTTGGCGCGGACTTCAACCTGTGCGTAATCCGGTTCGACTTCGGGAAAGAAGGTCAGGCCATTGCCAAGTGATCCGTAGGCCACGAACGAGGCGACGAGTGCGATCACAGCGAAGCTGAGCGTGACGCTCGGGCGTTTGATCGACCACTTTAGCAGTCTGACATAGACCCCCATGACGCCGGTCATCATGCGCGGATCACCTCGTTCTGCGGCGTAATGTTGAGCTTTCGATTTTGCGGACTGCCTTTGTTGCTTTCCGATTAGTCCACCCACCACGGGGATGAATACCAGTGCCATGAACAGGGACGCGGCCAAGGTGATGATCACCGTGATCGGCAGAAATTTCATGAACTCGCCGACTGTGCCTGACCAGAACAGCAGCGGAAAGAACACACATAATGTCGTGGCGGTCGAGGCGATGATGGGCCAAGCCATCCGCTTCGCAGCTTCGGCGTAAGCCTCTTTCGAGGATTTCCCTTCGTGCAGGTAGCGATCGGCAAGTTCGACGGTCACGATGGCTCCATCGACCAACATCCCGACCACAAGGATCAGCGAGAACAGGACCACGATATTCATCGTGTAGCCCATGAAATAAAGTCCCGCGACGCCGGTCAGAAAAGCCCCTGGTATGGCCAATCCGACCAGAAGGGACGACCGCAGGCCAAGCGCATAGACCACCACGATCATCACAAGAATGATGGCGGCGATCACGTTAGCCTCAAGGTCCGACAGCATGGACTTCACCTGTTCGCTTTCATCAAGTGTATAGCTGATATGGACGCTGTCCGGCCAATTGGCTTGCGCGGTGCTGATCACGTCGCGCACCTCGGCGACGGTTTCGATGATGTTTGCGCCGACGCGTTTCTTGATCTCAAGCGCCAAAGCGGGCTGTCCGTCGATCCGAGCAAAACCGTCGGGGTCTTTGAATGTGCGGCGAATGGTGGCCACATCTGCGAAAGTCACGACCGTTTGACCGCGCACCAGCACCGGCAGCTCCATCACATCGGACATGTTTTCGATCAGCCCTGGCACCTTCAGGACAAGCCGCCCGGCTTCGCTTTCGATCGCACCGGCAGCAATCAATTGGTTGTTGCGGTTGATCGATCCGATCAGTTCTTCAAACGTAATGTTGTAAGTCTCAAACACTGTGGGGTCGATCAAGACCTCAAGCAATTGTTCGCGCTTGCCGCCAATATCGACTTCCAACACGCCGCCCAGCGCTTCGATGTTGTCCTTCAGATCGTCGGCCAGATCGTTCAGGGTCCGTTCTGGCACGGGGCCGGACAGGATCACCGTCAAGATGGGAAACAGCGCGGTGTTGATTTCGGTGACGGTTACGCGAGCATCTTGCGGAAGGTCGTTTTCCGCCTTGTCGGCCGCTTCGCGCACCTTCTGCAACGCCTCGTCCGCGTCAAAACCCGGTTCAAACTCCAATTGAACGCTGGCATGGCCTTCGCTGGCGGTCGCCGTCATGGATTTCAGACCGGTGAGCGAGGCGAACTCTGTCTCCATCGGGCCGATCAACACATCTTCGGCATCTTCGGGCGAAATGCCGTCCAGCCCGGTCGAGACATAGACGATCGGGATCGGAATCTCGGGATTGCTTTCCTTCGGGATCGCGTAATAGGCAAACGCGCCGATGATCAGAAGAAATACCAAAAGCAGCTGAACAACCTTGCTGCGATTGAACGCGGCTGTGATCAGGGTTTTCATTGGGCGACCTCGGTCGCGACAGGTGTATCTGCCGGGCGTGGATCGACCGTGTCGCCCGCGTTGACGAAGCCTTGGCCCACGGTGATAATCTCGGCGGTTTCCGGCAAACCAGTGACCCAAATGCCATCGGTTTGGGCGCGCACGATGGACACAGGGGCGAATTCGACAACATTTCCGTCAGTGACCGTTTTGATACCCAACTCGCCATCGGTTCCCAGCGACAGGATAGCCGGAGAAATGAAATGACCGCGTGCCTTTCCGGTTGGAATGGCGATACGCGCGCTTAGACCTGCGGGCATTTCGCTGTCAGGATTGTCAACGGTGACCTCAACCCGGAACGTCCGTGTCTGGCTGTCCGCATTGGCCCCGATGAAGGCAACCGTCCCATTGCGCACTTCGCCCGTGATAAACGACACCTTCGCCGTTTGACCTTTTTCCAGCCGTGACAATGCCTGTTGGGGAACCTGCACGACAATTGACAGCGGGTTGTTGTCCAGAACCTCGGCCACCACGTCGCCACTGTTCACAAACTCGCCTTCATCCAGCGTCATGTCGTTCAGCCGCCCGGCGAAAGGTGCGCGGATCACGGTGTTTGTCAACTGCTCTTGCGCGGCTGCCACAGCCGCCTCGGCCGAGGCCTTTGCCGCACGAGCTTGCAACACACGGTCTTCAGTGGTGATCCCGCTTTTTTGCAGCGAAGTTGATTTTTCAAGATCGCTGGTCGCCTGATCCAACTGGGTCTGTGCTTGCACGAGCTGTGCTTCGATGGTGGCGGCGTCCAAGCGGCCAATCTCTTGTCCAGTGGCTACAAGATCGCCACGTCCGACCGAGACAGACAAGACTTCGCCCCCAACCTTGGCGGCGATATTGGTTGCGCGGTCAGGGATTGATTGCCCTTCAGAGATCAGGACAAGATCAATGTCCTGAGCGGTTGATGTCATGACCGCAACGGCAATGGCGCGCGCCGCGGGTTCGTCGGCAGGCTCTTCAACAGGATGCGATGGAATGATATATCCGCTGCCCATCCAACCAACCAGCACAATGGCAAACAACGCGGCCAACCACTTGGAGCGTCCGGCACCCTTGTCGTCTTCGAATTTCAGTTGCCCGTTCAGATCAGGCAGCTCATCTTTCGGCATTCCACTGTCCTTCATCAGAAATGTGCACAGGCAGTTATGTAGGATGATGTAAACATGTTAACTAGGTTCACTTTGATAAATTTACCAGACACATGTGACAGAAAGTGATCAATACTATCGGACCGAGCAGCTAATTTGAACGGTTGCCGTAGCGGTAAGTAAGAGAGCGAAAGCCCATTGTATATTAGACCTGACTGGGAAGCCAAAGCACGATCATCGGGAACGCTACCAGCAAAGCGATGGTTATGGCGTCGGCGATGAAGAAGGGTGTTACGCCCTTGAACACGTCTTGCACACTTAGATCATCGCGCACACCGGCCACGACAAAGCAGTTCAGGCCGATGGGGGGGGTGATCAGGCAGAACTCGGCCATTTTCACCACGAGTATCCCAAACCAGATGGCGCACATAGGGCCGGACATGCCGAAGGTGCTGTCGACGGCAGATACGGCTTCGCCCCCATTTAGCGCCATGATGGCCGGATAGACCACCGGCAGGGTCAGAAGCAGCATTCCGATCGCATCCATGAACATACCCAGTACAGCATAGGCCAAAAGGATGCAGATCAGGATCAGCATCGGTGACAGGGTCAGCGAGGTGATCCAATCAGAAAACGCCGACGGAAGCCCGGCAAAGCCCAGAAACCGCACATAGATCAGCACACCCCAGATGATCGTGAAGATCATCACCGATAGTTTCGCTGTTTCCAGCAGCGCATCTTTCAACTCGCTCCATCGCATCCCGCGATAAAGCGCCATCAGAAAGACGACAAAGGCGCCGATCGCACCGCCTTCGGTCGGAGTGCCCCAAGCGTCGCCGCCAAAAGGGTTGTAGACGAAGAAGATGATGGTCACGACGACAAAGACGATGGGCAGCGCCGGGGGCAGGGCGGTAAACCGTTCTTTCCACGTAAAACCGGTGACGGGTGGTCCGAACCCCTTGATGATCATCGCCATCCCGATGATCAAAAGACCATAGACAACCGCCGAGAAAGCGCCGGGAATAAAGCCTGCAAGCAACAGTTTCCCCACGTCCTGTTCGACGATGATCGCATAGATAACAAGGATCGCTGACGGCGGGATCAGCGAGGCCAGCGTACCGCCCGCCGCCACGACACCTGCAGCAAAGCGCTTGTCATAGCCAATGGCCAGCATCTCTGGAATGGCGATGCGGGCAAAGACTGCAGAGGTCGCGACTGATGCGCCCGACACAGCAGCGAACCCGGCCGTGGCAAACACGGTCGAGACGGCCAAGCCACCTGGCACCCAGGCCAGCCAGCGTTTCGCGGCTTCGAACAAGGCTTTTGTCAAACCAGCGTAATAGGCAAGGTAGCCGATCAGGATGAAAGTGGGGATCAGGCTAAGCGCCTGTGAGGACACTTTGGAATGCGGTACCTGTCCTGCGGTTTTCACCGCAACGGTCAGCGCCTTTCCAAAGCGCGCCGGGTCATAACCGAACTTGGCCCAGAAGATCCAAATCAGACCAACCAGCCCGGCAAGCCCAGCCGCAAAGGCAACCCGCATGCCAAGCAGCACAAGCACAAGCATTCCGCCTGATACGATCAGACCTATGTCAATCGGCTCCATGTTCATGCCCCCTCGCTGTCACGGCCCGAGACGTGTTGGGCTTCCAGAGCAGCCTGCGTCGCTGCATCTGCGACCAGTGGCACCGCGACGGGAGAGGGATCGTTGCGTACGAAAGCCCGACCAAAAGCATAGATTTGAACAATCAAACGAAGGCACAACACGCTGAACGCCACTGGTGCCAGAAGTTTTGCCGGCCAAAGCGGCAGCGCGATGTCCATCGAACTGTCGCGGCTCCACATTGGGGCTGCAAAGTCAAAGCTGCGCGCGAAATGCGCCCAACTGCCCCAGACGATCAGCGCCATGAAGGTTAAGATCGCCAGCGTCGTAATGATCTCGACCAGATACAGAGCGCGACCCCGCAATTTGCCAACCAGAATGTCCATGCGGATATGTCCGCCGTCACGCTGCGTATAGGCGACCCCCATAAAGGCGATCAGGGGCATGGCTTGTTCGATCCAGTCCACATAGCCCGGCAACGGTTGTTGGAAAAAGTTGCGCCCGCTGACCGAAGCGACCGCCAGAATCATCAGGGAAAACACCGCAAGCCCGCTGATCAGTGCCAGCGCAGATTCCAGCCGATACAGCCCTTGGTCGATTTTACTGAGTGTGCTGTCGTCTGACAGCACAAGGGATGATCCAGCCATGAGGTCCTCTTATGCGTGCGCGGTGAAATGATCTGACATCTGCCCCGCGCCCGACATGTCAGGCGCGGGGCAATGGTGTCAGCTTCCGTTGGCGATCATTCCCGTGACAAGATCATAGAGCTCTTGTGCGGGAAGGCCGCGGGCCGCGTTTTCTTCGATCCACGCTGTAGCAGCAGGGGCGGCGGCGGCCTCTTTAAAGGCGGCAATCCCATCGTCCGAGAAGGTCACTTGTTCGATCCCGCGCTCTTCCAGCGCAGGACCCCAGGCCGCCATAGTCTGGTTGTTGTAGAAGTCCACATAATGCGCCAGAGCTTCGTCCACCGACCCAAACAAAGCATCGCGATGGGCGTCCGACAGGCTTTCCAGTGCGGGTGTGTTCACGACGACAGGACAATTGACCGTGCCGGGATTCAGGTTGGTCGTCCACCATTTGCCATTCTCAATGGTGCCGAACGACATGTGGGCATGGGGTGCGAAAGACACCGCTTTCACGATGCCGCTGTCCATCGCCTGCCGCACTTCGGTCGCAGACATTGACGTTGGCACTGCGCCAACAGTCTCCATCGCGGCACCGATCCCGCCCGTGGCACGCACGCTCAACCCGTTAAAGTCTGCCAGCGTGGTCGGCGCGTCGCCGACACCGACAAGGTTATATTGCGGCAGAGGCGACGGCATCAGAAGTGTCGCGTCCCAACGTCCTAGGTCTTCCTGCGTGGCCGGATGTTGATACACTGCCTTGGACAGCGCGATTTCCTGTTCCAGCGATGTGACGCCAAGGAACGGCAGTTCCAGCACGGTGATAGACGGGTTCTTATCGCGGTGATATCCCGCGCAGAACTGCGCCATCTCGAAAGCACCGATGGCAATGCCGTCCAGATTTTCCGTGTTCTTGGACAGGCCGCCATAACTAATATTCAAAGTGAACTCGCCATTGGTTTTTTCACTGACCAGCTCAGCCAACTTTTCGACATGTTCGGTGAAGGCGCGGCGTTTGCCCCATAGGGACACGTTCCATTCTGTCGCCATGGCCTCGGTGGCAAAGGCCAGCGAGACGGCGGCAAACGCAGTGCGGCCAAGTAGTTTGCGCATGTATTCCTCCCAGTTTCATGCAGTCATATCGTGACAGAATGCGACAATTTGGAAGGTTTGGCTATCGGGGAATGTGGCAGAAGCCGACTGGGCGTGCAGGCCTTGTCCTATTGGTGTTTGATCGCGTCGCGAACCGCAATAACTCGTTCCGCATTGTTGAGGGCTTTTCGACCGTCGGCATGGACGCGGGCATTTTCAAAGCCGACGCGGCATTTCCCACCCAGTTTTGCTGCATAGACCAATGACGCCGTTTCATTTTGACCAAAGGCGCACACGGCCCAGTCGGGGGACAGATCATGGACCCCTAACCAATCCATAAAGTCATCCAGATCGTGCGGGTCCGAATTCTGATCTGCTGCATAGCGTCCAAGGACGAACAGCAGTTGCAGGTCAGAGGAATTTAGCAAGCCTGATGGCAAGGTCTGACAAAGCAGGTCACCGTCCGCACGGTCGTAAAGGATATGCTGGATGGCAATGCCTTGCGCAGCACATTCCGTATAAAACCCTCGGGTGACGTCTTCCGTGTCTCGGCACAGTTCACGGATCGATGCGGAAACTGACATTGCGCCAGATTGCAGGGCGACCTGCCGTTGATGGGGCGGATCATATTTTCCAACTGCTTCGGTGGTGATCTGGATCGCCATATCGGGGACCTGAGCGTTCAGTTCCTGAACCGCCTCACGATACGCGCCTGCATCCAACAGGTGCCCACCACCGGCGTCGCGCAGGTGCAAGTGCAGACCATCGGCACCGGCAGCCTGACAATCACGTGCTGTTACGACAATTTCTGGCAGGGTCATGGGCAAGGCCGGGTGATCTGCCTTGGTCAACCGTGCGCCGTTGGGCGCGACCATCAGGTTTGGAAGGCGGGTCATATGACCTCGGCGATGGATTTTGACAGCTTGCCGACAAGCTCATCGATCTGGTTGTCGGTTATGATGAAGGGTGGGGCGATCAACACATGGTCCCCTTGCCGTCCGTCAATTGTGCCGGCCATCGGATAACAGATCAGCCCATTGGCAAAGGTCTGTTTCTTTAGCTTTGCCGCAATACCTTTTGCAGGATCGAAGGGTGTCTTTGTTTCGCGGTCCTCGACGATCTCAAGCCCACGAAACATGCCGCGTCCGCGGATGTCACCGATATGGGGGTGCTGGCCGAACGCATCTGTCAACGCAGTCATCAGCATCTCACCCATCTGTGCAGACCGGGCTGCCAAGCCACCATCCGTCAGCTTTTTCACCACCGCATCGGCCGCAGCGCAGGCCGTCGGGTGGCCGACATAGGTGTGGCCGTGCTGGAAAAAGCCGCTGCCGGTCTCGATTGCCTCGTAAATCTTGCCCGAGCACAACATCGCACCGATCGGCTGATACCCCGCGCCCAGCCCCTTGGCGATGGTAATCAGATCAGGAGAGATACCGTCCTGTTCGCAGGCAAACAGCGTGCCGGTGCGCCCCATGCCACACATAACTTCGTCAAGGATCAGCAGGACGCCGTATTGATCGCAAATCTCACGAATGCGCTTGAAATACCCGGGAACGGCGGGCACAGCACCAGCCGTTGCACCCACGACAGGCTCGGCGATAAAGCCGATGACATTTTCAGGCCCTTGGCGAAGCAGTTCCGCCTCCAGCTCATTGGCAGCGCGTTGACCGTATTCTTCCAACGTCTCTTCTTCTCGGCGCAGTCGATATTCATAGCAGGGCGCAATATGTGAGGCAGACACCATGACCGGCGCAAAAGGTTCGCGCCGCCATTCATTCCCCCCGGTGCCAAGTGCGCCCAACGTGTTGCCGTGATAGCTTTGACGACGAGAAATGAATTTTGTGCGCTGTGGCTGGCGGGTTTCGATCATGTATTGCCGCGCCAGTTTCAAGGCGCTTTCCACCGCTTCGGAGCCGCCCGATATGAAATAGACACGCTCGATTCCATCCGGTGCATGGGCGATCAACCGGTCTGCGAGTGATTCTGCGGGCTCTGATGATAGGAATCCGGTATGGGCAAAGGCCAGTTTTTCGACCTGGGTCTTAATCGCTGCGATCACATCTGGGTCCGAGTGCCCAAGGCAGGACACTGCAGCGCCACCTGACCCGTCAAGGTATTTATTCCCTTTTGAATCAAATATATAAATTCCATCTCCTTTCACGGCGATAGGTGGGATGACTTTGGTGTGACGGGGAAATACGTGTGACATGGCGTCCTCCGAAATTCGATGTCATTGAAACAAAAAAAACGCCATTTGACAACGTGTGAAACAAAGGGAACACTGCTTTTGTCCAGTCAGGGGGGCAATTTGGAGAAGCGCTTCGAACAGAGGCTCGCATTGGCGTATGCCGATCTCAGCGATGCATTGCGCAGTGCTGCGGATTTTCTTGTGGACAATCCGCTTGATGCCGTAACGCGTCCGTTGCGCACGGTGTCCCGCACCAGTGGCGTGTCACCCGCCGCTTTTTCACGATTGGCCAAGGCGCTGGAATACGAGGATTTCGAAGAGCTTCGTGAAGAGATGCGCGACAAGATCGACCGCCGCGTCAACAATTTCGCACAGCGAGCCGAGCAGCTTCAAAAGCAGCACGACGATGGCGAAAGCCGGTTTGTCGACATCCACTACGCAGCTTGCCAGTCCAATCTAAGCCACGCGCTTGCGTCGCTGGATGACAAAGAGCTTGAAACCTGCGTCGAGGTATTGGTCAATGCACGTAAGGTCTTGTTACTTGGTGCGTTGGGATCGACGGGGATCGTGGAATACATGTCCTATATGGCGAATTTCTGCACGGATAACTGGCGTTTGGCGAATCGCATGGGGACCTCGCTGGGCGGGGCCTTGTCCGGTTTGGACGAGCGTGATGCGCTGTTGATCGTGACCAAGCCGCCCTTTGCGTCAAACGTGATCAAGTCTGCCAAACTTGCGCACAGTTTGGGCGTTTATGTGATTGTCATCACCGATACCCATGCCTGTCCTGCGCTTGAATATGCCTCGGTCAGTTTCGTCGTGGCAGCGGACAGTGCAAATTTTTATTCATCCTACGTGACGACCTTGTTCCTGATCGAAACGATTATCGGGATGGTTGTCGGTCGCTCAGGTGCAGCGGCACAAAAGCGAATTGCAGAAGTCGAACTGCGCAGTCGGCAATTGGCCGAAGTGTGGTCCGAATAACATCAGAACATCAACACAAGGGAGTATAGTGATGTTGAACAGGTTCAAACTAGCATTTGTCGGGGTTGCCGCGACGGCGGTTCTCGCCCCTGCCGCGATGGCCGAGGAGTTTATCACCATCGGCACCGGCGGTGTGACGGGCGTGTACTACCCGACAGGTGGCGCAATTTGTCGTCTGGTGAACAAGGGACGCAAGGAACACGGCGTGCGCTGCTCGGTCGAATCGACCGGTGGATCGGTCTATAACATCAACACCATTCGCGAAGGCGAGTTGGAGTTTGGTGTGGCCCAATCCGACTGGCAGTACCATGCCTATAACGGCTCTTCGCAGTTTGAAGAAGCTGGTCCGTTTGAAGGGCTGCGCGCCGTGTTCTCGGTTCACCCAGAACCTTTCACCGTCGTAGCACGTGCAGATTCAGGCATCAAAACCTTCGAGGATCTGAAGGGCAAGCGCGTCAATATCGGCAACCCTGGTTCTGGCCAGCGTGGCACGATGGAAGTGTTGCTGGAAGCCATGGGCTGGACCACCGGCGATTTCGCTCTGGCGACTGAACTGAAAGCATCCGAGCAATCGGCGGCGCTGTGCGACAACCAGATTGACGCCATGGTATACACGGTTGGCCACCCATCGGGCTCGATCCAGGAAGCAACAACCGCTTGTGACTCCGTGCTGGTGGAAGTGGCTGGCGACGTTGTGAACAAGCTGGTCGAAGATAATCCGTTCTATCGGACCGCCACCATTCCCGGCGGCATGTATCGCGGCAATGACGAAGACACGATGACCTTTGGCGTCGGTGCGACCTTCGTCAGTTCTGATCAAGTGTCGGATGAAGCGGTCTATGCGGTCGTCTCGTCGGTTTTTGAAAACTTTGAAGACTTCAAAGGTCTGCACCCTGCCTTCGCCAATCTTGACCCGAAAGAAATGGCAACGGCTGGCCTGTCTGCCCCACTGCACCCGGGTGCCGAGAAGTATTACAAGGAAAAGGGCCTGATCGAGTAAACTGATCAGGACATGCCTTTGTCGGGGGCGGTGCGCCGCCCCCGACTTCCCTGACCCGGCGAAAAGATCGGGCATGTGACAACCAACGGAACCAGTGTGGGCTGCCGCCGAAAGATCCGCGCAGCCAAGGGAGGGACAGATGTCCGCAAAGGAAGAACGCGCACTCAGCGAAGAAGAGTTACAGGAACTGGTCGCAGCCAGTGATACAGGTGCTCGCAGTCCGCACGGGCCGGTTGGGCTGATGATCGCAGGGGTTGCGTTGATCTGGTCGATCTTTCAGGTGTTGTTGGCTTCGCCCGTGGCGCCGTATGTATTGCCAGGAGATCTGATCAACAACTCGCGTCAGATCCACCTTGCCTTTGCAATCTTTCTGGCTGCCATGGCTTATCCGCTGTTCAAATCCAGCCCGCGTGACCGCATTCCTTGGTACGATTGGATCTTCGGCGTCGGTGGCGCGATGCTCGCCATGTATGGCTATTTTTTCTACGAAAAGATCGTCGGAAACGGCGGTTTGGCAGACGACACCGATGCAATCATTTCGCTGATCGCGCTGGGCTTTCTGTTCCTTGCAGCTTACCGCACGCTTGGCCCCGTTATGGTCGCCCTTGCCGTTGTATTTCTTTTCTACGTCTTCTTTGGATCGTCCGAAGTTGTGCCAGACCAGATCCGCTGGGCAGGCGCGAGCTTACGTAAAGCGATGAGCCATATGTGGATTACCTCCGAAGGTGTTTTTGGCATCGCGTTGGGCGTATCCACCAAGTTTGTGTTCCTCTTCGTCTTGTTCGGCGCATTGCTCGACAGGGCAGGGGCCGGGAATTACTTTATCAAAATGGCGTTTGGCGCGCTGGGGCACCTGCGTGGTGGCCCCGCGAAGGCCGCTGTGGTCGGTTCAGCCGCCACCGGCCTGATCTCGGGTTCGTCGATTGCCAACGTCGTCACCACCGGCACGTTCACCATTCCGCTGATGAAACGTGTAGGCTTCTCGGCTGAGAAGGCTGGCGCGGTCGAGGTTGCCTCGTCCGTCAACGGGCAGATCATGCCGCCCGTCATGGGGGCTGCGGCCTTCCTGATGGTGGAATATGTCGGCATTTCATATGTCGAGGTGATCACGCATGCCTTCCTGCCCGCGGTCATTTCCTACATTGCGTTGGTTTACATCGTCCACCTTGAGGCCGTGAAAACCAAGATGCCGACGATTGGGGACCGTGTGGTGTCGATGGGCAAGACGATTGGCGGCATGTTCGCCTTCTTCGCGGGCTTTGCCATCCTGTGTTATGCCACCCAATACCCGGTTGGCTGGATCACGTCGCTGTTCCCGTCGGGGTCAGGTTGGGTGCTGTCGATCCTGTTGTTCGCGATCTACATTGCCCTGATCTATCTTGCCTCGAAGGTCCCGGATCTTGAGCTGGATGACCCGAACGCAGCGGTTGTCGAACTGCCCGACGTGGCAAAGATTTACAAATCGGGCCTCTACTACATGCTGCCGATCATCGTTCTGGTCTATTTCCTGATGATCGAACGCAAATCACCCGGCCTGTCGGCCTTCTGGGCGACCTTCCTGTTGTTTGGCATTCTGCTGACACAGAAATCTCTGAAAGCCATGTTCCGTGGCGAAAGCGATGCGGTTGCGCGGTTGAGCGAAGGGTTCAAGGACCTGATCGAAGGCATGATCGACGGCGCACGCAATATGATTGGCATCGGTCTGGCTACGGCCACGGCGGGTATCATCGTCGGGACTGTATCGCTGACCGGTATCGGGCAAGTGATGGCCGATTTTGTCGAGTTCCTGTCGGGCGGCAATCTGATACTGATGCTGATCTTCGTGGCTATTCTGTCGCTGATCCTTGGGATGGGTTTGCCGACCACGGCGAACTATATCGTTGTGTCGTCGCTGATGGTGTCGGTTGTGGTCGAATTGGGCGCACAATCCGGTCTGGTCGTGCCGCTGATCGCGGTGCACTTGTTTGTGTTCTATTTCGGGATCATGGCGGATGTGACGCCGCCGGTGGGATTGGCAAGTTTCGCAGCGGCGGCTGTATCGGGGGGCGATGCTATTCGCACCGGCTTCACCGCATTCTTTTACAGCCTTCGGACCGTGGCGCTGCCGTTTGTGTTCATCTTCAATACCGACCTTTTGCTGATTGATGTGACCGTGACACAAGGCATTATCGTCTTCATTGTCTCGACCATTGGCATCTTGGTGTTTACGGCGGGCACGATGGGCTGGTTCCTGACCAAGTCACGTATCTGGGAAACAGTCGCGCTTTTGGTCATTGCTTTTGCACTGTTCCGTCCGGGGTTCTTCATGAACCAGATCCAACCGCCGTTTGCCGAAATTCCACCAGCGCAATTCGCAACCGCGCTGGAAGAGGCGTCGCCCGGTGATCAGCTTCGTGCGGTGATCCGTGGCCCAGACTTCGATACGTTGGAGAGCAAAGACCTGACGGTCGTGTTCGATGTGCCGAACGAAGCTGACGGTCAGGCACGGCTGGATGGGTTGGGGATCATGCTGGTCCCGGAAGGTGATACCATCAAACTGGATGAGCCGATGTTTGGCACGTTCCTGTCCGATAAGCTCGCGTCGTTCGATTTCTATGGCGACGAACCTGTGCAGATCGCGGCAGTGCAAGCCCCGTCCAATCAATTGCCGAAAGAGCTGATCTTTATACCGGCGCTTCTGCTGCTGGCCCTTGTGGCCTTCCTGCAATCGCGTCGGGCCGAAGATGAAACCCCACAAGGAGAACTGGCATGATCAAGACAATTCTTTGTGCCGTGGACATCAATCGTCCTGACGAGGAAAAGGAGGTTCTGATCACAGCGTCCAAATTGGCCGAAGTCGAGGGCGCACAGTTGGACGTGATCACCGTGGTGCCCGATTACGGCATGTCTGTGGTTGGGGCCTACTTTCAGGACCATCAGATCGAACCTGTTAAGGAACGGGCGATTGAACTTCTTAAAAACATGACCAGAACAACATTGGGCGAAAAGCAGGACGCAGCCTTGCGTCATGTCGTGGCCGTTGGATCGGTGTATGAAGAAGTATTGCGCGCCGCCAAACTGAGTGAATCCGACCTGATCGTCATCGGAGCACATCGCCCCGATCTGAAGGATTATCTTCTTGGCCCGAACGCAGCCCGCGTTGTGCGCCATTCGGACTGCTCGGTCTATGTCGTGCGCCAATAAAGCATGACTTGCCTGTCCGACGTGTTAAACGTTGGGCAGGTCGCCAGTCGCGTTTTTCAATGTCGCTGGATCGACAGTAACGCCCGCAGCCCCTTTGTTCCGGCTTCGAACCTAAGTGTGCCACCATGTTGGTTGGCAACTGTCGCGACAATCGTCAGCCCCAATCCAAAACCTCCGATGTTCACGGTATTTTCACCGCGTTCGAACGGTGCCATCATGCGTTCGATATCCGCTACAGAATAATCGGATCCTTCGTCTTCGACGATTATGGTGGCGGTCTCGGCGTCTGTTTGCATTTCGATTATGGCACGCCGTCCGTATTTCAACGCATTGTCGATCAGGTTCGCGATGGCCCGTTGAAGCGAGATTGGTCGTGCTGTTACCAACACCCGGCGTTCATCCGGTAACAGGCTGTGACCCCGGCGCGACATGAAGACCGAAGCGCCACCTTTGACGATGACCGGCTCTGGATGCTGGAGTGATACAGGGCGGCCCGTATCCTGATAGTCTGCCACCAACGCGTCGATCAGAGAAGTAAGCGATAGGTTGCGAGGTTCTTCAGCGTTGATCTCGGACCGGGTATAGGTCAGCACGCCTTCTATCATGCCGGTCATCTGGTCGATATCTGCTTCCAACTTTCCGCGCAGAGTATCATCAGGGATCAGGGCAGCCCGCAGTCTTAAACGTGTGGCCGGCGTGCCTAAATCGTGGCTAACGCCGGACAAGACCATCGCCCGTTGGGCAAGTTGCGCGCGCTCAGCTTCCAAGTAAGAGTTCACCGCAGCCACAATACTGCGCAATTCGGTTGGTCCCTCGATGTCATAGCTTTCGGGGCCACCAAAGCGTCGACGTGTGTGCAGCGCCTGCGCAAAACTCTCAAAACGCGCCGTGGTGTTGGCGACGTGTGTCAGAAGTGCGGCCAGGGCGATAATCGCAGCGATCGCTGCAGGCACACGCATGTCGGCGGGTGCCGTATCACACCCCCATATGTCTGTGCCATCAACACGCTGCCATGGCTTGTCAGCAAAGCGTGCAAAGATGATTGGTTCGCTGCAATAAGTGGCCAGAAGGCGTGTCAATTGACCCAATCGACCTGCGGGAATGGGGTCACTGCTCGCCACGATATCCGAGATCGGATAAACCAGTTCGTTTGACACAATGCCAAGGGTCAGAACCGCGCGATCTGTTGGCGACGCGGGTCGGGTCAGGATCGAAATATTGGTGACATAGGCAGGCTTGGGCGTATCGGGCAGGCGTGCAAAATCACCCATCGTGGCCGTTGCCGCGTCGCCTGCGGACAGCGGCGTGATGGAAATCTGGTCTCCTGGTGACACACCGATCCGCAACGATTCATAGATGGTAAACCCAGCCGCATAGGCTTGCGACAGATGGCGATCCCAAGTGCGAACTGACCCCAACCAAAGCGTGGCAGCGGCAACGCCGGCCAAAAAAGCCAAGGCGACCCATGCCCCACCGACCCGACGCATTGATAGCCCTTGCGAAAACGCACGTGACATCAATCATCCTTCACGGCCACATCGACCGCAAACACATAGCCTGTGCCCCGCTCGGTGCGCAACATCTGCGGATCTTTCAGGTGTTTCTCAATCTTCGATCTAAGTCGGCCGACCAGCACGTCGATGGCGCGACCCGAGGCCTCGGGTTGGTTTCCATCTCCGGTCACATCCAGCGCTGCCGCGATTTCCTCGCGTGTAAGTGGGATGTGTGGATTTGCGAGCAACACCTTCAACAGCGCGGTTTCGCGCTGGGACAGAGCTACCTGAAACCCTTCGGGCGATACGACTTCGTCGCGTTTCCCGTCAAACACCCAACCCCCGAAATGAAAGACGGACACGCGGCGGCGATAGGCCAGAGAGGGCGTGCGTTGAGCGCGAAGCAGAACGGCCCGCACCCGCGCCAGCAAAAGCTGCGGATTGAATGGCTTGGCGATATAGTCGTCTGCTCCGACCTCGTATCCAGCCATGCGTTGATGGTCTGCGGACAATGCTGAGACAAGGATGATCGGCACGTCCTGTTCGCTGCGCAGGCGGCCACAAATCTCGACCCCGTTTTCATCACCCAACATCACATCCAGAAGGATCAGATCAATGCGTCCGGCTTTCAGATGACCGCGGATATCGCTTTCGGATGCGGCAGGTAGGGCAATGAAACCTTGTTGTTGCAGGAATTGAGTCATCATTGATCGCATCTCTGCGTCATCGTCAACAACAAGAAGGCGTGGAATCGTCACGTTTCAATTTCTCCTTCCGGTCTGAACCGACTCTTGCATCTAGCCATTGTAACAACAGGCAACAGAATCAAGGATTACGTAACAAGCTGTAACAGAATGGCAGAAAAACTGCAGTCTGGCCGGGTTGTAGATGTTGTTGACCGTTGCTGCGACTCGGTTTGCAGGCGCATGCTGGCGCTATCGCCGCCGAGGAGGGTGGCAGATTATGGGAGGACTCTAATATGAAAAGAACCGCTTTTGCGGCCGTTTCCGCTTTTGCCGTCATGGCCAGCACCGCGGCACAGGCCGAACCGCAAGCCGAAGTATTGCACTGGTGGACGTCGGGTGGCGAGGCTAAGTCCGTCGCCGTCCTGCAGGAAGAGTTCGCTGCCAAGGGCGGCACCTGGACTGACATGCCAGTTGCTGGTGGTGGTGGCGACGCTGCTATGACGGCCCTGCGCGCACGTGTTCTGTCAGGCAACGCACCCACCGCTGTTCAACTGAAAGGCCCTGCCATTCAGGAATGGTATGAAGAGGGGGTGCTGGCTGACATTTCGGCGGTGGCTGATGCAAACGGCTGGGCCGAGGTGCTGCCGGAATCCATCGCGAACCATATGAAATGCGAAGGCACTTGGTGTGCAGCCCCGGTCAATGTGCACCGGATCGACTGGATCTGGGCAAATGCGGATGTGCTGGAAGCCAATGGCATCGAGATGCCCACCACATGGGACGAGTTCAACGTAGCCGCTGACAAGCTGCTGGCCGCTGGCGTCATTCCGCTGGCCCATGGTGGGCAGGCGTGGCAGGACGCAACCGTTTTTGAAGCCGTCGCGCTGGGCATTCTTGGCCCGGATGGGTTCAAGAAAGCGTTCGTGGATCTGGACAAGGACACTCTGACGTCAGACGGCATGCTCGCTGTGTTCGATCAGATGCGTAAAATGCGCGGCTATGTAGACGACAATTTCTCGGGTCGCGACTGGAACCTGGCGACTGCCATGGTCATGAATGGCGAGGCTGCGTTTCAGATCATGGGTGACTGGGCTAAGGGCGAATTCCTTGCCGCAGGCAAAGTGCCAGGCGAAGATTTCCTGTGCCAATCCACGCCGGGTGAAGGCTTCCTGTACAATGTTGACAGCTTTGCCATGTTCAACGTGGACGGGGACGACAAGAAAGCTGGTCAGGATCTTCTGGCAGAGCTGATCGTCGGCAAGAACTTCCAGAAAGTTTTCAACCTAAATAAGGGGTCGATCCCGGCACGTGTCGACGTCGCTCTGGATGAGTTCGACAGCTGCGCGCTTACGTCGTCGGCTGACATGACCGCAAGCTCGAAATCTGGTTCGCTGCTGCCATCCTATGCGCATGGTATGGCGCTGCGCGGAGCGCAGGCGGGTGCGATCACTGATGTTGTGACCGCGCATTTCAACTCGGACATGTCGTCGGCTGACGCTGTTCAGATGCTGGCCGACGCCGTCGCCAACAGCATGTAAAACCGACCATTTCGCCCCCGCCCATTACCGGGCTGGGGGCGAAGCCATCCGGGGATCGATCTGATGACAAAATGGCTGGAAACGCACCTGCCCAAGATGGTGCTTGCGCCCTCTTTCATCGCCGTTCTCGTTTTTGTGTATGGGTTTATCGCTTGGACGGCCTGGGTTTCTTTAACCCGCTCTCGTCTGCTGCCTAAATACGAGATCGACGGCTTCATTCAATACAAACGCTTGTTTGCCTCGCCACGGTGGGACACAGCGATGAACAACCTGTTCATTTTCGGTGCTCTTTTTATCATCATTGCGATGGTTCTGGGTCTTCTTCTGGCCATTCTTCTGGATCAGAAAATCCGGACCGAGGGCGTGATCCGCACCATCTATCTTTACCCCATGGCGCTGTCGATGATCGTGACCGGGACAGCGTGGAAGTGGATATTGAATCCCGGCTTGGGTATTCAGGCGACCGTGCAAAGTTGGGGGTTCGAGACCTTCTCGTTCGACTGGCTGGTGAACCCGGATTTCGCGATCTATACCATTGTGCTGGCCGCTGTGTGGCAAAGCTCGGGTTTTGTCATGGCGCTGTTTCTGGCGGGCCTCAGGTCTGTGGATGAGGAAATCATCAAGGCTGCACAGGTGGATGGCATTCCCACATGGCGCATCTATTCCGCGATCATCATTCCGTCGATGGGGCCGATCTTCATGTCCGCCTTCATTGTGCTGGCGCACCTTGCGATCAAAAGCTTCGACCTTGTGATTGCCTTGACTGGCGGTGGCCCCGGCTACGCGACCGATCTGCCCGCAACCTATATGTATGCGATGGCTTTTTCGCGCGGTGACATTGGTCAGGCGGCCAGTTCTGCCATGATCATGATGCTGGTCGTGTTCACGATTGTCGTGCCCTACCTCTATTCGGAACTGCGAGCGAAAAATGACTGATGTTGCACGTCCCCCCGCACAAAGAAGTGGCGCGTTCGGAAAAATCGCGCTGCGCTGGGTGCTCTACATTCTGCTTGGCCTGTTCGCACTTTACTATCTGATGCCACTTTTCGTGATGGTCACGACCTCGCTGAAAAGCCTTGAGGAGATCCGCACCGGCAGCCTTGTTGCGCTTCCCCGCGAGGTCACGTTCGACGCGTGGAAAACCGCATGGTCCGGCGCTTGTACGGGTATCCAGTGCGAAGGATTGCGGCCCTATTTCTGGAACTCGGTCATGCTGGCCGTGCCAGCGGTCGCGATTTCGACTTTTATTGGCGCGCTAAACGGTTATGTGGTGGCGCAATGGCGGTTTCCGGGCGCGAACATCATCTTCTCGCTGATGCTGTTTGGCTGCTTCATCCCGTTTCAGGTGGTGCTGCTTCCCATGGCCCGCCTGCTTGGCATGATGGGCATTGCGGGAACCATTCCGGGGCTGATCTTCGTTCACGTGATCTATGGGATCGGGTTCACCACGCTGTTCTTCCGCAACTACTATGTCTCAATCCCGTCCGAGCTGACCAAAGCGGCTAAGGTGGACGGGGCAGGGTTCTTCCGTATCTTCTGGTCAATCTTCCTGCCGCTCAGCTTGCCGATCATCGTCGTGACCGTCATCTGGCAGTTCACGCAAATCTGGAACGATTTCCTGTTCGGCGTGTCCTTCAGTCAAGCGGGCACGCAACCCGTGACCGTTGCGTTGAACAACATCGTTAATTCGACAACCGGCGTTAAGGAATACAATGTCGACATGGCCGCCGCGATCATCGCCGCCGCCCCGACTCTGCTTGTCTATATCGTCGCTGGCAAATATTTCATCCGCGGACTGACCGCGGGCTCTGTAAAGGGATAAGACCTATGGCCCCCATTCTTGAAATCCAGAACCTCTATAAGAACTATGGTCCGGTTGAGATCTTGAAGGATATCAATATCGCGATCGAGCCGGGTGATTTCCTTGTGCTGGTCGGCCCGTCGGGCTGTGGAAAATCCACGCTTCTGAACTGCATCGCAGGGCTTGAGCCAATCACCGGTGGAGAGCTGTTGATCGGCGGCAAGAACATGACTGATGTTAGCCCCAAAGATCGGGACATCGCGATGGTGTTCCAATCATATGCGCTTTACCCGACCATGAGCGTCGCCAAGAACATAACCTTCGGGATGAAAGTGCGCGGGGTTGATCAGGCAACCCAAACGCGCAAGCTGAACGAAGTGGCCAGTCAGTTGCAAATCGAACAACTTCTGAACCGTCGTCCGGGGCAGTTGTCTGGCGGACAACGCCAGCGGGTGGCGATGGGACGTGCCTTGGTGCGTGACCCCAAGCTTTTTCTGTTTGATGAACCCCTGTCTAACCTCGACGCGAAACTGCGTGTAGAAATGCGGTCCGAGATCAAGAAGCTGCACCAGACCCTAGGCGCAACGATGGTTTATGTGACCCATGACCAGATCGAGGCGATGACGCTCGCCACCAAGATCGTGGTTTTGAAGGGCGGTGTGATCCAGCAGATCGGGTCGCCTGCTGAGATCTACAACAAGCCCGCCAACCTGTTTGTCGCTGACTTTATGGGCTCGCCCGCGATGAACCTGATCCCAGCGAAGGCGCGGACAGGTGACAAAGGTGCGCAGATCGAGATTGCACGCGGCAGCGGTGCGCCGCTTGTATTGGTCGATGAACATGCACCCGCCTTGCCCGAGGACGTGATCCTTGGCCTGCGCCCCGAAGATATTGCCGAGGCAGGGTTTCGGGCCGGGGCGGATGTGCAGGACGCCAGTTGTCTGGTCGACATGGTCGAGCCCGCCGGGGCTGACACGTATGTGGTGTCAGAACTTGGCGGTAAGATGGTTACGGCGCGGTTGCATGCGGAAACCATTGCCACACCCGGCGAGATGCTGGGTCTGTCCATCGATATGAGCAAAGTGTCCTATTTCGCCCCGGACAGTGGACAGCGTCTGAACTGACGTTCAAGCGGTAGCGTCCGCGCGCGTCGCGAAGCCGAACACTGTTTGCGCCCAAAAGGTTTCACCCGGGCGCAAACGGGTTTGTCGGTGCCATCGCTGGTTCGGCGCGTCGATCCAACGATGCGGCTCAAGTGCGATGCCTGCGCGTCTGCGATAGCTGCGCCCTTCAAGCCCTTCGTCAACGATACTCAATCCAGAGCCGTCATAGACCTGTAAACCCGGTTCCGTCGTGTCGACGGACATTGACAGGGTGCCCGCAGACAGAACTGCCACCCGGCGCAACGGTTGCATGGTGTCGCTGAGGCAATAGTGATGATCGAGACCGTCAGGAATTGTCGCGACGCGGGTCAGATCTAACCCCAGCGTGTCCGCATCGACCGGGCCTGCAATTGGTAATCCATTTTCTATCTGCAAGACCTGATTGGCGGCGATCGATAGCCGGTGCTGGGCGATGTCAGGCGATCCGTCGAGGTTGAAATAGATATGCGGCGCCAGGCTGCACACGGTCGGGGCGTCCGTGGTTGCGGTCAGGGTCAGAGACAGGCTTGTGTCGGTCAGGCGATAGATCGCGGTGGCAGTCAGCTGCCCCGGAAACCCCATATGCAAATGGGGCGAGATATGGCTGAGCGTGACGTGGCTTGGTGACTGATCTGTGATCCGCCAGTTCTGGTGGCTGAACCCTTCGCGCCCCCCGTGCAGGCAGGTCGTGCCGCCCTCGTTGCGGTCCAACCTGAAAAGCTGCCCGTCAATGGTGATCGCACCGCCCGACAGACGGTTGGCCACCCGCCCCACCACAGCGCCCAGATAGGCCGGGTTGGAAAGATACTTGGCAGGATCCTCATAACCCAAAACCAAAGGATACCGGACCCAGTCCAGGCGCAAATCCTGCAGACACGCGCCAAGGGTCAGGATGCGGGCACGAAGACATTCCGATTGCAGCGTGAGTGCTTGGATGGGGGCGCCTGCGCGGTCCGTGGCTTGCAGTGTTTCGATCACAATGCGCGGCGCAACACGCCTGCCGGTGGCAGTGGGCCATGTGGAGTGTCGACCGTGGCGATGGTGTAATTAAACCAGAATTCCTCGGTCGCGGTTTTGCGACAACGAACACCTTCGGTAAGGGCAATGGTGGACAGGCCCGTGCGTTCAGCAAGCAGCGCGATCAATCGGTCCAGACCGACGTCGTCCAGCCATCCGCCACAATAAATCTGTGACCCACGCACCAGCACCACTGGGGCACCGGAAACAGTGGACAATAGAATCTCGGCATCGCCTTCGACTTCTTCGATATAGTGCAGGACGTGACCGCCACCGTTAAGTGCAACAGGCATATCGGGTCGCAGGCTTTCAATGCGCGAAATAGTCAAATTCAGGTCTGGAATTGCAGGAGGTAACTGGGTTGGAATGTTGAAATATTCATCGCGGGCGGCTGTGCGTGGGCCATAGACGACATCTGCGGTGGCCTTGGACAGCGCGATTGCCAGATCAGGATCAACATGGATCAGTCCGGGCGCAAGTATGACAGCGTAACCAGAGAAATCACGTGTGCCGGGTGGCACGATATCCACCGACAGCCCCACGCGCCTGAGCGCGCGATAGTGATCGAAGACCAAACTAAAATAGCTCAGCCCCGACCCATGCGGCTGCGTGGCCCATGCCCAATCAGCCTCATAATCGAAAATCAACGCAACGGGTGCTTGCAGGGGCTGCACGGTTTGGGCATCCGCAAGTTCTTCCGCGACCTGCCGGGCTTCGGCTAGGCCGGGGGCATCCTGGCTGTCGGGACGCAATAGGCCCGCGTGCAACTGTTCCTGTCCAAAGGGTGCCTGCCGCCAGCGGAAGTAACATACGGCTTCCGCCCCGTGGGCAAATGCCTCCCACGTCCAAAGGCGCACCATGCCCGGCAAGGGCGCGGGGTTATAGGGTGCCCAATTCACAGGGCCGGGTTGTTGTTCCATCACCCACCAACGCCCGCGCCCGATTGCGCGATAAAGATCGTGATGGAAGGCTTGAAAATCTGGATCACCCTGTCGCGCATAGGCGCACTGGTGGTCAGGCGTGGCCCCCACGCGGTCTTCGAGAAATCCCAGCGGATAACTGTCCCATGTGGCTATTTCCAGATCGTTGCCAACTTTGAAGTGATCAAATTCTGTCACGCGACCCATGTAGTTGTGCGAAATCGGTGCGTCTGAATGCATTTTGATTTCATCCACTTGCGCGCGATTGAAGATCACGACCATGTCCGAACTATATCTGCGGAAATCCTGTACATGGGCGGGATTGGGTTCGGTGACGGTCAGGTTGGGCAGGTCAATGTCATGGAAGTTGCGATACTCCATCGACCAGAAGATGTTGCCCCATGCGCGGTTCAGTGCGTCGATGGATTGGTATCGTTGCGCCAGCCAGTCGCGGAACCCCGAACGCGCCATATCGGAATAAGAAACAACCGTGTCGTGGCATCCGTATTCATTGTCTGTCTGCCACGCACCCAAATACGGGTCGCGACCATAGCGTTGTGCCATCAGACGCGTGATCCGGCGGCTCTCCTCGCGATAGCCAGTGTGGCTAAAACAGTAATGTCGGCGCGATCCGAATTTACGGGGATGGCCTTTTGCGTCCACCGCCAGCATGTCGGGGTGTTTATCAATCATCCAACGCGGTGGTGTTGCCGTCGGTGTGCCCAGCACCACTTTCAACCCAGCGGCACCCAGAACCTTAAATGCGCGGTCCAGCCAACCCCATTGTAAATCACCGGGCGTGGGCTCAAGTTTTGACCAAGAAAATTCGCCGATCCGTAACCATGTCAGACCGGCCTCGGCCATGCGACGGGCATCTTCTTCCCACATTTCTTCAGGCCAGTGTTCTGGGTAGTAGCAGGTACCAAGTGTGCGTTTCATAAAGAAGCCCTTAAAGGATAACCCGATGTTCAGGCAGTCCCGTGGTGTCGCTCTGAACAGAGAATGTTTTGCCCGCCATCGCATCACCAGTGATACCATCGGCTGCAGTTGTGACAAACAAAGTGGTCAGGTTCGGTCCGCCAAAAGCAGGGCAGGAAGCTTGCGGGGTCGGAACATCAACAGCGCGTAAGAACTGCCCATCCGGCGCGTAACACGCCACACGTGATGCGCCCCATTGGGCGTTCCATAAGTTTCCATTCATATCAACAACGGCACCGTCAGCACCAAAATCTTCGCCCGACAGGTCAAGAAAGGACTCTGGCGCGGCTTTGGGCCAACCATCGTTATCTAACCCGACCCGCATGATCCGACCAAGCTTCGTGTCGGTGAAATATGCGGTTTCGCCATCCGGCGAAAAACAGATCGCGTTCGAGATGGTTATGTCGCTGTAAAGCTTGCACAGTTCACCGCGGTAATAGCGGTAGATCGCACCGGCATTCGGTTCTGCATTCATGCCCATCGTGCCAATCCAGAACCCGCCTTGCGGGTCTGCGCGACCGTCATTTGAACGGGTGGTTGGGTTGTCCGCTTCAAGCGCGGTCAGTTTCTCGCGTTTGCCGGTTTTGATGTCGAACTGCCAAATCGCCGAAGCACTGGCCAAGATCAACCGGTCCCGATCCACCCATCCCGCAGCCGAGACGCATTCGTCAAAGTCCCAGACCTGTTCTACACTATCCAAACGGGTCAACAATCGTTTCCCCAAGATATCAAACCAGAATAATTGCATACGCTCAGGATGCCAAAGTGGCCCTTCGCCAAGGCTGCAGACTGTTTCCGAAAATAACGTCACCATCATAAGGTCGCCTCGTCATAGGCAGCAACGACATCCGCCGCCAGAGCAGCGATTTTTCCAGCTGAGTAGCCGGGTTTATAGATGTTTGATCCCAAGCCGAACCCCGTGATCCCCGCCTTGCGCCAGTCCGCAAAGTCAGCAGGGCCAACACCGCCAACTGCATAGGTTTTCGTGTCCGCTGGCAGGACAGCTGACAAGGCTTTGTATCCGTCCAATCCCAGCTTGAAAGCTGGAAAGAACTTCAACCCGTCCGCACCAGAACGAAGGGCGCTAAACGCCTCGGTCGGGGTAAGGACGCCGGGAAAGGACAACATACCTTGCGCCTTGGTGGCAGAGATCACATCAGGATTGGCATCGGGTGAAACAACCATCTGCGCCCCGATCCTTGCAAGCCGCTTGACCGCGTTCACGTCCAGCACCGTTCCGGCCCCGATCAACGCTCGATCGCCCGCGTGATTGATCATGCGTTCAATACTGTCATAGGGATCAGGAGAATTCAGCGGCACTTCGATCTTGGTGATTCCTGCATTGACAAGAGCATCGGTGATGGCAAGAGCCTCGTCCGGTTTGATCCCACGCAGAATGGCAATGATTTCACGGCTCATGGTTTGGTCTCTTGTAAACTGTCAAAGGCGGCATTTAGTCCGGCCAGTGTCATCTGTTCAGCGTTCACACAATGAACCATTGCGCCTTGGGCAGTCAGGGCGGTTTCATAAGCGAGCGCGATGGTGTTTTCACCCAATATGACCACTTGTTGACCCAACCAATATGGCTTGGCAGACGCGAGTTCAGCCCCAATTAGAAACGCCGAAAGACGGGCACGGGCGGCGGCTGGCGAAAGGTTGTGCAGCAACCCCTCGGCTCGCAGGGAAAACAGTTTGGCCGCCAGATCGGCGGGGCGCGTCAAGGTATCGGACAGGGCAGCGTCAAAGGCGTCTTGATCCCAGTCGTTGGTCGAGACCGAGTGGCGCAACACCGATTGACCTCCGATCAGTGCAAATAATTCTCCTGTCATGAAGGTGCGAAAGCTTATGATTTCACCCGCGCTGATATGCGCCCATTTGCTATGCGTACCAGGCAGGCACAGAATGCCGTCGAAATTGGGTTCCGACGCCAGAAATCCTGCGATCTGGGTTTCTTCACCGCGCATCACGTCGGCTGGGCTGTTTTGCTTCACGCCGGGCAGGATGCGAACATCCCAGTTGGCGGACGTGACAATGGTCGCCTTGGACGCAGAAGGGGGTACGCACGGGACGGGGGTATACGGTGCTTCGGCCCAGCCTTGGCGCGAGCCCGCCATGCCGCAACAAATCACGGGCAATTTGGTGTTGGTGATAACATCGGACAGAAGATCATTCAGCACCGGTTCAAACGCGTCGCGGCTTAAACCACCCATGCCTTTGTCGCAGTCACGCCGCTCAATCACAGATCCGTCTGCGGTCATCAACCATGCACGTAAATGCGTGGTGCCCCAGTCAAGGGCAATCCAGTCGGGTATCGTTGGCGCGCCCTTCATCCGGTCACCACCACGCCGCCATCCACGACCAACGCTTGTCCGGTGATCATGCGGCTAGCGCGTGAGGCCAGAAACAGGGTTGAGGCGACGATATCTGCAGGAGCCAGATGCTCTTTCAAGCACTGGCGATCCAAATGTGCCGCAAGGGCGGCCGGTTCGGCCCACATGTCCAGCTGTTTTTGCGTCAGAACCCAACCCGGCGCCAATGCATTCACGCGGATTTTGTCAGGTCCGAATTCGCGGGCCAGACTGCGTGTCAGTCCGTTGATGCCGGAATTTGCAGTTGTATAGGCCGGATAGCCTGCGTTCCCCATCATATAGCTGATCGAAGTGAAGTTGATGATCGAGCCGCCTCCGGCACCGCGCATTCCCTCCATCACGGCCTGACAGGCAAAGAAGTATGCCTTCAGATTGATCGACTGCGCCCAATCCCAAAATTCTTCATCCACTTCCAGTGTGGTGTGGCGTTGATCATTGGCCGCGTTGTTCACCAATGTTGTGATCGCGCCATGCGCCTTGGCGCTGTCCGCCATTGCGGCTTTTAACGCCGGAATATCGGTGATGTCGCATTGGATGAACAGGGGGCGGTTGCCGGTCTCGGCCTCCATCTGATCCACGAAGTCATAAGCATCTGAACGACAAACGAAAGTGACCTTGGCCCCCTGGCGCAGGAAGCCTTCGGTCAGGGAGGCGCCGATACCGGACCCGCCGCCGGTGATAAACACCGAGGCATCTTTGAGATCGTGAAATGTCGCGTGGCTCATCAGTGGCTTTCCCGTGTCACAAGGCGGGTGTCTTTTCCCACTAGAAAATCAAGGTCCGCGCCTTGTTCGGCTTGCAGAACTGTGTCGATGTAAAGTTTGGCATAGCCCCGGGTATAATGCGGATCATCCGGTGTCCACGCAGCGCGGCGGGTCTCCATCTCGGCGTCATCCACCAACAGGTCCAAAGCACCGGTCGAGGCGCTGACGCGGATTTTATCGCCGGTTTTGACCAGCCCTAGCGTGCCACCAGCCTGACTTTCGGGTGAGACATGCAAGATCACCGTTCCAAAAGCCGTGCCAGACATGCGCCCGTCTGAAATGCGGATCATGTCGCGCACACCTTCGCGCACCAGTTTGGCGGGGATCGGCATGTTGCCGACCTCGGGCATACCCGGGTAGCCTTTTGGCCCCACGCCTTTCAGAACAAGGATCGTGTCAGGTGTGACCGGCAAATCATCGCGGTCGATATTGGCTTTCATGTCTTCGATATTTTCAAACACATAGGCTTCGGCTTCGTGTTCCAGAAGGTGATCAGACGCCGCAGACGGTTTCACAATCGCCCCGTTAGGGGCCAGATTGCCACGCAGAACGCGCAGGCCCGCCGCGGGTTTTACTGGATCGGTAAAGCTTTTGATCACGTCATCATTGTAACATTCAGCCCCGTCCGCATAGGCCGAGATATCGCCACCCAACACGGTTTTGGCCGAGGTCAGGTGACCGGCGTCCGCAAGCTCTTTCAGCACAACAGGCATGCCGCCCGCATAGCAGAAATCTTCCATCAGATATTTGCCCGACGGCATGCAGTTGACCAGCAATGGAATATCGCTGCCCAGTTCAAAATCCGACAGGCTCAGGTCAACACCAACGCGGCCAGCAAGGGCCAGAAGATGCACCACTGCGTTGGTTGATCCACCCACAGCGGCGTTGGCTTTGATCGCGTTGATGAAGGTTTCTTTCGTCATGATGTCTGAGGGCTTCAGATCCTCGTCCACCATTTCCACGATCCGCTTGCCGGTCAGATGCGCCAGCGCCGCGCGGCGTGCGTCAACGGCGGGCAGGGCGGCGTTGGTGGGCAAGCTCATCCCCATCGCTTCGACGATTGAGGCCATCGTGGAAGCAGTGCCCATCGTCATGCACACGCCTTTGGACCGGCTCATGCCGCTTTCGGCGGCCATGAAGTCCTGCAATGTCATCTCGCCTGCGCGCACGGCTTCCGAGAATTTCCAGACGTCGGTGCCAGACCCGATGTCTTTACCCTTCCACTTGCCGTTCAGCATAGGGCCAGAGCTGACCACGATCGACGGCAGGTCGACGCTGGCCGCGCCCATCAACTGGCCGGGCGTGGTCTTGTCACAGCCACCCAAAAGCACAACGCCATCAATGCCATAGGCGCGGATCGATTCTTCGACATCCATGGCCAGAAGGTTGCGAAACAGCATTGCCGTGGGCTTCATCTGGGTTTCACCCAGCGACATGACGGGGAATTCAACGGGGAAGCCTCCGGCCTCCCACACGCCGCGTTTCACCGCCTCGGCCAGGTCACGCAGGCCTGAATTGCACGGGGTCAGTTCCGACCAGGTGTTGCAGATCCCGATGATCGGGCGTCCGTCGAAGGCGTGATCGGGGAAGCCTTGGTTCTTCATCCACGAGCGGTGAATGAAGCCATCCTTGTCAAGTTTTCCATACCAGTTCTGGCTGCGGCGTTTCTTGGTCATGCGGCTTTCCTTTTACGCGCCCATGCTGGGATCCAGTCGCCATGTGCGACCAGCAGGTCATCGACCAGCGACCGAATCTGGCGCAGGTCCAGTTCGGCAGCGGTGTGGGGGTCCATCATGGCGGCATGGTGCAGATGTTCGGAATTTTCGTCCAGCAGTGCGCGCACCGTCAATTCCTGCACGTTGATCTGGCTGCGCATCAACGCCACAAGCTGCGGCGGGATATCCGTGACGACAGAGGGCTGCACGCCGTTCATGTCGATTAGGCAGGGCGTTTCGACCGCCGCGCCTATTGGTAGCTGCGGGATCTGCCCGGTATTGGGCAGGTTGCCATAGGCGACATAGGGTTGTCCCGTGACGATGGCGTTCATCATCTCAGCGGCAAACTCGTGGCTTTTGGGAACGTCGATTCCGGCGGCGGTTTTCAGGGCCGTGGCTTGTTCTTTCCACTCTGTCTGCTGTTCGACACAGCGTTTGGGGTATTCATCTAGTGGGATGCCAAATTCAGAAATCAGATCATCGCGTCCGTCTTTAATGAACCACGGCACATATTCCGACAGATGTTCCGAGCTTTCGGTGCAGAAATAGCCCAGATGCTCCATCACCTCATAGCGCACTTTGTTGCCACAGCGCGGCATCAGCAGCGGCGGTTTGGGCAGGGCACCGGACCGATACGCATCACGCAGGGCGGGATAGAGGCTTTGGCCGGCCGCATCCTCAAGCCGCAGGAAGAACGCCACGTGGTTCACACCGGCCACTTTGTAGCGAATGTCGCCCTCAGCCATTTCTAGATCATGGGCCAGTTCCTGAACCGTGTTCTGAACTGAATGGCACAGACCGACCTGCTTGATGTTGGGGAACCGTTCGCCAATCGCCCAAGTGTTGATCGCCATCGGGTTCACGTATTGCATCAACAACGCATCAGGGCAGACGGCTTCCATATCGGCGCAAACCGACCAAAGATGCGGCACGGTGCGTAAACCGCGCATGATGCCACCCACGCCAAGCGTGTCGGCGATGGTCTGGCGCAGCCCGTACTGTTTGGGCAGTTCGAAATCAGTGATGGTGCAGGGATCATAGCCGCCGACCTGAAAGGCGGTGACAACAAAATCGGCCCCTTCAAGCGCGCGGCGTTGGTCGGAATAGGTTTCCACCTTCGCGCCGGTGCCCATTGTGGCGATCATTTTCGTTGCCACCAGCTCGCTTTCAGCCAGACGTTCAGGGTCGATATCCATCAGCGCAATTGTTGCGTCTTTCAGCGCATCGAAATGCAGCATGTCGCCGACGATGTTCTTCATAAAGATCGTCGAACCGGCACCAATAAAGGTCAGCTTGGTCATTACTTAACGGCTCCGAGGGTGAGACCAGCGATAAAGTGGCGTTGCATCAGAAAGAACATCGCCACAGGTGGAAGGGCAGCCACAATGCTGCCAGCACTCATCAAATGATACTGCGCCACGAACTGAGAATTGAACGAGGTGATGCCAGCCGTCACTGGTTGTGCATCCGGCCCCTGTGTCAGCACGATGGCCCAGAAATAATCGTTCCAGATGAAGGTAAAGATCAGCACCGCCAACGCGGCGATGGCAGGCTTCATCAAAGGCAAGACAACATACCAGAAGATGCGCCATTCCGCGACGCCTTCGACGCGCGCAGCCTCGATCAGCTCATAGGGCAGGGCGCGGATGAAATTGCGCATGAACAGCGTGCAGAACCCGGTCTGGAAGGCGATGTGGAACAGGATCAGCCCCAGTTTCGTGTCATAAAGCCCTGCCGACACAGTCAGGTCGCGCACCGGCACCATCAGGATCTGGAAGGGCACGAAGTTTCCCGCGATGAACATGAAGAAGATCAGAAGGTTGCCGCGAAAGCGATAGATGCCAAGCGCAAAGCCGGTCATGCACGACAGCGCCACCGCGCCAATCACCGTTGGCACCGTGATCAGGATCGAATTCCACATATAGCGCGGCATGTCCGATTCCAGAAACACCTTGCCGTAGTTGGTGAAAAACTCGAACGAAGACGGCACGCCCCAGTAATTGCCATTAGTGAAATCTGCCAACGGGCGAACCGAGAACAGAGCCACCGCGATCAGCGGCAGAAGCCACATGATCAATGCAAGGGGCACAAGGGTCTGATACGTGATCTGTGCACCGCGCGAGCGTTTTTCGATGGGGGTTGGGAACATGTCGCTTACCTCCGCGCGGCTTTTTCGTCTTGATACATCGACCACAGGAAGTAACCGATAAAGACAAGCATGATCATGAACAGAACAACCGCGATGGCCGAGCCATAGCCCATCCTGAACCCGTACTCCGACAGAGCTTTTTCAAACATATAGAAGCTAAGCACACGGGTGGATCCAAAAGGTCCACCGTTGGTCATAATCGAAATCAGGTCAAACGACCGCAACGCGCCGATGATCGTTACAACAAAGGCGATGAATGTCGCAGGTTTCAGTTGTGGCAGGATCACATGCCACAGCATCCGCAACCCTTTTGCGCCGTCCAGTCGACCTGCTTCGATCTGTTCGGGATCCACAGCGTTCAGACCAGTCAGATACAGGATCATGCAATATGCCGTCTGGGGCCACAGGCCGGCGGCGATGATGCCATAGGTTGCCAGTGTCGGGTCACCCAACACATTGATCGTATCCATGCCTAAGAAGCTGAGAACGGCATTCAGCAACCCTTCGCGGGGCAAATAAAACCAAGAAAAAACAAGACCGACAACAACTTGGCTGAGGACAAACGGGAAGAAGAACAGCGATTTGTAAATTCGCATTCCCGTAATGGTCTGGTTCAGAAACAGCGCGATGAACAATCCAGCCGGGATAGCAAGAAGATATAAGGTAAGCCATTTCACGTTGTTCCACAACGACGTTTCAAACGCGCGGTCGCTCATCAGTTCCTGATAATTTCCCAGCCCGATATAGGTCGCCTCGCCCAGGCCGTCCCATTCGTAGAGTGAGATATTGAAGCTTTGAAGGATCGGACTGATTACATAGACAAGAAAGAACAAGATACCGGGCAGCAAAAACAGTAGCGGTGTTAAGGTCATCCGGTTGCGCCTGACCCAGCTCATATCATGTGCGGTGGACATCGCGTTCCTCCTGTGGGCACGTCACGGAAAAACCCGGAGGGGTTTACCGGTTGCGTACTGGTTGCAGGCAGTGGCGTGCGCCCCACAAAAACCAAAGGGGGCGCACAAACGTGAGTGGTTACTTGTAAATACGTTCGCGAGCGGCTTCCAAACGGTTCAGGATGTCTTCCAAATTGTCAGGAAACACCATAAACTCTTGCAGGCCTTCCATGCCCACCGATGCCATCTCGGCGGGGAAGTCACGGTCGAAGAACTGCGCGATACCACCTGTCGCGTTCTGCGACAGCATTTCAAAACCCTGCTGAAGAAACTCGTCATCGCCAACTGACGCGTTTGCGTTGATCGGCAATTGGCCAAGGCCGTCAGCGGCGTTGATCTTTGTCTGAACGTCAGCCGAGGTCACATATTGCAAGAACGCACGCGCTGCTTCTTTGTTCTGCGCGCCCGAAGCGATGTGGAACGTGTCGGTCGGGGCGTCTTCGCCCATTGGCACGTCTGCGATCTTCGGGAACTGATAGAAGTCGATCTGGTCATCACCCAGACCTGCTTCGCGCAGATGCGGCACAACGAAGTTACCCATCAAGTAAGCGGTGGCCTCACCGTTTACGAAGAAGGGCAGGGCCTCTTGCCAGCTATACGTCTGGTGATCGTCGATGAATGCGCCCATGTCGATTAACTTGCGCCAGTTGGCAAACGTGGCGCGAACCTCGTCCGAGGTCCAACTTGCTTCACCCGTCGCCAGCTTCATGTGGAAGTCAAAGCCATTGGTGCGCATGTTCAGATAGTCAAACCAGCCGCCAGCGGTCCAAAGGAACTTCGAGCCGATGGTGTAACACTTGCGGCCTGAATCGACGATTTTTTGGCAGTTGGCAATTTCTTCGTCGAAGGTTGTCGGCTCGGTCAGCCCCAGCTCGTTAAAGATGTCTTCGCGATAATAGATGCCCCACTGGTAGTAAGTGTAAGGCACGCCATACTGTTTGCCGTCGATGGTCATTGCACCTTTGACGCTGTCCAGTCCGGGCAGGTCACCGTTTTCCCACATGTCCGAGATGTCTTCGAACAGACCGGCGTTCACATAGGGTGCCATGCGGTTTGCCGCATACCAGTTGATGACGTCGGGCGCGTTTGCCGTCAAAGCGTTACGGATCTGGCTTTTCCATGCTTCGCGGTCCACGACTTCCAATTCGACCGTCAGATCGGGATGCATGGCATCAAAGTCGGCTGCAAGACCTTCCATGATCGCGCGCGGAGCAGGGTTGGACATGTCCGAGATGATGCGGAGCGTGCCCGACAGGTCTGCGGCCATTGCACCAGTTGCTAGGCCAGCCGTCATGGCAACCGTCGCAACGGACATTTTCATAGAGTTCAGCATGAGGTTCCTCCCAAGGTTTTCAGCCGATTCTTATGGTTCCACAATGTGAAACTTAATTTCAACAGTTGAAACTATGCGCGAAGCCCGCTACAGATGTCAACAGTTTCATCGCAGATGCACAGCCATGGAGGAGGCGACGATGGGAGCAATGGACAAGTCCCCGCAAGCCGCAGACGGGACCGTGGGCAAGGCGCTTCAGGTTCTTGACATGGTCGCCGGAAAGGCGCGTCCGGTGCGGTTCAACGACGTTCTGGCCGAAAGCCCGTTTCCAAAAGCCACGCTGTATCGACTGCTGCAAACTCTGACCAGTCAGGGCATGCTTTCCTATGATGAAGACAGGCAGACCTATGCACCGGGGATGCGGCTGGTGCGTTTAGCCCATGCGGCCTGGAGCCAAAGCTCGCTTGCACCTGTCGCACGCCCGTTTCTAGACGATCTGTCGGCCGAGATCGGTCAGACTATTCACCTTGCCCAACTGGATGGCGGGCAGGTTCTCTATGTCGACAAACGCAACGCGGCGACTCCGATCGAAATGTTTTCGCAGGCTGGAAAGGTTGGTCCGGGCTATTGCACCGGAGTAGGTAAAGCCATGATGGCCTTTCTGAAGCCCGAGGCACGCGAAGATGCGATAAAACGCCAGTCGTACTTTCGCCATACGGACAATACGTTGACCACCGCCGACGCATTGCGGGCCGAGCTGGACGCGATCCGCCAAGATGGTGTGGCGTTTGACCGGGAAGAGCACGAGCTGGGCATCAACTGTATCGCAGCGCCCATTCTGTCCAGCGGTGGGCGCGTTATTGGGGCTTTGTCGATCACAACATCCAATCAGCATTACGATGTGGACGACCTTACCAAGCTACGCCCGCAACTTCTAAGCACTGCCGAAAAGATCGCCGAGGCTGCCGAGGCATGGCAGTTCCCGGGTTAACAAAGAAGGAATGCTTGCATGTCAGGTGTGACACTCTCAAATGCTATAAAGAAATATGGCGATGTTCAGGTCATCCACGATATCGACCTTCAGATCGACAATGGCGAGTTCTGCGTATTTGTTGGCCCTTCAGGCTGTGGCAAGTCCACGCTGCTTCGGATGATTGCCGGGCTTGAAGAAACTACCTCCGGCCAGATCAAGATCGGGGATCGGGATGTCACGCGGGTCGATGCATCAGAACGTGGGGTGGCGATGGTGTTCCAGACCTATGCGCTTTACCCGCATATGACCGTCGCGGAGAACATGGGATTTGGCCTGCGTATGAACGGTCACCCCAAGCAAGCGATCGCGGAAAAAGTTGCTGAAGCAAGCCGCATCCTGCAACTGGACGACTATCTGGCCCGCAAGCCCAAAGCCCTGTCCGGTGGTCAACGCCAGCGGGTGGCCATCGGGCGCGCCATCGTGCGCGGCCCCGAGGTGTTCTTGTTCGACGAGCCGCTGTCCAACCTTGATGCCGAACTGCGGGTCGACATGCGGGTGGAAATCGCACGCCTTCACAAGGAAATCGGCGCGACGATGATCTATGTCACTCATGATCAGGTCGAGGCGATGACGTTGGCGGATAAGATCGTGGTGCTGCGTGCCGGATTGATCGAACAGGTCGGCAGCCCGATGGACCTTTACAAAGACCCCGACAACAAGTTCGTCGCGGGTTTCATCGGGTCGCCTGCCATGAACTTTCTGGATGGCACGGTGCAGGGCGGTAAGGTTGTCCTGACCGCTCTGAACAACCGCGAAGTGACCACCAATGTGACGCTGCCCGCCGATGGCACAAGCGTCATTGTTGGCGTTCGCCCGCAACATCTGACCATCAGTGCCGGGAACGGTGGTGCAGTGTTGGATCTGCGCGAACGTTTGGGCGGTGTGTCTTACGATTATCTGATCGCCACTACCGGTGAGAAAATCATTGTCGAAAACCGGACCGAGGATACGCTTCCCGAATCCAGCGAAGTCATCGTTGGCTTCGATGATGCAGACGCGATGTTCTTTGATGCAACCACGGAAAAACGCCTGCGCTAGGAGCGACCTACCGGAAAGGGTTGGCGCAGCTCGAACTGCCGTCGCATAGTGTTGTGCAAATCGCGCAGCAGGGATTCCGTAGTGAGCAGCACTCTTTTTCGGCAGGACATAGCCAGCAACGTGCTGGTGCCCGGTAATGGGCTGTCGACTATCGGCAATGAAACGGCGCAAATGTTGGTGTCGGTGAAGGATCTGTTGCGCCGTGGAAAAAGCCTTTGCGTGACGCATACGGCTGTTGAAGCCGCCGGTCAGATCGGTGGACGGCAATGGCTGATGGTGCAAAGTGCGGGCTCAACTGGCGCGCCAAAGACCATTCGGCGAAAACCCGCGTCGTGGATTGCCAGCTTTGAAGTTACGCGCCATCGGTTTGGTGTTGGTCCGGACGCGCCTTATGCCGTCTTGGGGGCGATGTCCCATTCCCTTTCTCTGTATGCAGTGCTGGAGGCATTGCATATTGGCTGTGATCTATCGGTCTTGACTGGGCTATCACCCCGTATGCAAGCGCGCATGCTTCACGATGTCGGGGTGCAGGTGCTCTATGCCACACCAACGCAATTGCGCATGTTGGCCGGGGCCACCGAAACCCCCAACCCGTCCCTGCGATGGCTATTCTGTGGGGGCGGCACACTTGATACGCAGACGCATGAGCAGGTTGGCCGCTTATTTCCAACCGCCACCCTGCACGAATTCTTCGGCGCATCCGAAACAAGCTTTATGACAATCAGCGATGCGGCAACGCCTGCTGGTTCTGTCGGGCGCACCTATCCCGGTGTGGACATGCGCATACGCGATATCGATGGCCGAGACACCACCGGCATCGGCGAGATTTGGGTAAAAAGCCCCTATCTGTTTGACGGCTATGACAATGGAGACAGCCCCGATACGCGCTGGGACAAAGATTACCTGTCGATAGGCGAAATGGGACAGCTAGATGGCGCGGGCAACCTGACAGTTTTGGGGCGCAAAAACCGGATGGTGACGGTGTCGGACCATAATGTGTTTCCCGAAGCTGTCGAGGCGCAGATGCGGGCGGTGCCGGGCATCAATCAATGTGCCGCGATCCCGGTGCCTGACCCGCAACGCGGCCATGTGATCATAGGAGTTCTTGAAGGGGAGCAGGACGCGACCCTTGCCGAACATGTGTTGACCCGATGTCGCGCAGCTCTGGGCGTGCCTGCCACGCCCCGACGCATTGTGTTTGTTGAAAGGATGCCGGTTCTGCCGGCAGGAAAGCCTGACCTCGTCGCTCTTGCCCGTCAGTTGGAGCAGTTCGTTTGACCCGCGCCGTTATCATCGCTGCCCGACGCACTGCCGTCATCCCTCAGGGTGGTGCATTTGCGTTCTGTGATATTCACGATCTGGCGGCCCCGGTTATACAGGCGGTTCTGGCAGATGCGGGATTGGACGCGGATGAGGTCGGCGAACTTATCCTGTCCAATGCTTTGGGCGCGGGTGGCAATCCGGCGCGTCGCGTGGTGCTGGCGGCCGGACTGCCCGAGCGAGTCGCAGGGCTTACGATAGACCGGCAGTGTTGCGGTGGGTTGGACGCAGTCCTTCTGGCGCGGGCGATGGTTGTTTCGGGGCAGCATGACATTGTGCTTGCAGGAGGTGCGGAAAGCTATTCCCGGCGTCCGCTCCGATCGCGCACCTTCGCGGATGGTCGACCGGCAGTACCCTATGATCAGGCACCGTTCACCCCCTGGGCGGACCGAGATCCGGATATGGCCGACGCGGCAGACGCACTGGGCCGAAAACTTGGGTTGTCACGACAGATGCAGGATGATTGGGCAATTGAAAGCCACGCCAAGGCGATGCGTTGGCAAGACCAATCCAGAGCGGCAGAGATCGTTTCCGTGCAGGGAAATGCCTGCGATGCGTTTACGCGAAATCTGACCCAGCGCCTTTGTGACCGTGCACCCGCCGTGTCAGGCGACGTCACAGTCGCAAACATGGCGGTGGCGGCAGATGGTGCGGCGTTCTGCCTTGTGGTATCAGAGCGTTTTGCCAAGCGTTTTCAACGACCAACTGTGCAAATCCTCTCGGGTGCGACGGTTGGCGGTGACCCGGTTCTGCCCGGTCTGGCACCTGTCGCGGCCATTACCGCAGCACTAGACCAAGCCGGGTTAACGCCGCCCAACCTAACCAGCGCTGAGATCATGGAAGCCTTTGCAGTTCAGGCCATCGCCTGTCAGCAAGGAGCGGGCATTCCACGCGAAATCGTCAATCCCGGCGGCGGGGGGCTGGCGCGGGGCCATCCGGTGGGCGCATCGGGCGCGATCCTTGCGGCGCGGCTGTATCACCAGCTGGTCGCGCAAAATGGTGCGGGGGTGGCCGCCATTGCCGCCGCTGGGGGGCTGGGCACTGCCTTGGTGCTTCAGTCGGGCTAGCCCGGATCAGTCGAAACCGTGAAATCTGGTGTATTCATCCAACCCGGCACGTTCCGTGCGAAACTGGTTTTCGGGGGCTGTTTCATCGGCCACGCCGACCGCAATACCGCAGACCACCATTTCGCCGTCGGGGAGGTGCAAATTGTCGTGCGCAACCGGGCCGTAGTTGGCCAAGGCACCGATACCGGTCGCACCAAAGCCCTGATCTTCGGCTGATAGAAAAAACGACATCAGGGACATGCCAAGATCCATGAAGCACCCCTTGCCCATATCGCGCCGGATCGTCACGACAACTCCCACAGGGGCATCAAAAAAGGCATAGTTGCGGGCAAACTGGTCGCGCCGTCCCTCGATGTCGCGGCGCCCGATACCAAGGGCTTTGTAAAGCGCATATCCTGCCGCCCGCTGGCGGGCTTTCAACTCGGCCGGCAGGGGAGATGGGAAATAGGAATATTCGGTGGCGTGTGGCATGTTTTGGTGCTGCGCGTTTTGCAATGCCGACACCAAACCCTGCAAAGCCGATCCCGTCAGCACATGAAAGTGACCCGGTTGAAGATTGGCCCCGCTGGGCGCGCGCCGGGCAGCGCGACACATGCGTTCGACAGCTTCACGTGGCACCGGGTCAGATGTAAACGCGCGGGTTGAACGGCGGGTATCCAGCAAGTCTTCAAAAAAACGGGGCATTGGGCACCACAGATTGTTGTTCGCCTTTCGTAAATGATCTCGGTTGCGGCGTCCATGCGTCGAACCCGCGGCACCGAAATGTGTACTTGCAACAGAGAATTTCCGCCGAAGTTTCCCAGGCGGCAGGCCTGTTATGTCAGGGGATTCTCAACTGAGAGGGCTGGTTTTGCCAGCGACAAGAGCTATTAAGACTGTGTGCGAAAGATTGTTAGCGAAATCCGGTGGTCAGCTTTGCACATCATGCGGCGTGCCTTTCACAGGCAAATACCAGCATTTCTATAGAAAATTCACTGTTTAAGTTAAAAATTAACAACGGGTGAAATGCACAGATAAATAAATTTACAAAAAAATTGTTGTTTGTCGCAGGTTTGTCCCACTATTTTCAGCACCAGCGGAAATTTGACTGTTAAGGTTTCGGATTTCCGTTGACCGCGCGCCAAGCGCGTTCCGGAGGAATTTTTGGGAGGACCCTGCATGTCGTCGGAAAATACGGCCGATAAAACTTATGCTCCGTCAGCTGAGTTTGTCGCGAACGCTCATATTGATGCTGCGAAATACCAAGAGATGTATGCCGCTTCGGTGAACGACCCAGAAGCGTTCTGGTCCGACCAGATGACTCGACTGACATGGTCAAAGACCCCCACTAAGATCAAGAACACGACTTTCAAACACCCTGACGTTTCGATCAAATGGTTTGAAGATGGCGAACTGAACGTTTCTGAGAACTGCATTGACCGCCATCTGGGCACCCGCGGCGATCAAGTTGCGATCATTTGGGAATCCGACGACCCAACGCTTGACAAGAAAATCACGTATCGCGAGCTCCACGAAAACGTGTCGAAGCTTGCAAATGTCATGAAAAGCCTGGGCGTCAAGAAAGGCGACCGCGTTGTTCTTTATCTGCCGATGATCCCAGAAGCAGCTTATGCAATGCTGGCCTGTGCGCGTATCGGCGCAGTTCATTCAATCGTCTTTGCAGGGTTCTCGCCCGAGGCGCTGGCGGCCCGTGTCGATGGTTGTCAGGCGTCGCTTGTGATTACTGCTGACGAAGCCCCGCGCGGGGGCCGTAACACGCCGCTGAAAACCAATGTCGATGCAGCCCTTGCTCATGGCGATCTTGGCAAGACACCTGTCTTGGTGGTTGAGCGCACAGGTGGCGACGTTCCGATGGTTGCAGGTCGTGACCATTCCTATACGGCTCTGATGGCTGATGCGTCTGCTGATTGTCCACCTGAGGCAATGAATTCCGAAGACCCGCTTTTTATTCTTTACACCTCCGGTTCGACCGGCCAGCCGAAGGGGGTTCAGCATTGCTCTGGTGGTTATTTGCTTTGGGCTGCAATGACACATGAATATGTGTTCGATTACCACGAAGGTGACATTTACTGGTGCACCGCAGACGTTGGTTGGGTCACGGGCCACAGCTATATCGTCTATGGCCCGCTGGCCAATGGCGCGACCACGCTCATGTTTGAAGGGGTGCCGACTTATCCTGATGCTGGCCGTTTCTGGGCCGTGTGTGAAAAACACAATGTCAACCAGTTCTACACCGCTCCCACCGCGATCCGCGCCCTGATGGCGCGTGGCGAGGAGTTCGTTACCAAATATGATCTGAGCGACCTGAAAGTGCTGGGCACCGTGGGCGAGCCGATCAACCCGGAAGCGTGGAACTGGTATAACGATGTGGTTGGCAAAGGAACCTGCCCGATCGTTGACACATGGTGGCAGACGGAAACCGGTGGTCACTTGCTGACCCCGCTGCCCGGCGCGACCGCGACCAAACCCGGTTCGGCCACAACGCCGTTCTTTGGTGTACAGCCAGTCATCCTGGAACCCACTTCGGGTGAGGAAATCACGACGACCGAGGCCGAAGGTGTGCTGTGCATGAAAGACAGCTGGCCCGGCCAGATGCGCACCATTTTCGGTGATCACGACCGCTTCGTGGCCACGTATTTCTCGGACTACAAAGGTTATTATTTCACTGGTGACGGCTGTCGCCGTGACGCAGATGGTTATTACTGGATCACCGGACGTGTGGATGACGTGATCAACGTATCGGGTCACCGCATGGGCACTGCCGAGGTCGAAAGCGCACTTGTCGCGCACGCCAAGGTGTCCGAGGCCGCCGTTGTTGGCTTCCCGCACGACATCAAGGGTCAGGGCATCTATTGCTACGTCACCCTGATGGACGGCGAGGAATACACCGACGAGCTGAAGACCGAGCTTCGCAACTGGGTTCGTCAGGAGATCGGCCCGATTGCCAGCCCCGATCACATCCAGTGGGCACCGGGTCTGCCAAAAACGCGTTCGGGTAAGATCATGCGCCGCATCCTGCGCAAGATTGCCGAAGACGATTTCGGCGCGCTGGGCGATACCTCGACTTTGGCTGATCCGTCTGTGGTCGAGGATTTGATCGACAATCGCATGAGCAAGGACAAAGGATGATGGACGCTGCGACGAAAACCGCCGCGCCGGTTCTAATCTTGCTTGGCCCTCCGGGGGCTGGCAAAGGCACCCAGGCTCGTATGCTGGAGGAGCAGTTTGGGCTGGTGCAACTGTCGACAGGCGATCTGCTACGCGCGGCCGTTGCGGTTGGCACCGATGCCGGGAAAGCCGCAAAGGCAGTGATGGAAGCCGGCGATCTTGTCTCGGACGAGATCGTCATCGCGATTTTGCGCGACCGCTTGGCAGATGCGGACTGTGCCAAAGGGGTGATCCTTGACGGCTTCCCGCGCACCACCGTTCAAGCTGAAGCACTGGATGCGCTGCTGGCCGAGAGTGGCCAGAAGATCAACGCCGCCGTCAGCCTTGAAGTTGACGACGCCGCCATGGTGACCCGGATTTCGGGTCGTTACACCTGCGGCAGCTGTGGTGAAGGGTATCACGACGAATTCAAGCAGCCCGCCCAGGATGGCGTCTGCGACAAATGCGGCGGCACGGACATGAAACGCCGGGCCGACGATAATGCCGAAACCGTGGGAAGCCGCCTTGAGGCATACCACGAACAAACGGCACCGCTCATTGCCTATTACAAGGGCAAGGGCAGCCTGAAAACGGTCGATGCGATGCTTGGCATTGACGAGATCGCGGGCAATCTGAATGCGATCGTTGAGGAGGCGATTGCATAAGAAAGGGACAGGCCGGGTCGCACAAGCACCCGGTCAGTGGAACGTTAGGGAGGTGGCTTCATGGCCGAAAACTCATCCAACTCCGCATATTGGTCCGCCAATGTGCGCATCATCATAATCAGCCTGATTATCTGGGCGATTGTATCATTCGGGTTCGGCATCCTGCTGCGCCCAATGCTGTCCGGGATCGCCGTCGGCGGAACCGATTTGGGCTTCTGGTTTGCTCAGCAGGGGTCGATCATCGTCTTCCTCATTCTGATCTTCAACTACGCCTGGCGCATGAACAAGCTCGACCGTGAACACGGCGTCGACGAAGAGTAAGGGAGAGACACATGGATCAGTTTACGATCAACCTGCTGTTTGTTGGCGCGAGCTTCGCGCTTTACATCGGCATTGCAATTTGGGCCCGCGCGGGCTCGACATCAGAATTCTACGCCGCAGGGCGTGGTGTTCACCCCGTCACCAACGGGATGGCAACGGCGGCTGACTGGATGTCGGCGGCTTCGTTCATCTCGATGGCGGGCCTTATCGCTTTCACCGGCTATGACAACTCGACCTATCTGATGGGTTGGACCGGTGGCTATGTGTTGCTGGCCCTGTTGCTTGCGCCGTATCTGCGTAAGTTCGGCAAATACACCGTGTCGGAGTTCATCGGTGATCGCTTCTACAGCCAGACAGCCCGCATCGTGGCTGTTGTCTGTCTGATCGTGGCCTCGGTCACCTACGTTATCGGTCAGATGACCGGCGTGGGCGTGGCCTTCGGTCGTTTCCTTGAGGTCGACAACACCACTGGTCTTCTGATCGGTGCCGCTGTTGTGTTCGCATATGCGGTGTTCGGCGGCATGAAGGGCGTGACCTATACGCAGGTTGCCCAGTATGTCGTTTTGATCATGGCCTATACCATTCCGGCCATCTTCATCTCGCTGCAACTGACCGGTAACCCAATTCCGGCCCTGGGCCTGTTTGGCGATCACGCAGCATCTGGCGAACCTCTTTTGGCCAAGTTGGACGCGATTGTGAAAGAGCTCGGCTTTAATGAATACACCGCCCATCACGGCGGCACGTTCAACATGCTGTTGTTCACCCTGTCGCTGATGATTGGTACGGCAGGTCTGCCGCACGTGATCATGCGTTTCTTCACCGTTCCCAAAGTGTCTGACGCGCGTTGGTCTGCTGGTTGGGCGTTGGTGTTCATCGCCCTTCTGTACCTGACAGCTCCGGCTGTTGGTGCCATGGCGCGTCTGAACATCTCGGAAATGATGTGGCCCAATGGCGGTATCGAAGGTGGTGCCGTGACGCTTGAGCAGATCGAAAACGATGAGCGCTACGACTGGATGGATACATGGCAGAAAACCGGCCTTCTGGGTTGGGAAGACAAGAACGGCGATGGTGCGATCCAGTACTATAATGACGGTAATGCCGATCTTCAGGCGATCGCCGCGGAAAAGGGCTGGGCTGGTAACGAACTGACCAACTTCAACCGCGATATCCTGGTTCTGGCCAACCCCGAGATTGCCAACCTTCCCGGTTGGGTGATCGGTCTGGTTGCAGCCGGTGGTCTTGCCGCCGCTCTGTCGACGGCTGCTGGTCTGCTTCTGGCGATCTCGTCGGCTGTGTCGCATGACCTGATCAAGGGTGCTTTGAACCCGCAGATCTCGGAAAAAGGCGAACTTCTGTCAGCGCGTATCGCGATGGCCGTGGCAATCGCAGTTGCAACCTATTTGGGTCTGAACCCACCGGGCTTTGCGGCGCAAACTGTGGCTCTGGCCTTCGGTCTGGCTGCTGCGTCGATCTTCCCGGCACTGATGATGGGCATCTTCTCGACCAAGGTGAACAACTCGGGCGCGGTTGCCGGTATGTTGGCAGGTCTGGTGGTCACGCTGCTGTACATCTTCCTGCACAAAGGTTGGTTCTTCATCCCGGATACGAACAGCTTCACCGATGCTGATCCGCTGCTGGGTACGGTCAAGTCGACATCGTTCGGTGCGATCGGTGCTGCAATCAACTTTGCAGTTGCCTATGTTGTGTCGGGTATGACCAAACCAACACCTGCACATATCCAGGAACTGGTTGAATCGGTTCGCGTTCCCCGCGGCGCCGGTGCGGCACAGAACAAGTAAAAGGCTTGGGCGGGTGGTCCTTGCGACGCCCCGCCCCCTTCCAATTCTGTCCCGTCCGGTGCACACCGGGCGGGACATTTCTTTTCAGCAAAGGCGCAGTTGAATGCAGTTGAGCCAGGATCAAGTCCTCCGTTTTTTGCAATCCGTGCATCCCTATGATGTCTTGCCGCAAGACATTCTCAGCGCGCTTGCCGGCCAGAGCGAAATACGCGAGGTTCCAGCGGATGGTGATATCTATGAACAGGGCGCTAAATTGCCCGGCATCTTCATCATCTACGAGGGTGAGGTTGAGGTTACCGACGAAAATGGCGAGACGGTAAGCCAGCTTGGCATGCGCAATTCCTTCGGTGAGCGCGGCCTTCTGCGGGACGGAAAAGCGGTCATGTCGAGCCGCGCGATAACCGATGCTACCCTGTTGATCCTGCCCGCAAAGGCATTTCTTTCCCTGATGAACGAGCATGATCCCGTGCGCCGCTTCTTTGACCGCTCGCGCGCTGACAAGCCCAGCAAGCAGACCCGCCAAAGCCTGGCCACCACGCAGGTTGACACGTTTATGGCCCGCACCCCGATTACCTGCGCGCCCGACGCGACGGTGCGCGAGGCCGCGATCCTGATGCGCGACCATCACGTGTCATCGCTGTGCATGACCGACGGTGACAAGCTGACAGGCATCCTGACCATCCGTGATATGTCGGGCAAAGTGCTGGCCGAAGCACTGCCGATTGACACACCCGTCTCGGACGTGATGACGACCGACCCGATCACCCTTGCGCCGTCGGCCATCGGATCAGATGTGCTGCATGTGATGATGGAAAAGCGCATCGGCCATGTGCCCATTGTCGATGGCGACAAGCTTGTCGGTGTTGTCAGCCAAACGGACCTGACCCGATTTCAGGCCGTCAGTTCGGCGGAATTGGTGCGCGAGATTGCGCAAGCTTCGAACGCCCAAGAAATGAGCAAGGTCACCGCCCGAATTCCACAATTGCTGCTTCAACTCGTTGCCGGTGGAAGCCCCCATCAGGTGGTGACCCGTCTGATCACTGACATTGCTGACACCGCCACCCGCCGTTTGGTCGCGTTGGCGGAAGAAAAGCTTGGCCCAGCCCCCGTCCCGTATCTGTGGCTTGCCTGCGGTAGTCAGGGGCGGCAGGAACAAACCGGGGTGTCAGATCAGGACAATTGCTTGATCCTGTCCGACGATGTGACAGACAAAGACCGTGAAGGCTATTTTGCCGAACTGGCGAAATTCGTCTGCGACGGCTTGGATGTGTGCGGATATGTCTATTGCCCCGGCGATATGATGGCGACAAACCCGCGCTGGTGTCAGCCGGTTTCAGTGTGGCGGAAATACTTCGACGGCTGGATCGCCAAACCTGTGCCCGAAGCACAGATGTTGGCTTCGGTTATGTTCGATCTGCGTGCCATCGCCGGGGATGCGCGGTTGTTTGGCAACCTGCAGACAGACACGCTCGCACTGGCCGCCAAGAATTCGATTTTCGTGGCGCATATGGTATCGAATGGTCTGAAACACACACCGCCACTGGGGCTGCTTCGCGGCTTTGCGACCATTCGGTCGGGTGAGCACAAGAACCGTCTGGATATGAAGCACAACGGCGTCGTTCCCATCGTTGATCTGGCCCGTGTCTATGCGTTGCAAGGGCAATTGAGCGAAGTGAACACGCGCGCGCGTCTGGTCGCTGCGATCAATGCAGGCGGACTTAGCCAATCGGGCGGGCAGGACCTTTTGGATGCCTATGACCTGATCGCAGAAACACGGCTGGAACATCAGGCCGAACAGGTGAAATCCGGGCAGGCGCCTGACAACTATCTGGCACCGTCGACGCTTTCGGAATTTGATCGCAGCCATCTACGTGATGCGTTTGTCGTGGTGAAATCAATGCAAAGTGCGATTGGGCACGGGCGCGGAATGCTAAGCTGACGCTTGGTGCGCGCAATGAAAGGAAGTTGAATGTTTTACGAGATGGTCGCCACATTGGTCTCTGCCTTTGTTGGCGCAGGTTTGGTTCTTGCCCTGAACAAACTAACCGGAGGTCGGTTGCCCAAATGGGCGATGCCCGTTGGAGCGGGGCTTGCCATGATCGTGACAACCGTCGCCACCGAATACGCGTGGTACGACCGCACGAAAGATATTCTGCCCGAGGGTATGACGGTGGTGATGGAAGTCGAGAACAATTCGCTCTATCGCCCCTGGACCTACATTGTGCCCTTTGTCGAGCGTTTCGTCGCGCTGGACGAGCAATCGTTGCGCACGCATGAGGCCCAACCGGCGTTGCGGATGGTTGATCTTTTGTTCATGGGACGCTGGTCCGCGCCCGAGAAAATGGTTGTGCTTGGAAATTGTAACACAAGTCAGCGCGCGCCTCTGATCGACGGCGTTACGTTTGATGCGTCGGGTCAGGTCGCGGGCGTTGACTGGGTTACGGTGCCCCAAGACGACCCCATTCTGGCTGCTATATGCAAACTAGAGGTGACATCATGAAAATCCTGACCACCCTGTCTTTACGCCTGCGGATATTCCTGTTTTTCGCACTTTTGGCAGTTTCCGGGGTGGGTTTGGTGATGGCGTCACTGGCCATCGGCTATGCACGTGCTCAAGCGAACGGGCTGGCATCGGGGTTTGTTATTGCGGGGGTGTTATCCGGGTTTGGTCTGCTGGCTTTGTCGGTGGGTGTCTGGTTTCTGTTTGATGAAAATGTTGCGCGCCCAATCGAGCGGCTGGCGACGGGCTTGCGATCGCGTGCCCATGCCGGGGCTGGCGGCGTTGATAAACATGCCGCGCGCTACTTGGGTGATCTGGCCCCGGCAGCGGAAGCGGTGTCGGAACAACTGATGAAATCTACTATGGATCAGGCCAGCATTGTCGCCTCTGAAACCGCGCGGCTATCGGCTGATAAGGCACGACTCACGGCTCTTTTGTCCGAAATCCCGGTGGCGATGATCCTTGTAAACCCGGCGCACCAGATCGTGCTTTACGACAAGCAGGCGGCTGGTGTGCTGTCACAAGTCTGCCCGCCGCGCCTGAATGCCTCAATCTTCGATTACTTCAAGAAGGGGCCGTTTTTAGCGGCCCATAAAAAGATGATCTCAACCGGACTTGAGCAGAGCTTCACCGACCTCGCTGCCGCCAATGGGCTAGAGTTTGAGACCCGGTTGAAACCCCTTGGCCCAGGCGACGGGTATCTGGTCATCATTGATGATGCTCACACCAACATCGCACCAGATCAAAGCCGCCCGGTTGTGTTCGATTTTGATTTGATGGAGGGGCAGGCCACCGACAACCTGATGGATATGCACCTGAATGACCTGACCTATGTCGTCTTCGATACAGAGACCACCGGACTTCTGCCGCATAAGGACGAGGTTGTACAAATCGGTGCTGTGCGAGTGGTGAAGGGCAAAATCGTGCCGGGTGAGATCGTCAATCAACTGGTCGATCCGGGGATAGAGATTCCACCAGCTTCGACCAAAGTGCATGGTGTGACAAACGCCATGGTGGCAGGGAAGCCAGGTATAGATTTGGCGGGTAAGCACCTGCACGACTTTGCGCGCGGCGCCGTTCTGGTCGCCCATAACGCGCCTTTCGATATGGCCTTCCTGCGGCGTCATGCCGAAACCTGTGGCGTTGAGTGGACCCACCCGATCCTTGATACTGTGCTACTGTCTGCGGTTCTTTATGGGACGACCGAAGTGCACACGCTGGATGCGTTGTGCGAACGTCTGGGGGTGACCATCCCGTCCGAACTTCGCCACACTGCGTTAGGTGATGCCCAAGCCACCGCCGAGGTTCTATGCAAGATGCTGGCCATGCTGCATTCGCGCGGGGTCGAGACCTTGGCTGGTGCAATTGCCGAAGCCAAGAAGCATAAGCGGTTGTTGGACGACTTGAACTGACGCGCAGTATAGATCAGCGGCTTTCATCCGCATTCATCTTGCGTTCCAACCACCGCACCCCTGCCGAGATGATCAGGACAAGCACCAGATATTCAAGGATCAGCAGGGTATAGATTTCCAGCGGACGATATTCGGTGACGACCAACTCATTGGCCCGCCTTGTCAGTTCTGCCATCCCGATCACGGATGCAAATGCGGACATTTTCACAATATAGATGAATTGGTTGGCTAATGGCGGCAGAATGCGCCGCACCGCTTGCGGCAGGATCACATACCGCATCGCTTGCGCGCGCGTCAGCCCGATGGTCTGCGCAGCTTCGGCTTGCCCACGTGGGACGGCCTGAATGCCGGAACGGAAGATCTCGGCGGTGAAGGCGCTGTCGGAGATGGCCAGAGTGATCACGGCCCCCCAGAACGGGTCGATGTTCAGGTCGATCCCCATCGAGCGCAAAACCACCGGCAAGCCGTAGAACACCCAGAACAACATGGGCAGCAAGGGGATAGCTCGAATGAATTCGACATAGATGCGGTTGGGCAGGCGCAACCAACGGGTTTGGGCAAAAGCGGGCAGGGCAACCAACAGGCCGATGATGATCGACGCTACCGCCGCCAGAACCGAGATCTGGATGGTCGCGGAAAACCCACGTAGCAGGAATTTTACGTTGGTCCAACCCGCGGATGTAGATGGGTCAATGACATACCAACCCCAGGTTCCAGGCGGGGCCGAGCACGAAGCAAGTGTGAAGATCGACATGAGCGCAATGGTCAGGCGGGTTCTGATCATGATCGCGCCCTCAATGCTTTAGTATCTTGTCAAGGAACTGGGCGAAGCGGGCGGATTTTGGTGTCGAGAACGCGACCTCTGGCGTGTCGACTTCGACGATTTCTCCGGCGTCCATGAAGGCGATCCGGTCGGCCACGCGACGGGCAAAGCCCATTTCGTGGGTCACGCAGATCATTGTCATGCCGTCACGAGCCAGATCCTCCATCACTTCCAGCACTTCAGCGATCATCTCGGGGTCCAGTGCCGAAGTGGGTTCGTCAAAAAGCATCAATTTCGGGTCCATACAAAGAGAGCGTGCGATCGCCACCCTTTGCTGCTGGCCACCGGACAGTTGGCCGGGACGTTTGTCAGCCTGTTCGGGGATGCGCACACGTTCCAGATAGGCAATGGCGCGGTCGCGCGCCTCTGGTTTCGGCATGCCCAAGGCCCGCATCGGACCCAGCATCAGGTTGTCCAGAACCGTCAAGTGCGGAAACAGGTTAAACTGTTGAAACACCATACCAATATCGCCACGCCCCTGCGTATCAACCGGTTGTCCATAAAGCGAGATTGTGCCTTCCTGATGCTTTTCTAGCCCAGCCAATAGCCGGACAACAGTGGACTTCCCAGACCCCGAAGGTCCGCAAATCACCAGCTTTTCGCCGTGATCTACGTCCAGTGTGATGTCGCTCAGCACCTGAAAGTCGTCATACCATTTGCTGACCTGCGCCATGGTGATCGCGTGCTTGCCTTGGTTAATGTTCGCCACTTGTTCTTTTGTCCGCGATCTGTTCAACTGATCGTGAGCAGCCCATCCAAGTGCTGCCTCGATCCGTATCATGTTTATTAAGGTATACGGACAAGCAACGATTTTGATAACCACCAAAAGGACACCGCGCGATGAACTTTCTGCGAACTCTTGTAGCCGGACTGCTGGCGATGACGATGCTGGCAGGCGGGGCGCAGGCCCAATCCGCCCTGAATGATATTCTTTCCGGCGGGGTCCTGAAGGTCGGCACCACCGGCGACTGGAACCCTATGACGATGAAGGACCCGGCCACGGACAGCTACCGGGGTTATGACATCGACATCATGACCGAACTGGCGAAGGATCTTGAGGTCGAGCTGGAATTCGTTCCGACCGACTGGAAAACCTTGGTGAACGGGATTGTTGCGGGCAAGTATCATATGACCGGTTCGGCCTCGATTTCGCCGTCGCGGATGAAAGTGGCGGGGTATTCGGACCCTTATATTTCGGTGCAAATCCTGCCGTTCACCACATCGGATAAGGTGGGAAACTATGACGGCTGGGATGCCGTCAACAAGCCAGAGGTGAAAGTCGCGACCACGCTTGGTACTTCGTTCGAAGGGATGGTGCGCAACTGGTTCCCGGATGCCGACATCAAGGTGGTCGAAGCGCCAGCGCGTGGATATCAGGAAGTTCTTGCAGGTCGCGCCGATGTGTTCATCACTTCAAACATCGAAGGGGCCACATTGATCGAGAAGTTCCCGCAAGTCACCGCCGTTAAGGTAGATGCACCGCGTGAGCCGACCCCGATCGCGATGATGTTGCCGCAGGGTGATCAAGTTTGGATCAACTATGTGAACAGCTGGGTGAAGCTGAAGAAAGAACAGGGGTTCTTTGCCGAGACAGCCGCGAAATGGGGTCTGTGACCCAAGCCAAATGACTGACAGAAGGCCGGGCAATGTGTCCGGCCTTTTTCTTATGCATCATGGCAGTTTGGCGGTCTGATACAGTTTCACCTTGGTGCCGCCGTGATCGACCGGCGGGCCGGGGGGCAGGAAGGGCAAACCTGTCGCTTTGGCCAAACCGCCATCGCTGGTAATGATCGCCACCCGCCAGCCCGCAAACCGCTCCAACAGCACCTTGCCCAACGTGCCATAAAGCGTAAACAGCAATTTCTTGTTGCCGATCCGCCCACCATAGGGTGGGTTCAAGATGACAAGGCCCGGCGGAGTATCAGGGCGCTCAAGATCGCTGATCGAGCCTTCGGTGAATCGAGTCAGGGGAACGACCCCGGCAGCCTCGGCATTCTTTCGACTGTTTGCAATCGCACCAGCATTCCGATCCGAACCAAAGAACCGGGGTGGTCCCTCGTGTGCTGCGCCCTCTGCCGCCGTTTTCATCTTCGTGAAGGCGTCGGCGTTAAAACTGGCCAGATGTTCGAACGCAAAGTGGCGTGCGCGACCGGGCAGCAGGCCCACCGACATCTCGGCCGCTTCGATCAGGAACGTGCCCGATCCGCACATAGGGTCCAGAACCGGCTCCCGTCCATCGTAACCAGCCGCATTCAGGAACAAGGCGGCCAGTGTTTCGCGCATCGGGGCCTTGCCGGTGGCGGTCTTGTAACCCCGCTTGTGCAGGCTTTCACCGGATGTATCCAGGCTGATCGTCACCAAATTGTCGTCGATTCGCACTTTCAGGACCAGGGCCGCGTCTTTCAAGATTTTGGCGCCCAGTTCCTCGGCGATGGCTTTCTCAACCCGTTGGGCGGCAGCTTTATGGTGGTAAATTTTCGACCGTTTGCACACCGCTTCGACACGCACGGGCATATCGGCGCGCAATACATCGCCCCACGGAAACTTGCGTGCGCGTTTGTCCAGTTGCGCCAGATGAAACGCCCGGAAACTGCCCAGCCGCACCAGCACACGGGTGGCCCCGCGCAAGGTCAGGTTGGCGCGCCAGATCTCGGACCAGCTACCATGGATCGTCACGCCTCCTGGGCTGGCTGTTGGGGTGGCAAAGCCTGCCGCGCGCGCCTCGTCCGCCAGCACGGGTTCCAAACCCGGCGGGGCGACAAGAAAGATTTCATATGTGTTGGTGTCAGTCATGGTGTCCCATAGCCCAAGGGCGCGGGCAGGGCGAGGGGATTGTCAGACGTTCAGCTCTTTCGACGGGATGATCGGGAAGAACACACCGCTTGACCAAAGACCGAACCAGCTTTCGCCCTCGTGTTCTTCGTGATCACCCAAGTCGACAAGGCGATAGTAACTTTTTCGATCAATCAGCGCTTCAAGATTGACGCGCACCAGCACATAGGGTGATGGCTCGCCGGTTTCCGGGTCGCGTTCGACTCGGATCGGGGCATCCGGACCAGCCACAGTTTTGTCGTCGACATTGGTGGTAAAGGTCAGTACCTGATCGCGGCCCTTGCCTGTTGCTTCAAAGTCGATGGCGACGAAAGGCGCATCGTCCACCGTGATACCGACCTTCTCGACTGGCGTGACAAGGAAATAGTTGTCGCCATCCTTGCGAATGATGGATGAAAAGAGCTTCACCAGCTCGTGACGTCCAATCGGTGTACCAAGGTAAAACCACGTCCCGTCTCGCGCGATCCGCATGTCCAGATCACCGCAAAAATCCGGGTTCCAAAGATGTACGGGCGGCGGGCCCTTTTTGCCCGCTTTTCGGGCAGCATCGGCCAGAGCCTCGGTCATATTTTTGCCGGTCGTAGCTTTTTCCGGCGATTTTCCGTCACTTGCCGTTTTTGTCATTTGTTCCCCCGACGCGTTTGGCCTTTAATGAAATGTAATAGCCGAGCGGAGGAATTTCCATGACCAACGATGCCATTCTGGACGAGATCGAAGCTCTTGGCCATACGCTTTCCCATGCCAAATCGGTGATTGCGCGTCGGATTATCGGTCAGGATCAAGTGGTTGACCTGACTCTGTCGGCGCTTTTGGCGGGTGGCCATGCGCTGTTGATCGGATTGCCGGGGCTGGGCAAGACGCGTCTGGTCGAAACCCTGTCCACCGTGATGGGGCTGCGCGAAGGACGTATTCAGTTTACCCCCGACCTGATGCCTTCGGATATTCTCGGGGCCGAGGTGCTGGAAGAAAGCGCCGAGGGCACACGCTCGTTCCGGTTTCTGAAAGGGCCGATCTTCTGCCAGCTTCTGTTGGCGGACGAGATCAACCGCGCCAGTCCGCGTACCCAATCAGCACTGCTGCAGGCGATGCAAGAACGTCAGGTTTCGGTTGCGGGGCAGACCCACGCACTGGCCGCGCCCTTCCATGTGCTGGCCACCCAAAACCCACTGGAACAGGAAGGCACCTATCCCCTGCCCGAAGCGCAGTTGGACCGCTTCCTTTTGCAGGTGGATGTTGAATACCCCGACCGTGACGCCGAGCGCGATATCCTGCTGGCCACCACGGGAACCGAGGACGCACAGGCTGAACCGGTTTTTTCAGCGGCGGACCTGATAGCGGCCCAAAAATTGCTGCGCAGGATGCCGGTTGGCGAAACCGTGGTGGATGCGATCCTTGATCTTGTGCGCGCCTGTCGCCCTGATGATGAAGCCGCGCCTCAGATTGTGCGCGATACTGTCAGCTGGGGGCCGGGGCCGCGCGCGGCGCAGGCGCTTATGCTGCTGACACGGGCGCGGGCTCTGATCGACGGGCGCTTGGCACCGGGGATTGACGATGTACAGGCGCTCGCGCGTCCGGTTCTGAGCCACCGCATGGCGCTGAGTTATGGCGCGCGCGCGGCAGGGCATGATCTGGCCACTGTGATCGGCGCAGTGGTTGACCAGACCACACGCGCCGTGGCGGCGGCGTGAAACCTAACCCCACATTGCGTAGCCGGGCCGAGGGTCTGGCCGAACGACTGCCTCCCCTTATGGCCCATGCGCGCCATTTGGCGGCGAGTGTTGAATTGGGCGAACATGGCCGGCGCAAACCGGGGCAGGGGGATGCATTCTGGCAATTTCGCCCCGCCCAGCCTGGCGACCCGGCACACCGGATCGACTGGCGCCGCTCGGCCCGGTCTGATCATCACTATGTTCAGGAAAAAGAGTGGCAGGCGGCGCAAAGCGTGTTGTTTTGGGTCGATCCGTCGTCTTCGATGGATTTTGCGTCATCGTCCGATCTGGCAAAGAAGGGCGACGTGGCGCGGTTGATTACCATGGCGTTGGCCGTGCTTCTGGTACGCGGCGGCGAACGGGTAGGGCTGGCCACAAGTGCCGCCCCGGCAGGACGAGGCGAGCTTGCCCTGTCGCGCATGGCAACCGCCCTTCTGTCCTCACAGGAAGCAGGTTTTGCAGACCTTCCAGCACGATCTCGTGCGGTGTTTTTGTCAGATTTTCTTGGCGATACAGCCAAAATCACCCGCGCCGTCACCCGCGCTGCGGATCGGGGCGTCACGGGGGTGTTGTTTCAGATCCTTGACCCGGTGGAAGAAGCATTCCCGTTTCACGGTCGAATGATTTTTGAAGACATGAGCGGACATCTGGAGCATGACACAACCGAGGCACATGACCTGCGCGACCGCTATCTGAACCGTCTGGCCGCCCGCAAATCCGAACTTGCCGATCTGGCGCGCCGCACTGGTTGGCAATATCACACCCATCACAGTGGCGATGCCGACAGCGCCGCGCTGTTGTGGTTATATCACGCGATCGAGGGGCACAGATGATGTTCGGCCTGCCCATTGCGTTCACGACCCCCTGGCTATTGGCCGGGTTGGTGGCGTTGCCGGTGCTGTGGTTGCTGTTGCGTGCCATTCCACCTGCGCCTCTGCGGCAACGGTTCCCGGCTGTAACACTGCTTTTGGGTCTGGAAGATCGCGATGCGGAGAGCGACCGCACGCCGTGGTGGCTTCTGTTGCTGCGCCTGTTGGCTGTTGCCGCGTTGATCCTTGGGTTTGCAGGCCCGGTACTGAATCCTGAACAACGCCAGTCCAGTGGCGGGCCGCTTCTGATTTTTGTCGACGCAGGGTGGACGGCAGCGTCGGATTGGCCACAACGCATCGGTGCGATTGATGATCATCTCGATATTGCTGCACAAGCCGGGCGTCCTGTTGCGATTGCCCTGTCGCATGAAGTTACGGATGCGGGAGCCGCTGCGCCGCAATGGCAAAGTGCGGGCGAATGGAGGGTGCGGCTTGCCGGATTATCTCCAGTCGCGTGGGAGGAGCCTTATGGAGCAGCGTCTGCCTGGGCTGCTGAGCTACAGGACGCAGACACGATCTGGATCTCGGACGGGGTATCACGTGAGGGGCGGCTAGAATTGCTGACGGCGTTTGAGGCAAAGGGCGGCGTCGAAATCATGCAACCCACAGCGCCACGCATAGGCTTATTGCCCGCGCGGGCTGAGGATGGCACGCTTGTCTTAGAAGCCCTTCGCACTGGCGTATCAACCGGGGTTGATATTGTTGTGCAGGGTATTGGTCCAGATCCGACAGGGGTTGAACGGGTGCTAGCCACCTCTGTGCTCAGCTTTTCGGCCGGGGCTGCCCGCACCGAGGTGCCGATGTCCCTACCACCGGAGTTGCGCAACCGGATCACACGGTTTCAACTGGAAGACCAGCGCGCCGCCGGGGCTGTGACGCTGGCCGATGACAGCTTGCGCCGCCGCCGCGTGGCGCTTTTGACCGGCACTCAGTCGCGCGAGGGGTTGGAGTTGTTGTCGCCGTTGCATTACCTGCGCGAAGCTCTGGTGCCATCCGCTGAAGTGATTGAAGACACAGCGATCGACACGCTGATTGAAGCCGGGCCAGAGGTGCTAATCCTGCCCGATGTGCCTAGCCTTGCTGAACCCGACCAAAAGGCGCTGGCCGGGTGGGTGGCTCAAGGTGGGCTGCTGCTGCGCTTTGCCGGTCCGCGACTGGCAGCAGCCGACACCGGGCGCGGCGTTGAAGATATCTTGCTGCCTGTGCGGCTTCGCTCGGGTGGGCGTGTCGTCGGGGGTGCGATGAGTTGGGGCGCCCCGCGCGCACTGGCACCATTCCCGGAAACCTCGCCTTTCTTCGGGCTGCGGGTGCCGGATGACGTCCTTGTGCGGGCGCAAATTCTTGCTGAACCCAGCCCCGACCTTGCTGACCGCACCCTTGCGTCACTGTCGGATGGCACGCCGCTTGTGACCCGCAAGGCGCTGGGGCAGGGTCAGGTGGTGTTGTTTCACATCTCGGCCAATGCCGAATGGTCTTCGCTGGCTTTGTCTGGCTTGTTTGTCCAGATGCTCGAGCGGCTCGCGGTCTCGACCCGCCCCGGCCAGGTCGAGGCGCAGACACTAGAGGGCACGCAATGGGTCGCCGAACGTGTGCTGGACCCGTTTGGGCAACTTGGTCCAGCCGGGGCACGAGCCGGGGTGGAAGGGCCAAGACTTCTGGATGGTGCAAGCGCTGAGGTGCCGCCGGGGCTTTACGCCGATGGCGACCGTCGTTTAGCAGTGAATACGTTGGGGCCGGACGCGCAGATGAACCCTGCGAACTGGCCATCCCGTATAGTCCCCAGATGGAACGATCGAAGCGCTGCGCGTAGTCTTGCGCCGTATCTGTTGGCAGCTGCACTGATCCTTGGAACACTCGATATTCTAGCCAGCCTGTGGATTTCCGGGCGGTTGCGCAATCGGGTGATTACAAACGCGGCGCGCGTGGGCGCGTTTGTTATGATGGCGTTGTTCGTCCTGCCAGATCATAGTGTTGCGCAGGATGCCGATACGCCCGAAGCGGTGATTGCCGCGGCCAGCACAGTGACACTGGCGCATGTTTTGTCCGGCGATCCGGCCACGGATGAGGTCGCCGAAGCCGGTTTGATGGGCCTGTCGGATCAGCTGTTTTCCCGCACCTCGGTCGAGCCAGCTCCGCCAGTCGGATTGGACATTGAACGTGACGAGCTGTCGGTCTACCCGCTTCTCTATTGGCCGGTCAGCGAAACAACCCGTCAACCCAGCCCCGCTGCTTATGCGCGTCTGAAAACCTATTTGGCCACCGGTGGGTTTATCCTGTTCGACACCCGCGATGCAGGGTTTGGTGGTGAAAGCGCCGCCGCCCGTCGGCTGCGTGTGATTGCCTTGCCTCTGGGCTTGCCTCCGTTGGAACCGGTGCCGCATGACCACGTTCTGACCCGCGCATTTTACCTGCTGGAAGAGTTTCCCGGCCGCGCCAGGGGACCCGCTTGGGTCGAGGCCGCCCCCCCAAATGCCGAACGCGCGGAAGGGATGCCGTTTCGCAACCTGAATGATGGTGTCAGCCCGGTGATCATCGGCGGCAACGACTGGGCTGGCGCGTGGGCGATCCGGTCTGATGGTGCGCCGATGTTCCCGGTGGGTCGCGGTCAGGCAGGCGAGCGTCAGCGTGAAATGGCGGTGCGTTTTGGCGTGAACTTGGTGATGCATGTGCTGACCGGAAACTATAAATCCGATCAGGTGCATGTGCCGGCGCTTTTGGAAAGGTTGGGGGAATGAATGCCTCAGGCCTGATATTCTCGCCCGGTTTTCCGTGGCCAGTGATCGGCGTTTTTGCGGCGCTGGCGGTTTCCGCACTGGTGTTGGCGGTGTGGCGGGGGTTGTCAGGCTGGGCGCTGCGTGCGTTGGCAGCTATGGCGGTTCTGACAGCATTGGCCGGTCCATCCCTGCAGCAGGAAGATCGCGATCCTTTGGCAGATATTCTGTTGGTTGTCATAGATGATAGTGCCTCGCAAACCCTGTCGGACCGACGCGACCAGAATGCCGCCGCTCTGGCATCACTTGAGGCTCAGGTCGCAGCCCGTCCCGGGCTTGATCTGTCCGCCCGGCGTCTTTCAGAGTTTACCGACCCAACGACCTCTGACGGCACCCATTTGATGCAAGCGATCAACGCTGCGATGGCCGATCTGCCGCGCGACCGTGTGGCAGGCGTCGTTACAATCACCGACGGTGTGGTTCATGACGCCGAGCTTGCACCAAGCCTGCCCGCACCGTTTCAGGCGCTTCTGACCGGTCGTGCAACCGACTGGGACCTGCGCCTGTCTGTCACGGACGCCCCTGCCTTTGCCATATTGGGCGAAGAAACCGAAATCCGCCTGCGTGTCGATGCTTTGGGTGCGCCGCAAGCGACTAATGGGCTTGTCGAGATGTCAGTGTCGCGCGACGGTGGCGACCCCGAAACTGTGCTGGCACAGATTGGGGCCGAGCTTGTTCTGCCGCTGACGCTAACACATGCAGGTCGCAACCTGATCCATGTAACACTGCCAGCTGCAGAGGGCGAACTGACCGACCGCAACAATGCGGCCGTGATCGAGGTCAATGGCGTGCGCGATCGTCTCCGTGTGCTCTTGGTCTCGGGCACGCCGCATCCAGGCACGCGGACGTGGCGCAACCTTTTGAAATCCGACAGCGCGGTGGATCTTGTACATTTCACCATCCTGCGGCCGCCCGAAAAACAGGACGGCGTACCTGTTAATGAGCTCAGCCTGATTGCGTTTCCAACGCAGGAGTTGTTCGTCGACAAGATCGACGAGTTTGATCTGATTGTTTTCGACCGATACCGGCTGCGTGGCATCCTTCCCGGCGGTTATCTGGACAGTGTGCGATCTTATGTGGAACGGGGCGGGGCCGTGTTAATTGCCGCGGGACCTGCGCTAGCCGGGGCTGAAAGCATCGCGCGGTCTGGTCTGGCGGGTATGTTGCCAGCCTTTCCGACAGGGCGTTTGGTCGAAGACGCCTTTTTGCCCGAAATCAGCGACGCTGGTGCGCGTCATCCGATTTCACGCGATCTTGAGGATTTTGCCCCCGAGGGCGGTTGGGGGTCGTGGTTGCGTCGGGTCGAGCTTGAACCGACCAGCGGCCACACGATCCTGAACGGTCCCGAGGATGCAGCCCTATTGACCGTTGATCGCGTGGGCGATGGTCGTGTGGCATTGCTGGGGTCTGACCACGCTTGGTTGTGGGCGCGAGGCTATGAAGGCGGAGGGCCGCAGTTGGAACTTCTGCGCCGACTGGCCCACTGGTTGATGCGTGAACCCGAGCTTGAGGAAGAGGCGTTGACCGCCACCGCCACCGATACAGGGCTGCAGATCACACGCCGCACAATGGAAGACAGCACGTCAGAGGCAGTCGTGACCTTCCCGGATGGATCAGACATTCAAGTTAATATGACCGAAAACGCGCCGGGTGCCTTTGGCGGTGTAATCGCAACGACGGATCAAGGTCTGTATCGCGTCGCGCAAGATGATCTGACAACGGTCGTTGTGCGCGGGCTGGCAGCGCTGCGTGAGTTTGAACAACCCATCGCGGATGCCGCGCTTCTGGCGCCTTTGGGTCATGCAACGAATGGAACGGTGATGCAGATCGAAAGCGGATTGCCCGGCCTGCGACCGGTGCGCATGGGCCAATTGGCGCATGGCCGGGGCTGGATTGGATACACCCCACGCAACGCCTATGTGACACAAGCGATCCGGGTGATCCCTCTTGCTCCGGCTTGGTTGATGTTAACGATTGCCGCGCTGTCGCTGGTCGGGGCATGGTTGATTGAAGGTCGCGGCGGCGCGCGACGTGCAGACCCAACATCTGTGTCCTGAAATCTAGCTGTCGGGCTGCATCAGTACCGAGCGTGAGTGTGATGCAAATTCACGCCGATACAGGACCAGAACGGTCAGCACAGTCGCAATGATAAGGCTGGTAGGGCCAAGCAGCCACGCCAGTGCCCCCATCGCGAAATAAACGGACCGCAAACCGCGATTAAAGCTGCGTGCCGCCGAGATGTTGATGTCGCCTGCTTTGCGGGCGCGGGGCAGGGCAGTGGGGTCGTTTGGGTCATTGGGCACCGACGCCATGACCACCGCGCAGTAGCCAAATAGTCGATGCGACCAAACAAAGCTCAGGAACGCGTTGGCCAAAAATAAAACAACTAGCAGTATTTTTATTTCCCACACCAATTCTGGTGCGCTGTTTTGGATCAGATCTTGGGCGACGCCACGCAACCGCTCGGTATTGCCCAATAAGGCCATGCCACCCCCGATCGCGATCATTGAAGCCGAGGCGAAGAAGCTCGCCCCTTGTCGCAGGGTGGCCAGAATGGCGCTGTCGAAGATGCGCGGATCGCGGGCGACGAACTGCACCATCCAGTCGCGTCGATATTGCGCCACAAGCCCGGACACTGAAGGTTTGGCAGGTGAGGCATGCTCAATCCGCCAACCGATCATGGCCCAGGCCAGAATGATCAGGCAGACGGCGATACCGTCCAGCGGGGAAAACAGAGACAGACGTTCAGTCAGGGACATAGGCGCACGCTAAGCGTATTCCTATCGGTTGCCAAACTGGAAAATTGGTAATATATTTTTACCAATTGTAGATTCTAGAGGGCAACCGATGCAGATGCCGACCCCCGACGCCGCAATCCTTGCACGCAAGGATCAGATCGTGAAACGCCTGCAATCGGTGTTACCTAAAGGCGCGGTGGTGCACGATCCTTTCGAGACGCGCGTCTATGAATGCGATGCGTTGACCGCCTATAAATGCCCGCCGCTTTGCGCGGTGTTGCCTGCAACAACGGCGGAAGTTTCGGCCGTCATGCGCGTCTGCCACGAAGAAGGCGTGCCAGTTGTGCCACGCGGCGCTGGCACTTCGCTGGCAGGGGGCGCGCTACCCACAGCAGACAGCGTGATCCTTGGGGTTGCCCGTTTGAACGACGTGATCGAAACCGACTATGCGAACCGATTTGTCCGCGTGCAGTCGGGGCGCACTAACCTGTCCGTCACTGGTGCGGTCGAAGAAGAGGGTTTCTTTTATGCGCCCGACCCATCCTCGCAACTGGCCTGCGCGATTGCAGGCAACATCGCGATGAATTCGGGCGGTGCACATTGCCTGAAATACGGCGTCACCACCAACAACCTAATGGGCGTGACCATGGTCATGGCGGATGGTGAAGTGGTCGAGATCGGCGGCAGCCATCTGGACGCAGGCGGGCTGGACCTGTTGGGGCTGATCTGCGGGTCCGAGGGCCAGCTTGGCATCGTGACCGAGGCAACATTGCGCATTCTCGCCAAACCCGAAGGCGCGCGGCCTGTGTTGATCGGCTTCGATTCAAATGAGGTCGCGGGCGCCTGTGTGTCCGACATCATCAAATCCGGCATTCTGCCCGTCGCGATCGAGTTTATGGACCGCCCCTGTATCCGCGCGACAGAGGCATTCGCGGGCGCAGGTTATCCCGATTGCGAGGCGCTGTTGATCATCGAGGTCGAAGGCTCGGACGCCGAGATCGACGATCAATTGTCGCGCATTGTGAAAATCGCACGCACCCACAATCCGGTGGAACTGCGCGAAAGTACCTCGGCCGAGGAAAGCGCGAAAATCTGGTTGGGGCGCAAGTCTGCGTTCGGCGCGATGGGTCAGATCAATGACTATATGTGCTTAGACGGCACGATCCCGGTCTCGGAGTTGCCTTTGGTACTGCGGCGTATTCGTGAAATGTCGAAGGAATACGGGCTGGATGTCGGCAATGTCTTTCACGCGGGCGACGGAAACATGCATCCGCTGATCCTGTTTGATGCCAACAAACCCGGTGATCTTGAGAAGTGCGAGGCTTTCGGAGCCGACATTCTGAAGCTTTGTGTTGAGGTTGGCGGATGCCTGACGGGCGAACACGGGGTCGGAGTAGAAAAAAGAGAGTTGATGGTTTCACAATACAACCAAAATGATCTCGAAATCCAATTGGCGGTGAAAGACGTGTTCGATCCGAATTGGCTTTTGAACCCGGCCAAGGTGTTCCCCTTGGCGTTCACGGATACAAGGCGCGCGTCATGAACCCCACGACAGAAGCAGAGTTGGCCGAGGCGATTGCCGCGGCCAATGGCCCCTTGCGCGTTCAAGGCGGTGGCACCCGCGATATCGGCGAGCCGGTTGATGGGACAGAGCTTTCGACACGCGGTCTGACCGGCGTCACCCTTTACGAACCCGGCGCGCTGACGCTGGTGGCGCGCGCCGGAACGCCATTGTCAGAAATTAAAACGCTGCTCGCCGCCGAGGGCCAGCGGCTTGCCTTTGAACCGGGCGAAATGCGCGCGCTGTTGGGCACCAAGGGTGCGTCGACCATCGGCGGGGTGATTGCCACAAACGCTTCTGGCCCGCGCCGCATTCAGGTTGGGGCCGCCCGCGATTTCTGTCTTGGCGTTCGCTTTGTGGACGGGCAGGGTCAGGTGTTGAAAAACGGTGGGCGCGTGATGAAAAACGTGACCGGCTATGATCTGGTGAAGCTGATGACCGGAAGCTGGGGCTCGTTGGGCGTGTTGACCGAGGTCAGCCTGAAAGTGCTCGCCATTCCTGAAACCGAGGCGACGTTAATCTGCGACGATGAAGCCTCTGAAACCGCCGTCGCGTCGATGGCTGCGGCACTTGGATCGCCGTTCGACGTGACAGGGGCCGCGCAGATGAATAGGCGGACGATGATCCGGCTCGAAGGCTTGGAGCAATCAGTAGCCTATCGCGCCAAAGCCTTGCAGGACGGCGTTTTGAAAGGCTTCGATGTGGTCGAGGGCGAGGCGTCGGCGGCCCTCTGGTCCGATTTGCGCGACGTCACACCTTTTGCCGGAAAAGACGGTGCGGTCTGGCGCATTTCGGTGAAACCGTCGGATGGGCCAGCGCTTGTCAGCGAACTGGGCGCGCTATCGCCTGATGCGATTTACGACTGGGGCGGCGGGCTGGTCTGGCTGCGCGTCGCAGATGAAGGCGATGCCGGCGCCCAGATGATCCGCGAGGACCTGAGCCATATCGGCGGTCACGCAACACTGATCCGCGCAAATGCAGAAACGCGCGCATCGGTGCCCGTGTTTCACCCGGAACCCGCACCAATCGCGGCGCTCACCCAAGGCCTGCGTGCGAAATTCGACCCGCGCGGCATCCTGAACCCCGGTCTGATGGGAGCCTGACATGCAAACGCATTTCACTGAGGAACAGTTGAAGGATCCCGCGATCAAGCGAGCCAACGAGATCCTGCGGTCCTGCGTGCATTGCGGGTTCTGCACGGCGACGTGCCCCAGTTATCTGGTTCTGGGCGACGAGCTCGACAGCCCGCGCGGACGCATCTATCTGATCAAGGATATGTTGGAGGCCGGACGCCCCGCCGACAAGAAAACGGTCGAGCATGTGGACAAGTGCCTGTCCTGCCTTGCCTGCATGACCACCTGTCCGTCTGGTGTGCATTACATGCATCTGATCGACCACGCCCGCGCGCATATCGAGAAGACCTATAAACGCCCGCTGTTTGACAGGGTGCTGCGCTGGACACTGGCGCAGATCATCCCCTATCCGGGCCGGTTCCGGCTGGCGATGCAGGCCGCGCGTCTTGGACGGCCCTTGCGCAAGTTCATGCCTGACCCGCGTCTGGAAGCGATGCTGGAAATGGCTCCGCCAAAGTTGCCCAAGCCCAGTCCGAACGACAAACCTCAGACTTTTCCGGCCAAGGGCGTGCGCAAGAAGCGTGTGGCCTTGCTGACCGGTTGCGCGCAGAAGGCGCTGGACACCGACATCAACGACGCGACCATCCGGCTGCTGACCCGGTTGGGCTGCGAGGTCGTGGTGGCGAAAGGCATGGGCTGTTGCGGCGCTCTGACTCACCACATGGGTAAGGAACATGATAGCCACGCTCAGGCCGCCGCCAACATCAACGCGTGGATTGGTGAGAAGAACGGCGCGGGGTTGGACGCCATCGTTATCAACACGTCAGGTTGTGGCACGACGGTTAAGGATTACGGCCACATGTTCCGTAATGATCCGTTGGCCCAAGATGCCGCGACGGTTTCCGCGCTTGCCATGGATGTCAGCGAACTTCTGATGACGCTGGACATCCCCGAGGCTCAGATGAACAAACGGGTTGCCTATCATTCGGCTTGCAGTCTTCAGCACGGCCAGCAGATCAAAACACACCCGAAAACGCTTCTGAAACGGGCGGGATTTGAGGTCGTGGAACCCGTCGATGCTCACCTGTGTTGTGGCTCTGCCGGGACATACAATCTGATGCAGCCAGCGATCTCGCAAGAACTGAAGCGCCGCAAGGTCACCAATCTGGAAGCCAAAACGCCCGAGATCATCGCCGCCGGCAACATTGGTTGCATGATACAGATCGGATCGGGCACAGGCATCCCTGTGGTTCACACCGTTGAACTGCTCGATTGGGCAACCGGTGGGCCACAGCCGCGCAAATTGACCGGATCATGACAGTTTTTTCTTTTTCCTGCCCCTATTTTCGCCCTAAACATATGATCAGAGGGTGGAAGAACCGCCCCACCAGAGGCAGAAAAATGAAGAAACTAATTGCTATGATGGCGGTGGGCTTGTGGCTCGCCAACCCGTTGATCGCATCAGATCCGTCCCCTCTTCGCACCCTAATGACGGGGGATGAAAGCCGGGGCTGGGAAGGTGTGGGGCGGTTGAACATCGGTGCGGGTGGATTGTGCACCGGCGCGATGATCGGCGAAAATCTGGTGCTGACCGCCGCGCATTGCATGTATGATAAGATCACCGGCGCACGTGTCAGACCTGAAGAAATTCAGTTTCTGGCAGGCTGGCGCAACGGGCGGGCCTCAGCCTATCGCGGGGTGCGACGGGCGGTTGTCCATCCTGATTTCACGTTTACCACCGATGACAGAGCCGCTCGTGTTGTGAATGACCTTGCGGTGCTGGAACTGGATCAGCCAATTCGCAAAAGCTCGGTCAGACCATTTGCCATTCATTCCCGTCCGCGCAAGGGGGCTGAAGTAGGTGTCGTGTCCTATGCACATAATCGTTCTGAAAGCCCGGCTTTGCAGGAAATGTGTAAGGTACTGGCGCGACAAAGCGGGGCGCTGGTGATGAGTTGTTCGGTTGACTTCGGGTCCTCAGGTGCACCCGTTTTCGTCGTGCAGGACGGAAAACCCGCGATCGTGTCCGTGATTTCGGCCAAGGCGATGGTGCGCGATATTCCTGTGTCATTGGGGACCAGCCTTGAAAAGCCGCTGGCGGAGCTGATGCAGATGCTTGCTGATGGGGATGGTGTCTTCACACGTATGCAGCCCGTGTCGCGTCCACCCGTCAGCACCTTTGGAACGGGCGCTGCTGGTCCGGGTGGTGCAAAATTCCTGCGCCCATGATGGCCGATCTGCGCGGATTTATTCTTTCAGCGTCGATAACTATGGCTTCACTTTCTACGGTAATAGCTGAAGAAAGCAAGGGACTAGACCGTTTAACCCAGCGTGAAGATTTGTTTGGCTATGAGGCTGTCGGGCGTCTGGATTTTGGACAAGACGGCTATTGCACCGGAGTGCTGATTGCCACTGACCTTGTTCTGACCGCAGCCCATTGTCTGCGTGGTGTTGCCCGTACGGGGCATGTGAAGGGGCTGCAGTTCAGGGCTGGTTTGCGGGACGGGCTCGCGGTCGCAAGCCGAAATGCCAAACTGGCGATCATGCATCCGGGCTATGATTCTGATCAGGTCATGACGGCTAAGAATATCCGCAACGATGTAGGATTGGTGCAACTGGATGAACCGATTGCAGCGGCGGTTGCAGCCCCGTTCGTGGTTGCGCTATTGCCGCGATCCAAGCGTAAGGTGTCTGTTGTCAGCTATGGGAATGGGCGGGATGCAGCGCTGTCCCGCCAAGCGGTCTGTGATGTATTGGGTCGGGGGGCGGGTTTGCTGGCATTTGATTGTGATGTCACGTTTGGGTCCAGCGGAGCGCCCGTGTTTGATGATACTGCACGACGGCAACGCATCGTGTCACTGGTTTCCGCAGGCACGACGGGGCAGCGAAACAATATTGCCTATGGCTCGGAATTGTTTGAGCGTGTGGCAGAGGTCAAGCGTGCCCTGCGGGCTGGTAAAGGTGTGATTGGCAAGACCGGTTTTCAGCCGCGCCGCTTGGGGGTCGGGCAATCGAACGACGCTGGCGCAAAATTTCTGCGACCCTGACCCCTTGAAGGGCCAGAATTCCTCCATAAATTTGTGTCACGGGCGCTGAAAATTCGGGCCCGGAACTCTGCCTGTCCCACACAGGGAAGGCTCAATCACTGTCGCTTTTAGGAGGACACCATGCGTAACTTTGACCTTTCGCCCCTTTACCGTGCCACCGTTGGTTTTGATCAGATCGCCGACCTGATGGATCGGGTGCTGACAAACGACGTAAGCCGCGAAAGCTATCCGCCCTATAACATTGAAAAAATCGCTGACGACGGTTGGCGTATCTCGGTCGCCGTGGCCGGCTTTACCGAAGACGAATTGTCAGTGGAAGTTCGCGAAAACGCGCTTGTGATATCGGCCAAGAAGGCCGACGAGCAGGAACGGACCTATCTGCACCGTGGCATCGCCACCCGTGCATTCGAGCGTCGCTTCCATCTGGCCGACCATGTGCGCGTGACAGGTGCTGCTCACGAACACGGCATGTTGCATATCGACCTTGTGCGTGAAGTTCCTGAGGCGTTGAAACCGCGCCGGATCGAGATCGCGAAATCCAAGGAATTGGAGCATAAGTCGATCGAAGTCTGACCTCTGACTTGATCACCCGAGAAGATGGGCGCGGAGGGCAACCTCCGCGCTTTTTATTTTACGCTGTTCGACGTTCCTGTTCCAGCAGGTAAAAGCTGGCGGCAAGGATGATCGCCGTGCCCAACCACATGGACCCGGTCGGCAGAAAGCCGAACACTGCAAAGCCCAGCACCACGTTGAACACCAATTTCAGATGATCGAACGGTTGCAGGAAGGCTGCGTCTGCCAGTGAATAGGCGCGCACCAGAACGTGTTGTGCAAGCGCGGTCAAAAGCCCTGCGCCAACGACCAGCCAGATCGCACCTGCAGGCAGCGCGAACCCCGACCCCAGCGCCAAGGCCGCGTTGATCGGGCTGAGCAGAACCAGAAGATAGATGGTAACGGTTTCCGGCCCATCTGCGCGGGTCAGGAACTTCGTCACCACCGAACTGGCAGCCCACAGGGCTGCGGCACCGACCGGCAGAAGGGCAACAAGCTCGAACCGATCTGACCAAGGCTCCAAGATCACGGCGCCGCCGATGATGCCGAGGATTACGGCCCCCCAGCGGTGCACCGACACGATTTCGCGCAGCACCAGCCCCGCGCCAAGAGTCACGAAAAACGGCGACAGCAGGATCAGTGCGATGGCCTGCCAGATCGCCACATGTGCCAGCCCCAGCGTCCAAAGCTGCACGCCCCCCGCCGCCAATGCCACGCGCAGGATATGCAGCCAGACCTGCCCGGTTTTCATCGCCGCCGCGCGGTGGCGAAACACCCAGGGCAGATAAAACGCCAAAGCGATCAGATATTGCCAGAAGGTGACCGACGGTGCGGACGCCCCCATTTTCATCGTTGCCCCTTGCAGGGCCGTGTTCACGACGGCGAAACTTGCGCCCGCCAGAACCATAAGACCAGCGGCCTTTGCAGGCATGGTCAGTTGTAGTTGATGAGTCATTGCGCAGTGTCCTTTCTTCCTTACGCGTTGACCCAAGGCAGAAGGACAAGGCGCGCGGGCAAACCCGTCGCGCCTTTGACCATCCTCTTCCATCCGGACTTTAACCGTCGGCCCCGGAATTTCGCCGGGTCTGCTGACACCCCTTTTGAAAGGGGCCGCTCGTGGGCTGTGACCACCGGTGGGGAATTTCGCCCCGCCCTGAGAATGTCGCCACCCCGGCAGGGGCAGCGACACGGAAAATAGGGGCAGGGCGTGGCGCGGTCAAGCGTCGTTACTTCGATAGGCTTTCCGCTAAACGCATCAGCGTGACAGCCTCGGCGCGGTAGCCGTAAGGGTCGTCGCCCTTGGCCCCATTGGCCAGCGCGATGGCGTCACCATAGCTCCAGTCGCCAAGATACTTGTCCTCGCGTAGCAGCTGCCCGAAACCTGCAATGGCGGCGGCAAACTGCTGTTCGGTGCCTGCTTCATTCGCGGCGGTGATTGGCGTCTCAATCAACGCGCTCACATCTTCGCCGGGGCGTTTGTAGCGCAGTTTGAGGAACCCAAACTCGTTCGATCCGTCCACGTCAGGGCTGGGCGCGTAGCGCAGTGCGTCTGTCAGGACGGCATCCGAGCCAACCGGCGTCACCTCATAAATCGCCGTGACCTGATGACCCGCGCCAATCTCGCCTGCGTCCACCTTGTCATTGTTGAAGTCCTCGCGCGCCAAAGCGCGGGTTTCATAGCCGATCAGACGGTATTCCGCGACTTGGGTAGGGTTGAACTCAACTTGAATTTTTACGTCATCGGCAAGGGGGTAAAGCGCGCCGGATAGCTGATCGACCAGCACTTTTCGCGCTTCTCCGAGCGTATCGATATATGCGGCCTGCCCATTTCCGTTCTGCGCGAGTGCCTGCATGGTCACGTCATCCAGATTGCCGCGCCCGAAGCCGAGAATGGACAGATAGGTGCCGGTGTCGCGCTTGTCTGCGATGAAATCCTTCAGCGCGTCGGGGTCATGAATGCCCACATTGAAATCACCATCTGTGGTGAGCAAAACCCGGCCAACTTCGCCGTCGGCGGCCATGCGATCGGCGACCTGATAGGCCAGTTCGATTCCTTGCGCACCTGCCGTCGATCCACCGGCGTCCAGCCGGTCCAACGCGCCCAGAATGGTGGCGCGATCCGCGGCTTTGGTGGGTTCCAGAACTTCGCCCGCGCTGCCTGCATAGGCGACGATGGCGACCTCATCTTCGGGTCGCAGCTCGGACAGCATCAGCCGCAGGCTTTGCTTCAGAAGCGGCAGCTTGTCGGGGTCCGACATCGACCCGGACGTGTCAATGAGGAACACAAGGTTCAGCGGCGGGCGGTCGGTGATCATCTCGCCCTGAATACCGATTTGCACTAGCTGAGTGCCCGCGTTCCAAGGCGTTTGCATCGTCGTAACGGTCGGGGCGAACGGATGCGGCCCTTCGGGCGCGGGGTATGCGTAGGGGAAATAGTTCACCATCTCCTCAATCCGCACCGCGTCCGGGTTGGGCAGATAGCCGGATTTCAGGTCACGCCGCACCACCGCATAGCTTGCCGTGTCCACGTCGATCGAGAAGGTCGAGACAGGGTCTTCGGAGGCGATCTTAAGGGGAGAAGGGGCCTCGTTCGCGTAATCTTCGCCGCCTACTTCCCGTGGCATGGGCAGGATGCCCGGCATTTCGTCATAGGTGATGTAACCGTCGCTGTCCGCAAAAGACGATCCGTCGGCTTCCATCAACGGTTCGGCGACAACAGAAGGGGCGGCTTGCCCGGTCTGCGCGCGCAATTCAGCCGTGGTGTCAGACCGCGTCCGTGCGGGCTGCTGTGCGACTTTTCCCAGAGGTTCGGGTGCAGGCTGTGCGATTATTTCTTCGCGTTCAACCAGCGCGTCATCGACTGTGGGTGACGGGGACATGGACACCCCCGGCAATTCCACCTGATCGACATTCGGCATCACCACAAGCACGGCAAAGCCCACCGCCACCAGCGCGGTCGTCGCAGCCAACCCACCGCGTGTGTTCAAAGCATTCAACATTGTAAGAACTCCTTTTCCAAGCGCCCCAAATTTCGGAGCGTCAGAAGTAGGACGCGCGCCGTCACGCGATCCTTGGAGGTCATCGAAATTTTTCATCGCTAGCGCCAGATCGGCCTCTTTCTTTGAGGCGTCCGGGGCAGGTGGGGCCGCGTGCAGGGCGGCCTTCAGATCGTCAAGATCGTCGGTCATATCGCGTCCTCCTCAGCCCGCATCGCACGCAGGCGTTTCTTCACTTCGGACATCCGCCAGGCGATTGTGCCTTCGGACAGGCCCAGAACGTCGCCGGCTTGTGCCTGTGTCAATTCCTCACCCAGAACCAGCGCCACGGTGTCGCGCAACTCGTCGGGCAGGGCGGTCATGGCTTGGGTCAACCAATCTTGCGTCTCGGCCTCTTCACGGATCGCCGCGCGCCGGTTCACTTCCCAATCGCCCCAGCCATCAGCAGCCCGCGCATGGGTTGCAGCACGGCGTCGGCGGTCATGGGCGGCGTTCACGGCGACACGGTAGAGCCACGTTGTAAACCGCGCCTCTGCCCGGAAACCATGCAGCTTGGCAGGCAGGGCGGCACAGATATCTTGCGTCAGATCCTCGGCATCCGCCCGGTTTCCCGTCATCCGAAACGTAAACGCAAACAGCCGGTCATAATGGCGAGACAGCAAGGCCGCGAAGGCGGCCCTGTCCCCTGTCGCCGCCGCTGCGGCCAGTTCCTCGTCCTGATCGGTCATCATCTTCACATAGAGTAAGACGCGGGCGAAACGTCAATCCTTGGCGCAAAAACCGAAAAAAGGCGGCAGGTTGCCCCACCGCCTTCAATTCATTTGATTTTCACGCGTTTACACCGACATGCAGATGTATTTCATCTCAAGGAAATCCTCGATCCCGTGGCGTGATCCTTCACGGCCAAGGCCCGATTGCTTCACCCCGCCAAACGGTGCGGTCTCGGTCGAGATGATGCCGGTGTTCACGCCGACGATGCCGTATTCCAGCGCCTCGGCCACTTTGTAAACGCGGCTCAGGTTGTTGGCATAGAAATACGACGCCAGCCCGAAGATCGTGTCATTGGCTTGCGCGATCACGTCATCTTCATCCTTGAACTTGAACAAGGGTGCCATCGGGCCGAAGGTCTCGTCCGTGGCGACCTCCATCTCACGCGTGGCGTGTTTGATGATGGTCGGTTCGAAGAACAGCCCACCTTTCTCGTGCTCCTTGCCGCCCAAAATGATCTCGCCGCCTTTCGAGGTCGCGTCGGCCACATGCTCGCGCACCTTGTCCACCGCGTCTTGCGAGATCAACGGGCCAAGAGCGATGCCTTCATTCAGACCGTCGCCCACGGGCAGGGCGGACACGGCCTTGGCGAAGCGTTTAGCGAAATCGTCATAGACGCCTTCCTGCACATAGATCCGGTTGGCGCAAACGCAGGTTTGGCCGTTGTTGCGGAATTTGCAGGCGATGGCGCCTTCGACAGCAGCGTCCAGGTCGGCGTCATCGAAAACGATGAAGGGTGCGTTTCCGCCCAATTCCATCGAACATTTCAGCACCTGATCGGCGGCCTGACGCAACAGGATGCGACCCACATTGGTCGAGCCGGTGAACGTCAATTTGCGCACCAAGGGGTTTTCGCAAAACTCCTTGCCGATGTCCGAACTGCGCGAGCTGGGCACGATGTTGAAGACACCCGCCGGAATGCCCGCACGATCCGCCAGAACTGCCAGCGCGGTGGCCGACAAAGGCGTTTCGGCGGCCGGACGCCCCACGAAACCACAGCCAGCGGCCACCGCCGGGCCGCATTTGCGGGTGATCATCGCGTTGGGGAAGTTCCACGGCGTGATCGAGGCAACAACGCCGATCGGCTGACGGATCACCATCAGGCGTTTGTCGGGCTGGTGGCCGGGGATGGTTTCGCCATAGATGCGTTTTGCCTCTTCGCCGAACCATTCGATGAAGCTGGCGCCATAGGCGATCTCGCCGGTGGCTTCGGCCAGCGGTTTGCCCATTTCGGCGGTCAGGATGGTAGCAAGGTCGCCCTGATTTTCCATCATCAGGTTGAACCATTTGCGCATGATGTTGGCGCGGTCTTTCGCCGTGCGCTTGGCCCATTCGCGGCCCGCCTTGTCGGCGCAATCAATGGCGCGCGCAACTTCGTCGCGGGACAGATCGGCCACTTTGGCAATCACATCGCCGCGTGCGGGGTTCTTGACATCGAAGGTTGCGCCGTCTTCGGCGTCGATCCATTCGCCGTTCACATAGGCGCGGGTTTCGACCAAGGACGGGTCTTTCAGCAAGCTTTTCAGCTCGGTTGCGTTGGCGGCCATTTTACTCTCCCATAGCTCATGTGTCGTTCGGGACTGGCCCGACCAAATCACAGGATATCTGTCATGAATCTCGACATAGCCTATGCGAATGCGGATTTCATCCCGAATGGGCTGGATTTCCCCGCAAAATGGCAGAAAATGGCGGGTGATTTCCGAAGCTCGCACAAGAATCTTCGGCTGGACCTGCCCTATGGTGAAGATGCTTCGAATGCGTTTGATCTGGTGTTGCCGGACGGCATGGCGAAAGGTCTGGTGGTGTTCGTCCATGGCGGCTATTGGATGGCGTTCGGGCGCCGCGACTGGACGCATCTGGCCGCAGGCGCCGTGGGGCAGGGATACGCCGTGGCGCTGCCGTCCTATCCGCTGGCTCCAGACGCGCGTATTGCCAAGATCACGAAGGCGGTCGCAGCGGCCATTGACGCCGCGGCTGATCAGGTGGCAGGCCCCATCCATCTGGCGGGGCATTCAGCAGGCGGGCATCTGGTGGCGCGGATGAATTGCATTGATGTGCCTCTGTCCTGTCGCGACCGGATTGCGCGGATCATGCCGATTTCGCCGCTGAGTGATTTGCGACCGCTGATGCGGACCAAGATGAATAACACGCTTCACCTGGACGAGGCCGAAGCGCAGGCCGAAAGTCCAGCCCTGAACAATCATCGTGTAGGCATCCCAACGACGGTCTGGGTGGGCGCGGACGAACGCTCCGCCTTTCTGGATCAAGCCCGCGATTTGACGCTGGTCTGGCCCGAGGCCGAACTGACCATCGCTCCCAACCGCCACCATTTCGACGTGATCGCCCCGCTGGCAGATCCGGATAGCGACATGGTGGCAATCCTTCTGGGGCGTGATCAGCGGCCGAAATCTTCAAGTGCGCGGTAGTCGATGGTTTCCAGCACCGGGATCATCACGTCAATGTCCGCGCCTTCAGCTTGTATCAGGATGCGGCCATCGACGATGCCCGATAGATCGCCATCCTGGTTAAGGTATTTCATTCGCCCAACGCGTTCGAGCTTCGCCCCCATCAGCCCGGCATTGGACAACATGCCTGATAGCGCGCCCACCATAGGATTGTTCGCCATGATGGTGATCTTGAACTCGTCCGAGCCAGCCGAATAAGTCGCTTCAGCCCCGGCGCCACCGCCCATCATGGCAAGGCCCGCGTTCATCTCGGTCGACACTTCGCGGGTCCAGCCATCTGGTGCCTCGGGCAGGAACTTAGCAAGGTCTGCGGTTTTCATTGCCTGAAGCAATTGCTTTGCGTATTCAAGCTCTTCCAGCGTGTAGGTGATGTCGCCCTCTTCATAGGCTTTCAGGGCGCTTTGAAGCGTGTCGGTCACCTCGTCTGCTTGGGCTAGGGTCGGTGTCAGCAAAGTGGCCAGAGCAACGGCTTTGAACAAGTGTTTCATAAGATACTCCTCAGGAAAATTTCTCGGTCCATGTCGGCAGTGTGTCGTGTTTGGCGGGCGTTGCCGCGTAAACGCCGCGGGCGATGGCGCGGGCCAGACAGGTGGCGGCGGCATGACCCAGGCGCAGCGCGCCAAAGCCTGCGTCGGGCAGGGTGCGTGCACCGGTGGCAGCGGCAAAGATCAGGTCGCCATCAAATGGTGTATGGCTGGGATGGATCGCGCGCGCCATTCCGTCATGGGCGGCAGTGGCCAGCCGGGTGGCTTGTGCTTGGGTCAGGTCGGCATCGGTTGCAATGATCGCGATGGTGGTGTTTTCGCCCATGCGCGCCTCGGGGTGAGGTTCAATGGTCGGGTTATGGGTGCCCATTCCGCGATTGCCGAATTCGCCGTTCATTTCCCAGAGGGCGGCCCAGAAGGCAGGATCGTCGCCCATTGTCACTGCACCCAAAGCATTCACGGCCACCAAAGCGCCCACGGTGATACCGCAGTTCAAAACCAGTGAGGCCGAGCCAAGTCCGCCCTTCAGCCCCTCAACCGTCGCCCCGGTGCCTGCACCAGTCGTGCCAAGCGCGAAGTCCGTGCTGGCGGCCTCCAGCGCTGCGCGTCCCAAAGCCTTGTAGGGGTTCTCGGCCCAGCCCTTATCGCCGCCGTTCAGAAGATCAAACAGGATTGCGCCCGGCACGATTGGCACCCGCTGGTCGCCCACCTGAAACCCGCGCCCCTGCGCGCGCAGCCCGTCCACCACACCAGACGCTGCATCAAGCCCGAAGGCCGAACCGCCTGACAGAACCAACGCATCGACCTGTTGTACCAGCTTGTCGGGCGCCAGCAGGGCGGTTTCGCGCGTGCCCGGCGCGCCGCCCATGATGTGCACGCCCGCCGTGAACGGTGCATCCCCGACTAACACGGTCGCGCCGGTTTTGATCAGGTGATCCTCAGCATTGCCGACGCGAAGGCCGTCCACATCGGTAATCAGGTTCTTAGGTCCGGGCTTCATCAGATACATCGCCCCCCGTCGACTTCCATCGCCACCCCTGTCACCATCGACGCCTCATTCGAGCACAGGAAACACGCCGCGTTACCCATGTCCTCGGGGGTCGAGAACCGGCCCAGCGGGATGGTGGACAGGAATTTCGCGCGCATCTCGGGCGTGTCTTCACCCATGAAACTGGATAAAAGCGGGGTCTCGCCCGCCACCGGACAGATCGCGTTGACGCGGATGCCATGCGGGGCCAGTTCGACCGCCATTGCCTTGGTCGCGGTGATCATCCAGCCTTTCGAGGCGTTATACCAATTCAGGTTCGGGCGCGGGCTGAGGCCAGCGGTTGAAGCGACATTCAGAATCGCGCCGGTGCCCGCCGCCTTCATCGACGGCACGAAATAACGCGCCATCAGGTAAACCGATTTGGCGTTGACGGCGAAGACTCGGTCGAACTCGCCCTCGTCAACCTCTTCCATCGGTTTGGGCAAATGGGTGATGCCCGCGTTGTTCACGATGATGTCCACATGGCCCCAAAGCTCGTGTGCCGCGCGCGCCATTTGGGCCACGCTGTCCCCGCTGGAGACATCGACGTGATGAGCCACGCCGTTCACCTCGGCGGCCACCGTGCGCGCCAGATCGTCGTTCAGGTCGGCGACCATCACGCGCGCGCCCTCGGCTGCGAACTTGCCAACAATACCAGCGCCGAAGCCAGATGCGCCGCCGGTCACGATAGCCGTTTTCCCCTGAAGTCGCATCCAATCCCCCTTGTTAGTCGCAGCAAGCTTGCGCCGATTTGCCGGGCGGTGCAAGTCAGGTGCACGCTGTCTGCCAGAGCACCTGATTCAACCCGGCAAAACACGCGAACCGGGTCAGTTCAGCCTCCAGTTTAGTTTGCCGCGGCGGCGTCCAGCGCACGCCCGTTTCTGGCCAAAAACCGACGACCGTCAAATGCCCGGTCTTGCGGTCTGCCTTCAATTCAATTCGCCCGACGAAGCGGTCGCCTTCCAGCAGAGGATAGACGTAATAGCCCCAGCGCCGCTTGGGCTTGGGGACGAACATTTCGTTGCGGTAGTCGAAGCCGAACAGACGATCCAACCTGGCGCGGTCGCGGATGGCCGGGTCGAACGGGTTCAGAATGCGCAGCCGCGTGGTGGGTGCGGGCAGGATGGCGAGCCGCGTTTCGATATCCGGATGGGCAAGGGCGGTGACGCTGCCTCGATCAGCGGTTTCAATTTCGACCGGCACCAGTTCGGCGGCGTCACACCAGTTTTTCGCCTCACGAGCGCTCATCGCGTCCCAGAACCGACCCACCTCGCCGCTCGTGCCGAAACTCAGCCGATCCATCGCGGCAGAGCACAGCCAGTCGACGGCGTGGGCATCTTCGACAGGGTCATGCTCGGGGAACACCCGTTCGCCCAGATCATAGAACTTCACGAAATTCTCGCGGTGGCAGGTTGCCAGTTCGCCCGCATACCACATCTGGTCCAGCGCTTTCTTGTGCGGTGGGCGCGCCCACATCTCGCGCTTTTCAACCTTGGTGTCGAAGGCGTGGGTGGACAATGCACCTTCGTCCGTGATGCGTTGTCGGATCTCGGCGATCTGGGCTTGTCCCAACCCGGATTGATACCAGTCATGGCGCCCCACCCGCGCGCCCAGACGGTCGAACTGCCGCCGCCAGAAGGGCAGAACACGCCTGTCGATCAGGCTGGCGTCATGGGTGAAATGCTCGAACACGTCGCGCTTGGCCAGCCGGTCCCAGATCATCCCTTCGCGCACGTTCTGATTGCGGCTCCACAGGATATGGTTGTGCGCGCGGGTTACGTTACGGATCGTGTCGATCTGCACAAACCCCAACCGCCAGATGATTACGTCAAGGTCCAGCGCGCCGGTGGGCGTGTCCGACAACGCGTTGGTCCACAGCCACAGGTGCCGCGCCTGCTTGTTCGACAGTTTCAGCCGCGCGCCCATGCCTTACCCGTGCTTCGCGGCGATGGTTTTCAGTTGCGAGAAGCCGTAAAGCGCCTCGAACCCCTTTTCGCGCCCATGACCGGATTTGCCGACGCCCCCGAAGGGCAACTCCACCCCGCCGCCCGCGCCATAATTGTTGATGAACACTTGTCCCGCACGCAGCCGTTTGGCCAGTCGCATCTGGCGCGCACCGTCGGCGGTCCAGATGCTGGCGACCAGACCGTAATCGGTGGAATTCGCGATCTGCACGGCTTCTTCTTCGGTGTCGAACGGGATGATGACCTGCACCGGGCCGAACACCTCGTCACGCGCCAGCGGATGGTCTGGCGGCACATCGGCAAACAGGGTTGGGGCCACGTAATGCCCACCTTCGGGGACGTCTGTTATCTGCCCGCGCCCGGCCACGCGCAGATCGCGGCCTTTCGCAAGGAAGGTTTCGACGATCTCTTTTTGGCGGGCCGAGATCAAGGGGCCAACATTCCGGTCTGCACTGGCCGGACCAACCTGCAAGGCGTCATAGGCCGCACCCATCCGCGCCACCACGTCGTCATAGACGGCGCGCTGCACCAGCACCCGTGAACTGGCCGAGCAGGTCTGACCCGCGTTCTGGATACACGCGCCCACCAAAAAGGGCAGGGCCGCGTCCAGATCAGCATCGTCGAACACAAGCTGGGGCGACTTGCCGCCTAGCTCCAACGTCACCGGCACCACGTTTTGCGCGGCGGCGGCTTGCACCAAACCGCCCACCGGCACAGATCCGGTAAAGCTGATGTGGTCCACGCCCGGGTGAGCGGACAGTGCCGCACCTGCTTCCTCGCCCAACCCAGTCACAACGTTCAGCGCACCCTTGGGCAACCCGGCCTCCTCGGCCAGCCGGGCGAAGGCCAATGCGGTCAGGCAGGCTTCTTCTGCGGGTTTCAACACACAGGCATTGCCCATCGCCAGTGCCGCCCCGACCGAGCGTCCGATGATCTGCATCGGGTAGTTCCACGGAACGATATGCCCCGTGACGCCATGCGGTTCGCGCAGGGTATAGACGGTGTAGCCGTCCAGATAGGGGATGGTGTCGCCCATCACCTTGTCGGCGGCCCCTCCGTAGAACTCCATGTACCGTGCCAGCGCCACGGCATCGTTCTTCGCCTGGGTCAGCGGTTTGCCCACGTCGCGTGATTCAAGCGCGGTCAACTCCTCCACGCGTGTTTCCACGAGCCGCCCGATCCGGGTCAGGATGCGCCCGCGCTCGGTTGCGGTCATCCGGCCCCAGTCGCCGTCCATCGCGGATTGCGCAGCGGTCACGGCGGCGTCGATGTCGCGCGCCGTGCCACACGCGATCTGGGTGAAGACATCGCCGGTTGACGGGTCTTCGACGGGCAATGTGCGCTCGGTCTTGCACCACACCCCGCTGATCAAAATCTCGGTCGGATCGAACCAAAGGTCTTTCATCTTAAGCCTCCTTCCACGCGGGCGGAATGACCGGCGCGGCGTTGATCAGGGTTTGTGTATAGGCGTGTTGGGGCGCGGCAAAGACGGCCTCGGTCGCGCCGTCCTCGACGATCTTGCCTGCCTTCATCACCAGCACCCGGTCTGTGATCGAGCGTACGACGCCAAGGTCATGGCTGATGAACAGATAGCCCATTCCGTGACGCGCTTGAAGGTCAGCCAGCAGGTCGAGGATACCGGCGCGGATCGAGACATCGAGTGCAGACACGGCTTCGTCCAGGATGATCAGTTCCGGGCGCAGGATCAGGGCGCGGGCGATGGCGATGCGTTGACGCTGCCCGCCGGAAAACTCGTGCGGAAAGCGGGTCATGGCGTCTGCGTCCAAGCCCACCTCGGCCAGCGCATTGCGCACGCGGTCGCGCCAGTCATGGGGGCGGCTGCCCAACAGGTGAAAGGGCTCGGCGACCAGTCGTTCGACGGTCCAGCGGGGATTGAAGCTGCCGTACGGGTCTTGAAACACCACTTGCAGCCCTGCGCGGCGGGCAGGCGGCATGTCGGGGGCAATGGGCGTGCCGTTCAACAGGATTTCCCCGCTCTGCAACGGCTCCAACCCCAGAATGGCGCGGCTGAGCGTCGATTTCCCGCAGCCACTTTCACCGACCAGCCCAAGGCTTTCGCCCTTGTTCAGCGTGAAGCTGACCCCGTCCACGGCGCGAAATTGCGGGGCTGGCGCGAACAAGGAAGTGCGCGGCAGAGGGTAGTCGCGCACCGCGCTGCGCACCTCTAGAAGCGGGGCATCTTGCGGAATGGCCTGACCGTCTGGCACATGGCCTGACGCCTCAAGCAACTGGCGCGTATAGGGGTGGGCCATGGTTCGAAACAGCGTCTCGGTTTCGGCCTGCTCAACGATCTCGCCTTTGCGCATGACGGCCACATGATCGGCCATACCCGCCACCACAGCCAGGTCGTGGGTGATCAGCAAAAGCCCCATGCCGTCTTCGGCGACCAGTTCCTTCAGCAGATCCAATATCTGTGCTTGTGTGGTCACGTCCAGCGCGGTCGTGGGTTCGTCCGCGATCAGAAGGTTTGGATGCAGCGCAATGGCCATAGCGATGCAAACCCTTTGGCGCTGCCCGCCCGACAGCTCATGCGGATAGCGATCCAGCGGGAAACGATCTTGCGGCAGGCCCACCCGGGCCAGTTTTTCGGCAGCGATGCGGTTGGCGTCGCTCCTGTTGGCGCGGCCATGGATCAACAGCGTCTCGGCCACCTGATTGCCGATGGTCTTGACCGGGTTCAGCGCCGTCATCGGCTCTTGAAAGATCATCGAGATGCGGCGCCCGCGTATGTCGCACATCGCGTCTTCGTCCAGCGTCGTAAGGTCCGTGTCTTCCAGCCATATCTGGCCCGAAGTCGTCATGCCGCGCGGCAGAAGCCCCATCAGGGCCAGCGCCGTCATCGACTTGCCCGACCCGCTTTCGCCGACCAGCCCGACCACCTGACTGGGCGCAATCGTCAGGTCCACCTCACGCAGTATCGGAACGCCGTGGATGGACAGGGCAAGGTCTTCGATGCGGATCATGCGCGTGCCCTTCTGATACGGGGATCAAGCAGGTCACGCAGCCCGTCACCCATAAGGTTCAGACCCAGCACCATTACGACAATCGCCAGTCCCGGCGCGATGGCCAAGCGCGGGTGGGAATAGATCATGGTCTGCGCCTCGGCCAGCATCCGGCCCCAACTGGCGGTCGGGGGCTGCGCGCCAAGGCCCACATAGCTCAGCCCGGCTTCGGCCAAAATGCCCAGTGAAAACTGGATGGTGCCCTGCACGATCAGAAGGTTTGCGATGTTGGGCAGGATGTGTTCGATACTGATCCGCACCTTGCCCTTGCCCGCCACCCGTGCGGCCATGATGAATTCCTGTGTCCAGATCGTCAGCGCGCCACCTCGGGCGACACGGGCAAATACGGGGATGTTGAAAATACCGATGGCGATGATCGCGTTGGTGGCCGAGGGGCCGAAGGTCGCGGTGATCAGGATAGCGATGACCAGCGCGGGGAAGGCAAAGATCAGGTCGTTGCCTCGCATGATCACCTCGTCCAGCCCCCCGCCACGATGGGCGGCGGCCAGAAGACCCAGCGGCACGCCGACGGCCATGCCGATGCCGACGGCCAGAACGGCGACGGCGATGGAAATGCGCCCACCCTCCATCAGCATCGACAGAAGGTCACGCCCGAAATGGTCGGTCCCCAACAGATACTCGGCGGATGGGGCGCGCAGCTTGGCGGCGATGTTCAGCGTGGTTACGTCATAGGGCGTCCAGATGAAAGAGATCAGCGCGGTTGCCAGCAGCGCGGCGCTGAGCACCGCGCCGATCCATAGCTGGGCGGGCAGGCGGGTCATCTGCGCCTCCGCAGGCGGGGATCGACAACGGCATAGGCCACATCGACCAGGAAGGTTACTAGGATCACGGCAAAGACCAGCAGCATCACGACGCTTTCCACAACCACAAGGTCACGCTGGGTGATCGCCTGAAAGATCAGCCGCCCAAGGCCGGGCAGGAAAAAGACGTTCTCGATGATGATCGCACCGGCTAGCAGGAAGCTGAATTGCAATCCGATGATGGTCAGAACTGGGATCAACGCGTTGCGCAGGGCATGACGGCGGGTGGCCTGAGCCATGGTCAATCCCTTGGCGCGGGCGGTGCGCATGTAATCTTGATGAAGCACATCCAAAAGCGATGACCGCATGACGCGGGCGAGAATAGACGCCTGCGGCAAAGCAAGTGCCACGGCGGGCAGCGTCAGCGCCTTCATCGCGGGGCCGATCCCTTTGTCCCAACCCGGAAACCCTCCGGCAGAAAACCAGCGAAGCTGGACGGCGAAGAGCATGACCAGCAGCATGGCAAACCAGAAATTCGGCACCGCGATGCCCAATTGCGTAGTCCCCATGATCGCGTAATCCGAAACCTGCCCGCGCCGCGTGGCGGCAAACATGCCGATCGGGATGGCGATCAGCGTGGACAGTCCAAGTGCGAAAAGCGCAAGGGGAAGCGAGACCTGCAACCGCTCCACCACAAGCTCGGACACCGGAACGCGATAGGTATAGGAAATTCCGAAATCGCCCGTCACCAGCCCGCCGACCCAGCCAAGGTAACGCGCGACCAGCGACCCGTTCAGCCCGAGATCGTCCCGCAGTGCCGCGACGGCTTCGGGTTGTGCGTTCAGACCCAGCATGAACGAGGCGGGATCGCCCGGAATGACCTCGATCATCGCGAAGATCACCAACGAGGCGACCACAAGGCTGAGGCCAAGCGACAAGGCGCGGGTCAGGACAAAACGCAACATGACGGCGAGCGTAGTCGGGGCCAAGCCCTACGGAAAGGGGGAAAACGCGGAGGGGCCCGGTTAGATCTTCACCTCGACACCAGGCAGGTTCAACGCCTTCATCAGCTCGCGCAATTCCTGGCGCGCGGCCACGTTCGAGATGTTCATCTGCCCCACCACACCGATGTCGCGCAAATCAAGCAGGGTCAGCCCACGCGGGAACAGTTCGCGGAAGATGACACGCTCGTTAAAACCGGGGGCCACGCGAAAGCCGATCCGCTTGGACAGGTCTTCCACCGCATCGCCCATCTTTTTCTTGTTGTGCATCATCTGCGCGCCCAGGCGGTTGCGCACGACGATCCAATCAATTGGTTTCAACCCCGCCTTAGCACGTAGCTGGCGTGCGTTCCAAACCATCTCGGAATAGACCGACGGGCCTTTGACCTTGTTGGTCTCGGGGTCAATATGCGCCAACAGGTCGAAATCGACAAAGCTGTCATTCAAAGGCGTGATCAGCGTGTCGGCCAGCGAATGCGCGACCTGACTCAGCCGGGTATGCGATCCGGGGCAATCAATTATAATGAAATCCCGATCCGCTTCCAATGCGGCCACGGCCATGGACAAGCGGCGGTCATAAGGGTTTTCGCCGGGTTTCAGAATGGCGGGATCGACCTCGGGCAAGTCGTGGTATTCAGGGGTGGCGAGATCAACCCCGGCGCGCGCCATTGTGGCTTTGCGGTTTTCCACAAAGCGGCCAAATGTCTTCTGGCGCAGGTCCAGATCAAGCACCCCGACTTTATGCCCCAGCCGCGCAAGCGCTGTTGCCACATGCATGGACACGGTGGATTTACCAGCCCCGCCCTTTTCGTTTCCGACCACGATAATATGCGCCACGCCTGTATCCCCGACTGTTGTGCAGCTTTTTATAAACGGGGACTATAAATACGAAGCCCGGCGGGGGGAAGATGCTGTGCGCATTGAAATCTGGGCTGAGTCTTCAATGCCATAGCGTGGTACTGGACTGCTTATGAGTTCGGTGTGCTACTTCGGTGTCGGAACCCACGCAAAAGCCCGGTCAAGAAATGGGGGTACATTTTGTGTGACGGGCGTGCCATGTGCCATCACAACAGCCCGCGGGGACCAGGATTTTATCTTGTGCACGGACCTGCGCAGAGCATTTTTATCGCGAAAGGCAAGGCGGAATTTTCTTGGAACAGCAGGTTCGGGTTCGGTCATCAGATCAAGGCGGGCAATAAGTGCGCGCCAGCCCGAATACCACCCCTTTGGCAATTGCTGCAGAAGGTCGGTGAACAGCAATGTGCCGCTTGGCCGGTGGAAAAATACAACCTCGGTTGTAATCGCATTTCCGGTCATTATCACGTGGTCTATGTCTTTTGTCCAAGCCGGTTCCGGTGTCTCGGTCAACTCGCCCGCAAAGGCGATGTCGGCTCGTTTGGACTGTAAACCGGGCGCGGCAAAAGGTGACGCCTTTGGAAAGGCGTCGATCCAGTCCGGCATATTCATGTGGTGCAGCGTGTTGGGGGCAATCAGATATCTGACAGTTCCAAGTGTTTCTATGTCTCGGCACAGTGCATCAGTTAGGGCAATGGGCGACCATACGAGTAGATCGCGACCATGCAACCTGATGACGACCATACGCGTCGGATAGTGAAAACCGGCAGCCGCTTTGATAGATGGCCCGTCAGCAAGCCAGATCTCTGGCCCAAACTGTGAAAGCATCTCGCTCCTCATGTCGATGGTTTTGACAACAAGGCTACGAATACGCATTCCCACCTATAATGAAAAACGCCGCCCCGGATGGGACGGCGTTTCTGTATTGAACGAGGTTGGGCTTAGAAGCCGAACCCTTCGTATTTCGATTTGAACTTTGACACGCGACCGCCAGTGTCCAGCAGGCGCGAGCTGCCGCCGTTCCACGCGGGGTGAGCGGTGGGGTCGATGTCCAGTGCCAGGGTGTCGCCTTCTGCGCCCCAGGTCGATTTCATCTGCACGATCGTGCCGTCGGTCATTTTGACGTCGATCATGTGGTAGTCGGGATGGATATCCTTTTTCATAACGACGCTCCTTATGCTTTCTTGGCTTTGTAGTTGGCATCTTCTGCGATACGAGCTGACTTACCACGACGCGTCCGCAGGTAGTACATTTTCGCACGACGTACGCGACCACGGCGAACGACGGTGATGCTGTCGATGTTTGTCGAATGCAGGGGGAACACACGCTCCACGCCTTCACCAAAAGAAATCTTGCGCACGGTGAACGATCCGGCAATGCCTGCACCGTTCTTACGGCTGATGCAAACGCCTTCGTAGTTCTGAACACGGGTGCGTGACCCTTCGGTCACTTTAAAGCCGACACGGATGGTGTCACCGGCTTTGAAATCGGGAATATCTTTTCCCAGGGCGGCAACTTGTTCCGCCTCAAGCTCTGCGATCAGGTTCATCTGACCATCTCCTATCTATGCTTGCGGTTGGTCCGCAAAGTTAGCTGCCGTACAAGAGCTCCTTGTCTTCACCGGGTCCGCACATGCGCCCGCAGGAGGTCGTCCGTCGTTTCTTTTTCCGTTCTTCAGCCGGGCTGTGGAATGCAGAAGAAAGCATCACCCCAAATGAAAAACCCCCGCGCGACTCGGAAGAGTGGCAGACGGGCGGTGTATAGGAGGAATGCGCCCGCAGATCAAGGCCAATGGCGCTGGGCAAAGCGGCCACTTTAAAGAAGGCGGAAGCCGCACCGGGGGTACGGTGCGGCTTCCTTCGTTTCGGCGTCCGTGAGTGGAGTTCGTCAGACGAGGACGAGGGGTGCCGAAATTGCGTTGCGCGCTGAGCGGAACATCGGGATAAGACGTTTTTGCTCAGCCGAAGGGCGCGGGGTGCACGCCGCACGCTTCTTTTTCGCAAGGGCGCTCAGTGCGTTGATGCGGTTCTGTTTTGCAGTGATCAAGAGTTCCATGTCGTTCACCTTTCTTTGCCGTCATCCGGTCGTTCAGAGTTCGAAGTTCACAAACTGTTTTCAATCGAAAAGAGATTAAGAAAGATGGTCGCGAAGGTTTGCGGTATCTCTTCAAATGGTGGTTTCGGTCTATCGTTGATTAAACGTCGCACGCCCAACAAATGACACAAATTCACCTTTCTCGGTTCCCCATATATAGCGAGTGCAAAAGGGTATAAGTCGCGTGTTTCATGAGATTTTAGAAACAGTTAAGGACGAATTTTCGGACAGTTACACTTTTCGAAACAAAGTCACAAAAAAGCCATGATTGAAATTGGACAAAACCAGTCAATCAGCCCCGTCTTCGTCTCGTTTTCGCCGCAATGATTCCCACAGATCCGGCCTGCGCTCGCGTGTGAGTTGTTCGCTCATGTTGCGACGCCAATCAGCGATCCGACCGTGATGCCCCGATGTCAGGACCTCGGGGATGGTACGGCCCCGCCACTCGGCAGGGCGGGTGTATTGCGGATGCTCCAGCAGCCCGGCAGAAAAGCTTTCCTCTTCGGTCGACGCTTCGTTGCCTAAAACACCGGGCAACAATCGCACCGTGGCATCAAGCAGGGCTTGCGCTGCAATCTCACCCCCGGTCAGGACGAAATCGCCCAAACTGACCTCCTCAATCCGGTATTCCTCGATTACCCGTTCATCGACGCCCTCGAAACGCCCGCACAGGATGGTTAGGCCGTCGCAGGTGGCGAGGCGGCGCGCCATCGCCTGATCAAGCGGCTTGCCGCGTGGCGACATGTAAAGGATCGGCCACTTTGCGCGGTCGCTGGACACGCCAGATTGGGCTATATCTATCGCTTTACCCAAAACATCGGCACGCAGCACCATGCCCGCGCCACCACCCGCAGGCGTATCATCCACATTGCGGTGTCTGCCTTCGCCAAATGGGCGCAGGTCAATCGGTTCAAGCGCCCATAATCCATCCTTTAACGCCCGCCCCGTCAGGCTTTCGCCCAGCACACCGGGAAAAGCTGAAGGGAAAAGGGTGATGATCTTGGCGGTCCAGACCCCGGCAAATCGTGGCGTTTCGGTCATTAACGCGCGTGGTTTAAACGATGCCGAGACCGCGATTTTGCCATGCGATTTCATGACACGCGCTTTGGGGCCTGCGCTTGCTTCGGTTGCCGAAGGTTTTGGTTTGTCCGTCATGGCGCCTCCCATACCGGGTTTCGGTGAGGGTGGGAAGTCAAGGCGTGCGACGGTGGGGAGATAGCAGGAGTTCTTTTTGTGCCTTCAACTCTGACTTTGAAAGCCCTTGACGGTTCAGCGCCAGAAATGACTCGCGAAGCCCCTTGCCCTGCCCACGGTTCGCATGTGGTGCGGGGGTCAAGTCCACCTGCACAGAATCAGGCACTTGTGCAAGGTTCAGCAACGCAGTGGCCAGACCGTTGGGGTTGTTTATGTGATCCTCCAATGCTGCTGTCACAACCGGGATGGGTGATAATGCCTTGGCCATATTACGTGCTTGGTTGACTGGTGCGATATCCGATGGAAAGCGAGCACGAAATGTCTCGTAATCATCGGTCAGACGGATCGAGCGCAGCAGGTGTCCATGCACGGACCTAAGCCAATCCTCGCGCTCGCGGGTGGTGTAGAAGAAAGTGATCGTGACATCGGCACCAAAGCGAAGGCGCAGTTCTTTCACGATGGTTCGGGCAAGTTTCTGGGCAGCGGGAAGATATGAAGTGATCATCCGCCTACCCAGCATTCGATGGCCCGGCATCCCCCCCGAGAAACTTTCGCGCGACAGGATAATGACGTCGTGATCGGGGATCGAGGCCAGGAATGTGCGAAATGCCTTTCGAAACAGATACAAGCGATGCGGAAAGGGTCGTTGCGCATACAGCCGTGCGGCGGCGCCTGCATTCATGAACTCCCGTTGGCCATAATAGTCGAAAAAAGGCGACAGGGCAGGACGGTTTTGGCAGAGGAAATCCTGAAGGCTTGTCGTGCCGGTTTTGTGAAACCCGGCATGGACGATAACATGTATCATTCCGGGAAGACACCTTGGGGCGGATCAGCAATAATCCGGCCTGATGCCAGATCAACGGTCGGCACGGCCTCTAATGTGAAGGGTAGAAGCGCACCGGTTTTCAGGCCGGGACCTTGCACCTCCAGCACATCGCTGGCGCCGTGATTGTGTACTGCAGAAACACGGCCAAGTTCACGGCCGCCTGTGTCCAGAACGGTCAATCCAATCAGGTCAGCGTGATAATATTCGTCGTCGGGCAGCGTCGGTAGCGCGTCGCGGTCGGCAAACAGCCTTTTGCCTTTCAGGGCGTCTGCTTCTTCTTTGGTGCGCACGCCGTCGATCCGGGCAGCAAAGCCGTTTTTAATCGGGCGATCCAACTTCAACACAAACTGGCGCGCGCCGTCTTCGGACCATAACGGGCTATAGTCGCCAATGGCCTCCGGGTCGGCACAGAAGCTTTTTACGCGCACTTCGCCTTTGACACCAAAAGCACCTGCAATCGCACCCACGCAAATTCGATCTTCGTTCATTTCACACCTACGCAAATGCCCCGATCAACGGCACCACCCCGATCAAGGCAGCGGTCCGTCATCGAGTTTCGTTCAAACAGTAACCCGGCAAGAAACCCGGCACCGACGATCAGGATCAACCGAAAGGGACGAAATAGCAAACCCATGGAACAACTCCTCGGTGGATGTCAGCGCGTTTCGAGGGGAAGGGTGCCGCGTCGCACTTCCCAGCCCGCATGTTCAAGTTCGGGGCTGTCGTCAACCGTTTCAGGCCAGCCCAGACAGAAATAGCCAATCAGTCGCCAGTCAGCCGGGACGTCAAGGTCTTGGCATAACTGGACAGGGTCAAGGATTGACACCCAGCCCAACCCAAGGCCGCGGGCACGCACAGCAAGCCAAAACAGCATGATTGCAGACACAACCGAATAGCGGCGCATTTCGGGCATGGTGCCCGTGCCAAGGCCTGCGCCTTTCGGGGTCACCTCATCGCTGAACACCGCCAGTTGGACGGGGGCATCTTGCATCCCTGACAGTTTCAGCCCAGCATAGAGCTTGGCCCTTTCGCCCGAATAGCCGCACAAAGCGTCGTCATTCCTATCCGTGAAATTGTCCAGCACTGCAGCACGGGCCGCATTGCTTTCCACACGGATCACCCGCCATGGTTCTGACAGCCCCACAGATGGGGCTAACAAAAACGCGTCGAGGCACTCTTGCAGGAGCGCCTCGTCCACTGGATCGGTGCGAAAGCGGCGCACGTCGCGCCGCCAACGCATCAGATCTTCAAGATCCGACTGAAACGCCTTTGTAAAGGTGTGCATGTCAGATCCTATTGGAAGATTACTCTTCCGAAGCTGCTTCTTCTGCAGGCTCTTCAGCAGGTGCAGCGGCGGCTTCGGCAGCGGCAGCAGCCTTGTCGGCTTTTTCCTGCACACGTTCCTGGGCTTTCTTGCCGGGAACACCTTTTTTCAGGTTCGCACGCTCTTTTTTCTCAAGCACGCCAGCGGCTTCCAAGAAGCGCGATACGCGGTCGGACGGCTGTGCGCCTTGATCCAACCAGTACTGAACGCGCTCCATGTCCAGCTTTACACGCTCTTCCGAATCTTTCGGCAGAAGCGGGTTGTAGGTGCCCAGTTTTTCGATGAAGCGGCCATCGCGCGGCATGCGCGAGTCGGTTGCAACAACGCGATAGAAGGGACGTTTTTTCGAGCCGCCACGGGCGAGACGAATTTTCATAGCCATGAGAGTTTTCCTTTTTTCTAGCTATTTGAGCAGGGCTTGGCCCCAGTCATTCTTGGTGTTTCTTGTGATGCCTGATGACCTCATCAATGATGAAGTTCAGGAATTCTTTGGCGAATTCGGGATCCAGATCGGCAAGGCGTGCCAAGTCTTCCAGTCGTTCGATTTGTTTGGCCTCACGCGCCGGGTCCGAGGGAGGCAGGTCGTATTCGGCCTTCAGTTTGCCAACCGCCTGCGTATGCTTGAAGCGTTCGCCCAGCGTATAGACAAGGATTGCGTCCAGCCGGTCGATCGACTGGCGATGTTCTTTCAAAAGTTCATCGGCGCGGGTGACGGCGTCGGTCATAGGCAGTCCTCCGGGGCAGGGTGTCGCCAGATTTCAGTCGGACCGTATTCCGGGTCGTCATACATGGTCTCGAATTGTGCATCCAAGCGGTGCGCAACGGCTTTTGAAGCTTCGTTTTTTGGATCAATCTGCGAGATCGCGGTCTCCCAGCCAAGCGAGCGATAGGCATGCGTCCGGGCTGCAACCGCGGCTTCGGTGGCAAACCCCTTGCCAATCGCATTTGGCATTAAGGTCCAGCCGATCTCGCGTTCGGACCAGCCATGCGGAAACCACAAGCCCACGCGGCCCTGATAAGTGCCTGTCGCCTTGTCCTCGAGGGCCCAGAAACCGTATCCGCGCATTACCCAATGGCCCAGAATGGTCGCCAGCAACCGCCATGTGCGGTGGGCTGGCATCGGTCCGCCAACAAATTTGGACGCATCTGATGTATAGAAATCCGCTTCGGCTGTGAAATCAGCTTCACACGGCGCGCGCATAATCAGGCGATCCGTTGTCAGAACAGGAATGTTGAGCGAAAGCGTCATGAATACGCCTCCGGGCCACCATCACTGTCCAGCGCATAAGTGAAGACCAGCGACCCATCCAATGTGCCTGTCTGTTGACCTCCAAGTTTCACGACCAGTGCTTGACTGGCGGTGTTTGCCGGGTCGACATAGCTGACGATCAGATCTGGCGCGATGCTGCGCAGATGCGCCAAGGCGGCATTGGCAGCCTCGAATGCAAAGCCCTGTCGTTGGGAGTCTGGGGCGATGAAAAAGCCAAGTTCAATGGCTTGGTCGCCGGGTTCGACTCCGGCAAAGACAAAGCCCACAATGGTGTCATCGTGACTCACGGTGAACATGCCGTCACCACGCAGAACCCATCCGGCGGTGTAATTTGTAAACTGTGCCCAGATATCTTCGTCACCCAGCGTCTGCCCCATGAACTTCGCTGAAGGTAACGAGAACAGCCGTTGGAACACCGCGAAATCCTCCAACATCGGCGTGCGCAGCACCAGCCGTTCTGTGTACAGAACGGGAAGCGTAGCGCGTGCGGCTTCGGCTATATGGGCGCCGGGGCTGGGAAGAGTGACGGGCGAGATCATGTTACTTTTTCTTCCCAAATCCAGACAGGCCGGTGGGAAGTCCAGCGCCACCAAGACCGGGCAGCTTGCCACCCATCGCTTTAGCCGCTTGTTCAAGCACTTTCGGGTCCATCGACGACGGATCCATACCAGGAGGCATGCCGCCACCTTTGCCGAACATGCCGGACATGGCCTGTTTCAGCATCTTGCCTTTGCCCATCTTGCCCATCTTCTTCATCATGTCGCCCATCTGGCGCTGCATCTTTAGAAGCTTGTTCAACTCGGACACTTCCATCCCGGCCCCGGCGGCAATTCGTTTTTTGCGGCTGGCTTGCAGAATTTGCGGGTTGGCACGCTCGCGTTTGGTCATTGACTGGATCAGGGCAATCTGTTGCTTCAGCAGCTTGTCGTCCATGCCTGCCGCTTCAGCCTGTTTGGCCATTTTGCCCATTCCCGGCATCATCCCCATGACGCCTTGCATGCCGCCCATCTTGATCATTTGTTCCAGCTGCATCTTCAGGTCGTTCATATTGAATTGACCCTTTTGGAAGCGCTTCATCATGCGCTCGGCCTGTTCGGCTTCGATGGTTTCCTGCGCTTTTTCGACCAGCGAAACAATGTCACCCATGCCAAGGATACGACCGGCGATCCGCTCAGGTTCGAAGGTTTCCAGCGCGTCCATCTTTTCGCCAAGGCCGACATATTTGATCGGCTTGCCGGTCACAGCGCGCATCGACAGGGCGGCACCGCCACGTCCGTCGCCATCCATCCGTGTCAGAACCACGCCAGAAATGCCGACCTTGTCGTCAAATTCCTGCGCGACTTCGACCGCGACCTGACCGGTCAGGCCATCGACCACAAGCAGTGTTTCACGCGGGCTCACAACGGCCGAGACTTGCTCGACTTCGCCCATCAGGACTTCGTCGATGTGCAAACGGCCAGCCGTGTCGAGCATATAGACGTCATAGCCGCCCATCGTCGCTTGCTGTTTGGCGCGTTTGGCAATGTCGACAGGTTTTTGACCCGGGACGATCGGTAGTGTGTCGACACCGATCTGAGTGCCCAAAATTGCCAACTGGTCCATGGCGGCCGGGCGATAGACGTCGAGAGAAGCCATCAACACGCGCTTGCCATCTTTTTCTTGCAGACGTTTTGCCAGTTTGGCAGTCGTGGTCGTCTTGCCACCGCCTTGCAGACCGACCATCAGGATGGGCGCGGGGGGGCTGTCGATCTTCAGGGCACCGGGTTCACCTTCGCCGGTCAGAACTTCGACCAATGCGTCATGAACGATCTTCACGACCTGCTGGCCAGGCGTTACGGACTTCGTGACGGCCTGACCAGTGGCCTGTTCTTGCACTTTCTTGACGAAGTCGCGCGCCACAGGCAGTGAAACGTCAGCCTCAAGCAAGGCCACACGAACCTCACGAAGCGCAGTTTTCACATCATCCTCGGACAGCGCACCCTGTTTCGTCAGGCGGTCAAAGACACCGGATAGGCGATCTGACAGGCTCTCGAACATATCTCGGCTCCTTTGCCGTTTCGTTTACCCTTAGATAAGGGACGGGCTGCGCATTTCCAAACTTCAAACCAGTGACGCCCCTGTGGGCGCGACGCGCTGACAGGGGGCGATCCCGGCAAAAGCCATGGGACCGGAAGCATAACGACTCCCGGAGTTGGGGCGGAAATAGACCGCTTGCCCCTTGCTGTCAAGGAAAGCTGCTCTGGGGGCGGTGGTGTGGTGCCAATTGACCTGTATCATGGTTGCGCGCCACCGGGTAACGTATCCAGATGGGGAAACGGAACACTTAAACACAGGAGCACCAAGATGTATAAAAATGTCCTTGTGCCGATCGCTTTGGATCATGAGCGAGACACCAAAGAAGCGCTGAGCATTGCGAAAGCCATCGCCGAGAAAGGGGCCAAAATCACGGCCCTTCATGTGATGGAAGAAGTGCCAGCTTATGTCGCCCAATACTTGCCCGAAGGCCAGTTGGAAGAAAACGTGCATGAGCTACAGGTGCGGATGAAAGAAGAACTGGCCGGAGAAGACGGTATCGCCATCAAGGTTATTTCAGGTCATGCGGGTCACGCCATTGTGGATTACGCCAAGCACCACGGGGTTGATTGCATTGTCGTGGCGTCGCACCGGCCGGGCTTGACCGACTTTTTCCTTGGCTCAACTGCAGCCCGCGTTGTGCGTCATGCGCCTTGCGCTGTGCATGTGTCGCGGTAGATTGCCGATCATATATTGTTGGAAATGCGGGCACTTGCGGCCCGCTTTTTCATACCTACATCATTGTTCAGCAAGGCAGGAGGAGCCAGCATATGAAATGCCCGATTGATGGAACTGAACTATTGATGATGGAACGCCACGGCGTCGAAATCGACTATTGCCCAGACTGTCGGGGTGTCTGGCTAGATCGGGGTGAGTTGGACAAAATAATTGAAAAGGCCACTCCGGCTGTCGTTTTGCCGGATCCCGATCCGACCCCGGTGCCTGCCGATCCGCCTGACCTGCCAGGCCCGATCACCACTGATGAGCCCCGCACAGCCCGGCGGGAAGATTATGAGGATCGCCGATACAAGAAGCCGTCACGCAGGGCACGTAATCGTTATGACGATGATGACGACGACTATGATGACGATGATTATCGCCATGCGAAGCGATACAAACGCAAGCGCCGTAAGTCGATATTGTCCGAGATATTCGACTTCGACTAACCGGTAGATGATGCGGACTGGGGTGAGCCATTTCCGCCCACCCCTAAATCCGATGTTCATCTGACGCGTGAAAGGGACTAGGCTTTCCTTATCAACAGGAGGAAGCCATGCCCAAGATCAGCAAAGCCCCCGACTATCAAACCGTTATCACTACGTTCGAAATGACGCCCGGCACTTGTCAGGATTTGCTGGACGCGCTGACCGATGCCTATCAGCAGTTCATTTCAAAGCAGCCCGGATTTGTAGCTGCTGGTCTGCATGTCAACGACGCGCAGACACGGATTGCCAACTATTCACAATGGAAGCGGCGCGAGGATTTTCAGGCCATGCTGCGCACCGGCGAAATGCGCGAGCGGAACCGTGTGATCGCGACCCTGTGCAAGAGCTTCGAGCCAGTCATGTATGACGTGTTCGAAACCTTCGACTGAGCAGTGCTGAAAGGGAACAGAATGAAAAAGACTATCTTCGTAGTTGCTGCCGCGCTTTTGGCGGCACCTGCATTTGCGGATGGGGTGAACATTCGCCCGGACGTGCCATCAGTGACGGTCGAGACCGCATCTGGCACGGTGGAAATCTCGCGCAATCCTGATCAGAGCAACATGATCACCGGGGAATGGGCGCGGACCTCTCGTGCGTGCCCTAATTTTTGTGTGCAGCCGATGGTGCCCGCCCCCGGTGTGACGCCGATTGGTGAGCTTGAGTTGCTGGACATGCTGCAAGACCCAGAGGTGATTGTGGTCGATAGCCGCGTGCCGGCCGATCACGCAGGCGGCACGATCCCCGGTGCCATCTCGATCCCCTATAACGAGGCACCGGATCGTCTGGACGAACTGGGGTGCGAGATTGATTTTGACGGGTTCGATTGCGAGGGCGCTAAACCTGTTGCTTTGTTTTGCAATGGCAACTGGTGCGGTCAGTCGCCCACTGCTGCGCGACGGATGATCGAAGCCGGATTTCCCGCAGACAAGATCCATTATTATCGTGGGGGGATGCAGGCTTGGCGCCTGTTGGGGCTGACAGTGTCTGATCCTCAATAGCCGCATGGTCTGGTACGTCGGGGCCCTGAAGTGTCGAATGCATTGCGTTGCATAATAGGGGCAGAGGCGACAGCATCTGAACCCAGCCATTGACCCTTTGCATCGACATCCCCAAGTTGGGTGAATGGATAAGAGTGACGATATGGCGCGAATGGCCAGAAAACGACTGTTTGGCTTGCCAGCTGCTGCATTGGCGGCAGGATTGGCAATGGCGTCTTTCAGTGGCACTGCTGCCAGCGCGCAAGAGCTGATCGGCTCATACGTAGCCTATATCGGCCAACCAGATCTGTTCAATTCCAACGGTGGGCGGCTTAACCAGCCCTGGCAAATTCTGCGTCAGGACCGCGCCAATTTCCATCGGTTCGGGATCAGCCAACCCGGCGATGAATTCGACCCGTTTTTTGGGTCAATCAACAATCGCAAAATCATGGAACGTATGGTGATGAATGGATCCATTGATCCGCAAGCCGCGAAACGTTTGGTGCAGGGCGGGGCGACCGTGTTCGTGCGCATCTATGGAAGTGGCAATACCGGTACATCTCTTACGGTGACTGTCGCAAAATGAACCGTTGCGCGCGGCGTAGGACATAGAGCGTGACGGCTGCGATTTCCCTGAGATATCCCCGCATGATCCTATGAAGTTTGTTCGGACGCAATGCAGGTGAAACGCTGACAGGGGTTAGCCCGAACTCGCGGGCTGTCAATCGCGCACGGTACGCATGATAGCGATCCGTGACCAGCACGACCTGCGCGTCGGGCGGCAGAAGCGGTTTCGAGTTTTTGATATTTTCCAGCGTGTTGCGCGACGTATCTTCGATCAATATCGCGGAAGCTGGAACCCCCGCCTGAACGCAAACTTCAGAGATTACATCGGCTTCACTGCGGCCCGCACGGGGTACGCCACCCGATGCGATGATCTGATCAACCTGCCCGCGCAGATACAGATCAGCCGCCGCCATGGCGCGCCGCTGAAGGGCAGGTGAGGGCGACCCGTCTGGCCGCACTGCTGCCCCCAGAACAATGGCGACGCCGGTCATTCGGGATAGGTTTGACGGCAGGTTTTGGTGCCCGCAACCGCTTTGCGCTGCGCTGTCGCGAGCTTCTTTTTCAAACTTGCCAGCTTGGCTTTTTCATTCCCAATATCGATGGAGACGGGCGTTTCAATTTGGCGAAATGCTGTCCGATGACAGGTATAAGGTTTCTTGTTGCTATCATAGCATACGCGCGTGTTGGTGATGGGAATGGATTGCCGATGCAGCGCATAGCCGCGCGCTATGTTGGTCTCGGCCGTTTTGATCTGGGCTTGCAGTGTGTGATACTCGGCGGTTGCCCCGGCGATGCAGCGTTGTTGCGGCGTTGCACATCCCGTTAGACCCAGCGCAAGAACAAGGCCTGACATTGCCGGGATACGGTGGAGAAATAACATAAAGCGCGATCCTCTGTCGGCCAATTGGACCAGCCGATCATAACATTCAGCTGCAGATATTTGAAAGGCCGACCCTTCACACATTTCGTTGAATGCAAGCCGCCTGCCCAATCTGCGACAATCCAGAACCGCAGTTCGGCTTGTGCGCTGCGCCGAGCCCGGCTATCTCTGCCCGAAAGGAGCGGGTCATATGGCAAGACAGGCAGGGGCGTCCAGCGTTGAAATGGACGAGCGCGAGAAATCCAAACGCATCGGTGCACTGTCCGGGTTGTGGCCGTTCATGCTGCCCTATCGGATCTGGATATTGGCGGCGTTTTGCGCGCTGGTGTTCACTGCGGGCATTTCGCTGATCCTGCCAATTGCAGTGCGCCGGGTCGTGGATGGGTTTGGGGAAGCCACCACGCAACTGCTCGATAAGTATTTTCTGGCGGCTCTAGTGGTTGCCAGCTTGCTCGCCCTGGGGACCGGGCTGCGCTATTACCTAGTGACGCGGTTGGGTGAACGGGTCGTGGCCGATATTCGCAAAGCGGTCTTTGACCGTGTGGTCGGGATGAGCCCGTCTTTCTATGAAAACATCATGACTGGCGAGGTGCTGAGCCGCATCACCACTGATACCACGCTGATCCTGTCGGTGATCGGGTCGTCCGTTTCGGTAGCCTTGCGCAACGTCTTTATCTTTTTAGGCGGTATGGTCCTGATGTTGCTTACATCAGCCAAGCTGACGGGACTGGTTCTGTTGATTGTGCCGATTGTGATCGTGCCGATCATTGTTCTGGGCCGACGTTTGCGTGTGCTGGGTCGCGAGAACCAGGAATGGATCGCTAAAAGCTCGGGCAATGCATCCGAGGCATTGTTGTCCGTCCAGACCGTGCAAGCCTTCACCCACGAAGACCTGAGCCGTGGCGAGTTTTCCGGGCTGACCGAGGAAAGTTTCATTTCGGCCAAACGCCGGATTGGCACCCGTGCCGTGATGACAGTGATCGTGATATCGCTCATTTTCTCAGGCGTTGTGGGCGTGCTTTGGATCGGGATGCGCGACGTGACGGCGGGCAATATCTCGATCGGGGCGCTGGTTCAGTTCGTGATCTATTCGGTGATGGTTGCCGGTGCTGTCGGTGCGCTGTCCGAGATCTGGAGCGAATTGCAACGCGCCGCAGGCGCCACCGAGCGTCTGGTCGAACTTCTGAATGCCGAAGACGCGGTGAAAGATCCCACGAACCCGATTGCCATTACCGAGCGTCCGAAAGGCGAGATTGCATTCGAAGATGTCACCTTCCATTATCCCGCACGCCCCAATCAGGCTGCGTTGGAGGGCATTTCGCTGAACGTGGCACCGGGTGAAACGGTCGCGCTGGTCGGCCCGTCCGGGGCAGGTAAATCGACGATCATACAACTGATTCAGCGGTTTTATGACCCGGAAAGCGGCGCGGTGAAGCTGGATGGTGTCGATCTGCGCCAAATGCGCCGGGATGAGTTCCGCAAATACGTGGCGCTGGTGCCGCAGGACGCGGTGATCTTCGCAGCCTCTGCGCGTGAGAACATCCGGTTTGGTCGTCCCGATGCGACGGATACCGAGGTCGAAGCCGCTGCCCGCGCCGCGGCCGCCCATGAGTTTCTGGAGCGTCTGCCCGAAGGTTACGACACCTATGTAGGCGAACGCGGCGTGATGTTGTCGGGTGGGCAAAAGCAGCGCATTGCCATAGCTCGCGCGATACTGCGCGATGCACCGATCCTATTGCTGGACGAGGCCACATCGGCACTTGATGCCGAAAGCGAACGTTTGGTTCAACAGGCGGTGGACGAACTGGCCCAAGGGCGCACGACTTTGATTGTAGCCCACCGGTTAGCAACAGTGAAAAAGGCTGATCGCATTGTCGTCTTTGACGAAGGCCGCATCGTGGCCCAAGGCACACATGACGAGCTGGTGGCTCAGGATGGCCTTTATGCCCGTCTCGCGCGTTTGCAGTTTACCGAAGGCATGGCCTGAATCATTCACCGGCAAACCTCTCCTTGCGTCACCCAAAGTCGCCACGTCACGTCACACTTGCGGGGCATGTGTTTTGACCGCATTCTTGTGATCAAACGACCGCCCGTTGTTACGGGTGCAGGGGAGGAATAAGAATGTATGATTTTGGCTCGATGAAAGATCGTAATGCGGTCGAAGCCGAGATGAGTTGGGATGCGCGCGACAAGCCTGTTACGCTATATCAAATGTTGGAAAGGACGGCGAAGAACTTCCCGGATCGGCCTGCGGCATCGTATCAACTGACATCGGGACCAACGGACGCCAAGGAAACCGTCACATGGCAGCATATGCTTGATCGGTCCTGTCAGGCGGCAAACCTGTTTCGGTCGCTAGGAATAGGCGAAAAGGATGTCGTCGCCTTCCTTTTGCCCAACTGTAATGAGACGATTTACACCCTGATGGGGGGTGGCATCGCGGGTATCGTCAACCCAATCAACCCGCTTCTGGATGCCGAGCAAGTGTCTGGTATCCTGCGTGAAACCGGGGCCAAAGTGTTGGTCACGCTAAGATCTTTCCCGAAATCCGAAGTTGCGCAACTGGCGGCCAAGTCGGTGGCGATGGCCCCCGATATTCACACCGTGCTTGAGATCGACCTGAACCGTTATCTCAGCCCACCGAAAAGCTGGTTGGTACCGCTGCTGCGCCCCAAGAACCCGGTGGCGCATAAGGCCCGTGTGTTGGATTTTGTGACCGAGATGTCACGCCAAAATAAAACACTTGATTTCACCGACACGCCTGAAGATCGCGTGGCGGCCTATTTCCACACAGGCGGAACCACGGGCACGCCCAAGGTGGCGCAACACAAGTATTCCGGCATGGTCTATAATGGCTGGCTTGGGTCGAGCCTTCTGTTCGATGAAAACGATGTAATCATTTGCCCCCTGCCACTGTTCCACGTTTTTGCCGTGCATGTGATCTGGATGTCGGTCCTGATGGCTGGTAGCCACTTCGTTCACCCAACACCTGCAGGCTATCGTGGGGAAGGTGTGTTCGACAACTTCTGGAAACTGATCGAGCGCTACAAAGTCAGCTTTATGATCACTGTGCCAACGGCAATATCGGCCTTGATGCAACGCCCTGTGGATGCAGATGTTTCTTCGCTGAAGACCGCGTTTTCTGGCTCTGCCCCGCTGCCGATCGAGCTTTACAATCGGTTCGTTTCTGCCACCGGCGTCACAATCGTCGAGGGCTATGGGTTGACGGAAGCCACCTGCCTAGTGTCCTGCAACCCGCCGACGGGTGACAAGAAAGTCGGGTCAGTCGGGGTGCCGTTTCCCTACACCGACGTAAAAATTCTGTCTTGTGATGAAAGCGGCAATGTCCTGAAGGAGCATGAGGTGGACGAGGTTGGCGAGATCTGCCTGTCCAACCCCGGTGTATTTGCCGGCAACACCTATACGGAAGAGGCTAAGAACACGGGCCTCTTCGCTCAAGGTACCTATTTGCGTACGGGCGATCTGGGGCGACTGGATGAAGACGGTTATCTATGGATCACAGGTCGTGCCAAGGATCTGATCATCCGGGGTGGTCATAATATCGACCCCGCCGAGATTGAAGAGGTTCTGGCCGGTCACGATGCGGTCGCCTTTGTGGGTGCCATCGGTCAGCCTGACAGTTATTCTGGTGAATTGCCGTGTGCCTATGTGGAGCTGGTTGGCGGTGCGACAGCCACTACGGACGAGTTGATGGCCTATGCTAAGAAGCACATCCATGAGAAAGCCGCGCTGCCCAAGCATATCGAGATCTTGGACGAGTTGCCCAAGACCGCAGTTGGTAAAGTCTTTAAGCCTGACCTGCGCAAATCTGCGATAACCCGCGTTTATGACAAGGCGCTGGAAGATGCAGGACATGCGGCTCACGTTGTTGAAGTAATCGACGACAAGAAACGCGGGTTGGTCGCACGACTGCGCGCAACGGGGGACGTGGATCACGAGGCCGTGGCGCAGTGTCTGGGTGAATTTACCCGTCCGTTCGAATGGATGGACTGAGCCTACCTTTCACGAGACCTCAGCCAATGCAGATGTCATAAGTTGAAATTAAAAATGGCGCGCCGGTGTGGCGCGCCATTGTTTTGTCAGAGGTGCACTTGTTTAGAAGCGGAATGTGCCGCGCAACTGAACCGTGGTCGCATCAACGTCGATGCCGCTGCCGTTAAAGTCAGCGAATTCGTGATACAGGACTTCTGCGCCCAGATTGAACGAACTGGTGACACGATGTTCATAGCCCGCGCCAACGAAATAGCCGTCGCTGTCGCCCAACGTGTCGGTATAGGCGTTGGCATACCCGGCGGTCGCGTAAACCAGACCGTTGCCCATCTTGTAACCACCACGCGCTTTAACGCGTAGCACGTTTTCGAGCGTGGCAGCTCCAGCAAGATCCACATCGGCCCAGTCATAGTCAATTCCAACACCGGCAACCCAGTTGCCCATGTCAAAATCGTAACCAGCCGTCAAACCGCCAATGACGCCGTCGCCTTCAATTCCAGCGGCAGTGGTGCCAACATCGGCATACCCGATTTGAGCACCGATATATGCACCGGTCCAATCAGGTGTTGCGGCGGGAGCGGGAGTATAGGCGATTGTCGGCTCTGGCGTGGGATCTGCCATGCTACCAGCAAGTGCAGTCGAGGCAGACAGCGCAATGACTGCGGTTGTATAAGAAAACGTCTTCAACATATGTTCCATCCTCTCGTTTGATATGGCCCTAATACGAGGCTTAGGTGCCTCTGGATCACATTTAGGTGCAGAAGGGCGGGATGGAAGAGGGTGAGGCCGCGTGTCGCGCCTCGGTGGCGAGGTATTGCCAAACGACCTGATTGGTCGGTCGATCCTTGCCGATATGGTGAACAGGGCGCGGTTGTCGCGCCCTATTCACCGATTTTGTTTGCGTGGCTGCGGGGGGGGGTGCTCGGTCAGTGCAGCTTGCCAGACAGGTCGATAGACACGACCTGATTGTCAATTCCGTCGATTTCCATCACCCGGCCGGCTGCGCTGGTGTCCAACCCCAACCGCTTGGCCCAACGGGGCCAGTTGGCCGGGATCAGCCCCAGAACACGGGTTGCCCCCAGGTCACGGGCCGATTTCGTCATCTCGGAAATCAGATGCCCGTGGACAAGCCGGCGCACCCGTTGCGGCGTATCATGTGCTACGAAAACGCGGCTGCTTTCCCAGATGTTTTCGGCGACAGGCGCTTCTTCAAACAGCAGATCCGAAGGGATGGATTCGAGCAGCCCCAACTGCGCATCTCGGATCATATAGGTGTAGATACCGCACCGCGCCGTGGTTGGCGTCAGTCGTATGCCTGCCAGAACACGGCCAAATTCATGGACTGCCACCCAGCGGCTGGCCGGTGTGTCGTACTGGTCAAACTCCATTCCCAGAGCCTCGGGAAGGTCCCAGCGGTTCTGAATGATAAAACTTTGCCGTCTAGCGCGAAGTAGATTGGCAAATAACTCGCCATGGTTGTGTAGATTGGCGAAAGAAAGTGTGGTCGTCTGCATGACATCCTCCAGTTTGGTTGCAAAAAAACGGGAAGCACGCTCAGGCGACAGCCGGGTCTAGATTAGACGGTAGTCCTTAGCTCTTTGGATGGCCTCGGCCGAGGTGCGTGCAAATAACTTCTTACGGGCAGAGGACAGTCGCGCTTTCAACGCACTTTCCGAGATACCCAGCACAACCGCACCGGCCGCATAACGTTCGCCGGATGCTAGCACCTGAAGTGCCTCGATCTCGGCTTTTGTCAGCGTATCGGGGGGTTGTGAAACATGGTGAAGCCGAAGCACGACACCGCTGATCGCGGCAATCTCTTCATCGGTGAATTCCCGGTCAGCCCGGGCCAAACCTGCAACTGTCCGTGACGAGATTTCGCCACAGGACACGCAGACGCCATAGACCAGCCCATGACGTGCGGCATCTTTCAAGATGCCGAACGGATCGGGCAGGTCAATATCGCTCCAGCGTGTGGCACCAGTGCGCGATATGCCCCAGGCGATCATTGGGTCACGCAGCGCATAGGCATTGCGTGTGTAATGATCGGACCAGGTTTGTGGGTATGTTTGGAAGGTCAAGAGGGGGGCGGCAAAACGAATGTGCAGCCCGACGAAATATCCCGCCGAGGCCATAGGTCCCAATTCATTCAGCAGCGAGTCGATCGCTTGATTCCGGCTCATGGTTAAATTTTGGTTACACCGAAGAGAAACACAACCCTAAATTGCACAAGAGAACGCGAAACAATCTGTAAATGTGTCGCAAAACCTTGGCACGTCAAGCTGTCACCGATCAAAAGCGGATGCAAGCCTTAGCAAAAAATTGGTCGGGGCGATCAATCTAGGGTTGTTTATTGTTGCCCCACTGTTGCCCCTATGCGAACAATAGCGGCACACGGCGCGTATAGCACAGCATTAGATGTCCTATGCGCGTCACATGAACACAGTGGGTTGACCGGGTGCGGCAAGCTGAGGAAAGCTCGCCAAAGACTCGTTCGCATTTGAAACAGGTCTGAAGTCGGCCTGGGTCGCTTCGGCGATGGATTGAAGTGACGCCTGCAACTCTGCGTCACTCAGGTTTTGCCAGTCAGCTTTTAGGCTGATGAAACCACGTGATTTCAGGTCTTCACACAATGGTGCCAAACGAAGTTCACTGACCAACGTGAATCCCGCACGTCGATCGCCGGACCGTGCCCAGAACCGCCCAAGATGCGAGATCGCCACGGTGTTGTTCACCCCATAAAGCCGCCCTTGTTGCGCCATGTGCCTGGCATCATGTCCCGGACGACGCTGGACGACACCAACAGATAGATCAGAACGCCCCGTGAAATTAACCAAATGAAACGGGCTTCCATCCGGACCAAGGATATGCGTTGCCGACATGTAGTGACGCAACTGATCCTCCCAAGAATGATCTTGAGGATGGAAGATCGTATACCCCTCGTCTTGCAAGAGCGTTTCCAGGGTGTGTTCCCCCAGGAAAATGCGGCCCAACTTGTCAAACTGACCAGACCGAGAGATGTAGAGTTTTCTATGCGGCGTCGGCTCGAAATCGCGTCTGATATGCCTTTTGATGAACTCGCGCATCTCGGGGGAAGATAGCATAAGCCGCCCAAGCCCGTTTCCCTGTGGCGGAATGACAAGTTTTTCCACGCGGTAAAACTCGTCGCAAATCTTGAACTTGACGTCGACATCCATCACCTTTGACAGGTTCGAAAACATACCGGCCGCGCTGTCCTTGTGATCGTTGTAGGTCGGGAAGAAAAGCACACCATCAAGCGGATGCGAAACGTGGTCCAATGCCCACAACCGAGCGAAGGTTTCCGTCAGAAAATGCCCGAAGTGTGGGTTGAAACGCCCACCAAACAACCAAGTCCCTTCCAGTGTCTTGATCCTGTTGCGCCGTGGATGAGAACGAAAGGTCGTGGCCGGCTTTTGGTGAGTTAACCAGCAGGTCGCTTCAGGCACCTGATTGCGATGCTGATCAAAAACCGACGCGGCAATCTGATGACCCTGGCTTCGGGGCGTCTTGGCAAGCACGGCGTTCTTTTTCGTAATGATACCTTCTGCCAGAGCCCTGTGGGGGTCGAGGTCATAGCTTTGCTGCTGAGTTGGTCCACTGCTGATCTGTGAATAATCAGGTTGGAGCTTCAACCTTTCGGGCCGCTTGAATGACGCCACCTGCCCTTTGGATGTCGTGCGATCCAGCTCAAATCCCTTGGCTTTCAACAGCGTGAAAATCTGTTTTCGACCTTCCAAGCCATAGACCTTCGGGTGCAATTCAAGCATGACCAACTCAACATCAGAAAGGTTGGCTCCGGTCAGGAAATCCAGTTCACCACCCTCAATATCCATGATTAGGACATTGTGAGGGAAGTCATTTGAAATATCGTCATAGTGTCTGGTTTCGACCCTGATCCGACGCGCTTCGGGTTCGTTGTTTTCCCCGGACAAGCGTGATCCCAGGAAATTGGTCCGAACGTGAAAATCCATATGGTCCGGCTGGTCCTGTCCAGTCACCACGATCCTGTTCGTGACCGATGCGACCGCATCCAACTGATTATGCGCATAGATCATGCGAATATGTTCGATTAGGTCCGGATTGGCTTCAAATGATCGTAGTTCAATGTCCCGGATGTTCTTGGCGAACACGGACCCAACAATGCCCGAGCCCGCACCCAACTCAAGGATTCGATCACCCGGCCTCAGATTGGCAAGTCCGAACTCGACCTCTGGGCGTTCATATTCACCGCTGCGGATTCGGCGCAGGATCGCAGGCTTCAGATGAGGTGCCTTAAGGACATCAACCCCATTGATGGTCGCAACCACTTTCGGGTGTGGGCTATCGGACTTTGTTTGAATGGAGGGGGCATCAACCATGAAGAACTCGCTCGATATCGTAATGACTTCAGCAGATCGAAGCCCGTGCCAAAAACTAGCGGGTCGTTTAACATGAGTAAACAGACGGTGTGCTGCACCTCTTCAACGGCCTAGGGCGCTTTGCCAATTAGCGCAAATGGGTGGTGATGATGGGTTTGGGGGGGCTGAAGCGAGGATTCAATAGAAACTGCAGCGAACGCTGGGAATTGGGTGTACGTTTGAGCGCAGAATTCGCAGACAGAACTCAAGAAACATTAGTGGATCGCCCGAGGCCATTCACCCGCGCCCAAAAGGTAGATCATTGATTTTTAGATGGAAACATGGTGCTGCTGGAGAGAATTGAACTCTCGACCTCTCCCTTACCAAGGGAGTGCTCTACCTCTGAGCTACAGCAGCGTCCTGTCGTGGGCGGCTGATTAGCTCTAATCCGAGCGCGACGCAAGCGCATTCTGGACCCTTTTTTGAACCTGCGTTACAGAAGGGGATATGGAGCGTAAGAAGACACCCCAAAAACCCCCAAAAAAAGGGGCGGATCGTGACAAGCGGCTGAAAGCTGCGCTGAAGGCCAACATGGCACGGCGCAAATCACAGGCGCGCGCACGGGCGGACAACGGGGCTGATCGGTCGCGAACAGAAAAAGACCAATAGAAAAGGCGGGCAGATGGATTCGATAGTTGTGACCGGTGGTGGTGAACTGCACGGCGAAATACCCATTGCGGGGGCGAAGAACGCGTGTCTGACGCTGATGCCGGCAACGCTGTTGTCCGAGGAACCCTTGACGCTGACAAACGCGCCGCGTCTGTCGGATATCAAAACGATGACCGAATTGCTGGCATCGCTGGGGGCCGAGGCGACATCCATGCAGGATGGGCAGGTCCTGGCGATGTCGTCGCATGACATCAACAACCACGTGGCAGATTATGACATCGTGCGCAAAATGCGCGCGTCGAACCTTGTGTTGGGCCCGATGCTGGCGCGGTTGGGCCATGCCGTGGTGTCGCTGCCGGGGGGCTGTGCAATCGGCGCGCGTCCGATGGACTTGCATATTTTCGGACTGGAAAAGCTGGGCGCCGAGATTGAGTTGAAAGATGGCTATCTGCACGCCAAAGCACCGCGTGGTCTAAAGGGGGCCGAGATCGAACTGGCATTTGCGTCGGTCGGGGCAACGGAAAACATCCTGATGGCGGCGACGCTGGCCAAAGGCACGACCTTCATTCGCAACGCCGCGCGCGAGCCAGAGATTGTGGATCTGGCGGATTGCCTGCGCAAGATGGGGGCGCAGATCGACGGCGACGGTACGTCCGAGATCGTCGTTCAGGGCGTGGACCGCCTGCACGGGGCAACGCACCCCGTCGTCACAGACCGGATCGAACTGGGCACCTATATGCTAGCCCCGGCGATAGCTGGTGGCGAGGTTGAATGTCTTGGCGGACGCATCGATCTTGTAAAAAGTTTTGTCGAAAAACTGGATGCGGCGGGCATACAGGTTGAAGAGACCGAGCGGGGACTGAAGGTCGCGCGCAAAAACGGGCGAGTGTCGGCGATCGACGTGACCACCGAACCTTTCCCCGGCTTCCCGACCGATTTGCAAGCCCAGATGATGGCAATGCTCTGCACTGCCGACGGCACATCCGTCCTGCACGAGACCATCTTTGAAAACCGCTTTATGCACGCGCCTGAATTGACGCGAATGGGTGCGAATATCGAAGTGCATGGCGGCACGGCGACCGTGCATGGGGTCAAGAAGTTGAAAGGCGCACCGGTCATGGCGACCGATTTGCGGGCTTCCGTGTCGCTGATCCTTGCCGGGATGGCTGCAGAGGGCGAAACGGTGGTCAGTCGCGTCTATCACCTTGATCGAGGGTATGAGAAAGTTGTGCGTAAGCTGTCCTCGATCGGGGCCAAAATTGAACGGATCAAAGAATGAGCGATACAAACCAGGACGCACGGTTCGAAGACGGGGCAGAGGCCCCACTTCGCCTGATTGCGATGGACGAGGATGACCTGCAGGTGATCAGCACGCTGGTGCAGGATGCAGTATTCCCAGCATCGGAAATCGCGTGGGATGCGCGCCATCGACGCTTTGCACTTCTGCTGAATCGTTTCCGGTGGGAGGACGCGCCAGCCGCTAAAAGAAAAGGGCGACCGGTCGAGCGCGTTCAAACGGTGCTTTCTATCGCGGATGTTCTAAAAGTGCAAAGCCAGGGCGTGAACCGCGGTGAAAAGGATTTGATTTTGTCGCTTTTGTCTCTGTCCTTTAATGCGGGTAAAGACGGAATGGGACGATTGGAACTGGTTTTGGCGGGCGACGGAGCGATTGCGCTGGAGGTTGAAGCATTGGATGTCACCCTTCAGGACGTCACCCGTCCCTACATCGCGCCATCGCGTCACACGCCCGAACATCCGGAATAACTTATGCCCCAGTTTCTGAACTCCAAAGACGCTGACTTCGAGGCGCGATTTGTCGACCTGCTTTCGATGAAACGCGAAGATAGCCCGGAAGTCGATGACATCGTGGCTGGCATCATCGCAGACGTGCGCGCCCGTGGGGATGAGGCGGTGATCGATCTGACCTCGAAGTTCGACCGGCTAGACCTGACGCCCGCCACTCTACGGTATTCACCGGAAGAGATCGAAGCAGAATGCGCTAGAGTTTCGGAAGCAGACCGTGCCGCGTTGGAACTGGCCGCTGGTCGCATCCGCGCCTATCACGTGCGCCAGATGCCAAGTGATGACCGTTGGACAGATGAAGTCGGGGCAGAACTTGGTTGGCGCTGGTCTGCGGTGTCTGCTGCAGGGCTTTATGTGCCCGGTGGTTTGGCGAGCTATCCGTCCTCGGTCTTGATGAATGCAATCCCGGCCAAGGTGGCAGGGGTGGAACGGCTTGCGATTACAGTGCCGACACCGGACGGCGTCGCCAACCCGCTGGTGCTTCTAGCGGCGCGTATTGCGGGCGTGGATGAAGTCTATCGCATCGGGGGTGCACAAGCCGTGGCTGCGCTGGCTTATGGCACGGAAACGATTGCGCCGGTGGACAAGATCACCGGACCGGGCAACGCTTTTGTTGCCGCCGCCAAACGCCGGGTGTTCGGCAAGGTAGGCATCGACATGATTGCCGGCCCGTCCGAGATTTTGGTGATTGCGGACGCCGACAATGATCCCGATTGGCTGGCGCTGGATCTGATGAGCCAGGCCGAACATGACGAAAGCGCGCAGTCCTTGCTGATCACCACCGATGAGGGCTTTGGTCGAAAGGTGGCCGAGGCGGTGGACAAACGGCTTGAAACATTGGGACGACGCAAGATCGCAGACGCAAGCTGGCGTGATTTCGGTGCTGTGATCACCGTCGCGGACCTAGACGAAGCTGCCGCGCTGTCCAATCGGATCGCGCCCGAACATCTTGAACTATGCGTCGCCGACCCCGATGCCATTTCGGCCAAGTGTATCCATGCCGGCGCGATTTTCCTTGGCCAATGGACGCCCGAAGCCATTGGCGACTATGTCGGCGGCCCGAACCACGTTCTGCCCACCGCACGGTCCGCCCGGTTCAGCTCTGGCTTGTCAGTAATGGATTTTCTGAAACGCACCACTCTAGCACGCATGACCCCTGCGGCGCTGTCCGCCATTGGCCCCGCGGCCGAAACGCTTGCCAATTCCGAAAGCCTTGAAGCACACGGTTTGTCCGTGCGCGCACGGCTTGACGCCCTTAACGATTGACCCTCAGAGTGCCCAATATGACCACAAACCGTATCAACGACATCCTGATCGACGACAGCGGTCTAGCCGCACCCACACCCGCGATTGAACAGGAACGCAAGGTAGCCATCTTCGACCTTCTGGAAGATAACAGCTTCGAGCTGACCGGTCGGGATGATCAGACCCCGCCGGATGGCCCGTATGATCTGGGCTTGTCCATTCGCGAGAAACGTCTGGTCGTGGAAGCCAAGACAGAGAATGGCAATCCCGCCGCCGAGTTCCACCTGTCCCTTGGCCCGTTTCGTCAGGTGGTGAAAGACTATTTCGCGATCTGCGAAAGCTATTTTGACGCCGTAAAGAAGTTACCACCAAGTCAGATTGAGGCCATCGACATGGCCCGGCGGGGCATTCATAACGAAGGCGCGCGGGTGTTGCAGGAACGGCTTGAGGGCAAAGCCATCGTTGATATCGACACGGCGCGTCGGCTGTTCACCCTGATCTGTGTCCTGCACTGGGGCTAAGCATGTCCGAGGATCGCCCCCAATCGGTGCTGTTCTGTTGCGACCACAATGCTGTGCGTTCGCCCATGGCCGAGGGGATGATGAAAGCCTTTTATGGACATGATATTTATGTCCAATCCGCTGGTGTTCACAGTGATATGGATATCGACGGATTTTCTGTATCGGTCTGTCAGGAGTTGGGGATCACCCTGACCAATCACCGGGTGCGCAGCTTTGACCAGATGGAAGAATGGGGAGATGATTTGTCCAGCTTTGATCTTGTTGTGGCTTTGTCACCAGCAAGTCAGCGGCGCGCGTTGGAACTGACACGGCTGTTCCATCTGGAGGTCGAATACTGGCCGATTCTTGATCCCTCAGGGCTTGGCACACGTCGGGACGAGAAGTTGGCCGCTTATCGCCAAACCCGTGATCAAATTCGCGGTCATATCCTTGATCGCTTTGGCCCACCACAGCCGCAAGATGATGAAACCGAGGACTAATCGCCTGGCAAGCCGGATTTCCCTTGAAAATCTGAAAGTTTGGCCCCATTTAGTAGGCGCTCACGACGGGTGAGTGAAAATACAGGAGTGAACATGGCCAAGGAAGAACTGCTCGAATTCCCCGGTGTCGTGAAGGAACTCCTGCCGAATGCGACATTCCTGGTCGAGCTGGAAAACGGCCATACGATTATCGCTCATACGGCAGGAAAGATGCGCAAAAACCGCATTCGCGTTCTGGCAGGCGACAAGGTGCAGGTCGAAATGACCCCCTATGATCTGACCAAGGGTCGGATCAACTACCGCTTCAAGTAAGCGGTCTGCCGGGCATGACTCGCCCCAAGCTGATTCTGGGCTCAGGCAGCCCAAGACGGGCCGAGTTGCTGGGGCAGCTCGGCCTTGTTGCGGATGATGTTCGCCCGCCTGACGTGGACGAAACGCCTATCGCGGGTGAACGGCCGCTGGCCTATTGCCGCCGGATTGCCGCTGCAAAAGCGGCCGCGATGGCTGTCGCCGATGACGAGGTCGTTCTGTGTGCCGACACCACCGTCGCGCTGGGCCGTCGCATCATGGGCAAGCCCGAGGACGCGGGGCAGGCCGCCGCGTTTCTGCTGGCCTTGTCCGGGCGCCGTCACCGGGTCATTACATCTGTCGCTGTGCGCAATACCCACCAGACATGGGCGCGCGATGTGGTGACCACCGTGAAATTCAAACGGCTGTCGGATGTTGAGTTAAACGCCTATCTTGCGTCTGACGACTGGCGTGGCAAGGCGGGGGCCTATGCCATCCAAGGGCCAGCCGGTGCCTTCGTAACATGGCTTCAGGGCAGTTACACGGCAGTTGTTGGCCTGCCCGTCGCCGAAACCGCAAACCTGTTAGTGGCGGCAGGATACCCGATCTATGGAGAGCGCACATGAAGGGCAGCGTGATTGCGCTTGATCGCTACAAAGGGCGACTGGCTGCGGCTCATATCGTCGATGGACGGCTGGAAGATCTGCTGATCGAACCGCCTGATAGTGTGACGTTGCCAGGTGCGACCTTCCGCGCGATCTGCGACCGCCCGTTGAAAGGGCAGGGGGGCATGATGTTGCGTCTGCCGGACGGGGAAACAGGGTTTTTGCGTCAAGGCAAGGGGTTGAAGCCCGGCCAACCCATTCTGGTGCAGGTCACTGGATTTGCCGAGGGTGGGAAAGCCATTCCTGTAACGCAGAAGCTGTTGTTCAAAAGCCGATTTGCAATCGTGACTCCGGATGCACCCGGTATCAACGTCAGCCGCGCAATACGAGAAGACGAAGAACGTGTGCGCCTGTTGGACATCGCACATGAGGTGATGGATGGCGCGGATGAGGGTTTGATCCTGCGTTCGGTCGCCGTTACCGGTGCGGATGATGAGATTGCTGACGATATCTCGCAAATGCTGGAGTTGTCGCGGACTGTGCGTGCGGATGCAGAAGGGCAAGCGCCCGAACTGCTGCTTGATGGGGCTGATCCCCATCATCAGGCTTGGCGGGAATGGGCGACGCCTGATCAGTTGGACGATCGCGAAGGAGCGTTTGACCGCCACGGCGTTGTCGATTTGATCAATGAAGTCCTCAGTGCTCGGGTGCCACTATCCGGTGGTGCTTTTGCCTTTGTCGAACCCACCCGTGCCTTGGTGGCTGTGGATGTGAATACCGGAGGTGACACCAGCCCGGCAGCGGGTCTGAAAGCCAATATCGCGACGGCCCAAGCACTACCGCGTGCCTTACGGTGCCGGGGTCTTGGCGGGCAGATCGTCGTCGATTTTGCACCCAGCCCCAAGAAGGATCGGCGCCAGATCGAACAAGCGCTGCGTACCGCCTTTCGCGCCGATGGGATTGAGACATCGCTGGTTGGCTGGACCACGCTGGGCAACTTTGAGCTTCAGCGAAAGCGGGAGCGGATGAGCCTGCGCACCTGTCTGGAGGGCCTTAAATGAGTTGCCCTGTTTGTGAGAAAAAGACCCACGCGACCTACCGCCCCTTCTGCTCGCGACGGTGTGCCGATGTTGATCTGGGACGCTGGTTGAACGGCTCATATGCCGTGCCTTCCGAGGACCCCAACGACCTTGAGGAAGCCGCCGAAGTGCTGTCTCGTGCCGCCCCTTCGGAAAGTCACGGCCCACACTGAGAAACCTGCATTTTCCCTCTGGACACCACTTTCCCCCCCGTCTACAACCCGCCCACCCGAACGATGAACCGTTCACCCATGCCCGGGTAGCTCAGGGGTAGAGCAGTGGATTGAAAATCCTCGTGTCGGTGGTTCGATTCCGCCCCCGGGCACCACACTGAACATCAGGGATGTATCAAGAAACTATCTCGTATCGGAGATAGTGGGTCGTATCGCCCCATCTCTTTCGTTTTTCGCAACACAGGTGCAATATTTGCAGCTGACTTGTGGCCAAACTAGCCTCTACGAGCTTGAGTGGAAGTCCCTTGCGCTTCGGACAGTGAAGAAATCATACAGCGATAGAGTCCATCATTGTTCTTTGAACGCCCGTGTCATGCTGTCGACCAATGGCCTTGCAATATACTGGGCGAACGTTCGCTCGTCTGTTTGGATCATGACTTCGGCTGGCATGCCAGGCGTTGGGATAAAGTCGGCGACGCGGTTCAGTTCTTCAGGCGATAAAGAAACGCGCGCGACAAAAACTTCGCGTGTCACTCCGTTTGCGGTATCCGAAATGGCATCGGCCGAAACATATTCGACCGTGCCATCAAGCACTGGTGTTGTCCGTGCGTTTAGCCCCGTCAGTCGCACGACGGCATCCTGTCCAAGATGTACACTATCAACGTCTGTTCGAAGAATAAGTGTTTCGACGATGAGTGGCGCGCTTGACGGCAAAATTTCGGCAATGGGTTTCCCAGTCTCGATAACCCCACCAGGCGTAAAGTAATGTAAGCGCACTACGGTGCCGCTCACCGGGGCAACTACTTCGGACCGGGTTAAAACATTCTCTGCTTTTCGGTATTTCTCACGCACACTTTCAAGTTCGGCCTGGATGACTTGCAGTTCATCCAATGCGGTTTCACGATACAGGCTACGCACCTTCTCGATCTGGGTTTTATGCTTCAGCATAAGCTGTTCGTTCTCATGAACTTCAGCTTGAAGCCGCCCGACCTGGCCTTGCGCCTCGACTTTAGCACGCAGCAAAGCATTAACCTCGGACTGGCGAATAAGACCGCCTGCGAGCAGTTTGCTTTTGTCGGCGTGTTCCTGGTCAAGCAACTCGATCATCTCAAGGTGAGAATCGTGTTGAATTTGGTAGCCATTCATACGGATTTGGAGCGCATTGATGTTGCGCTCCAAAAGCGCAAGATCGTTGTTAAGCGACGAACGGGCGACGTTAAATGACAACCTTTGGCCATCCAGAATAGACGCTATTTCAAAGTCTTCCCGCGCATTGCGAGTAAGCTCTTCGGAAAACTCCAGTTCATCAAGTTCACCGTATTCAGCTGCAAGTCTTGCTACTGTCGCCTCTAGTCTGGACTTGCGAATTTGCAACTCGCGGCGATTGGCCAACGCAGCGGTCTCATCAAGGGTAAGTAAGGTATCACCCGCTTGGATCATGTCCCCTTCGCTGACCAGAATCTCGTGGATAATACCACCTTCGAGGTGCTGAACGATCTTGTTACGGCCGGTAGCGACGAAGCTGCCCTGAGCAATGACAGCGGCTGCGAGTGGCGCTCGAAATGCCCATGCTCCAAAACCTCCAAAGGTGATCACCAAAAGAAGCAGCCCAAATGTTACAAGCTTGGATATCGAGCGGGGAACTTTGTCGTGCCACTCTTGAACAACTATAGCATTGGCTTCGTTGGTCATTTTATGATTGCTCCCCCAGTGGTTTGGGTGGCTGTTGACGGGCGCGTTGATCTTCTCGGATCCGCTGCAGTACATTATCCCGGGTTCCGAACAGTGCGATTGTGCCGTCGGTCAACAACATAATCTTGTCTACGACATCCAGAAGGGCCGGTTTCTGTGTGATAACCACAACGGTAATCTTGTTGCGACGTGCGTGTTCGACTGCGCGCGCCAGAGCTTTGTCACCTGCCGCATCCAAGTTCGAGTTCGGTTCATCCAGCACAACCATTCTTGGGTTGCCGAAGAACGCACGCGCCAGCGCGATGCGCTGTTTTTGCCCGCCGGACAACGGCGAGCCATCCGCGGCCACCATCGTCTCGTAACCCTGCGGAAGGTTTGCAATCATCTCGTGAACATCAGCCAATTTGGCCGCTTCATAGATTTGCTCGTCGGTTGCGTCGCTGCGCATTCGACCGATGTTGTCTTTGATCGATCCAGGAAAAAGCTGAACGTCCTGCGGCAGATATCCAATGCTCTCGCCAAACTGCCTCGGCTCCCAATTGCGCAGATCCATCAGATCAAGCCGCACATTCCCGGACGTGGGAAGGATTGATCCGACCAGCATCTTTCCAAGTGTTGTCTTTCCTGCGCCGGAGTTGCCGATAATGGCCAGGCTTTCGCCGGGGTTCAGTTGGAAGCTCAATCCATTGAGAACGACTTGCTTGGTGCCCGGTGGGACGAACAACAATCGCTCGACATCCAGGCGCCCCTCGGGACGGGGCAATCGAAGTTTCTCGAACTGAAGTTTGGAGTTCTGTAGCAAGGTTCGAATGCGGCCATAGGCGCCGCGGGTCAGGATAAATGCGTTCCAGCCCTCAATCGAGCCTTCGATTGGCGCCAAAGCGCGACCAGCAATGATCGACGCAGCAATCACCATGCCACCCGTGATCTCGCCTTGAATCGCCAGATAGGCACCCCAGCCAAGCATCCCGATCTGGGTTAAAAGACGTACGCCCCGCGAACAGGCTGACGAGATGATGTTGCGATCCTGCGCCCGGACTTGTGCCGTCAGCGACGCGGCCGTGTCCTTGCCCCAGATCGACACGGCTTCGGGAATCATTGCCAGCGCGTTGATGATCTGGCTGTTTCGGGACATCGAATCCAAGTGCATGTTAGCTTTGGATTGCGCAATGTTGGCTTCCGCAAAGGGCTTTGCGGTGGTCTTTTGATTTATGATTGCGATGAGCAATAGCAACAGGGATGTGACGATCACGATCATTCCCAGTTGTGGATGCACAAGGAAGATGGCGAGTATGAACAGGGGTGCGAAAGGAACGTCAAGGAACGAGATCAGCGTGCCCGACACGATAAACCCGCGCAACTGCTGAAGATCGCCAAGCGTTTGATATTCGCGGCCTGTCCCGTTCAGCGACGCCGCCGCAGCAGCACTCAAGATCGGTGTGCCGAGCTTCGCTGCCACCTCAACTGCGGTTCTCATCAGTACGAAACGTCGCACTGCGTCGAAGACGGCCTGAAGAATGACTGCACCAGCAATCACTATTGTAAGCATGATCAATGTGTCAGTGGATCGGCTGGTTAACACACGGTCGGAAATCTGAAACAAATAGATCGGGATTGCAAGGATCAGGACATTGGTCGCGCAAGTCATTAGCATCACGAAAAGCAGGTTGCCCCACACGGCTGTCATACCGTCCTTTAGGCTTTGCGAAAAATCCTGGGGGCCAATCCTCTTGTGGAAGTTTGCGCCACCACCACCACCACCTCCATTTCCGCCGCCGGGGCGCTCGGGTGGTGGTGTGGTCTTGTTCGACACCGGCTCGTTGGCTTTTTCCTCGATTGTCATACCCATGCCCGTACCGTCCAGTTTGGCGGTTCGGGGCTTTTGGGTTTCGACGCGGTCAACAGCCTTCAAAACCAGTCTTGGCTTTGAGGGTGTTTCCGGGTCGCGGACACGGTTCGCCGCATTTGCCATCAAATTACTCACTTTAAATAAACTAGGTCGTCATCGTTTGCATCACGTCCAGCGCGGAGCCGCCGGTATGCGCATCGTTGTTGAATCCTGCTGAATCGAGCGTTTCTGAAACTGAATCCGGGATCATATCGTCGGCCAAAAATGCCACCGCTTCACTTGCTAATCCCGTCATTCCAACGCCTGTTGGGTTGGCATCCGAATCGATCAGTTCGGCTTGGTACAGCAGCGCGTCGCTGTAGTAATCACCACCCACCATCACATCCGAGTCAAAACCTGTCTCCATGATCGATGCTGTGTTGGTCATCAGATTGGATCCGGTGGTGATTGAGACCGGCACATCATCTAGGGCCGACGAAACCGCATCCATCGCCATGTGAACCTGATCCTGATCGCCCATATAATTGACCTGATCCACAATATTCATCTGGGTCAGATTACCGTCGATATAAAGAACTTTTAGATCGTCCTGCCCTTCGAAATATTTGCTTTTCGCAACCGTTTCGGACAGATCTTTGGCACCCTTTTTCAAATCCTTCAGTGCGGTTTTAAATTCCTTGAGCATGTCGACCTGGGTGTCGATACCTGCTTTCTTGATCTCGGCCTCGTTGCGAAGAACATTGTCGTGCCCCGATATCGCTGCGTCTTTCAAGCCATCACCTGAGAAATGGTCGCCATCCATCAGAACGTTGGTTTGGTTAATCACATTCATCGACAGCATCGTGCCGCCCACAAAAATCAAGTCATAACCATACCCAAATTCACCAGCATCAGCGAGGTTGTAGGTCAGGTTTTCACCCGTCACGATCGACGTAGAATTGGCGGAAAAGGTCAGCTCCAATCGGTCTGCATCCATCACGAATGTATGCTGCTTTATGAAGTTTGTGACCGTCACATCACCTTCCAACCGCACGACATTCCAGTTGTCGGGATAATCTGTCGCCACCGCAGCTTTCGTTTCGAACCCGTCGGGAGCTTCCCGGCTGTCAATCTGGGTGGTGGCGATGTTGTGCGCCTGAGATGAGGCGCTTGAATCGTTCAAAATGGTGCCTTCGTATTGGTCCGTGTCCGACAGCACATTGACCTGTGAAACGGCGTTCAGGTTGATCACGTTACCTTCCACGGCAATAACGCCAGCATCTATCCAGCTTGTCTGGACGGTGGCTTGATTGTGGGCCTCGTTCGCACCGGTACTGACGTTGTGCTCTGCGTTGATAACTGTGGAAAACTCGTCGTTGTCTCTGTCGTGAAACGCGTCGTCCTTATCGTGGCCGGACAGCCTGTCGGGATCTTCTTCCCCGTCTTGCTTGTCGCGCTTCGCCTTGATGAATTCGGGCAGTTGATCTTCAAACTTGGGTGCTTCCTCAACAAGGGTGCCATTCACGTAAACGCCTTCCGTCTCTTCGTCCTCGATGATGGTGACGCTAAGACCGTCAATATCGGGGGCTTCAATGGCGTTAATAATCTCAACGAACGGCAGTGCGCTGTCCGGGTCAGCAATGATTTCTGCGACAAGACCATCGGTTGACCAAGGCTGCAACGCCTCGGCCAGTTCGATTGCCGTATCAAGTTCCGAATAGAACCCTTCGAGCGATTGGAAGCCAGCCGCATCGACATCACCAATAACGTCGTTGTCATGAAGCTGGATTGACTGAAATGTCACCGTAACAGCCGAAGATGGCAAAGGCACATAGGGCAAGATAGTGATGCTGCCCATTATGAAATGCACAGAGGCACCATCGGCGATCGGAACAGGTGCAGTGGAGTTGCCGTCTTCAGCGTCAACTGCTGGCAGGGCAGGGACCGCGAATACTGACGTTCCGCTGCTTTCGGACGGCAAAACGGAGCTCGGACTGACCGTGTATTGTGAGTGGGGTGTAAACTCGCCAGATTGGTAAGGCGCTTTGGTATCGACGGGTGCAAAAGCAAGGTCACCTGTCTCGACCGCTTTCTTCTCCATCTTGAATTCAAAGTATTCTTTTCTAAGCCGGATCTCTTCTTCAGCCAAATGGAAGAGACCAATGAAATGAGCGATGGACTCTGTTGTTTGGTCAAGGCTCATGGCTACGTCAACTCCTAACTAGAGAATGAAAAACAATGAAACCTGATACTGAAGGTGTCCGGGGCCAACGCGGCCCCGGACGTTGGTATCTTATCCGTCGTTCGAGTCGTCGCCGACATATGTCGAGCTCATCGACCCGCCGACAACAGTCATGTCGACCGTGTTGCCAAGGACGTTGGCGCCCATCACGATGCTCTGGTTGAACGCAGCGGTGTCAACCACTGCCGCGGCAGAGGCATAGGATTCGCCGGTGACATAGCCGTCGTCACCATTGCCTGAACCCCACGAGCCGCCATCGGCCATTCCGCTTGCACCATTGGTGGCAGTGCCACCCATGCCGGACATGCCGCTGGCATCAGCTGCGCCGCCAGTTGAGGTGCCACCCATAGCATCGCCGGTGTAGCCACCGGTTGCCGTGGCTGCGCCACCCATTCCGCCGTCACCGCTGGTTGCAGTGTTGGTGCCGCCAGATTGGCCATCAGCGCTGGTCGATGACGTCTGATCGTTATTCGCAGCACCGCCGTAGCCCGAGATGGCTTCTGCCATGCTGTCGGCCGATCCGTCAGTGTAGGAATCCGAGAAGACATCAGCCAGACCACCGTCGCCAGTGTCAGCTGTCGAGCTCGAGGTTCCGTCGACATCGTTCAAGGAGTCAGCACGACCATCAGCGTTGCCGCCCAGTCCACCGTCACCCATGCCGCCGTCGCCGCCGTCACCCATGGCACCGTCGCCACCCGGGCCTTGGCCGCCGTCACCGGCTGCACCTGTGGCACCAGCACCACCGGGGCCTTGACCACCAATGCCGCCGTCGCCCATGGCACCAGCGCCGCCCGGGCCCTGGCCGCCTTCGGCACCGTTAGCCGCAGCACCAGCACCGCCGGGTCCTTGGCCACCGTCACCGGCTGCACCGTCGCCACCGTCACCGGTTGCACCAGCACCGCCTGGACCTTGACCACCGGTTGCTTCGGCGCCGTCACCCGCGTCACCGCGTGCACCGTTTCCGCCGTCACCACCAGCACCAGCGCCACCAGCACCCATGCCACCGTCACCGCTGGCATCCGCGTCGCCGTCGCCGCTGCCGTCGCCATCAGCGTCGGCATTGCCGCCAGCATCCGAAGCACCGCCTGCATCAGCAGGGCCATTTCCGGAAGTTGCGGTTGGATCGCCAGCCGTGGCACCTGCACCTGCAAGATTCAGGAGCCCAAGCCCGGCCGCGGCACCAGCTGCGGCACCAGATGCAGCACCGGCGTCGCCGCCGTTTCCAGTTGCATCATTGTCGCTCGAGGCGTCGTTGTCGGCGCTGGCGTCGTTGTCGCTGAAGCCCGTGTTGCTGGTGCTGGCATTTGCGTTACCGTCACCGCCGGGGCCATTGCCGCCGTCGCCGCCGTCACCGTCGCCACCATCACCACCATCACCGCCGGATCCGCTTCCGCCGACTGCGTAGCCACCGGTGCCATTGCCACCGTCGCCACCATCGCCGCCGTCACCGTCACCGCCGCCGCCGTCGCCGCCGGTGCCATCACCGCCATCGCCGCCATTGCCAGTGGTAGATGCGCCACCAGTTCCGTTGCCGCCTGCGCCGCCGTTGCCACCGCCAGCATTGCCACCCTGGGCATTGCCGCCGTTGCCGCCGTCACCGCCGCCGCCGTCACCACCGGTGCCGTCACCGCCGTCACCGCCGTCACCGCCGCTACCGTCTCCGCCGTCACCGCCGGTGCCGTAGCCGCCGGTGGCATTGCCAGCTGCATTGCTGCTGATAGAGCCGTCATTGGCGTCACTTTCAGAGTCGGAATCTCCGCTGTCTCCGCCAGTGCCTTCTGTGTTGTTGTCACTGCTGACGTCAGTGGTCGCGTCGCTGGTGGCATCTGCGGATCCGCTGTCGCCACCGTCGTTGTCGCTGTTGTTGCCGCTAATGCCGAGACCAAGACCAAGGCCAAGGGCAGTTGCGCCACCACTAGCGCCACCGTCGCCGGCCGTGGAGTCAGTGTCACCACTGTCACCGCTTGTACCGCCGGACGCATGAGACATACCACCAAGGGCCATGCCGCCGTGCGCATCTCCGCTAGAAGCGTCTGCGTGTCCGCCGCCGTCACCGGACGCGGTATCATTGCTAATGCCATCACCGGCAGTTGCGGCGCCACCATTGGCGTTACCGTTCTGAGTGAAGTCGCCATCGTTGGAAACATTGGCTGCGCCAAGGTGGTCGTCATCTGACAGGTACGCTTCCTGCACGTTGACGATTCCTGTGTCATTACCCGCGCCAAAATTAGCGTTGGTCAGGATGTCGCCGATGTCGTCACCAGGATCCAGCGCGATGTCACCACCAGCGGTCACAACGTTTTCGACGGTTCCATCTTTAACATCAATGTCCACGACATCATCGTCGCGTGGAATCCACTCGCCGCCGCCAAAATCGATATTGACCGCGTTAGAGTTGTCGTTGCTGTCGTCACCGCCATTGCTCTGGCTCTGATCGGAGTTTGAGCTGGTCTGCTGCTGCTGACCCTGCTGCTGACCCTGATCTTGACCCTGGCCTTGGTCTTGACCTTGCCCCTGATCGTTCGAGTTGTTGTTCTCGTCAGTGGTATCGACATTTTGCTGCTGCTGTTGCTGCTGCGCGTCGATGTCTACATCCGCTTCTCTGATATGGACATCGGCGTCAACGTCGACATCAACATTTTCAACGTCAACTTCGCCGATGGCGAATTGGTTGTTGTTTGAGTGTCCTCTATCTCTAGACATAACTAAATTCCTCTACTGATGCCCAATGACGCCACCAGTCTGTCCAAAGTGGCCAATCGGTGAGCATGTTTGATTTTAGGATTTTGAGATTTCGGATGAGGCACCTTGCAAAGCAAAATGTGTCCCACCCACTGAATGCTCAGTTCGTGGTCATCACCCCCTTGTTGCAATGCCAGTCAAATTCCAGCGGACGTTTCCGTACTGATCTCAAAGCGCCCTGCAAAACGGGCATTTGATCTGGCTGTTTCAAAAAAACTTGTTCAACAAACTGAAAACACAGCGCTAAAAAAACGAGCGCACTTTAAGCTTGTGTTCGACGGACAGAATAAGACAGCCGGACAAAGTATTAATTTTTCTAACTAGCTGATAATGATAAAATTTTCGCACCTATGTGTGCGGAGAATGGTGTTTTAGCAACAACCATAGGCCGAGCAGAGGCATTTTTGCGCGATTCTTACTAAATCGAATTTTGAAGAACTACATCCTAAAGCAGAACACCACTGCGAAAAGGCGATTTTAACTAGATCAAAATGTTAGTTTTTAAGTGATCCGTAGCAACACAGTTGTCCAATGCACCCCAAATGTGCTACTTTGAGTAATAAATCGTAAGTTTTCTAAATGATTATTTTTAGATTATTGCTTTGAGCAGGAAGTGAGTGTTGGAAGAACCCGCCACACGTTTGCCGGTCCCTTTCTGGGAAACCTTAATCGGTTTGGCTCTCAGGAAACGTGTAGATGGCTAGGGGGGACTGTCATGTTGGCGCCGCACAACGAGAGTGGCGAAAAGAAGTTTCGCAGTACGAGATATCTGGATAATTCCGATAGCGCAGCATTTATTTTTCTGGGCAGCAGCATGGTTTTTTCAAACCGACTTCTAAGGGCGCTCAAGTTTGAATTCAGCGATGCTTTGGTTCTGCGCAAACGAGATGTTTCTGATCTGGATACACTAGATGATCGCATCAAGCTGGCGGCAAAACTCATTATCTTTGATGAGGCGGCCATGGAAACACTGCTGCGCTCGAAGCGTGAGTTGGATCCCATTTATGGCGATGTCGACAAGGTACTGGCCTATTCTTCGCCCAAGGTGGCAAAGGAGTTGAGGAACCATGCGATGCGCTCTGACAAGGAAGTGGGCATCCGGTATCTACCCATGAAGGCGTCGTTCGATGCATGGCTAGCAGCACTAAGGCTTCTGTTGCTGGGGGAAGAGTTTGTACCGGCCGAACTTCTGGACAGCCTTGTCAAACCTTCGGCCACATCTGACTTGCCGTGTGCATCGATCAGCGATGCGCAACAGGAAACCCCGGACCCAGTCCGACTCGTGCCAAATCTAACGGTCCGTGAAACCGAGGTTCTGAAACTTGTTTCCACCGGACTTCCGAATAAGACAATCGCGGAAAAGCTCAGGCTGTCAGAGCACACCGTGAAGTTGCATGTGCATCATATTTTCGGTAAACTCAGGGTCCACAACCGAGCCAGCGCAACCAACTGGTATCTTTCCCACCGCGATAATCGTGATCAATTGGACGGCAGGTGAATCATGGTCGCTGCTGACAAGACAAATGATGACAAAAAAGCACGGACCGATTTTGACCGCTTTTTGTTGCTTCTAGGTCGGTTGAACTACAGTTGGACAAATACGGAAAGCTTGCTGATCCATCTGATCGCAGGTTTGTCAAAGACAGATAAAAAGACTTCGGTCGTTATTTTTTTGACGCTGAACACGACGCGCGCGCGCACTGATCTGGTCGAACGTCTGTCAAAACTTGAACGTGTATCCCAAGAAGAACGAGAAGCCGTGCTGGCGATCACGCAACGGATCAAGATGCTGTCTGGACTGAGAAACAGATACAATCATTGCATCTATTCGTTTGATTCAAAAAGCGGTGATATTTCGACAATTCGGATGCGCGTGGCGGATCGAAAAAATCAAATAAAGGTCGGAGAGATGACAGCGCTTGATGCGAGCACTATTGATGGCATCGACCAATCTCTCGATGACTTGAAGGCGCTGAATTCGGACGTTTGGGTGCTGATCCAGAAGTATGGCTATCCCGCCTAGTGCCGATTTGCCGTGGGATGGAATGGGGGAAAGGGTTGGGCTGCGGCCGGGAAGTGAACCGGCCGAGCAGCAAACTGGGTGGTAAGATAGATGTCTGAAACCGATCAAAGATCACCGGAGGACGCCTTCCAGTCCAGTGCGCCAGAATATGTTTACTGGAGCGCTGTTCATACCTTGGCCGATGAACGCTTGGCCTTTGCCGTCAACAGCGGCATTCTGCTTACGATATTTACTGGCGAGATTGGTACAGGAAAAACCACCTTGGCACAGAAGGCGGTGTCGGATGCGCAAGCGACCCGTCTGATCGGGTTGTGCGCTTATGGTCCTCGGATCAAAGTTGACCCCTGCCGCGTGATACTGGAAGCATTTGGCGCGGACCCCGGTCCGGGCGATAAGGCGCTCCACCGTCGCGTTCTTCAGCAGAGCCTTATAGCGTCACAGAAAGATTTCGTCCTTCCGACACTCATTCTGGATGATGCGCATTTATTTACCGATGATCAATTGTTGACCTTTTTTGAACTTGCCCGTTTCGGCGAAGATCCGAGCAATACATTGTTCAAGATAATACTGGTCGGACATCCAGAACTGCCTGACCGCTTGGATGAAGCGCCAGGGGCCATACCAGGGCCTTTCTTCACCCTTGAACCTATGTCGGAAAAAGACACAGCAGGATACATCAGACATCGGTTGACAACAGCCGGTATCAAAGAGGTCGCCTTCGACGACGATGCAATAAGTTTGGTCCATGAACGAACCGGGGGCAATCCGCAGCAGATAAATTTGTTGTGCCAGCCCCTGTTAGTCAAGGCTGCGTCGCGGAAAGTGTCAAAAATAGGCGCAGAATGGGTTCGGTCGTGTAAAATCTCTTCATCTCCAGAGAATATGTTTGAACAGAAGCAGAGTATTCAATTTCCCTCTGTTTCCAACTCGGATATGGGGCCGGAAGACTTAACGGCGGTAAAGACACCGCCCACAGCAGCGGTAACGCCGAAGGGCGATTTGTTCATTTCGAAGAACGACCCAATTGTAAAATCTGCTCCTTTACCCGCGCCAAGCAGTAAAGACGGGTCAAAAGGAGGTAACATCTCGCGCGTAGCAGTGTTTGCCGGGCTTGCTGGTGTGGCCTCGCTGGCATTTGTCATGCTGAATCTGGACAGCCCACCCGACCAATCCGTCGACGCGGTTTCTAGTCTCTCTAGATCCGAAACCGGATATGAGACCGATGCGAATGAGTCTGCTCTTGTTGGCAACGGCCATGAGGTCGAGGGCATCATGCCATCAACGGATATGTCAGAACTGGAAGCCTCTTCCAGTACACAAGACAGCGGTTCCGAAATCGGAGGGATTGTTGCGCAACCAGCGTTGCAGACCCCAGCCGGCAAAGCCAGTTTGGACATCGCGGACACGGCACCCGCACTGGCATTGCTGGACGCGTTTGGGGCTCCGCCGGAAGACATATCCGATTGGTACCGACTGGGGCTATCCATCTCCGATCAAAACGCGCAGGCTGCCGTGGTCGCGTATATATTGGCAGCCAGTCGCGGTCATCCACGCGCAGCCTATTTCCTGGGTCAGATGTACGAGCTAGGAGAAGGCGTGCCAATTGACACTGTCTTGGCACGCATCTGGTACGAAAAAGCTGCCCATCAGATCGATGGAGCCGCGGCACGCCTAGCCGCACTGCAAGTGCCTCAACCGTTAGACGCACCCATGACGCCTATTCAGTTGGTCTCTTTTATCACCGAAGGTCACGAGGCCGTATTAGTGTGGACAAGCGACACAGGTGCGGACCCAACCGCCTATGCGATCGACTTTGCGGACTTGAATGGTAAGGTCGTCAGTACGCTTGAGGACATAGTCTCATCGGTCCTGCGCCATGTACCGCCTGAACTGGCGACATATTGGCGTGTACGCGCCCTTTCTACCGCCAGTGTGGCGAGTGTGCCCTCAGACTGGATGCCTTTGGATGTACAGGCGCATCGAACAACAGGTTCAGTCGTAGCTGATCCTTAATCGAAGACCACACCGGAGAGACGTCTGGTGTGGTAGCGCTTTTCGGTTTTCAGCAGCCGATCGCCGCGCATATGCGGGCTCGGTAAGCCTCATTAGCTTTGCTTTCAAGCGAGCCTTGAGGTGAGGCAGCAACCTGACCCTGACATTGCATCTCGTAGCTGTCGGTAAGACCCGCATTTACACAATCACCAATATCCCAACCTGGCGGGATGTCATTCAGGTCCACGTTTTTCCATTTCGGGTGACCTACTTCCTGAAGCTGTTGGAAATTGGTCAGGATCAGGTTCGCCATATCCGAGACCGATTTGCAGCTTAAACGGTGATACTCGTTTTTACTGGCGCTGTACTCATAGGTCATCAGCACTGCCTTTACGGCGACGACATCAATCGCTTCCGTCTGAAACGGATAGGTGTTTGCAGGGATGCTGGTTGAAACATAGACCGAACTGAGGGTGGGATCGTCAATCGGCAAAAGATGAAATTTTGCCGCATCAATTTGGTCAGACACGAACAGTTTGGTCGGTGCGCCAGCCACATAGAACATTGCATCGATTTCCCCCGCAAGAAGCTGCGCCATGGAATCTGTCGCGTTGATCATCACCCGCTCAGACGGCTGCACGCCGGCAAGATCAAGCACAAGCGATGCGGTCAGAAATGTACCGCTATCTTCAACCCCAACAGCAACACGTTTACCGTTTAGCCCGTCAAGCGACGTGACATCACGGCTTGCGAGAATGTGCACCTCTTCGTTGTAGAGGGGAAAAGCGATCCGAACGCCGAAAATCGCACGGGCGATACTTGGATCGTCGCTGGCAAACGTCTTGAAGTATTCAAGAACGTCGCTTTGCACGATGCCGAACTGGGTGTTTGAACGCTTGCGAACGCCTAGAAAGTTTTCCAGAGAACCCGCACTTTCTTGAACTGTGTAGTTCAATCCGCACGCGCCAGCAACGGATGCCAAGTCACGACCGATTTGGATGTATGTGCCGTTGGGACCACCAGTCAGGATGTTCTTTCCGAACTCCTGTGCATGCGCAGGGTTTAAGTGGATATTGCCAATAAACAGACAAAAGCAAAAACAAATCAATTTTGTAGCATTATATTTTAAACGTCTCACAATCCTTCCCTTCTTCACTTAGAATATTTCAATCAACACGGACCAATCTCTCGTATTAAAGCGACCAAAGTCTGGCGGTTTACAAACCCAAATGCGGATTGCAACGCCTGCACAGTACATGTGCCGTTTTCCAGTTCGGTCGTGAGTTTCGATAATTCTGCGGGCGCTGCGTTTGCAAGGCCCGGAGTTTGCGCGAGCAGTACGTTAATTTGCTGGCGTGATAACGAAACTTCTCGTTTTCCGATTTGCTCTGACCCCATGTTGACGCTTTCAGCAGTGGTTTTCGATACAACATCGACGACAACGTCTACCCCTGCCTGTGTCGCAGCTACCGGTTTCGCTTGGGTTTCTTCAGGGATTTCTAAGGCATTGCTGCCAATCAATCCGTTAAGGGTTGCCGTCATTGTCTGAATGTTGCTGCGCACCGCCTCTCTATTGGCGCGCATCGCTGCTAGTTCTGACTCAAGCCCTTTGATTTCGTCCAGATACGCAAGTTTCTGTTGTTCCAACTCAACCAGCTCAACCTCGGTGCTGCTCAGTTTGCTTTGGATCTCAGAAAGATTTGAGGCGAGACGCTCATTGTCCTGTAGCGTCTTGTTATGATCCTCTTGAACTTTCGATGCCATCTCTCGCAGAGCTTCAACTTCGCTGGCGACAACATCACGTTGTTTGGACATTTCGACCAGTTGGGTGTTGGTTTTATCTGTTTCGGCGATCAAATCTTCCAATTTCTTGTCAGCGTCTTTCATCGATGAAACTTTTAGCTCCAGATCCGCCAACACCGCTTGGCTTGACGCCTGTTCCACTTGGACACTTTCGATTTCTTGTCGAAGGGTGGACAGCTTGCTTTCCTGTTCCGACAGCAACGCGCGGTTTTCTTTAATCTCTGCTGTCAACAGACTGTTGTCTTCCGACTTGGCTGCCAATTCGTTTTCAAGTTCATCTTTTTCCGCGAAAAGGGCATCCAGAGACTTCAGCATTTCGTCCGAGCGTTCGTCAATTAACGTCGTTACGGAGTTCAGGTCGGTCTGCGCTTTGCTCAACGAGGAAAGCGTGGCGTTCAATTCACTCAGCGCCTTTGCATTTTGTTTGTTGCTGGCTGCAATCTCCGACTCCACAACGTCTTTTCGTCCGATTGCCTCTTCAATAGCCGTCTCTATGGCTTGCAATTCGGCCCGAGCGTCCGCGGATTGTTGCGCCACAGATTCTGCATTTGAGATTTCCGCTTCTACGGTTTCCAACTCACTTTTTGCAGTCGTGAGCATTGTGTCGAAATTAGCGATCTCGATGCGTGCTACGTCACGTTTCTCGAGGGTTTCTGACAGCGATTGGCGCGCAGCGTCCAGTTCAGCGTTCAGGGTTTCCAGTTGCCGCTTCGATGTCTCATTTTGAGCGACCACCTCTTGAAGTTCGTGACGCTTTGCCTCGACAGCAACTTGAATTTGTTCTGCTTCAACCAATGAAGATTGCTGGCTATCCAAAAGTGCCTGAGTCCTGGAAAGCTCGGCATGAAGCGCAGCAAGCTTTTCGTTTTCCTCAGCGACCTTACGATTTCGGTCTGACAATACGCTTTCGACAGATTGCATCTGGCTATTCAAATCCGTCAACTGGCGCTCGCCATTCTCGATATGTTCCGACAACGAGACGGCCTTGAGCTCCAACTCAGCATTTGCTTTTTTCAGTTCGTCCGTGCGCAAGGATATCTGCTCAGCCGATGCTGTTTCCGCACGCAACCCATCTAGGCGTGCCATCATGTCTGCGACTTCATCTTTGGTTGCAGACAGCGAAGCTGTTTCGGTTTCGACCTCGTTCTTTAGGTCGTTCAGAACTGTTCGGCTGTTTTCAATTTTTGTGGTCAGGTCGTCGAGTTCGGCTATAGAGCTTGCCCGCTGTTTCTCGATGCTCGCGACCTTTTCGGCAAGAACATCAGCCATTTCATTGTCGCTACGCATCTTGTCTGAGGTCGATTCAAGTTCTGCGATTTCAGAACGCAATGCAGCCAATTTTTCTTGTGCGGTCGATATATCTTTGGATACTTGGCTGGCTTTGATTTGACGTTCGGAAAGCTTGGCCGCTGCCGCATCCGCTGCGGATTTTTGCGTGGCCAAGAGTTGCTGAACATCGGCAAGCTCAACCTCAAGAGCTTGTCGAGTGCGCTCGATTTCAGCAGCTAACAGAAGGTTTGTACGCCGCTGTTCTTGCTGCTGCTGCAACTCGTGTGCAAGATCACGAAGTTTCTTTTCTGCATCAGATGTGGCTTCGACTAAGCTGTCGCGTTTTTGCGACACCTGTGCGATCTCGTCTTCTAGAAGCGCTAAGATCTGGCGCAAAGAAGTGGTCGACTGGCTTTGATTACTGCCTTGTTCCAAAGAAGACTGACCAACCGATGGAAGTGGCAGAAGCAATACAATCAGACAAAGAAACACTCTAACAAAAGCATCATTCAACAGAACCCCCCCCCCGAAATACCCCTATTTCGCTAGTAGTGAACTATTACATAAAATATCCTAAAAGTCGATTCTCCAAAATAATCCCACAAGAACACGCCATCCAGCGATATATTATTGCGCGCCTCTACAACTGATGCGGCCCATCACTTGCAAGAATCTTTTGAATGTGTGTCGTGCGACTAAGCAGCGGACACAATTCAAGTGCGATCACTGCCGACATTGAGCACGCCAATCTGACCGGTTAAGATCCCAAACCGTCCCGCCATTTCCGCCTCGTTTCTATTTGCAACCGCAAAGCTCGGCGGACAACAACACAACCCAAAGTTCCTTAGTTTTACTTAGTGCCACCAGAGCATCAAATATGGCTCGGGTGCGCTCGAAAATCTGTTTCTTGTCCATCGGGTCAATCGAACAGATCCCACTGGCGTCAGAGAGTCCGAAACCGTGATTGGACATGTCCGCTTCGACGAAGTGGCACCTCTGGATCGGTTGCAGGTTTAAATGACAGGTAAGCGACGTTCGCGCCATTTGCCATCAACAGTAGACCGAGGTCACTTCCGGTCTCCTGCGTCGCCATCCATTCAGACCGCAGGATTTCAGATCATCAGCGCCTTGCGAACCAATGCCTCTTTGCCTTCACACTTGGATACATCGACGCCACGGTCAGCCAAAGCCTCCCTCAGATCAGCTTCGCTTAGCGCTTCAATGGCCTGTTCCGTCATCTTCATGAAGTCGACCTTTCGTCTGAACGTGGGGTTGGTCTCTCCAAAAAAGCTCCGGTATTCGAACGCAAATTCTTCCGCGTATTTGATCATGAAGTGGGACAGGAACGTATTAACACTCCTGCGCACCCTTGGGTCATGCGTCATCAGGTCTTCAGAGGCATCAAGCGTGTCGCGCATCAGTTGCGACCACCGCTCGGCCCCCTTGTCATTCATCAGTTGCATGGCGTTGTGCGTGTGGTGAAAGTTTAACCTGAACTCCGCCCCGTGATAATATGGCCCACCGCCCATCACATCGATCCACATGGACGCTTGGGTGTTGATGTGATGGCCAAGGTCACCAACGCGCTCAAACACCGACGTGAACCATTCTTCGTCCGCGAAGACCCGCTCATAAAACCGCTGCACTATCCCCACGATCGGGTCCTGACCGAGAACCGAGTACAATTGCCAGAACTGAATGGGCTGGGAGACATCGCTGGGGGCGGTAAGTGACACGATTTCCGGCATACGGTGGGCATCGACTGGAAACAGTTTTTTCTCGACCGCAGCGGCTATGTAATCCAACTGAATTTTTTCCGACATATAGCCATGGCGGGTCGGAAATTTCGGGAGGTCGTATTTTGTCATGGATTGCTCCCTTTCGATTAATCGCGTTTGGTGACAGATTGATGTGCGACTGCGCTATACGTCGCCGCAAGTGTGTGGATTTAGGTGTCGAGCTATCAGTATTCAACTGACACCATGTTTTGCACTCAACGCCGCAATCGATGTCGACACGAAGAAATAGGACAGTTGATGCCGGAAAGACCTCCCGTTCCCGACGCCCCTGCCGAGCGTATTCGTATCAAGAGGATATATCGCGCGGCTCGCGTATCAGACGGCAAGCGGATATTGGTCGACCGTCTGTGGCCGCGCGGCGTGGCGAAAGACCGCGCCCGACTGTTTCGTTGGTACAAAGACATCGCACCCAGCGACGCATTGCGGCACTGGTTCCATGCCAATCCCGACCTGTGGCAGGAATTCTGCACGCGCTATAGCAAAGAACTTGCACAACAAGACGCTTTGGTCCGGGAACTTGCCGGATTTGCGCAGGACGGTGTGGTCACACTGCTTTATGCCTCAAAAGACGAAGACCATAACAACGCTGTGGTTTTGCAGAACCACCTACGCCGTTGGATTGGACAGAACGGAGGCGGAGATGACAGCAAAGACGTCTGAGACCTCATTGCGGACACCGCTATGCGATCTGCTGGGATGTGATGTGCCAATCCTGCTTGCTGGCATGGGCGGTGTATCCCGCTGGGAACTGGCGGCCGCGGTGGCCAACGCGGGCGGATACGGAACGTTGGGCATGGTGCGCGAAGACCCCAGTCTGATTGCCGCTGAAGTCTCTGCAATGCAGGCAGCAACCGACCGATCTTTTGCCGTCAACCTGATCCCTGCGGCGACGGAACCGGGGCTGCTTGATGCTCAGATCGCCTGTTGCCTCGATCTGGGTGTGTCTGCCTTCAGCTTTTTCTGGGATGTGATGCCAGACGTCGTTGCCCGCGTGAAACACGCCGGGTGTCTGGTGCTGCACCAAGTCGGCACGCTCGAGGCGGCACGGATGGCCGAAGATGCCGGGGTGGATGTGATCATCGCTCAGGGCATCGAGGCAGGTGGCCATGTTCACGGGCGAAGCCCCGCCTTCGGGCTGGCGGCGCAGATCCTTGCCGAAACAGACCTGCCGGTTGTCGTCTCGGGTGGATTTACGACAGGCGAGGGCCTTGCAGACGCTCTGGCGATCGGCGCGAGCGGTGTGCAATGTGGCACGGCTTTTCTGGCAACCGATGAATCCTTTGCTCATCCTTATCATAAATCCCGGATTGTCGAAGCAAAGGGCGAGGATACGGTGCTGACCGATGTGTTTGTCCTGAACTGGCCTGCGGGCGCTGCGGTTCGTGTGATTGCCAACAGCGTGACAAATACGCTGGACGGCGTTTATCTGGGTCACGACCCCAACACGTTACCACGCGAAGTTATCGCCCAAGACGGTGATCGGCCGCGCCTGCGCTTCAGCACGGATTCACCATTGCGAACGACAACCGGTGATCTGGAAGCGATGGCGCTTTATGCCGGGCGTGGTGCCGGGGCCATCCACGATATCCCTCCCGCAGCCGCGCGGCTGGCTGAGATCACCGCACAGGCACGACAGGCACTGCATGAGGTGGAACAATCGAAGTCAGGACAATGAAATGGGCGAGGATTTCAAAAACTTCCGCTGCCAGTCTGGCTTCTCGTCTCCTCCCTCCTACGCCGACGAGGTCACTGAGGGCTTCGATCACAAACAGGCGCGCGATGTCGCAACCTGGCGCAAATCCGAACGCAAACGGCTGCGCGCCGCGCGTATGGCGCTGTCGGTTGAAGAACGCGCAAAAATCAGCAAGGCGCTGGCGGGCCATCTGAGGCAGGAATTAAACGATCGTTTTGGTGGCGCACAAGTCATAGTCTTTTCCGCCTATTGGCCAATCAAGGGGGAACCCGATCTTCGGCCCCTGATGACCGATCTACATGCCGCCGGCGTGACCGTCGCGCTGCCGCTGGTCGAAACCAAAGCCGCCCCTCTGACATTCCGCCGCTGGACGCCGGAGACACGCATGGTTCGGGGCGACTGGAACATTCCGGTTCCGCCTCCAGACGCGCAAATTGTCACGCCCGATATCGCGTTGGCTCCGCTTGTGGGCTGGACGGTGGATGGGTATCGTCTTGGCTATGGTGGGGGTTATTTTGATCGAACGCTGGCGCATCTGGACCCCAAGCCCTTTGTGATCGGCATTGGCTATGAGGCTGCGCAGCTCGCAACCATCTATCCCCAACCGCACGACATCCCGCTTGACCTCATTATAACCGAGACCCACCGCGTCGATCCGGCGCTTCTTTAATGACAAGGCGTGGTCGGTATTTGCTCGTCCCACAAGGCTCCGGCAGAGCCGCGCACCAGATTTCTATCGTCCGACAAGCGCTAGTCCACAAATCGTAAATGTAGTTGCAAGAGCCCATAGCCCAAAGTATCGCCAGATATTGTTTGCATAGCGGTCATCGACATCCAAGCAATCCTGCGTTGACCATCCATTTCTGCTTTTTTGGGGAAGCAGTATCGTAGCGACACTGATTGTTGCGGACGGTCGGAAAGGCCGTTTTTACCTTGATCAATACCTTCCGGAGCCAGACGCTGCGCCACATCCAAGGGCAACTGCGGACCGATGGCAGCCATTACCATTTCTCGCTGCGCGTGCTTGTAGCTTGAAAACCGCCGCGACTGCGTCATTTTGAGCTCCGCCGCGGGCGCAAAAAGCAGCTGTTCAAGCATATTGCAGCGAGATTAGCCAACCGAATTCACTGGTCGCGGGACAAAACTGTCCTTCGACATACTTCTTGCAAAGTCGGTTCCCGCTCGTATTCCCACTTTAGAAATCACGCCAAGCAAGAGTTACAGCTTTTGAAACCAATCCTGTCCCTACTATTGCCAGTGCTTCGTGAGACTCGGCATTCTCAAGTGTAAGAATAACCCTGTGGAGACCGTAAAATGATTATGCGAATTTACCGCTGAACGGTCATACCCGGCAAAGAGGCGCAACACAGAAAGTTCGCATTTAGAAAAGCTCACCCTGCTCGCAGCAAAGACAAAGGATTGATAGCGTTTTTTTGCTGGGAAGCCATTTGAGGGAAGCGACGATCGAAGCAGATGCATGATTTAAATTTGGGAAAGTCTTGAGGCGCTTAAGTCACCCGCGGCGCAAAATGGAACAATCAAATCAAAGCGCTTACTGACGAGATTCGAGGCATCTATGACACCGCAACCGTTGAGCGTTTTGAGTTGGCGGACACGCACGAGAACAAGATTGTGACATCCTAACGGTTATTTGGCTGATTGCTGACACTCGGATGCTTCGCTGCATTCGTTGTTCAGGGTTCACAAGCGGCCCAATGCAAAAGAGAAGCCATGTGCTCAGTTTGCCTTAGACACGCGCCGTTCAACGCTTTTTTGTAGTATAGGCAAGTCGGCGCGGTGCTGATGAAAGGGCGCGGAGGGGAGTATAGGTAGGCAAATCATGCCAAGAGTCCGACTACTCGCCGTCACTCCGACACGCAGAGCTTGGTACAACGGCCGGATCATCGGGCAGAAACTTTCTTTGCTGCCAAAACAGGTTTGGACAACCCGAGCGCGGTTTGAATTTGCAGGCAATCTTCGCGATTTGGCCTTCTTCAACGTCGCCATAGACAGCAAGTTGCGCGGCTGCGAGCTGGTCAAATCCGCTGTCACAGATCTTGTCAAAGCCGTCCGTGCGCGAGGACGTGTCTCCGTGATCCCAAGTAGAGTCAAGCGAACCGTTCGGTTCAAACTGTATGAAAACACCCGTGAAACTGTTTTGAACAGGTTCAAAACACCCGGGATGCTTGAGTGTCGGGCCATGTGCCTCAGCCAGTTCTATGAACGGCCACATATTTCCACACGCAAGTACGGTCGACTTGCGCGCGATTGGGTAACAGCGATTGGATTGAAGCCAAGTCGGTATGGCACCCACTCACTTCGACGGACATAGGCCGCCGAGATTTGCCGAAAGACCGGCAGCTATGGCGCCATGCAACTGCTACTCGGTCCCTCCAAGGTTGACGGTAAAGTGCGCAACCTAGGTGTTGTGCTCGAATATACTTTGAGCATTGCAGCGAAGATATAAGGAAAGCCCTTAACAGAAGTCTTGATCTCTCGCGGTGCGCACGCTCAGTACTCAATTGCAGCAGGTGCACAAACTCAATGCGCCGCGCTGCAGATGATACGGTCGTACAGCCAGACAGATAAGGTATGGATCAGGCTTCGAAGGTGCGAAACGCGACCCCAAGCTTGATTTCGCTGCAGAGGCAAAAACGTCGGGAACCATGTATATTGTTACCGTGCCCGGTCAGGCGTGTCATATGGTTCTCGTTCGATCAGATCCTTGATCTGACCCCATGATGTCATTGGGCAGTGCGCCATAAGCGAGATTGATCCTTCCGAGTCACAATAAAGATCACATCCTCAACCCGCTTGGTAAAGCGGTGAACTGAAATATAAGAAGACCCGCCATGCTGATACGTACAATCATATCTTTGGCGTTTTGCGCGGCGTCATGCGCAGCACCCAAAGCACTTCAGGCAAAATGTCGTTCCCTTGAAGGAATCTGGGAAAGCTCGAATGAACCCGTATTCCGGGATCGGTTTGCCCTTGGGTCGTATGAAGTTGCTTCTGACGGACATGTCATCAGCGATGGGGCAGGTGACCTCCATATGATCTATACTGATGACGACAGCGATTTTCCGTCCATAGAACTGGCTAGTCGGTCAGCAAGCGGTACATGGGAGCGCCGAGGTACATTGCTGGGAGCCAGCAGCGGCGCAGCCATACCGCGATCCAAGGAAATGCCCTTCTACCGTCGTGGACCGGATGGTGAGCACAAGATATATTTCGTTGGATATACAAATGAGGAAACCTATGAATCCGCAATCTACCTTGCTGTCGCCGGCGCATTTGACGGGCCTTACACTGTCCATCCCGATCCGGTGGTGCCGCTAGGACGCATGGCGGGCAGGGACGTTCGGGTGATCACCTCGCCATCTGTCATCGACCATGACCGCGAGCTTCTGATCGCATTCCTGGGATGGAATGCCTTTTAAAACGTAACCCGGGTTTGAGTGCTGGGCGCACAGTCAGACGACAACGGGCGCAGTTGGTCGGATTTTGAAGTGGTAGACGCGCCAATCGGAATGGAAGGTCAGATCACGCAGATGCCAGACGGCGGATTCATTGCAGTGAGAACCGGAAAAACTTCGAGCAGCCAAGAAGCGATCTTTGCGGGCTGTGCCAATCATCCCTTTGGACCATACGCAACCATCAAGCAACCGTTGTTGACACAGTCTGGTCCGCCTTAGGAAACCGATGAGATCATCGCGCCTCAGGTCTTTTTCAATACAGCAACCGAGACGGTCCACATGTTCTACACCGGGGCGGATTATCATCGTGGATGGTGGACGATGGAAGCGACGCTACAGGAAGCGAAGACAGTTGAGCCTCAATAGGTTGACGATTAAACGATCACCGTCGTTTGAGGTTTCTTGTGAAAGCCGACACCTAAATGGCTGCATCGGTAGTGTGCAATGTTCCACCCTTAGAAGCGCGGAGTTGGTCAAACACAACCCATTCGCTGCAGCGGTCTGAGACGCGACCTTTGCTGCATTGAGATCAAGATTACCTGCTAATGATTGAGGGCCGACACAGATGTTTATCTGCCTCTTCAGGCTTTCAACGTACGGGTCAGCAGTGTAAAAAACTCGTCAACAAGCTCTGGTTTGTTTCGCGGTCTGCCCACAAGCTGATTTTCGAGCAAATGCCGGAAGACGCCATCCACAACACCGTAGAGTATCGGTATGGATGCCCCCTCGGTGCGTTCCCCCGCGATCCGCGCGATCAACTCCAGCAACGATGTTTCGACATCGGCCACCACAGGCTGAAAGACCGGATCGAACAGTGCCTGATTGCGAATATCATACCAGAGCCTGTGTGTTTCAGCGTCCTCGACGATTGAGGCTGCCAGCCCTTCTGCGAAGGCTCGGAACAAGCTTTCACGAGTTCTGGCCCCGGCGATACGCGCGCTGATATCTGCAGCAAATGCCTCTTTGTAGAGCCGCACGCAATAGATCAACAGCTGCTCTTTGTTCTCGAAATAATAGTGCAGCATGCCCAGCGACAGTTCGGATTGCGCCGCGATGTCGCGCAGGGTGGTATTGGCATAGCCATAGCGTTTCAGCGCCTCGATGGCACTTTCCGCCAGCTTGCGTTTCTTCGCTTCGCGCTTTGCACCCTTTGTGGCGGCGCGCGCGGCAAGCTTTCCTATCGGCTTCTGCTCGGTCATCTCTGCGCTATTACCCATAATCGCTCAACCCAGCAACGCGTTTACGAAAATCCGCGGCAGTTTCAACCAGCTTGGCTTGTACTGGAACCGCGTCAACAGGCGTCCAACCTTGTCTTGGCGGCGGTTGGTCACAAACCACGGTGGGCGCGGTAACAGAGTGAACCGCCCCGAAACGAGGTTGCGCGGGAAGGGGCTCCAGGGTGCTTCGATCACGGTGCGCTCTGTGTCTTCGAGCATGAAACAATTGTGCACGGTGCCGATGCCCGATTCTACGTTTTCCAGCGTTGCGCCTGCAAATCCACCCCATGGGACCGGAGCCAGCAAGAATCCAAGCCCGGTCCATGCATTGATCGCGATGGTGCCATAACGGAAGTCGGCGACGATCTCCTCGAACCGCGCGCGCCCGATCTCACGGATCGTGGCGGGGTGGATCAGGATGTTGCCCCCCAAAGTGCCATAGAGATTGTCATTGGCCCAATCGATCGCGTCTCGCAGAAAGGTCTCTGCATCTGCGGCGTCCAAATGTTTGACGCCAAGCGCTGGGGCGAACACCTCTTGCTGTTTGAGCCATTCGGTATCGCCGCGTTCCATGTCGGCGACGTAACACGGTGGCACACCTTGCCCACGGGGCAATTGTTGTTCGCCCTCTGCATGTTCTGCAAATTCTGCCATACGTGCCTCGGCACCGGGATAGTAAGCTTCACGCCGCGCAAATTCCGCCATTACGCGGCCAACTTCTTTCATCAAAGGGTCGGTCTTATCCCAATCGCGCGGCAGGATGAGCGATTGGACGGCAACGCAGTTGAAGCCGGAGTTGTGCAGCTTCTGAGTGGCGATATGCTCGGCCTGAAATCGGATGTCGGCGGTCGACCACGGACCCGGCACGACGATTGTCGGACACACAGCCCCCAGTTCGGAAGTGATGTGACGAGGATTTATCGGTGTGCCTGCTGACTTGTTGCGCGCTCCTTCCTCGCCTGTGCCCCAGACGATGGCGTCATGGGTGGCGCGCGCTCCAGTAATGTGGATTTCCTCGACAAGTGGATGATCAGTTAGATAAGCCCCAGCCTCTCCATTGCCCTTGACAATGCGCAGAGCATCCCGGTCGATTAGGGGCTTCAGCGCAGCGCGCAGGTAGTCGGTCAGGTAGTCATTGACTGGATTCATCTTCAGTATCACAACTTGGTTTTCCAGAAATAACTTCTGGAAAGCATCAAGCGGAGAGATCGAGGCGATGTTGCCCGCGCCCAACACCAAAGCCACCTTGCCCACACGCTTGTCCGGAGCGATGTCATACGCGGTGGCAGCATGGGATTTCAGGTTGGCCGGTGTCACACCACGTTGCATCCAGATATCGGCCTTGACCCCCGACAACAGCAACCGATCCCAGATCGAATGTGGAACCACCCGCACCGCCGTCTGACCGTTGGACAACTGTCGTGTTGGCAGATGCTCCAGATAGGCCTTGCCTTCGATTTGCGAGAGGGTTTGCATTAAACCATTGCACATGCCCATCAATGCGTAAGGACCGCTGGTCCATTCTTCGCCCACTAGGGGCGAGTCCGGGGCAAGACGTTTCTTGCGGGCCGCAGTGGTCGCCCACCCTTCCGCCACGGGCATCAGTGCATCTTTGACGGCCTGCAGCAGCGCGATACGCTCTGTAACCGGGGTGCGCGCCCAGCCGTGCTTGGCCGCGTCCAGTTTTTCCAGATCCGCATCATATGCGGCCCGCAGGTCATGTGTGAAATCGCTTTGGTGTTTCATCTCAAGCCTCTCCGTCTTGCATCAAGAGATCGCCATATTCCTCGCGCAGCTTGGCTTTGACGATCTTGCCCGTGCCACCCATCGGCAACGCGTCCACGAAGATGACCTTGTCGGGCACCTGCCAACTGGCGACCTTGCCGTCGAAATAGGCGATAAGTTCTTCCTCGCTTACTTCTGCGTTTTCGTTCTTTTGCACCACAAGCACGGGACGTTCGTCCCATTTCGGATGCCGCGCGGCGATAACGGTTGCGTTGGTGATGGCAGGGTGGCCGATCAGGATGTTTTCCAGTTCGACCGACGAAATCCACTCGCCACCCGACTTGATGATGTCCTTGGCCCGGTCGCGGATGATCATGTATCCATCCGCGTCGATCGTGGCGACGTCACCGGTGTCGAACCAGCCATCGTCGGTCAGCGCGCTTTCGCTTGCCTTGAAGTAGGTATCGACAATCCAGTGGCCCCGCACTTGCAACTCGCCCTGTGTTTTGCCGTCATGGGGCAGGGTGCTGCCGTCTTCACCGACGATCCGCATCTCGACGCCATAAGGCGGGCGGCCCTGCCCAAGGCGGATGGCGGCCTTGGCCTCGTCCGACAGGGCATCATGTTTTTGCAGAAGTTGGTTCAGCGTGCCCAGCGGCGACGTTTCGGTCATCCCCCAGGCGTGAATCAACTCCACACCGTATTTGTCGCGGAAAGTTGGGATCATTGACGGCGGCAAGGCGGATCCGCCCACCACGGTGCGCACAAGGCTTTTGGCTTTACTGCCGGTCTTTTCAAGCGCGCCCAGTAGGCCCATCCAGATCGTCGGCACGCCAAGCGCAAGCGTCACGCCCTCGTCGTCGATGAGTTTTACCAAGCTCTCACCGTCAAGCCCCGGCCCGGGCAGGATCAGCTTCGCGCCGTTGGCAGCCGCAATGTAAGGCACACCCCATGCGTTGACATGGAACATCGGCACGACGGGCAGAACCGTGTCCTTGGCCGAGATTGCAAGCCCGTCAGGCTGGTTGCCTGCCAACGTGTGCAGCATTGTCGAGCGGTGCGTGTAGAGCACGCCCTTGGGATGGCCGGTCGTTCCGGATGTATAGCAAAGCGACGACGCCCGGGTTTCGTCAAATTGCGGCCAGTCATAGCCGACATCGCCCTGCTCCAGAAGTTCATCGTAGAAGAGAAGACCGTCCAACATGCCTGCGGCTTCGTCATCGCGCGGACCCATCAACACATAGTGTTCTACGGTGTTAAGATGTTCTTTTAGCTTCGTTACCGCCGGCAGGAATGTCCGGTCGAAGAAAAGAACCTTATCCTCGGCATGGTTGACGATATAGATCAGCTGTTCGGGGTGAAGGCGCGGATTGATCGTATGGCAAACCAGCCCGGCGCCAGCCACACAGAAATAGATCTCCATATGTCTGCGGTTGTTCCACGCAATCGTAGCACAGCGATCCTCGAATTTCAGGCCAAGCCTGTCTAAAACCGATGCTAGCCGCCGCGCATTCGCATCGAGCATGGACCAATTGGCTCGCTCGATGCCGCCAGTGGTTTCGACTGAAACGACTTCTGTCGCACCATGGTAACGCGCGGCATGGACGATCAGGTTCGAGATCAGAAGCGGCTGATCCATCATCTTTCCAAGCATATCTCGTTCTCCCTATTCGGCCGCGATGGCCGCTTGCGAGGCACTTCGGATCATGTCGGCGGCCTTCTCTGCGATCATAATCGTGGGTGCATTCGTGTTCCCGCCGATCAGCGTGGGCATGACGCTGGCATCAACGACGCGCAGCCCCTCCAGTCCACGCACCCGCAGTTCGGGGTCGACGACGGCCATGTCATCGGCCCCCATCTTGCAGGTGCCAACCGGATGATAAATCGTGTCAGCGCGCGCGCGGATGTGTTTCTCCCATTCGGCATCACTCATGCCGTCGGCCACGCCGAAAAGCTCTTTGTGGCGATATTTGTTCATGGGTTCCTGCATGATGATTTCGCGTGTAAGTTTTGCACCTGCAATCATCGTCTTCAGATCGCGATCATCGGACAGGAAATTCGGGTCGATGCCGGGGTCTGCCATTGGATCACCCGATTGCAAAAACACTTCGCCGCGCGAATACGGCCGTAGCTCGCAGACATGGCACGAGAAGCCATAGCCCGGATGCAGCTTACGTGCATGGTCATCCACGATCGAGATGACGAAGTGAAGCTGGACATCGGGTTTGTCCAGCGACGGATCGGTCTTAAGAAAGCCTGCGCCCTCGGCAAAGGGCGTCGCGATCATGCCGGTGCCATTCTTGCGCCATTTAAAGATGTGTTTGAGAAGGTTGACCGTTCCGGTCGCGCCGATGCCAAAATTGTCGGTATCCTTCGATTTCCAGGACAGGATGAAATCCAAGTGATCTTGAAGGTTCTGGCCGACGCCCGGTAATTCATGGACCATCTCGATACCGTGTGGCGTGATGTCCTCGCTGCGGCCGACGCCGGAAAGCTGCAGAAGTTGGGGCGATCCGAAAGCTCCACCGCAGACGATCACCTCGCGCTTGGCGCGGACCTCGTGGCTTTGGGCTTTCTGGCGATAGGTGACGCCTGTGGCGCGTTTGCCGTCGAACAAAATACGCTCTGCCCGCACCTTGGTCAGCACCGTTAAGTTCGGACGTTTGTCCATCACCGGGTGCAGATAGGCCGCGGCGGCTGAACACCGCTCGCCATTGCGTTCTGGACTGTGGAATTGGGTCACGGCATAGGGGCCAAACCCCTCGTTGTCACCTGTATTGAAGTCGTCGCTACGACGGTATTGCAGCTGCGTCGCCGCTTCTATGAATGCTTCGGTGATCGGGCGGGGGCTTTTCTGGCGGCTGACATGAAGCGGTCCGTCTGCACCGTGGTGCTCATTGACGCCACCCTCGTTGTTTTCCGACCGTTTGAAATAGGGTAGAACGCTGTCCCAGTCCCAGCCATCGCATCCCAGATCGGCCCACGCGTCGTAGTCGTCGCGGTGACCGCGCACGTAGAGCATTGCGTTGATCGCACTTGAGCCGCCAAGCGCACGTCCACGCGGTTGAAACCCACGGCGTCCGTTCAGGCCCGGCTGCGGCACGGTGTTAAACGCCCAGTTGTTGATCTTGCCGTACCCTGGCATCATCGCCACCACCGCAGCCGGCGCGCGTATCAAGATACCATCACCTCGTCCGCCTGCTTCCAAAAGACAAACAGTGGTTGTCGCGTCTTCACTCAACCGCGTAGCCAGGGTTGCGCCAGCCGATCCGCCGCCCACGATCACGTAATCGTAGTCCATTTCCAAGCTCCTCCCTTGGTGTTTTTGGCGATTCTCCCAGTCGCCTAGCGGCATCAAACAAAAAAACTGGACAAATGTCCAGAAGAAATGATCAGGTTCTAGTCGACCGAAGCGTCGAGCGGGAGGAGCTTGTCTTGCCACGCGCAATCTGATGGGGTGGAGATCAACACATGACATTCTAAATGAAAGGTTCCGCAACCCGGGCACAGGGCTCGTCAGGCCGATAGTTTCCGGGCGGTGAAAGCCCAGTCGCATTCGAGCGGAAGGTGGCTCAAGCGAGCACGTAGGTCAGCAAGTAACAGGACAGGTCCCGATCCAACACGAGCGGAGTTGGAAGCAAGGGCTGCAAATCCGTTGGGTGTGCAATCGGGTGCACGAATGCAGGACCCAAAATCCTAAGGGATCGGTGTTGTAACAACGCTTTCAACCAGATCATCGAGCATCCGAATACATAAATCTAAACCGGATACATCTTTGAAACACAGCCAGTGGTCCAGAGCGGTTAAACCACTTCAACCTCTATCATCGCAGTCGTTACCATGCCGTCAGGTGATGGTGGCCCTCACATTAACCGTCGTCGCGCGCATAACTACGTAGCTGCTGCACATCACTAATGATCGCACTGCTTTTGTCGATACGCACGCCATAGGTTCCCAAGCGCGAAAATGCGCGTGAAAGGCTTTCGGGTTTCATACCCAAACGTCCGGCAATCAGCACCTTGTCATAGGGCAGTTTGATCGCGCAATCGTCCGGGGTGCCGTCGCACAATCCCAGTAGAAACTCAGCAACCCGTTGCGGGGCGGTCTTGGCTTTCAGTTGCTCAAGTTGGGTCACCAGGCCGTGGAGATGGGTGAAGGTGGACGACAGGATTGAAAGCGCGACCTCGGGGTCCTGTTTTACCAGTTGAACCATGACATTGGTCGGAATATGCATCACTTCGCAATTGGTCGCGGCTTCACCTGAAACCGGGTATGGCAGCTTTCGCAATGCCACGGCCTCGCCGAAGCTTTCACCACGGGTAAACACACTCACCACGGCTTCCGTTCCGCCGCGTGTCATACGGTAAAGTTTGACCCAACCATCCAGAACGATGTGGATCGCGTCGGCGGAATCCTCTTGCATGAACAATGTTTCACCACGTTCATAATGCCGCCATGTGGCCTGCGACAAGATCGCGTCCACATGCACGTCGGGCAGGGCGCGCATGAAAAGCGAATTGCGCGCAATCGTCTTATACATTTCCAGTGGCACTATATTTCCCCTGTAAACGGCACCTTGCGAGCGGCACGCCTTCCTGTTCCAGCATTGTTTCTATCTGTGCAGCGAACTGGCGTCCACCACCTCGGTGCACTTGTCCGAATAAGTCGCTCAGTCAGCCGTCCTGGTTACCTTAGCAACACGCCCGGCCAGTTGCTCTTCCCAGACCTTCATCATCTCGTCCACACGCCGCATATAGGCTTCGTTTTCGAAGGTGGGCGTGTCGATGTCGTGAAGCTGCGCAAGATCCAGCATGACCTCGCGGTCCGCAGTGTCGAATTCTGCTATCATTCGCTCGGCCGTAGCACGACTATGCCCCAATGCTTCGAAGGTCGATCGGGTCATGCGCAACGAACTGTCATAGACCTCTCGAATGACATCACGGCATCCGACCGACCAGAGGTCATAGACATGATTGCGATCAACCGCGCGAGCGACGACGTGAACATTCGGGAAGTGGGCGCAGACATGGCGCGTCAGTTCGGTGATCGCTTCCTTGCCATCCATTGCAACGACAAGGATCTTAGCATCTTCAATACCGGCGGCCTGCAGCATGTCCGGGCGTGTGGCATCGCCGAAATGCACACTGATCCCGAACCGGCGCAACATCTCCAGTTGTTCGGATGAGTAATCCAGTACAGTCGTATCATACCCCGCAGCACGCAACGCACGGTTTACAATGCCTCCGAACCGACCATGTCCGGCGATTATAATCTCGGCCGGTGTTTCAATCGTATCAGCCTCACGCGTGTCTTCATTGGAATACCGCGGCGCGATAACACGGTCATATATAATGAATTGTGCAGGTGTCAGCAGCATCGACAGAGCCACCACCAACAGCAAAAGGTCGGCGATCTCTTTGGGAATGACTGCATTGGCGACCGTGAAAGACAGAAGGACAAACCCGAACTCACCAGCCTGGGCAAGGCCTAGACCGAACAGCCATCTGTCGCCTCCGGTCAGGTGAAAAGCGCGCCCCAACACCATAAGAACGGCGCATTTCAGCACAATCAGCCCAATTGTCAGGCCCAGAACCAGCGCGATGTTCTGGCCCAATAATGTGAAATCTATGCTGGCACCCACGGTTATGAAAAAGACACCGAGAAATATTCCTTTGAACGGGTCGATATCGCTTTCCAGTTCATGTCGGTATGCACTGCCGCCCATGACCACCCCGGCCAGGAAAGTGCCCAATGCCGGTGACAAACCAACCACGGTCATCAATAACGCGATGCCCAGAACCATCATCAGGGCGGCAGTGACAAATAGTTCGCGCAATCTGGCCCGCGCCACGAACCGAAACACCGGCGTGGTCAAATAGGTGCCAATAAAGATAACCGCCGCAATGGCTGCAAGTGTCACAAGTGCTGTTTGCCAACCGTTCAGACCGTCAACCAGACTAAGGTTTAAATGAGATACGCCCGCGCCGTGATCACCAGTTTCTGCGGTCCGATGCGACAGGGTTTCCGCCAGTTCTGGCATGGCGAGCAGGGGGATCAGGGCCAACATCGGAATAACCGCGATGTCCTGCATCAACAGGACCGAGAAACTTGCCTGTCCCCCGTCCGACCGCAGAAGCCCTTTTTCACGCAATGTCTGGTTCACGATCGCCGTCGAAGACAGCGCAAAAACCAACCCAATCGCCAGCCCTACAGTCGTAGGTAGGTCAAATACCATGGCAATCAACATGACAAGGACGGTCGTGAGAGCCACCTGCAAGCCACCCAGTACGAATATTCGGGATCGCATATTCCAAAGCGCGCGCGGGTTCATTTCAAGCCCGACGATAAACAACATCATGACCACGCCGAATTCCGAAAAATGCTGAAGCGCCACAACATCGGCACCCATCCAATGCAGGAATGGGCTGATGACAATACCCGCCAGCAGGTATCCCAGCACCGATCCAAGCCCCAACCGCGAAGCGATCGGCACCGCCAAAACACCGGCCAGAAATAGCGTAAAGGTGATCAACATGAACTCGGCGGTCATAGGCATCCTTTCAGGGTGGTCACAATCAGCGTACCTTCAATTCACACAACATGAAGCGATTAACATGTTCATCTATCACTCAAGCCTGTGTGCCTGACCGGGTCAAGCGAAGGCTCCTCTATTCCTTTGCGCGAGCGCATCTGGCGATCCTACAGGTTGCAAGTGTCAAGAATGTCAATTGCCCGATGACCGGCTCAAAGAACCTGGAATTGCCAGCTTTCTGCGCAGCGGCTTCAAGTCCCTCAAGATAAGCTTCTGTAATTCACTTGTACTGAGCCGAGCTGATTGTAGACAATACCTGCCCTCTGCAAGGCCGCTTTCGGTCTCCTGCAACTTTTTTTCTTGAAAGGAAGTTTCACCTTGTCTTCCCTATGTTCGCTTGGCTATACGCGTCGGCGGAGACGTGGCCGAGTGGTCGAAGGCGCTCCCCTGCTAAGGGAGTAGGCGGGAAACCGTCTCGAGGGTTCGAATCCCTTCGTCTCCGCCACTTTTTCGGTTCTCACTAGATGCGCGTTAAACGTTGGTATTTTTGAGGTTTTGCATAAACCCTAACATGAAGGCGTCGAGGTAAGTGGTGTTTTGCTACACAATTTGCGCTTCATAAAGCGACGTTCGATGGCAACCCTGCTTGCGGCGGAGTTGGGTAGTTGAGCTATATCTGGGTGGTTTCTGATTTTGGTTTTGGTGAGACGTTCGTGGTGGCAAGTGCAGCCCATCTATCTCAGCCATACGCATCAGGATCCCATTGCTTTGTCAGCTTTAAGCTCTCGCTTTTTTATCATTGCATTGCATTTTTCAAATAGTCGTTTGAACAGATGTGGATAGCAAGATTTTCGTCCATGCTCGTCATCCTCTCGTATGTTGGCTGTTAGTTTGAGAGCGTGTGCGGCCGTCGGCTGGGTGTGCGACAATGGGCCGTTTTTGTTTAATTTCGGCCGTCTTGGGTCGTGAGCGCCGGTATTTGGCGCATAGCGAAAATGAAAACCGATAACAAAGGTCATCAAGCAAGGATAAATGTTCGGCTTCACATCGACAGCGAAAGCAGCGAGAAAGCGGATGCTGTGAGGCTGTACACCGCCAAATTGCTTGTGCCAGCGATAAAACGATTGCTCTGGTTTCTGCACCTGACGGGTAACACCTGCTCGCAGCATTTCCTGTTCGCTGTTCGTCTCCGCGCCCGAAGCGTCTATCGCACTGTCTAGGCTTTAGGATTTCAAAATGGGTGCCACTTAAGCCGGATTTAGCGGTGAATATTTTCACTATGGATAATGTATCCAATATCCTATATCAAGAATCCAGAATCAATTTTGGAGAAACATTTTGATTGTTTGCCTGACCCGTTGCGCATGTTGCGGGGAAGGTCAGTCAAGCTGAAAAAGGAACCGGCCATGAATGAAAACGTTTTCTCTGGCACTATGCCGGCTTTGATGACGCCTTGCACATCGGACCGAGCCCCAGACTTTGATGCCCTGGTCAGAAAGGGCAAAGAAATGATCGAGGCTGGTATGTCTGCCGTCATCTATTGCGGCTCGATGGGTGACTGGCCACTTCTGACGGATGCAGAGCGGATGGAGGGTGTCGAGCGCTTGATCGACGCTGGGGTTCCGGTTGTTGTTGGCACCGGCGCAGTGAACACCAAATCCGCGGTGGCGCATGCTGCCCACGCGCAAAAAATTGGTGCTGTCGGACTTATGGTGATCCCCCGCGTGTTGTCACGTGGATCATCGCTGGAGGCTCAGAAAAACCACTTCAAAGCTATTCTGAGCGCTGCTCCGGACATTCCCGCGATCATCTATAACAGCCCAGTCTACGGCTTTGCGACGCGTGCAGACCTGTTCTTTGCGCTTCGTGCTGAACATGCAAATCTGATCGGTTTCAAAGAGTTCGGCGGGAAAGCTGATCTGACCTATGCCGCGGAACATATCACCAGCAAGGACGATCAGGTCACGTTGATGGTTGGTGTTGATACCGAGGTGTATCACGGATTTGTCCGGGCAGGTGCAACCGGTTCGATCACTGGTATCGGCACGGCACTTCCGAAAGAAGCATTGCTGTTGGCGGCGCTGTCCCAGAAAGCAGCGGAAGGCCATGCAGAAGCCAGGCAGCGCGCGCTTGAGTTGGAAGAAGCATTCACTGTCTTGGCTTCTTTTGATGAAGGGACCGATCTGGTGCTCTTCTACAAATACCTCCTCGTTCTGAACGGAGAAGAGGAATACCGGTTGCATTTCAACGCGACAGATGAGCTGAGCGCTGCACAGCGAAACTATTGCGAACAGCAATACACGCAATTCAGAAACTGGTTCGCAGATTGGTCCACGCAGGGCGGGGTCATCGCTGAATGCCTGTAACCGGTTGCAGCTTAGGCGGCGCGTGGCGGTCTGCAATGCACGTGCCGCACCGCGCCCGACCACATTCACGACAATCAAAAGAAATCGGCACAACCGATCTTAGCTTTACCGACAATCGTTCAGCGAAACGGTCGGTGTCTCAACGAAATAACGGAGGAAAACAATGAAACTAGCATCCATACTTACCGCAGGCGCTTTGGCGATTGCGACCGCCAGCCCCTCATACGCGGCCGAAGTGAACTGGAAAATGACGGCTGCCATCGGCGAAGGTTCATTTCTTTATCAGAATTTCATGGAACGCTTCGCAAAAAATGTTGGAATGATCACACAGGATCGCGTTCATATTCAGCCTTTCGGCGCTGGCGTGCTGGCGCCCGCTTTCAAGGCGTATGAGGCCGTACAAGATGGGATTGTCGAAGCCGGTCACTCCACGCCGTCATACTTAGTAAATCAGGATCCGACGAACGCCATCTTTGCGAGCTTTCCTGGTGGTATGTCTGCCGAGGCGACATTGCACTGGGTTTACGAAGGCGGAGGTGAGAAGCTTTTGCAAGACTTCCGTAGCGCCGAGATGGGTCTTCACAGCCTGGTCGTAGGCATTGGCACGTCCGAAATCATGGCGCATTCCAACGTTAAGATCGAAACTGTTGCAGATCTTAAAGGTGTAAAGTACCGCACTTCGGGCGCGTTTGCAGAGGTTTTGAAAGACAATTTCGAAGGTGTGCCGACTGTCGTGCCCGGCAACGAAATCTATACGCTGCTACAGCGTAAGGGTGTCGACGCGATTGAATGGTCCACTCCGGGCGCCAATATCACCGAAGGTTTTCACGAAGTGGCGCCATACTTGATCATGCCGGGTGTGCAGCAGCCGTCTTTCTTGTGGGAAGTGTTCGTGAAGCAGGAAACATGGGATGCACTGCCTGAAGATCTTCAAAGCCTGATCACGGCCGCTGCGAAGCTCAGCACCTATGAAAGCTACACTCGTTTTGGCGACAGCGACATCAAAGCGATGGAAGAGTTCCGCAATTCAAAGGTTGAATTGATTCAAATGGATCGTGCGGAATCCGAGAAGATTCGCGAAGCCGGCCGCGACTGGGCACGTGCTCAAGCAGTCGCGCAATCGGAAAACAGAAACACAAGAATGCAGGACGTACTGGACAGCTATCTGGCTTATCAATCCGGCTGGGCCAAAAACTCGGGCTACCTTGTTCGCGACACCGCTGAATAACTCAAGCATTCCGAAACGGCCGACCCTTTGGTCGGCCGTTTCGTCAGGAGGTTTCCATGACGTTTTTCCGAAACAGCATCGAGTGGTTCTCAGATATTCTGGGCATCCTTGGACGGCTGGCCATCATCACCCTGATTGGGGCGATGCTTTATGAAGTGACAGCTCGCTACGTGTTTGGGGCGCCGACACTTTGGGCATTTGATATTTCTTACATGTTGAACGGTTCGATCTTCCTTCTGGGGGCTGCTTATTCCTTGCGCGAAGATGCCCATGTCCGCATCGATTTTCTGTCCCAAAGATTTCCAAAACGCGTGCAGCGGATGGTGAACGGGTCGTTTTACTTGCTGATCATGGCGCCGGTGTCTTTTGCGTTCGCATGGGTTGCAGGGACCAAAGCTCTCAAGGCGTTTATGACAGGTGAAGTAGAAAGCGTCAGCCCTTGGGCACCACTCGTCTGGCCCTTTTATCTGGTGATTGCGGTTGGGTTGTTTGCATTCGCATTACAGTTCGTCGTTGAAGCTCTGAAATTCCTGTTTGGCGAAAAAAACCCGGGTGAAACCGACGTCGAGTTGCAAGGATTGGAGATTGACCAATGACACCACTTCTGATGTTTGCGGCACTCTTCGTTCTTGTTTTTGCTGGCGTTCCCGTAGCGTTTTCGTTGATGATAATCGCTGTCGGTTTTGGTTTCACTGTATTCGGGGACCTGATTTTTCTGCAACTTTATGGCGCGCTTCTTCACACTGCATCGAACTTTGTGTTGGCTGCCATTCCTCTGTTCATATTCATGGGGGCTGTGCTGGAGCGGTCCGGCATCGCCAAGCGGCTGTTCCATGCACTTCAGCTGTGGCTGGGCGGATTTCCGGGCGGGCTCGCGTTATCTACGATTGCGATGTGTGCGATTTTCGCTGCGGCTTCTGGTGTCGTGGGGGCTGTTGAAATCGTGGTGGGTCTGATGGCCATTCCAGCGATGATGAAAGCCCGCTACAAAAACGACCTCATCGCGGGCACCATCTGTGCGGGCGGATCTTTGGGCACCATCATTCCTCCGTCTGTGATCGTCGTCGTTTACGCGTCCATCGCCCAACTTTCCATTGGTCAATTGTTTGCGGCATCCATCTTGCCGGGGTTGCTGATGGTCACCTTCTTTATCGGATACGTTTTGATACGTAGCATCCGCAATCCAGCAGATGCTCCGCCATTGCCACGTGAAGAGCGTGACATCCCGATGTCTCAAAAGCTCTGGATCACTATGACCGCATTGTTACCCCCGCTCGCATTGATCGGGATGGTGCTGGGCTCGCTTCTAGCAGGGGCCGCGTCCGCGACAGAAGCCGCCGCCGTCGGGGCAGCAGGCACGCTTGTCTTGACCATGATGTTCCGCGAGCTGAGCTGGAAGATGTTGATGGACGCTCTGGGCGTAACGCTGCGCATCACGTCGATGATCATGCTGATCGTTGCGGGTGGGACCATGTTCACCAGTATTTTCGCTGTTACCGGTGGTGGCAATCTGGTGCGCGATACGGTCGCCACGATCGGATACGGCAATGCAGGGATCATCGCTTTCTTTCTTGTGGTGGTATTTTTCGCGGGTTTCGTTCTTGATTGGGTGTCGATTGTCTTGATATTCATTCCGATCTTCGCTCCGATCGTCAAAAGTGCAGGAATTGACCCAATCTGGTTTGCGATGATGGTGTTGGTTGTGATTCAGACGTCTTATCTGACCCCTCCCATGGCACCGTCCATCTTCTATCTGCGATCCATTGCCCCAAGCAGCATGACCTACGGGCAAATGTATCGTGGGGTTTTGCCCTTCGTGGCTGCCCAGATGCTGGTTCTGCTGGTCATCATACTGTTCCCAGCCATTGCCACTTGGTTGCCGACAATCTTAGTTGGGTTGTGATGTCCCAATGGGCAGAGTGTAAAACGAGCATTGACTGTCTGGTCGGCACAAGCCTTTGACGAATGTCGGCTTGTGTCGACCAACTCATTTGCGATTACCTTATCGGGACTGTGTTCCCCGATAGAACTAAGGAAACGAATATATGCGCAGCACCAAAACCATCCACGTCATCTCGGCTCATGCCGAGGGCGAAGTAGGGGATGTCATTGTCGGGGGCGTGCAACCACCACCCGGAGACACACTTTGGGAGCAACGCTCATTCATTGCACGTGATGAAACCCTGCGAAACTTCGTGTTGAACGAACCGCGTGGCGGGGTCTTCCGACACGTGAACCTTTTGGTGCCGCCCAAGCACCCCGAAGCGGATGCTGCGTTCATCATCATGGAACCAGAAGACACACCGCCAATGTCGGGATCAAACTCGATCTGTGTCTCTACCGTCTTGCTGGACGGCGGGATCATTCCGATGCAGGAACCTGAAACGCATCTGGTTCTGGAAGCCCCCGGCGGGTTGGTGCGGGTGCGGGCCGAATGTAACAACGGCAAGGCCGAGCGCATCTACGTGCAAAACGTGGCCAGCTTTGCCGACAAGTTAGGCGTGCCTCTTGAGGTGCCGGGGCTCGGCACCATCACTGTGGATACGGCTTATGGTGGGGACAGTTTTGTTGTCGTGGACGCCAAGGCACTTGGGTTTGAGATTGTCGAGGATGAAGCGAAGGATATCGCGCGCCTTGGGGTGGCGATTACCGATGCGGCAAATGATCAACTGGGATTTTCGCATCCTACGAATGCGGAATGGGATCATATCTCGTTCTGTGCGTTCTGTGGTCCGCTCAGCAAGACCGAAACAGGTTTGACCGGAAGGTCAGCGGTGGCCATACAACCGGGTAAGGTGGATCGCTCACCCACTGGAACAGCGGTATCTGCACGGATGGCGCTAATGGCGGCGAAAGGGCAGATGCAGGTCGGACAGACTTTCGATGCCGTTTCGATCATTGGGTCACGATTCACGGGACGTATACTTGACGGGTCAGACGTGGGCGGTCGGCGCGGCATACTTCCCGAAATCAGTGGCAGGGCATGGATTACTGGGATCCATCAGCACATGCTGGATCCCGGTGACCCGTGGCCAGATGGGTATCGTCTTAGCGATACATGGGGCGCTTAGTCTCCGTTCCGCAGAGTTTCAAGATCCTCAAGAAGAGCTGCCGGGATTTCGACATATCCTCGGGCGATGTTTCGCGCGCGCGCGTCAAAACGGCGTTGCGACGGCAAGCGCGCTCCCTGATCGACGATGTCCGCGAAAAGCCGTTCGGCACGGGCGTCGTTCCGGACCGTCTGACCGCCGCTAAAGTGATCGGGATCAAAGGCTATGATCAGCTCTCCATGATAGGGGGCACCGCCCTTGCCCTCGGCAAAAGTCATGCTTTCCATGCTTGTCAGATCGTCAATAAGCGGACCGGCCAAAAGCTCGATCATGATGGATAGAGCACTGCCTTTATATCCGCCAAACGTCAGCATCGCACCATCCAAGGCGGTCTGAGGATCGGTTGTAGGATGACCGTCTTTGTCAACAGCCACGCCTTCGGGAAGCGGTTTACCTGCACGCAGATAAAGTTCGATCTCGCCCCTTGCAAATCCACTGGTGGCGAAGTCGAACGTGAAAGGGTCCTGACCTGATCGCGGCCAACTGAAGGCCAGTGGGTTGGTGCCAAGCGTTCCACGCTTTCCTCCTGCCGGTGCCACCCACGAGTGGCTCGGCACCATCGCCATCGCCACCAGTCCTACTGATGACAGCTGCTCGACCTCAGGCCATAGGGCTGAGAAATGAAAGCACCGATTGATTGCCAGCGCCGCAATTCCGTGTTTGCGGGTGTTTTCGATCAGCCGGGGTAATCCAGCTTCAAACGCTAGAAGTGACATCCCTTGCTGGGCGTCGATCCGTGTGACGGCGCCCTCGGTCGCCTGCAAGACCGGAAGAGCCTGACCGTCAATTTTCCCCGCCTTCATCGTTTCACAACACATCAATAGTCGGAAAAGCCCATGCGAATGGCAGTCATCTATCTGACACGTCGTGATGATTTTCGCGATGGACGTCGCGTGCTGATCGCTAAAGCCATATTTCGTCAGGATATCCGTGCTGAGTCTGGATAGGCTTTCAATTTCCAAAGGGACAACGGTGTTCATTCTTGGTCCTACCCTCAGATGGTTTATGTTGGATATTGGATACAACATTGGCGACCAGGATATCAACCCGTGACAAGTATATCCAAAACCAAATTTTATTTGAAAAGAAAGGCGATTTCGCTAAATGTATCCAAAATTCAGACGTCGAGTAGGAGGCAGCCGTGACGAGTAGACGTGCAATACCAAGGCAAAGCCTTCCAGATGTCATCGCCAACGATTTGCGAGAGCGGATTCTAAGCGGAGAGCTTGCAGAGGGCGAAACCATTCGTCAGGAAAGCTTGGCGGAAGAATATGAAGTATCGCGTATGCCAATCCGCGAAGCGCTAAAGCGGCTGGATGCAGAGGGGCTTGTCAACCTGACCACGAACAGGGGCTCCACGGTCACGAAACATTCGCTGGCCGAGATCGGCGAGATTTTTGACTTGCGGATCCTCATTGAAGTTGATCTGTTTCGACGTGCTATCCCTGCGATGACTGCGACAGATTTCGGACGTTGTGAAGATATCTTGGATAGAATGGAAGATTCATATGACGCAGATGATGTCAGCAAATGGGGTGCGTTGAACTACGATTACCACTCTGCGCTTTACGCCGCTGCAAACCGTGGGCTGACAAACGAGCTCCTTCAGCGGATCAATCTGCAATCAGATCGATATGTTCGCATGAACCTGAGTGTTATGGAGCAGCGTGAGCCAGCCAAGGACGAACATCGGAACATGTTGAAGCTTGCGCAGGAACGTAAAATTGACGTGGCCTGCGAGATGCTGACACGACATATCCTTCGGACCAAAACCCAATTGTTGGAAATGGTCGCAGCAAGGCGCGCAACGGAAGGTGAATGACGGTGTCGCGTAGGGGGTTGTGATTTTCGGGATATTGGATACATTATCCGAAAATTGAACACGCACATATCGTGCCATTCAGAAATCGAGGATACGATGACCTTCAATCCCCATGGTAAACATCTGATTGCTGGCGCTTGGATTGCCGGCGATGAAACCTTTTCATCATCCCCTGCTAACGGAGCAGCGCATAGCTTTGCAGTAGGACGGGTGAGCGATGTTGATGCCGCTGTTCTGGCCGCAGAAGACGCATTTTGGAGCTATGGGTATTCAAGTCGAGAAACCCGCGCTGCTTTTCTGAACAGCATCGCCGACGAGATTGAGGCGCGAGCGACAGAGATCACGGAAATTGGCACGCAGGAAACGGGGCTTCCCGCTGCGCGGCTGGCAGGTGAGCGCGGTCGCACAACTGGCCAGCTTCGCTTGTTTGCCGACCATATTTTGAAGGGTGACTATTTGGACCGGCGCCATGACGCTGCCTTACCGGATCGTGCACCCTTGCCGCGGCCCGAGATGCACATGATTCAGCGCCCGATCGGTCCAGTTGCCGTGTTTGGCGCCTCCAATTTCCCGTTGGCCTTCTCGACAGCCGGTGGTGACACCGCAGCGGCCTTTGCGGCAGGGTGCCCGGTCGTCGTCAAAGGACACAGCGCCCATCCCGGCACAGGTGAGATCATCGCAGAAGCAATCCACGCCGCTATTAAGAAATGTGGTTTACATGCTGGCGTGTTCAGTTTGATCCAAGGCGGAAACCGCCAGGTAGGGGCTGCGCTGGTGCAGCATCCATTGATAAACGCAGTGGGTTTCACCGGTTCTTTGGCCGGCGGCCGGGCATTGTATGATCTTTGTGCGGCCCGCTCAGAGCCCATTCCGTTCTTTGGAGAGCTTGGTTCAGTTAATCCGATGTTTGTACTGACTGCCGCATTGAACAATCGGTCCGAAGAGGTGGCAAAAGGTTGGGCGGCATCTTTGACGATGGGTGCCGGACAATTTTGCACCAATCCCGGGATTGCCGTCGTTCTATCAGGCGCTGGGGCGGATCAGTTTGCCGAAAGCGCTAAAGCTGCTCTTTCAGATGTCGGAGAGCAAACGATGCTGACCGATGGAATTGCAGCAGCCTATCAGGCGGGTCAACGTCGTGTCGCAGAAACCGAAGGTGTGCGTGAACTACTGGTAACAAGCTGCGATCAACGGTCAGCTACACCGAATTTGTTTATCACCGATGCAAAGAACTGGCTCGCAGATGAAAGCTTGGCAGAAGAGGTGTTTGGCCCGCTTGGGATAATCGTGATGGCCGACACAATGGAAGAAATGCAGCGCATTGCACGACACCTGCAAGGGCAGTTGACCTGCACCCTTCACCTTGACGATGCAGATCAGGAAGCCGCTTTGTCGTTGATGCCCGTTCTGGAACGCAAGGCCGGGCGCGTATTGGCAAACGGCTTTCCGACCGGGGTAGAGGTCTGTGATTCAATGGTCCATGGCGGGCCGTATCCTGCCTCGACCAACTTTGGTGCGACCTCAGTGGGGACATTGTCAATTCGACGGTTCTTGCGCCCGGTATGTTATCAAAACATTCCGGCAGGCCTTCTGCCTGATGATCTGGGGTGACGACGAAGGGCTAAAGGAGAAGTGACAGGAACAATTCCGACCCGTTCTAACTGACTGAAATTCGCCGTTTCACTTTGAGACTTCGCACATACCCAACCCACGCGACCATGTGTTGCGTGGGCTATAACTAATTTTAGTGTAATTAAAATTCTCACCGTCTATGCTGACTTGAAAATATGAGATCGTATCCGTCGGTTCATACGTCCGGATCCGATTGGAGTTTTTGCAAGAATGAGGACGAAATGAGCAATGCGACTGCCCCAGCAGCTGATAAACAAGATGGTCAACCAGCCCGATTGGGTGCTGCGATCCGGCATCGGCGAAAAGCTATGGGAAAAACACTGGTAGAGGTCGCGAAAGACGCTGAGTTGACGACCGGTTTCATATCGCAAGTCGAGCGCGGTATCAGTTCTCCTTCCTTGGCGTCATTACTTTCAATTGCTGCCTCCCTTCAAACAACGATCGAGCAGTTGTTAAGCGTTCGAGAGGAATATAGTGAGTATATACAAAAAGATAAGCGGCAGACTTACTCGCTTGGCCTGAATGGAAGACTATACGAGAAGTTAGGCCCAGGGTTTGCGGGGGCGTTGTTCTATCCTTCAATAATTCATCGACCGCCGGGGCATGTTTCGGAAAGAATGTGTCATGCAGGTGAAGTGTTTTGTTATCTGATGGAAGGTCAAATTGAATACCATCTGGGTGATGACGTTCACATTTTGTCAGCAGGTGATACCATCCATCACGACACCTCCAAGCCGCACTACTCAAGGGTTATCAGTGATACGGAAACCGTCGAGATGTGGGTCAGTTCAACACCAATCAAGAACATTCCTGAGTAGCCGAACGCTGGAAGACGAACAGTCATACTAAAAAAAATTATAGTAAATATAAAAATTCGTTTAATATGGGTGCGATTTCATAGAATCGTTCAGGGAGGAACTCATCAATGAAACGAAATCTTCTGTTTGCATCTGTAGCCATCTCAATGGCGTTGACTGCACCAATCTTTGCTCAAGATCGCGGCGGAGTTTTGAATTTCGCGCGATATGACGGATCGAACTTGATCGACCCGATCTATGCAGACCGCAACCCCGATATCTGGATGGTCGGCAGCTTGTTCGACACCTTATTGCGCCCGAGTGCTGATGGTAACTCCGTTGTTGCCGGGTTGGCCGAAGCCCATTCGGTGTCAGATGATGGGATGACTGTATCGCTGACCCTGCGTGACGGCGTAACCTTCGCGGACGGATCGCCGTTGACGGGCGAGGACGTTGTCTTTTCGCTTGATCGCGCGCGCGAACCTGATCTGAGCCCGTGGTCGGGACTGTTGGGATCCATCGACAGCGTGTCGGCCGATGGCAACGCCATTACCATCAATTTGAAAAATCCCGATCCCACCATTTTGTCGATGCTGGCCACGTTCACCACGGGCATCGTATCCAAAGCCGTCTTTGAAGCCGCCGAAGGTGCAACAGACCAGGAAAAATCCGCCGCTATTTTCGCAGCCGGTGGCCCAGGTGTTGGTTCTGGCCCGTTCTATCTGTGTGGGTTTGAGCAAGGCACCTCGATGGAGTTTTGTGCCAACGAAAACTATTGGCGCGACGGGGCGGACGGAAAGCCCTTGCCCTATCTTGAGGGCGTGAATTTCCAGATCATCCCGGATGATGCGACACGTATCCTTAAGCTGCAATCAGGCGAAGTTGACGTGGCCGAGTTCATTCCGTTCTCGCGCGTGCCGGAATTGGATGCTGATCCTGCGATTGATATGAACCTGTTCCCGTCCACGCGGATCATCTATTCGCCGATCAACACGCGTGAAGCGCGCGCAGACGGTTCCGCCAATCCGCTGGCAGACGTGCGTGTACGTCAGGCGATCAACTATGCGACCAACAAGGACGCGCTGATCGGGCTGGTTTTGCAGGGTGCAGGCAAGCCGATGACATCGCCCTTGATGGCGGCAGCGACGCAATTGGCCACCGATCCAGGCCCGCTTTATGGCTATGATATGGAAAAGGCGCAGGCGTTGATTGCTGAAGCCGGGCTTGAGAAAGGCACGGAAATCACATTCACCACATTGGCGGGGTCGGCAGATGACAGCACCATCTTCGCCGCGCTTCAACAAATGTGGGCACCGTTGGGTATTAATCTTGTTGTTGAACAAGTCGACGGCCCAACACGTGGCGCTAAAAACCGGTCGGGTGAATTTGACATTCACACCTATGGTTGGGTGAACGATGTAAACGATCCAAGTCAGGTGGTTGGCTGGTTGGGTTATACCCCGACGGCCAATGCGGTTGGAACGGGTTGGGACAATGCTGAATTCAACGCTCTTTATGAAGCTTCACAAACCGAGATCGACCCAGAAAAACGTGCACAACAATACGCGGATATGCAGGCTATCTATGCCGAAGCTGCGCCCCTTTTGTTCATGTATGAAACGCCCTTCGCAGTAGCGGTTTCAGCGTCGGTTGATGGCTATGTGCAGACCCCGCTTGGCAACAACATCTTCGAAGAAGCAACCGTCAGCCGTTAAAATCTGACCCAGCACCGCCGGTATGATCCGGCGGTGCGCCTTTGTCTGGAAAGGATGGACGGTTGGCGACCCTTCAATACATTCTCAAACGCCTGTTTTTGATGATCCCCACGTTCTTTCTGGTGATGATCATCATCTTTGTGCTGGTGCGGTTTCTACCTGGAGATCCGGCCATCGCGATTGCAGGGGATCGTGCATCCGATGCGGATCTAGAGGCGATCCGCGAGCGTCTTGGCCTGAACGAACCGATGCTGGTGCAGTTCTGGTTGTTTGTGACAAACACCATTCAAGGTGATCTGGGCCGCTCGATCCTGATGCGCGCGCCGGTGACCGAGGTGATTTTTAACCGCTTGCCCACCACGGCCTTTCTGACCCTGTATGCGGTGGGGCTTTCGCTGCTGATTGCAGGCCCGTTGGCCTTTGTTGCTGCGTTGAACCGTGGTCGCTGGCCGGATGCGCTGATCCGCACTGTGTTTCAGGTCGGGCTTTCCATGCCGGTCTTCTATATCGGATTGATATTGTTGACGTTCCTCGCCGCCCAGCTGCGTTGGTTCCCCGTTGGCGGATATGGCGACTCGTTCGGAGCACGGCTTTACCATCTGTTCTTACCTTCGGTCGCCGTTGCGCTTTATACATCAGCGATCATCATGCGAAATCTCAGGTCAGCGATTATCGAGGTGCTGGATGCCGAATACGTCCAATTCGCCCGCGCCAAGGGATTGCCCAACCGGTTGATCCTTGGTCGTCATGTGTTGCGTAACGCGTTGATTTCGACTGTCACCCTGTTGGGTCTTTCCATAGGCAATCTGATGAGCGGCACCCTTGTCACCGAAACCGTGTTTGCCGTGCCCGGTGTTGGCCGCCTGATGCTTGAGGCGATTTTTGCTCGTGACTATCCGCTGATCCAAGGGCTGACCTTAACCTTCGCAGTGCTTGTGTCAGTCGTCTTTTTGTTGACCGACCTTTTCCAAAGCACGCTTGATCCAAGGATGCGTCTGACATGAGCGACATATCCCTGTCTGAATCCGAGGCCACAAAGCCGCAAAAAACTCGTTTGCAACTTGCCTTGCGCAAGCCGGGGTTTCTGATTGGTGTGGCGATCATCGGTTTTTCCACTCTACTGGCCATCGCGCCGGGGTTGTTTGCGCCGTATGACCCGAATTTCATTGATTATAACGCCGTGCGCCAGCCGCCCAGTTGGGCGCATCCGTTTGGCACAGACATGCTGGGGCGTGACAGTCTAAGCCGTGTGATTTCTGCCTATACGGTCAATATGCAAATGGCGTTGTTGGCGACCATCTTTGCACTGATCATTGGCGTCACAGTCGGTGCGCTGGTCGGGTATTATCGCGGGGTGGCTGACATGATCTTTGGTCGCTTTGTCGATGCGATCATCACGTTTCCATTCCTTGTGCTGGTCATTGCCGTTGTTGCCGTTCTGGGGCCGGGGCTGATCAACATGTATATCGCGATCACGATGGTGGGCTGGGTTTATTACGCCCGCCTGATGCGCGCTGAGGTGATTGCCCAGATGGGCAATGATTACTCCGCTGCCGGTGTTGTCATGGGGTATTCTGATCGTCGCATCATCTTTCGCCACCTTTTGCCCAACGCAATCACGCCGGTCATCGTTTACTGGATGACCGATATGGCGTTGGCGATCCTGCTTGGCTCATCGCTTGGCTATCTGGGATTGGGCGCGCAACCGCCGCAAGCGGAATGGGGTGTGTTGATCGCCGAAGGGCGGAATTTCATCACAACCGCATGGTGGCTGAGCCTGATGCCCGGTGTTGCCATCGTTCTGACGGGTCTCGGGTTTTCGCTGATCGGCGACGGCTTGGCCGATCTTCTGCGGCCACGCGGATGAGGGGGCAGATATGACAGATCAAAAACCAATCCTCGAGGTCAGCAACCTGTGCACTACGTTTCGTCGTGGCGGGGTTGCATTGCCAGCTGTGCGCGATGTCAGTTTTTCGGTCGGGCAAGGCGAAGTGCTTGGCCTTGTGGGCGAAAGCGGGTCGGGCAAAAGCGTGACCCTGCGGTCCATCCTAGGGCTGTCGCGGCGTTACGGCGATGTGACGGGCGAAGTTCGCTGGATGGGCCAAGACATCGCGTCATTGCCTGAACGCAAACTGCGTCACATTCGCGGCGGCGAAATTGCGATGATTTTTCAGGAACCCATGACCTCGCTTAACCCGTTGTTGACGGTGGGAATGCAGCTGACCGAGACTTTGAAGGCGCATACTGATCTTAGCCGAGCTGCGCGTAGGGATCGCGCGATCGAGATGTTGGATCATGTGGGTATTCCTGCCGCGGCCTCGCGTCTGGGTGAGTTTCCGCATCAGTTTTCCGGGGGAATGCGCCAGCGTGTGATGATTGCCATCGCCCTTGCGGCCAGTCCGAAATTGTTGCTGGCGGATGAACCGACGACGGCGCTTGATGTTACCATTCAGGCACAAATTCTGGACCTGATCCTGTCATTGGCCGATGAAATGCAGATGGGCGTAATCCTTGTTACGCATGATCTGGGGGTGGTGGCACAAACCTGTGAAAACGTCGCCGTCATGTATGCGGGGCGCGTGGTTGAACAAGGTGCGGTGCGTCAGGTTTTGGGCACCCCGCGCCATCCTTACACGGTCGGATTGATGCGGTCGGTGCCGCAAAATGTGCCCCCACGCACGCAGCTGTATTCGGTGCCCGGCACCCCGCCCAGCCTTGAGGCTTTGCCAGTCGGCTGCGCCTTTGCATCGCGTTGTCAGAACCGGACGGAACACTGTTTGACCGCGCGTCCAAGTCTTGATGCCATTGCAGATGATCGGCGTGTGGCGTGTTTCAACCCAGTTCCCGCTGAAAAGGCAGGTGCCGCATGAACGAGCCGGTAATGACAATCGAAGACCTTGGGCTGGAGTTTCCGCTCGGGCGCACGTTGTTTGATGTGATGCAACGACGCCCCGGACGTGTGGTGAACGCACTGAACGGTGTCAGTCTTCAGCTTAACAAAGGCGAAACCCTTGGTGTTGTTGGGGAAAGTGGGTGCGGGAAATCCACACTCGCCCGCTGTATCGTGCGCCTTTACGAACCACAACACGGGCAAATCCATTACCACGGGCAGGATATTTTCGAAGCCGAGGCCAAGAAGGATCGCAGCTACAACCGGCGCGTTCAGATGATGTTTCAGGACCCGTATTCGTCGTTGAATCCGCGCATGACGACAGGGCAAATTCTGTCAGAAGCGCTTAGCGTGCACGAGATGCGCGCGCCTGACGAAATTCCAGCCCGCGTTGCCGAGTTGTTGGAACTGGTAAGGCTTCCGCAGGACGCAGCCGACAAACTGCCGCATGAATTTTCGGGCGGGCAAAGGCAACGTATCGCCATTGCGCGGGCATTGGCGGTTGAGCCCGAAGTCCTGATCGCTGACGAACTGGTTTCGGCGTTGGATGTATCCGTGCAGGCGCAGGTGGTGAACCTGCTTCTTGAGCTGCAAGAGCGTCTGAATCTGACGATCCTTTTTGTCGCACATGATCTTCGTTTGGTACGCCATGTCTCAAATCGGGTGGCTGTGATTTATCTGGGAAGGATTGTCGAAATCGGTGACAGCGAAACCTTGTTTTCGCGCCCGTCGCATCCGTATTCCCAGGCTTTGCTCAGTGCCGCTCCGTCGCTTGACCCGGATGACAAAGGCAAGGCAATTCGTCTGGAAGGAGAGCTGCCATCGCCGTTGAACGTGCCATCGGGATGCCCGTTTCACGTGCGCTGCCGTCACGCCACAGAATTCTGCAAACGCGAGGTTCCCGCCCTTTTGCCACGAGATGGCCGGGGCGAGGTTGCTTGCCACCATGTTGAAGAGATTAACCAAGATGCCTGACACTGCCTTGACCGATCCCGCGCAACGCGTTGCCGCATTGCGTGATGAAATGACAAATCGTGGGCTGGATGCGTTCATTCTGCCGCGCTTTGATGCCCATCAAGGCGAATATGTTGCCCCGCATGACAGAAGACTGGCCTATATCACAGGGTTTACCGGATCCGCTGGTGTGGCGATCGTCACGCAAGACATCGTCGCAGTGTTTGTGGACGGGCGTTACAGCGTGCAGGTGGGCAATGAATGTGCCGGCCCGTTGTTTACTCATCACCATTTGTTCGATGATCCACCCGAAATGTGGCTGAGTAAAACTGCGGGGCAGGGCTGGCGCGTTGGATATGATCCGATGCATGTGCCCCCTGCGTGGTTTGATCGGTTCAAGGCTGCTTGCGATCCGATTGAGGCTGCGTTGATTGCGCAAGATGACAACCCCGTGGATGCCGTCTGGCCGGATCAACCCGCGCCACCGACAGCGCAGATCACCGAATTTCCGCTGCAATTCGCGGGAAAGAGCTGCGTTGAGAAATGCGATGATCTTGTCGCCCACTTAAAACAGGCCGAGGCGGATTTCATCGTCGACACTCAGCCCGACAACATCGCGTGGTTTTTGAACGTGCGCGGAGGGGATGTGGATTTCAACCCGATGCCGCATTCATTCCTGCTGGTCAGTAAAAGCGGCGATATCACGTGGTTCGTGAACGCAGAAAAGCTGCGGGATTTTGATCGCAGCAACCTGCCTGAAAATGTTGAAATACTGGCGCAAACGGTGCTGTTGCCAACCCTTGGGAAGCGTATCACCGCAGAACATAAGGTGTTGATTGACCCTGATTTCTCACCTGTGGCCGTGCGGCAGGTGATTGAAAGCGCTGGGGCAAGCGTTCTGAGCGAATGCAGCAAACTGACTTTGACCAAAGCCCATAAAAACCCGACCGAGATCGAAGGGCTGCGCGCCTGCCACATACAGGATGGCGTCGCGTGGACCGAATTCAGCGCATGGCTGGCGCAAGAGGTGCCCGCCCGCGCCGCAGCAGGTAACCCCCTATCCGAACGCGAGGCCGAGGATAAAATCCTTGAGTTTCGCAAAGCCCGTCCCGGCTTCCTAAGCGAAAGTTTCAATTCCATTTCGGCGGCGGCAGAAAATGCGGCGATGTGCCATTACGCAACCACACCTGATCGCAACGCACAGATTTTGCCCGAGAATCCCTATCTTCTGGACAGCGGTGGGCAATATGACACCGGCACAACCGACGCGACACGTAGTTTTTCATTTGGCCAGCGCCCCGACGGGTATGACCGCGCCTATACGGCGGTGTTCAAAGCGTTTTATGCATTGGCAACCCTTAGATTTCCGCAAGGCACGCAGGGCCATCACATTGACGCGATTTGTCGCCGTCCCTTGTGGGATCTGGGTCTGGATTATGACCACGGCACAGGGCACGGCATTGGCCACCGTCTGTCGGTTCACGAACACCCCCAGCGCATTGGCAAACCTGTCAGTCCGGTTGATCTGTCGCCCGGAATGGTGCTGTCAATCGAGCCTGGATACTACAAGGCCGACCATTTCGGCATTCGGATCGAAAACCTTTTCGACATTGTTCTGGAAGATGACGGATTCATGTCCTTCAGGAACATGACCTATGCCCCGATCCAAACTGACATGTTGATTATGGACGCATTGACTGTTCCGGAAAGGCTTTGGCTGGAAGCTTATAACAAAATGGTAGCGGACGTCCTTTCACCACTCCTATCAGACCAGGCGAAAGCGTGGCTAATGTCTCAGTTGAACGTCGCATAATCCAAACGATCTTCAGTTCAACTTTACTGTTTGAAGGAGACGATGCTGTGTTTTGGATGTTGTTTCTTGTTTCGGTCAGTAAGCTGGACTAACGCAGATATGCTTTGAATTAAACTTGCTGCTGTTATTTTACTTCGCATTGGCTAAAACTAGATCAAAGAATGGAAAACCTTTTTGAGTAAACAGGTTGAAGGTCAACCAGTGAGGAAGACGGCCAGCCAGATTTATCTATACAGGTCGAACATGCAAACTTAACATATACCTATGAAGAGGTTTGCTATTCGTCTGTTCAAGGTTGTCTTGACGCTGAGTATCGCGGTTTTAATCGCACGCCTCGTCTTCCATCTACCGGATATATCCGAACGTCCCTTCAGTCAGGCTTTACCGCATGATATTTCAACCACGCTCGGCGCGCGGGTTAGCTCTGCAAATCAGGCGCACCTCGGCAAAAGTGGTGTATTGCCGTTGGAAAACGGCCACGACGCGATCTCAAGCCGGCTTGCTCTGATCAACGCTGCTGAACACTCGATCGACGTTCAATACTATATTTGGCACGACGACATCTCGGGCATTCTTATGTTCGAAGCTTTGCGCAAGGCAGCCGAACGCGGAGTACGGGTGCGTCTGTTGCTGGACGACAATGGTGTGCCGGGGTTGGACGGCATCATGGCCACGCTGAATTCCCTGAACAACTTCGAGATCAGGCTGTTCAATCCATCGACCATACGCACTCCGAAACTGTTGGGGTATTCCTTCGATTTCTTTCGCATGAACCGTCGGATGCACAACAAAGCCCTGATCGTTGATGGATCGGTTGCGATCATCGGAGGCCGCAACATAGGTGACGAGTATTTTGAAGTTGGCGATGACAATTTCTATATCGACATGGATGTGTTGGCGGCGGGGACGGTGGTTGCGGAAACGTCGTCGGCATTTGATGATTATTGGAACAGCCAGTCTGTCTTTGGGGTTGAGACAATCATTGACGAACCCGGTGACATCGAGGCGTTCAAGTCCCGTGTCACCCAGGTGCGGGACAGTCATGATGCAGCTGTGTTTTTGGAGCAAACGAGTGCCAGCGCGAGAAAATTTGCGCAAGGAAATGTTGCCTTGGAATGGACTGATGTCCAACTTGTGACCGACGACCCCGTGAAGGGATTGGGGATTGCCACGCGCGACCAACTTATGATCACGCGGTTGGGTGAAATCATGGGTAAAGTTGAAAAGCGTCTTGATCTTGTGTCGGCCTATTTTGTCCCAGGACGCCAGGGAACCCAATGGTTCACGGCACTTGCCAAAGACGGCAAGTATGTTCGTATTCTGACCAACGCCCTGAACACCACGGATGTGTTGATGGTCCATGCTGGCTATACAAAATACAGAACTGATCTGTTGGCAGCCGGTGTTGATCTTTACGAACTCAAGCTGCGCGGAGGCGGGTCGTCAGAGGCGGAACTTCAAACCATGCCCTTCGGACTGTCTGGGGCTAGCCTGCACGCCAAAACATTTGCGTTGGATCAAAAGCGGGTCTTCATTGGGTCGTTCAATTTCGACCCGCGATCTGCAACATTGAATTGTGAGATGGGCTTCCTGATCGACAGCCCGACCCTTGCACGCCGGGTGAGTGGCGGATTCGACGGCCCCGTGCAGGATGTCAGCTATCAACCCGAAATCTCATCCGAACATGACCTGGTATGGCGTGAAAAAACAGAAGATGGGCAGACGATCCTGCACACAGATGAACCCGGCTCAACGGCACTCCAGCGCTTGGCTTTCTTGGTTCTGGGCGTGCTGCCAATCGAGTGGCTGCTGTGAAGCATGAGTTTATCACTGAAAGGGTAGAACTATGAAACACTGGGTTTTCTGGATGATCGCCGGCGTAATCTCGATCGTCGGAGGTGTCCTAGCACTGACAAATCCACTTGCTGCATCACTGACTGCTGAAATACTTGTCGGTTGGTCTTTCCTGTTGATTGGCCTGATTGTCGCGTTCTCGGCGTTTCGTGACCAAGGCTGGGGCGCACGCATATTTCTTTTGCTGTTTGGGCTGCTCTTCCTGTTGTTGGGTATCAATTTGCTGGCTAATCCGCTTCAAGGTCTTCTGGCCCTGACTTACATAATAGCGATCTTGCTGATGGTGGCTGGTCTGTTTCGTCTGCTTCTGGCGTTTCAGGCTGAGTTTCGGCCATTCCGCTGGATCATGGTCTTGTCCGCGGCGCTTTCAATCATTCTGGCATTGATGATCTTCTCGAATTTCCCGCAATCGGCAGCAGTGGTCCTGGGTGTCTATCTTGCGATTGAGCTGATTTCGAATGGTGTGTCGTTGATCGTTATTGCCTTGGCACGCAAGTCTATCTTGAATGAACTGGGATAGGACTGCAGTCCGTTCAATTTGCCTGTGAGGTTTTGCACTGCGGGCACCTAATACAGTAATCTTTGGCAGCACGGGCTGACATAGGTTTGGCAGGTATGATCACAGATATAGAAGATTACTTCGTGCACGGGTGTGGACGTTGCGAGCGTTTCGCGACGCCTGACTGTTCTACACGTATTTGGGTCGACGGTTTGCGCGATTTGCGTCGCCTGTGTCGTGGCGCTGGTTTGTCAGAAAGTTTGAAATGGGGTCATCCTTGTTTTCTGCGGGGTGATCGAAATATCGCGATTATCGGGGCCTTCCAAAAGGACTTTCGCCTTACATTCTTCAATGCGGCACTTATGAAAGACCCGGAAAATGTGCTTGAAAAGCCGGGGCCAAATACCCGATATCCTTGCCTTATCCGATTTTCCAAGAAAGAACAGGTTGCCGCTATGGCACTAATTGTCCAGTCATACCTGGCCGAAGCGATTACGTATGCGGACGCAGGCGTTAGGCCACCTATAACGGATGTCACATTCGATCTTCCAGACGAGTTGGTTGATGCATTTGCAGCCGACCCCGAGCTTGCTGCGGCCTTTGAGGCGCTGACACCCGGTCGGCGGCGAAGCTATGTAATCAATCTCAGCTCTGCGAAAAAATCCGAAACGCGACTGGCCCGTATTGACCGGTTTCGGGACAAGATATTTTCAGGCAAAGGTGTGAATGAACGATAGCTAAAAATCTGCTGAAAGCAGTTATATGACCGAGGCCAGAAACTCTCTCGCTCGTTTCGTTTGTGGGGCATTGAAAATCTGATCCGGTGTACCTGTCTCAATGATCTTGCCGCCATCCAGAACACAAACCCTGTCGGCAGCTTCCCTTGCAAAACCCATTTCATGCGTGGCCAAGATCATGGTCATGCTTTGGGCCTTTAGCTTTAGCAACGTCTCCAATACCTCGCTGACCAACTCCGGATCCAAGGCCGAAGTGACCTCGTCAAACAGCATGATTTTTGGCTGCATCGCCAACGCGCGGACGATTGCGACACGCTGCTGTTGCCCTCCTGACAACTGATCCGGATAGGCATTCATCCGATCCTTCAAATTGAACCGTTCAAAAAGCCGGGTTACGTTGGGCAGAAGGTCTTTCTTTGATCGTTGGAACACGCGCGACGGGGCCAACAGCACATTCTCGACTGCAGTCATATGTGGAAACAGATTGAAGCTCTGAAAAACCAGCCCGATCTTGCGACGGACGGGCTGCGGAGCGATATCAGGCAGCGAGATGTCATGCCCGTCGAACCAGATCTCGCCATCGTCAATCGGTTCAAGCAGGTTGATCGTGCGCAGGAGGGTGGATTTACCCGAGCCTGAGGCCCCGATCAGGCAGATCATCTCGCCTTCGTTGACCTCAAGATCAATGCCACGCAGCACGGCTGTTTGCCCGAACGATTTGGTGACATTTGACAGGCGAAGAATAGACATCAACTGCGAGCCTTGTTCTGTTTTGCGATCAGATAATCGGCAAAGCGGGTCACAGGGATGGTAACTGCAAGAAAAATGATCGCCGCCCCAACATAGGGTGTGAAATTTGCCAACAGGGACTTGTGCACCCCGGCTTGCCGCAGAAGCTCAACCGGCCCGATGAAGGACAGAAGCGCCACATCTTTTTGCAACGCGACGAGCATGTTCATATTGGCCGGCACCACGCGGCGGATTGCCTGCGGCAGGACCACGTAGCGCATGATGTCGGAATGTGACAGTCCCAGCGATTTGGCTGCAGCCCGCTGGCTTTCATGGACGCTTTCAATGCCGGCGCGGAAGATTTCGGCCACATAGGCGGAATAGGTAAGGATCAGCGCAAGCGAACCCCAGATATAGGGGCTGTTCCATGGGCGTTGCAGGCCAAGACCGGGGACGCCGAAGCCGATCAGAAACACGATCAGGATCACAGGGACGCCGCGAAAAATGTCAGTGTAAAGCACGCCGAATATGCGCAGGGGGAACAAGGCTGGCGCACGGGCATCGCGACACAGCGCGATAAGCAGGCCAAGTATTGCGATGATGGGGGTACACCACAAGAAGATGGCAACATCCCAACGAAAGGCTGACAGAAGTGATGGAAAGGTCTTCGCCAAGATCTCCCAATCGAAAAAACTGCTGCGCACCCGGTCCCAGCCCGGTGTCATCGGCAGTAGAATGACAATCAAACCCACCACAAGAATGGTGCTCAGCGTCGCAATCATCACTGATTTGCGTCGCGCCTTTTGTTCATAGATTTGGCGGGCCGTAAGGCCCGCGCTTGTCGTTTTCATGGAATGTGTCGTTACTTGATCAGCGGAACGCCGGTGGTTTCTTGCAGCCATTCGGCCTCGATGGCGGCAAGCGTCCCGTCATCTTTCATGGCTGACAATGCTTCATCCACGCACGCTTTCAGCGGGCTTCCTTCTTCCATCAGGATGCCGAATTGGTCGGGGTTTTCGCTACGGTCGGCGGCGAACTGTCCTAACAGTGCACCGTCATCCAAGACCACAGCACTGAGATAAAGTGCGGTCGGAAGGTCAAACAAGGCCGCGTCGATCTGGTTTGCCTTCATCGCCTCAACGACGTTCACATTGTCGTCGTATAAAAGCGGCGTGTCAGCAGGCGCGATTGCCGAGTTGACAGTTTCAAGCGCCGTGGTTCCTGCCATGACGCCCCATTTAAGATCTTTCAGCGACCCGATTTCAGCTGTTGCACCACCATCAACCGTTGGCTGGCGCACCAGAACGGCCATGGCGGCAGAATAATAGGGCTCGGAAAAATCGACGACCTTCTCGCGGTCTTCCGTGATCGAGAATTGTTGCAGGTTCACGTCGAACTCTTTTGCGCCCGGCTGGATCGACTGATCAAAAGTCGCGCGGGTCCAGACCACCGCATCCTTCTCAAACCCCATACGCTTGGCCAACTCATAGGCGACAGCGGCTTCAAAACCAGCCCCACTTGTCGGGTCGTCATCCATCACCCACGGGTAATAGGCTGGGTTTCCCGTCGCGATGGTCAGAACATCGGGGGTCAGAGTTTTGCCGTCGGCACAACGGTTGTCGGCAATGGCGGATGTTGCGCCCAACAGGCTGAACATCAAGGCAGTTGTGAAAATCGGTTTCATCGGAATCTCCATTTGGAAGGCGCCCGGTGACTTTAGGGCGGGCTGATCTTGGCTGTCCAGATGAAGTTTGGATTAGATGACCAGAACATGTTGTCCCGGCGGTGCGGCAGGCGCGGCCAGTTCCCCGACCGCACGCGCCTTCATTCTTCGCGAAACGCCAGATCAAGGTAGTCTGTGAAGGGTTTTAGCAGATATGAGGCCGGGCTTTGGGCTCCTGTCTGGATGAACGCCTCGACCGGCATACCGGGGATGATCTCGTTCTCGCCCAAAAGATCGAAGGCGGCCGGGTCGATTTCGACCTCACCTGCGAAGTATCTCTGCCCGGTTTGTTCGTCCGTAATGGCATCGGCGGAAATCAGGCTGATCTGCCCCGATAGTTCGGGCGTGGTGCGGGCATTGAATGCCGGAAATTTCAACACGGCCTCTTGCCCTACAGTTACCCTGTCGATTTCCATTGGGGCCAACTGAACGGACACGATCAACGGGCTGTTGTCCGGCACGATGGCGGCCACTTCGCCACCGGCAGGCACGACAGAACCGACGGTAAATACCGTCATGCCATAGACCACGCCATCCACTGGCGCCTTCAGGTTCAGCCGGGAAAGTCGTGTTTCGACGGCGCGCAGTTTCTCCTGCATCTCTGCCTCGCGTGGTTGCAGGTTGCGAAGCTCTTCTTGTGCACTTGCCTGTCGTTCCGAACGGGCTTTCAAACGCTCGATCTCGTAACCCGCGATGGCGTTCCTGGTGGCTGCGATTTGTGCCTCGGTCTCGCCGGTCAGGCCGTTGATCTGGGCCACCTGTTTTTGCAGTTCCAGAACCTGCGACCGCTCGGTCAGGTTCCTGTCCAACAGATCCTGAAAGGTTTTCAGGTTGTTGTTCATCAGTTCGGCCTGTTCGCGATTGGCCGTCAGTTGCTTTTCCAATCCGACAATGGACGCTTCGGATTGCGCGCGCCGTTCGCGCAGTTGATCGTCTGTCTGACTAAGCGTTGTGGCGCGCGTTTCAAACAGCGTCTGCTGCGTGTCTAGAATGCTTTGCAGATCGGGATCGTGCTTGGCATCCGTCAGCAGCGCTGGGCGGAACGTGATTTCCCCTGCCTCGACCGCTTCGGCGGACAGACGGTCGATATTTGCCTGCACTTCAAACAGGGCGTGGCTGATGATGTTTTGCTCGGACCGCAGTTCTGCATCATCCAAAAGGATGATGGATTCTCCTGCTTTAATCGTGTCGCCGTTACGTACAAGTATGTCCGCGACCACACCGCCATCGGGGTGTTGAACAACTTGCTTACGCTGGTCGACCTCGACATAGCCCGATGCCACAACCGCCGCGCTTATGGTCGAGTAAGCCCCCCAGGCCACCAGACCACCAAAGCCGATGATCAACGCCCACATGCCCTGTGCCACGTATGTTTTCGCATTCCAATCACTGGGCATGTTCAAGCCTCCGACCCTGCTGTGCCGGCACGACGGCCGGGCTTTTTCTGACGAATTTGTCCAGGACTTCCTGGCGCGGGCCGAAGGCACGCATCTTTCCGTTGTCTATAAGAAGCACCCGCTCGCATTGCGCCAATGCCGAGGGGCGGTGCGAGATGATCAGGACCGCCTGACCAGCCTCTTTCGCGTCTGCGATCGCCTGATTAAGTGATCGAACCCCGCTGTCATCCAAGCTGGAGTTTGGCTCGTCGAGGATAAGAACCGCGGGGTTCCCGAACAACGCACGGGCCAGCCCAACGCGTTGGCGCTGACCACCAGACAGTCGGCTACCACCGTCGGAAATAACCGTGTCATAGCCATTGGGAAGACCAAGGATCAGATCGTGCGCCCCGGCAGCACGGGCGGCCTTGACGATATCCTCAGGGTCGGCATCGGGGTCAAACCGCGCCACATTCTGTGCGACCGTGCCGGGGAACAGCACCACGTCTTGTGGCAGATATCCCAACAGACGGCCAAGTCGGTCTGGCGCGTATTGATGAAGATCTGCACCGCCCAAGCGGATTTCCCCAGCACGGGGCGGCCAGACCCCAGTCAACGCCTTGGCCAAGGTGGATTTACCTGCCGCACTGGGACCGATAACGGCGACGGCTTCGCCGGGTTGAATGTCAAAGCTGACACCCATCAACAAGGGCTTCGTAACGCCACCCGGTGCCACGGCTAGACCTTTGACCTGCATTTGGCTTTCAGGCGCTGGAAGCGGCATGAGTGCAGGGCGGGGCGGGGTCGAGGTCAAGACAGCGCGCAGTGATCGCCAACCTTGTGCTGCGGCTTGAAAAACGCCCCATTGCGCGACCGATTGCTCGACCGGGGCCAGCGCTCGGCCAAGAAGGATGGAACCCGCAATCATTGCACCGGGTGTCAGTTCGCCACGCAGCACCAGCCATGCCCCCAAGGCAAGGATGCCGGACTGCAACAGCAGCCGAAAGGCTTTGGTGGCCGCCGTCAGACGTCCGCGTTTGTCGGCGGCAAATATCCGACTGCTCAACGCGTTGCGGCGAACCTCACTCCAGCCGTTGGCCAGCGGCTCTTTCATACCAAGACCCTGAACCGTTTCGATGGATTTGCGCATATAATCGGTGCGGCCATCGGCTTGGGCCGATAGTTGGCTCGCCTCGGATTGGGCGGCATTGCTGACGCGTTGATTGGCAAAAGCCAGAATGAACAGAACCAATCCACCGGCCAGCGCAAACCACCCCATCATCGGATGGAAAATGAACAACAGCGCAAGAAACGCCGGTGCCCAGGGAAGATCAATAAGCGCGGTCAAAGCAGGAGAGGCGAGCAATGACTGAATACTGGTCAGATCACGCAGACCGCTCGCCGGCCGTGACCGCTGATCGGCGTCTTCGGCCTGTCGCAACACAGCGTCAAACACGCGGCGGTCCAGCGCCGACTGAAACCCAGCGCCGACGCGCGCCAGAACGCGTCCCCTGACATGATCTAGAAACCCCATCAGAGTGTACAGGAACAAAACAAGGCCAAACAGGGCGACCAACGTTGCTGATGATCGGCTGGACAACACGCGGTCATAGACCTGCAGCATGAACAGCGGGCCAGTCAGCATCAGCAGGTTGACCGCAGCACTAAAAATGGCAACGCCGATAAGTTCGTATCGAAACCCTGCCAAAGTCTGGCTGAGTTCGCGGGATTGGTGTCTTGGATCGGTCATTTCCGCTCCGTTTTGGTCAGACATGGCAGCAGGCGTATCGCTTTGATCAGGCGACGCGCCGTGGATATGGTTGGAAACGAATTAAGACTGGGTGCTGATGGCTTCGCCTGATCAGCAGATCCGAATGGTCGTTTTGTCTCCGTGAGTGGTTGGGGCTTAAAAGGGCGAAACCGAAGGAATGAGGAGTCATCTCGGTCGGGGTAGGCCGGTTGGGCGATCCGACGCCTATTTTCATGGCCAAGGTCGGCAATCTTGTGCCAGTCAAGAAGCACGGGTGCCGAAGTGTCGGGAAATCGCCGAGTATGGATATCAAAAATGGTGTGATTGCGCCGACCACACGGTGTACCTATCCGCATTTTGGTCTGTTGAATTAGATGAGTCGCAGAGGAGTTGTCAGTGGACGTCGCATTATTGCCAGTCAAAAACGTCAATCCCTGATAAGCCCGTGCATGGGGCAGGGTACTGGTCATCCGGGTTGAGGTCGTCCTAATGTCATATCATGGCGAACACTGCGTGAAGGTTGAAAAGTGGAAGTTGAAACAAGGAAAGCAAAACGCCCATGCGTTGGTTGAGGCGTCGAAGCCGAGATATGTCCAAAGCCAGTGCATCTAGGTTTGATGCGCCATTTCTGCCTGATGCCCCTTTCTGTGTGGTCGGCGACATTCATGGTCGGATGGACCTGTTGACCGATGCGCTGAAAAGGATCGCAGCAGATTGGCCGGATCAAACGGTGGTGTTCGTCGGAGATTACATCGATCGTGGGCCAAACAGTGCCGAGGTGTTGCGCCACTTGTACACGCTGCAATCCGCCAGCCCCGATCAGGTCGTGTGCCTTCTGGGAAATCACGAAGACATGCTATTAGGCTTTCTGGACGGCTCGCTGCGGGATCACAGCATTTGGCTTCGGAACGGAGGCGACGCGACCTTGCAAAGTTTCGGGGTCAACTTTTCTGCCAATCTTTCGACCACGGACGAGGTCACGCACATACGCGTTTGTCTGCAACAGGCTATGGGGAAGGAACTGGTGGCGTGGCTGCGCGAACGGCCGTTGGTCTGGCGCGCGGGAAATGTCTGGGTGACACATGCCGGAGCGGACCCCATTGTTGATATGGACAGGCAAGACCGCATGGCTCTTTTGTGGGGCCACCCGGATTTTCGCAAACTGACGCGATCAGACGATCAGTGGGTCGTGCATGGCCATACGATTGTGCCAGAAGTTCGTTGCGCTGACGGGCGCATTTCAATTGACACGGGCGCGTATCACACGGGACGGTTGTCAGTCGTTCGTATATCAGGCGATGGGATAGAGGTGCATCCTTAGTTCAGGCATGCGGCGGTCATGGATTGCTTGCTTCAAGGAATCACGTGGCCAATCCAGCAAGTCGGTTCACCACGGCTACAAAAAATTACCGCATGAAGGTCATGTTGCATCCATTAGCCTCGTAGACTGCAAAAAATGCGGCCTGTTGACATGAAAAGCGAACTTTAAAATTGACAGAAAGGCGCGGGGTCGCCAATGATCCTGCCATCCGCAGCGATGGCGTCGCTGCCCTGCGCATCGGCCCGCCGCCGACGCAAGGTCCGGAGATCAACTGCCCTGCACGCCGGGGGGTTTGGTTGGCCGGGCACATATATCTCGGCCTCGGAATACGGAGACTTGAGACATGTCACGCACCCAGTTTTTTGTTTGTGAGAATGGTGAAAAAGCCCCGCTGCCCTTCTCGAAAGCTGAATACGAGCGCCGGTTGAAAACCTTGCGCGGCATCATGGCCGCTCGTGGTGTTGATGCGGTTCTGTTCACCTCGATGCACAATATCGCCTATTATTCAGGCTTTCTGTATTGTTCATTCGGGCGACCCTATGGATGCGTTGTGACGGCGGATCGCTGCACAACTGTGTCCGCGAATATCGATGCTGGCCAACCTTGGCGGCGCAGCTTTGGCGATAACGTCATTTACACAGACTGGGAGCGCAACAACTACTGGCGCGCTGTGAAAGACGTGATGGGCGGCGCTAAATCGATTGGGATCGAAGGCGACCACCTGACATTGGCACAGCGCGAACTGGCCGAAGAGTTTCTGACAGGTGCCAGCTTCACGGACATTGCCCCGGACACCATGACCGCGCGGATGTTGAAATCGGCTGAAGAGATTGCCTTGATCCGCGAAGGGGCACGTGTTGCCGACCACGGCGGCGAAGCCATTCGAGACGCCATTCGCGTTGGTGCGCGTGAAATCGACATCGCTATGGCGGGTCGTGATGCAATGGAAGAAGAGATAGCCCGCGCCCATCCCAACAGCGAAATTCGCGACAGTTGGGTTTGGTTTCAATCAGGCATCAACACTGACGGCGCCCACAATCCGGTGACCACTCGCAAACTGGAGGCTGGCGATATCTTGTCGCTGAACACCTTCCCGATGATCTCGGGCTATTACACCGCGTTGGAACGCACCCTGTTCATTGGTGAACCCGACAAGGAAAGCCTGCGCATTTGGGAAGCCAATGTCGCTGCGCATGAGTTGGGTATTTCGCTGATCAAACCGGGTGCAACCTGTTCGGGCATTACCGCCGAGATCAACAAGTTCTTCGAAAGTGAAGGGCTTCTCCAATATCGCTCGTTCGGATATGGGCACAGCTTCGGTGTGCTGTCGCATTATTATGGCCGCGAAGCCGGGTTGGAGCTGCGCGAAGACATCGACACCGTGCTTGAACCGGGAATGGTCGTTTCAATGGAACCCATGCTGTTCTTGCCCGAAGGCACACCCGGTGCGGGAGGTTATCGTGAGCACGACATTCTTGTTGTGGGCGAAACGGATGCCGAGAACATTACCGGCTTTCCTTACGGACCCGAACATAACATCGTGCCAGTATGACGCGAAAATCACAAAAAGTGTCGGGATCAAACCGCGAAACCGTCATATTTAGTTAGAGGCTAGGGCTGTCGCGGCGATAAACTTCGCGACAGCCTGCGGATTTCCTGTTGATATTCACGTTAGGTTCGTGTTGGCTTATGCCCAACAAACGAAAAGAAAAACATAGACCAGGGGGGTCACTTGGCTGATGCAGCTTCCAACGACGAGTTCGTCGTTTTTGATCGTGTCCAGAAAAGCTATGATGGGGAGACGCTGGTTGTAAAAGACCTGAACCTCTCAGTGGCCAAGGGCGAATTCCTTACCATGCTTGGGCCGTCGGGGTCTGGTAAAACAACATGTCTGATGATGCTTGCCGGTTTCGAAACCGCGACGCACGGAGATATTCGGCTTGGCGGCAAGCCGATCAACAATATTCCACCTCATAAGCGCGGCATCGGGATGGTTTTCCAGAATTACGCGCTGTTCCCGCACATGACGATTGCTGAAAACCTGTCCTTCCCGTTGGAAGTGCGCAAGATCGGAAAAACCGACCGCGAGGCAAAAGTCAAACGCGCTCTGGACATGGTTGAAATGGGTGACTTCGGTGGACGTCGCCCGGCTCAGTTGTCGGGTGGACAACAGCAACGTGTGGCTTTGGCACGCGCTTTGGTGTTTGAGCCTGAGTTGGTGCTGATGGACGAACCGCTTGGCGCACTTGACAAGCAACTGCGCGAAAAGATGCAGTTCGAAATTACGCACCTTGCGCACCAGTTGGGTATCACCACGGTGTATGTGACCCACGACCAGACTGAAGCGTTGACCATGTCTGACAACGTGGCCGTGTTCGACGATGGACGCATTCAACAGCTTGCACCGCCCGATCAGCTTTACGAGCGGCCGGAAAACAGCTTTGTTGCCCAGTTCATCGGTGAAAACAACACCTTGGAAGGCGTGGTGACCGAGATCAAAGGCAATACCTGCATCGTCAAGCTGGATGATGGCGAGATCATTGATGCAACACCTATCAATGTCTCCAAGGTCGGGGATCGGACCACCGTGTCGATCCGGCCTGAGCGTGTTGAGTACAACAAAGAGCGCTTGAAGGAAGGGGCTCACACCCTGAAGGCCGAAGTGCTCGAGTTCATTTACATGGGCGATATTTTCCGCACCCGACTGCGGGTGGCAGGCAATGATGAGTTTATCATCAAAACCCGGAACGCCCCTGATGTTGAGCGTCTGACCCCCGGCCAACAGATCGAGATCGGCTGGTTGCCGTCTGATTGTCGCGCGCTGGACGCTTGATTCGAATTGCTTCGGAGCCTGGTGGCTCCGGGCATACTAGCCAGAGGTTTGCGATGTACCCGTTCATGCAAACCCGACCAATCGAACGGGGATAACTAGGGAGAATAAAGTATGAAACTTGTGAAGACTCTTTTGGCCAGCTCTGCACTGACCGTTACCGCGGGAGCGGTGTCGGCGCAGGACATGGCCAACGAGATGACCCTCGTTTCTTGGGGTGGCGCTTATCAAGCCAGCCAGGTCAAGGCATATGTCGAGCCTTATCTGGAAATGCACCCCGAGGTCAGCATCACGTGGGACGAAAGCTCGGCTGAAGCCGTTGCGAAACTGCGTGCTATGAACGAGGCAGGCAACGTCACCTGGGATCTGGTGGATGCGGTTGCATCAGACGCGATGCGCCTCTGCGACGAAGGTCTGGCGGAAGAGCTGGATCACGACGAGTCTCTGGCGGCTGCACCGGATGGCACCTCGGCATCCGAAGATTTTGGCGACCTGCTGGTGTCGGATTGCTTTGTGCCACAGATCGTTTACTCGACCACGTTCGGCTATCGCACCGACTTGGTGGGGGACACCCCGCCGACCACAGTTTGCGATGTGTTCGACCTCGAGACCTATCCGGGAAAGCGTGCGCTGCAAAAGCGTCCAATCGATAACATGGAATGGGCGTTGTACTGCGATGGCGTGGATAAGGACGCCATCTATGACACCCTGGGCACCGATGAAGGTGTTGAACAGGCGCTGGCAAAACTGGACACCATCAAGGACCAGGTTGTCTGGTGGACAGCAGGTGCAGAAACGCCCCAGCTTCTGGCAGATGGCGAAGTTGTGATGGGCTCGACCTTTAATGGTCGCCTGTTCTCGGCGATTGCCGAACAGGACCAACCGATCGAAATGTTGTGGGACATGCAGTCCTTCGACCTTGACGGTTGGGTCGTCCCTGCCGGTCTGCCTGCAGATCGCCACGCTCGCGTGATGGACTTCCTGAAGTTCGCCACCGATACACAGCGTCTTGCCGATCAGGCAGCTTACATTTCGTATGGTCCGGCACGTAAATCGTCGGCACCGCTGGTCGGCAAACATGCCGAGTTGGGCATCGAAATGGCACCCCATATGCCGACCGATCCCGCGAACTCGGGCAACGTTCATGTTTATGACTATGAATGGTGGGCCGACAACCGCGACGATCTGAACGCCAAGTTCGAAGCTTGGTTAGCCAAATAATTATGGCTTTCGGGAAGGGCCGAATGGCCCTTCCCACACCAACCAACAATAGTTTTGGCACGATGTGCTGGTCGTTCGACCGCATCAAGACCGAAAAGAAGCTGACGCTGACAGGGATGACATGAGCGATATGACCGATACGAGCGGCCCCGTTCTGGCCGCAGATGGAACACCGCTAAAGCGCAGTCTTGCGAAAGCGCTCAGGCGGCAAAAGCTGCGCGCGCTGTTGCTGATTGCGCCCCTTTTGTTGTTCATCCTGATCAGCTTCATCCTGCCGATTGCGGACATGCTGTATCGCTCGGTTGAGAACAAGATTGTTGTCGAGACTTTGCCGCGCACCGTGAAGGCTTTGTCCACTTGGGATGCCAACTCGGGCGAATTACCCGACGAAGCAGCGTTCGCAGCAATGGCCGCAGATTTGAAAGACGCAGCCGCCGCGAAAACACATACCAAAGTCGGCTCTCGGCTGAACTATGAATATCCGGGCATTGCATCGGTCTTCCGCAAAGCGGGCCGTAGTGCCAAAAAGTTCGATATTGAGAACGGCGGACCTTGGAAAGAAGAACTGATCGACCAGAACAAAGACTGGGCCGATCCCGAGATTTGGCGCACCATTCAAACCTATTCTCCTCCCGTAACACCCGGATATTTTCTGAACGCGGTTGATATGCGTGTGGGGGCAGACGGGGCTGAAATGCGGCCTGAAACCGAGCGGATATATATGAATCTGCTCAAGCGGACCCTATGGATGTCGCTGCTGATCACCTTCTCCTGCATCGTATTGGCCTATCCCGTCGCGTGGTTGTTGGCGAACCTGCCGACCCGTCAGGCGAACTTGCTGATGATCCTTGTGCTGTTGCCGTTCTGGACGTCACTTCTGGTTCGGACTTCGGCATGGAAAATCCTGTTGCAGCAACAAGGGGTGATAAATGATATCCTGGTCTGGATTGGATTGGTCGATGACAATGCACGACTGATCATCATCAACAACCAGTTCGGCACGATTGTCGCGATGACACATATCCTGCTGCCCTTCATGATCCTACCGATGTATTCGGTGATGCAGACCATCCCGCCCAGCTATCTGCGGGCGGCGAAAAGCCTGGGTGCGACAGATTGGACAGCGTTCTGGCGGGTGTATTTTCCGCAAACTATACCAGGCATAGGTGCCGGTTCGATCCTCGTGTTTATTCTGGCTATTGGCTACTACATCACGCCAGCATTGGTTGGCGGCACCAAGGGGACGTTCATCTCGAATCAGATCGCGTTCCATATCTCGACGTCGCTCAACTGGGGCCTTGCCTCGGCACTTGGGGCGATCCTTCTGGCGGTCGTTCTGGTCCTGTATTGGGCATATGACAAGATCGTCGGCATCGACAACGTGAAGCTGGGGTAACGGACATGGCCAAACTTCCTCCTTATACTACGACTGGCCAGCGCATTTGGCATTACACGTTCCTTGTGATCTGTGGGTTGATCTTCTTCTTCCTGATTGCGCCGATTGCCGTGGTGATCCCGCTCAGCTTTAATGCCGAGAACTTCTTTACCTTCACGCCAGAGATGCTGCGGCTGGATCCGGAAGGGTATTCCTTAAAGCACTATCGCGATTTCTTCTCGAACCCTGATTGGCAAAATGCCATGTGGAATTCGATCAAAATTGCACCGGTGGCGACGGTTCTGTCGGTGTCGCTTGGCACATTGGCCGCTATCGGTCTTAGCCAGCCGCATGTACCTGCACGCCGGGCGATCATGGCCATTCTGATCTCACCGATGATTGTGCCTCTTATCATTTCGGCGGCTGGCATGTACTTCTTCTATTCCAAAATCAACCTTGCGGGGACTTATTGGGGTGTCGTGCTGGCCCACGCCGCGTTGGGAATTCCCTTCGTGATCATCACCGTAACGGCAACTCTGGTCGGGTTTGACCGGTCCTTGACACGGGCTGCGGCAAACATGGGGGCTGACCCCGTGACGACGTTCTTTCGCGTGCAGATGCCGCTGATCTTGCCGGGTGTCATCTCGGGGGCACTTTTTGCTTTCATCACATCGTTTGACGAGGTGGTCGTGGTGATCTTCGTTGGGTCTGCAAAGCAGCAAACGCTTCCGTGGCAAATGTTTACAGGCCTGCGCGAACAGATCAGCCCAACCATTCTGGCGGTTGCCACGATCCTTGTGGCCGTGTCGATCGTGTTGCTGACAATCGTCGAGCTTCTGCGCCGCCGTTCGGAACGTCTGCGTGGGATGAGCCCTGGCTGATTCCAACCCGCCATCCAAATAAACGCGGCACCCTTTTGGGTGCCGTTTTTTTGGGCAGGGAACCCGACGCTCTGTGATCAGGGAAATGTTAACCAGTTTCAGGCATGTCTGTCACGATTGTGCCGATGTGGGTCGGGCAGGGGACACCCCCCCCTTGCAGCCCCTTTCTACCGGCACTAACATCGTGCGTCAGGGGCCGATCCAACGGCGCTGGCGTGAATATGAAAGCAGGCTGAAATGCACGATCCACTCGAAATTTATAACAATACCCTTGTGCCCATGGTGGTTGAACAGACATCGCGGGGCGAACGAGCCTATGATATCTTTTCGCGCCTTCTAAAAGAGCGGATTATTTTCGTGAATGGCGCTGTTCATGATGGCATGTCCAGCCTGATCGTTGCGCAGCTTCTGCATCTGGAAGCCGAGAATCCCAAAAAAGAAATCTCGATGTACATCAATTCACCCGGTGGCGTCGTGACCTCAGGTCTGTCGATCTATGACACGATGCAATACATCAAACCGGCGGTGTCCACGTTGGTTATTGGTCAAGCAGCTTCGATGGGGTCGGTCTTGTCGGTCGCTGGTGAAAAGGGCATGCGGTTCTCGCTTCCGCATTCGCGCATCATGGTTCACCAACCTTCGGGCGGCTTTCAGGGGCAGGCCACGGACATTATGATCCACGCTGCCGAGACGCAGAAGGTCAAGGACACACTGAACCAGATCTACGTCAAGCACACCGGAAACGCGCTGAAAGACGTTGAAAAAGCGCTGGAGCGTGACAACTTCATGTCGCCCCAAGAAGCCAAGGATTGGGGCCATATCGACGAGATCGTCGAGAATCGCGGCAAAGGCGATGACGAAGAATAATGGCACTGCCCGGTTTGAAACCGGGCATTACCACACCGGGTAAGGCGCAGGAAAAACCGGATTGTGCCTGCCCTGTCACTGCCCTAGACTTGCGGTAACGGTAGCAAAGGCCGCTCGATCGGGCGCAAACCGGGTTCCGGTGTGAACCCTATAGGACGAAATGATGGCGAATAATTCTTCCGGCGACAGCAAGAACACACTCTATTGTTCGTTCTGCGGCAAAAGCCAACATGAAGTGCGAAAGCTGATCGCGGGGCCGACCGTGTTCATTTGCGACGAATGTGTCGAACTGTGCATGGACATTATTCGCGAAGAAACCAAATCGACGGGTTTAAAAGCCGCAGATGGTGTGCCGACACCGATTGAGATTTGTCAGGTTCTGGACGATTACGTAATCGGGCAGGCCCACGCCAAGCGCGTATTGTCTGTAGCGGTTCACAACCACTACAAACGACTAAACCACGCAGCGGCGGCGGGTGACGAGATTGAGTTGGCCAAATCCAACATCATGCTGATTGGCCCCACCGGCTGTGGCAAGACTTTGCTGGCACAAACGCTGGCGCGCATTCTGGACGTGCCCTTCACGATGGCGGACGCGACCACATTGACCGAAGCCGGCTATGTTGGCGAGGATGTCGAGAATATCATCCTTAAGCTCTTGCAAGCATCCGAATACAATGTCGAACGCGCACAGCGCGGCATCGTCTATATCGACGAGGTCGACAAGATCACGCGCAAGTCGGACAATCCGTCCATCACGCGCGACGTGTCGGGCGAGGGTGTTCAGCAAGCGCTTCTAAAGATCATGGAAGGCACTGTTGCGTCGGTGCCGCCGCAGGGTGGGCGCAAGCATCCGCAGCAGGAATTCCTCCAAGTCGACACGACCAACATTCTGTTCATCTGTGGCGGGGCTTTTGCGGGTCTCGACAAGATCATCGCGCAGCGCGGCAAGGGTTCGGCCATGGGCTTTGGCGCGGACGTGCGTGAAAATGACGACCGCGGTGTGGGAGAGCTGTTTCAAGAGCTTGAGCCAGAAGATTTGCTGAAGTTCGGTCTGATCCCGGAATTCGTGGGCCGTCTGCCGGTGATTGCGACGCTGGAAGACTTGGATGCGGAAGCCCTGGTCACCATCCTGACCAAGCCCAAGAACGCTTTGGTCAAGCAATACCAGCGTCTGTTTGAATTGGAAGACGCGCTGTTGACCTTTACCGATGACGCGCTGAAGGCCATCGCCAAACGCGCCATTGAACGCAAGACCGGTGCGCGTGGACTTCGCTCGATCATGGAAGATATCCTGCTGGATACGATGTTTGACCTGCCGGGTCTTGAGAATGTCGATGAAGTTGTGGTGAACGAAGAGGCTGTGACCTCAGACGCCAAGCCGTTGATCATTTATGGAGAAGCCGCGAAGGAAGAAGTCAGCGCAAGCTGATCAAACCCGACGGGATCGCCGAATGGTACGAAATCGAGCCACTGCCCTTGCGGTGGCTTTTTCGTATGGAGAAAGAACTGCGCCAAGCTGCCGCATTTTACCCAAAGCCCGCCCATTTGACTGCAAAACACTGGACCTTCCAGTCTGCTTGCGCCATATGAAGTGAGAACAAAACCGGAGACTGATATGCGTTTCATCTTGTCCCTGCTGACCTGGTATCATCGCGAAACCATTGGAACTCGTCTGTTCACCTGGCGCAAAGGCGTGAAGGTGGGAGAGGATGAGCAAGGTAACGTCTTCTATCGCAACCGCGATGACAGTCGCCGTTGGGTCATCTTCAACGGTGAACCCGAAGCAAGCCGCGTCAGCCCCGACTGGCATGGCTGGCTGCACCACACGTTTGACAACAGCCCGGCGGATGCTCCGCTGGTCCGCAAGTCGTGGGAAAAGCCACATCAGGACAACCTGACTGGCACCCCCTTGGCCTATGCGCCCGCTGGTTCGCTGCGTCAGGAAAAACCGGCCGACCGCCGCGACTACGAAGCTTGGCAGCCTGAGTAAGCCATCAGCGCCGTCAGACCGACCCGTATTCCCTGATCGAAAGGGGCTGCTATGAGCGATAGCCACACAACAGAAGTCGTCACCGGCAGCGTGGTCCTGGCCGCCGCTGTTGGATTTTTCCTCTATGCAGGGCAAATCGTGGGCCTGTCCGGGTCCGGTGACAGTGCCAGCTATTCGGCATCGTTCCGCACCGCCGACGGTATCTCGGTTGGGACGGATGTCCGTTTGGGTGGCGTGAAGGTTGGCACTGTTACCGGCATCGAACTGAACCCGGAAACCTATCGTGCGGACACCGCGTTTACGGTCCAATCCAATGTGGCGTTGCCTGATGATACGTCGATCATCATTTCGTCGGAAGGGCTACTTGGCGGATCATATGTAGAGTTGTTGCCAGGCGGATCGCCTTTCAACTTGGAACCTGGGGCTGAGATCGAGGACACCCAAGGGTCTGTCAGTCTTGTCCAACTGCTGCTGAAATACGTTGCTGGAAGTGAGGACACGAAGTGATCCTTCGCGCTGCCACGACGGCCTTTTTGCTGTTTGCCAGTGCGGTTTCCGCCTGCGCCCAGACGGGCAAGGCATCTGGTGCGATGTTGCGTGGACTGGACAAGGTCTCTGGCACGCCAATCGACTTTTCGATGAAGGTCGGCGACACAGTTGAACTGGGCAAGCTGCGCGTCACGTTGGGTGAATGCCGCTATCCCACGGATAACCCGTCTGGTGATGCTTATGCATGGCTTGTGATCCGTGATGGGAACGACGACCAGACCACGTTTGAAGGTTGGATGGTCGCATCATCCCCGGCGCTGAACGCGCTGGATCATCAACGGTATGACGTCTGGGTTCTGCGCTGCACAACAGATTGAACGTCGGGTAGTGGTTTGGACGTGATGTCGGCGGCGCCATGCGAAAGAGCACTCTCTAACATATCGTGATAGGACTTGCGGGGAATTTCGACCGCCCCCAAGCTGGCCAGATGTGGGGTCAGGAACTGGGTGTCAAACAGCCCGAAGCCCGTATTCGCTAGGTGAACGGTAAGATAGGCCAGTGTAATCTTTGACGCATCTCGACGGCGCGAGAACATGCTTTCACCAAAAAACGCCCGTCCCAGTGTCACGCCATAGACACCTCCCACAAGCGCGTCGCCGTCCCACAGTTCCAGCGAATGGGCATGGCCCATGTGATGCAGTTGAGAGTAAAGATCAAAGATGGTGGTGTTGATCCAGGTCTCATCACGCTCAGCACAGCCTGCCACCGTGCCCGAAAAATCCCTGTTCAGCGCGACCTGGAACGGAGAACGTCGAATGGTGCGCGCAAGACTGCGCGAGATCCGAAATCCATCCAAGGGAAAGATCCCGCGCGCTTCCGGGTCGACCCAGAAGACACGCGGATCGTCGCGACCTTCGGCCATGGGAAACACACCCATCGCATAGGCGCGCAGAAGAAGTTCGGCGCTTAAGGGCGGTGGATCGTGGGGCGTGGCCAATGGCCCCTAGCCCAGATTTTTTTCCAGCCAGCGTTCCAGCCAGTGGATGTTGTAGTTGCCGGTTTGAATATCTTCTTCCGCCAACAGTTGGTGGAACAAGGGCACAGTGGTGTCGACTCCATCAACGATCAACTCACCCAAGGCGCGCTGAAGCCGGGCGAGTGCTTCGGTTCGGTCACGGCCATGCACGATCAGTTTTCCAATGAGGCTGTCATAATAGGGCGGAATGGAATAACCATCATAAAGGGCGCTGTCCATCCGCACACCCAGCCCGCCGGGGGCATGGTATTGGGTGATCTTGCCGGGGCAGGGGGCGAAGTTGGGCAGGCGTTCAGCGTTGATGCGGATCTCGATCGCGTGGCCGTTCACTTCAAGTTCGTCCTGCCCAAACGACAGAGGCATGCCTTCGGCCACACGAATCTGTTCGCGTACAAGATCGACGCCGAAAATGGCTTCGGTTACGGGGTGTTCCACCTGCAAGCGGGTATTCATTTCGATGAAAAAGAACTCGCCATCTTCATAAAGAAACTCGATTGTGCCTGCACCGCGATAACCCATTTCAGCGATTGCCCTGGCGCAAATGCCGCCAATATGGGCGCGTTCTTCGGGGCTGATGCTGGGGCCGGGAGCTTCTTCAAAGACTTTTTGGTGGCGCCGCTGTAACGAGCAATCCCGTTCCGCCAGATGCACACCCCCGCCTTGGCCATCGCCAAACACCTGCACCTCGATGTGGCGCGGCTTCTGAAGGTATTTTTCCATATACACTTCCGAATTGCCAAAGGCGGCTTTCGCCTCAGAACGCGCCGTCGAGAAGGCGGTGCCAATCTCGGCCTCGGAGTTGGCGACCTTCATGCCGCGACCGCCGCCACCGGCGGTGGCCTTGACGATCACGGGATAGCCCATCTCGGCGGCCAGTTTGCGGGCTGTTGCGACATCGGGCACTCCGCCGTCGGATCCCGGCACAACCGGAATGCCCAGTTTGATCGCGGTTTCCTTCGCGGTGATCTTGTCACCCATCATGCGGATGTGTTCCGCGGACGGGCCAATGAACGTGATCTCGTGGTCTTCCAGAACCTGAACGAATTGTTCGTTCTCGGACAAAAAGCCGTATCCCGGATGAACTGCTTGCGCACCCGTGATTTCACAGGCTGCGATAATTGCGGGGATCGACAGATAGCTGTCGGTGCTGGACGGTGGGCCGATGCAGACGCTTTCATCCGCCATGCGCACGTGCATGGCGTCTACGTCTGCGGTCGAGTGCACTGCCACCGTTTTTATTCCCATCTCGCGCGCACCGCGGATGACGCGCAGTGCGATCTCTCCACGGTTGGCGATCAGGATTTTGTCGAAATGGGCCATGTGATGTCCCTTATTCGATGATCATCAGGGGTGCGCCAAACTCAACCGGGGCACCATCTTCGACCAGAATGCGCTTCACAGTGCCCGATCGCGGTGCCGGGATCTGGTTCATGGTTTTCATCGCTTCGACGATCAGAAGGGTCTGACCTTCTTCCACCTTGTCGCCAATGCTGACAAAGGCAGGCGTGCCTGGTTCAGCCTGAAGATAAACCGTGCCAACCATTGGTGACGGGACAGCGCCGGGATGGCTTGCCGGGTCATCCGATGCGCGAGCAGTGCCGCCAGCATCGGGGGCCACGACGGCCGGGGAAGGTGCCGGAGTCGGAGCAGCCGTCATGGCCGGTGCGGCCATCTGTACGACTTCTTTGGCGCGGCTGACGCGGACATTAAGGCTGTCATTCTCGCCATAGTCGCGCATGACCTCAACTTCGGACAGATCGTTTTCTTGCAGGATTTTCGCCAGTGCCTCGATGAAGGACACGTCATTTTCATGATGTTTTTTCGTCATGGGTCCTCACCCTTGTTTCTTTTGCCTAGTGTTCGCGCAGGCAATGTATGATTGCAACGCTTATAGGACGCTAGGTAAGGGGAGAAAAGCGATTAAAATGTGTTGTCGATAAGCTGAACTGTGGTTTTTTTCGAAACGCTGGCGGTTGGGACGGGCATTGCCCTGCGCAAAAAGATAACTTCGACAGCCCGCTCAATCCGTGGTGGATACAGAAGAGATATCATTCTGAGAAAGCTTTGCGGCGCTACCACTTCCAAAAGCAACACTAAAACGATCAGAGTGATAGCCCCTGGCACGTTCGGTTTCAAGTCGGGCTAGTTTTTGCTGCAGCATCTGGTCTAGTTCCAGAACATTGACCTGAAAACTGGGTGGCGGTCCGGCCAAGGTGTCCGGTTCAACCTCAACACTGGTGGTCGGTGGGGCGGTTTTATTCTGCGCTGGAAAAGCTGTGTTATGGTGTTCCGTGTTGTGCATGTCCGCACGCGCCTTTCCAGCGTCAGGCACAATTTCAACCTTCGTGCTGTCGGGCGGCTTACGCACCGGTAGGTTTGCCAGCAGATTTGCCTGAGCACCCATTGAGGCTGGTATCGTGAATTCCATCGTCTCGCTCCGTCTTCAGTCGGTCCCCATCCTTCAAGATAATTAAGCATTCTTTCGAAAGCGTTAACGGGAACAGGCGGTAGACAGAAATGGTTAACCGCTAAAGCGGCATACCTGAGAACTTCGCGACCAATTCCGGCAGCTTACGCGCCCCGAATTTTTGCAACAACCTCGCGCGATGGGCTTCGACCGTGCGATAGCTGAGGTTCAGCATCAGACCGATCTCTTTCGATGTGCGGCCTTGGCAGGTCAGAATCGCCACATCACGCTCTCGCGGTGTCAGAGCCACAACGGGGCGTTCTGCGGATAGGTCTGCGAAGCTCCAAACGCCTTGTTTGAAAGGAGTTTCCGGTGTCAAGCTGGTGCCACGTACGCGACACCAGAATAGATCGCCATCCAGTCGCCGCATGATGCGCTCGTCTTCATAACGCCCAGTTTTCCTAAGCCGGTCACCCCCGACCCGTTCTACCTTTTGGTAGTCTTTCAGCGAAGGGTACAACCGCTCAAGTGGCATGTCGTTGAAGGCGTCTACCTTTGCGCCAAACATCTCGGCAAATCGCAGATTGCATTGCTGAACGATCCGATTTTCGGTCAGCGCAAGTCCGGTCGGTGCGTGCATGAAGGCAAGGTCCATTGGCGTCATTATGGCATCCTGCCAAAGGTCGCGTGACAATTCAATTGAATGCAATCTAAACGGTGTCAGGTAGCAATCCGAACCGACCTGAAACAAAAAAAGGCGCGTCCGAAGACGCGCCTTTTCAATTTCAATACGAGACGATCAAACGGGGCAGGGGCGAGTGCGATAGGTGCCGTCACCATTCGAATAGGCGCATTGGTTGGTATGATAGTTGCGCGCAACCATGAGACCTGCAGCAGCACCGGCCAAAGTGGTCAGCACGGTCCAGTTCTTATTTGCACCAATGGCGTTTGCAGTGATCAGTCCGGCGCCGATCCCGGCCACACCACCAACAATCGTTTTTTCCTGATCGGTTAGCGGGCGGTTACAGGCGGGCAGTGCCAGCGTTGCAACACAGGCAAGGGTCATAATGGCTTTCTTCATAGTATCCTCCTGGATGAATCATGAGTTCACCTTAGTTTGTAAGGATTTGTAGCGGCAAGGGAATGTTGCGCGCAATGTTTGTGTGGGAAGCGGCGGGAACCCGCCAAGGGCATTGTCCAGCCTTATGCTGGGTCTGAGCAATCGATGGATTTTCACGACGTTAAGGCAACCTCAGCCTGAAAAACAGGAAGTTTTAGTCGGCGAATTGCTGGCCGCGAAAAGAGGAGCAGTTGGTTTACACATGACAGGCAAGCTAGTGATTGTTCTAGATAAAGACGACCCAAGCTTTTAATATAAATTAGGAAAATTGTAAATTGCGCAGCTAAAAGTCGATGCAGATGTAAATTCTTGGCTGTAAGCCTGCCAAGGAAGCCATGAGAGAACCGCCGTGACACAGTCCCGCCTAACAGGAAGTCGTATTCGTGAGCGCAGATTGTTTCTTGGTCAGAAGCAATCTGCGCTTGCCGCCGCCGTTGGTATTTCTGCAGCCTATCTGAACTTAATCGAACATAACCGTCGGCGGGCCGGGGGTGAGTTGTTGCAAGACATTGCACGCGAACTCAATACGGACCCAAGATCGCTGAGCGAGGGGGCTGAAGCCACTCTGCTTGGTGCGCTGCGCGAGGCCGGACAACGGATGCCCGAAATGGCACCGGAGTTACATCGGTCAGAGGACCTCGCAGGTCGCTTCCCAGGCTGGTCCGCACTGGTTGCTGCCCAACATCAGCGCATTCGCGAACTTGAACAACTTGTTGAAGCTTTGTCCGATCGGTTGACCCACGACCCAGAGCTTGCTGCGTCTCTGCACGAGGTTATTTCCGCTGTGACCGCAATCCGGTCGACCGTCGGTATCCTGACCGGAGACGGTGATATCGACCCAGAATGGCAGGGACGTTTCATGAGCAACATGCGCGATGAAGGGCGGCGCTTATCCAGCGCTGCACAAGGCTTGGTTCAATATCTTGACGCGGGCGCGGATCGCGACATGGCCCCGGTCGTACCGGGAGAAGAATTGGCAGCCTTTCTTGATCAGCGCGACCACCACCTAGTCGAACTCGAGGGGCTGGATAATGCAACGCCAGAACAGATCTCCGCCAGTATAGACACACTGGTTGCGAAAGTAGGGGGGGTGGAAACCACGTCCGCAAAAGACGTCGTACGCCAACACTTTCAACAGTATGCCGAAGACGCTGTTGCGATGCCGTTGTCTGCGTTTCAAACGGCGCGGAAGGAAACCACAGGCGATCCAAGTCAACTGGCGGTCGTCTTCCATCAACCCTTGTCTGCGGTCATGCGTCGCTTGGCGTTTGTTCCTGCCGGGGATGACCGTCAAGCTGTTGGGCTTGTGTCATGTGACGGATCGGGCACATTTCTCATTCGCAAACCCTTGCCTGGATTTGCACTGCCGCGTTTCGGGGCGGCTTGCTCGTATTGGCCATTGTATCAGTCGCTTAGCCGTCCGGGTCACCCGCTGCGTG